>JACPPB010000036.1 GCA_016191205.1 Gammaproteobacteria bacterium | reverse complement strand
TTGCCGTATCAGGGCACACCTACGCTCCACACCTCAACCAAAAACAGGAAGCGCACAAATGATCAATTACATCACGCTGGGTACCAATGATCTGGACCGTGCCGGCAAATTCTATGATGAACTGCTGGCGGTAGTGGGTGGCAAGCGGGCCCTGACGACCGATAGATCCGTGGGCTGGGTGGGGGCCAAGGGGGCGCCCATGCTGATGATCATGAAGCCATTTGACGGCAAACCGGCGACGCCCGGCAACGGTACCATGGTGGCGCTGACCGCCAGTTCTCCGGAGCAGGTTGCCGCGATCCACGCCAAGGCGCTGGCGCTGGGTGGCACCGATGAGGGCGCGCCCGGTCCCCGTGGCGAGGGCGCGTTTCATTGCGGTTATTTCCGCGATCTCGATGGCAACAAATTCAACGCGTTTTTCATGAAGCGTTGATCGACAAGACCCTCGCCTTGTGTGGACGGGCGGTGCCCGGACCGCATCGCCTGTGATGCCAGCCGGGCGTGATCTGAAGCCGGTAGCCGGTGTTTTCGAGCATCGGTTGCCGGACGCCGTCCCCCGGTTTCGTTCCCGACCCTCGAGCGCCACTTCGAGGACTCCGCATGGTGTGGGGTACCCGGTGGTACGTCGGTGCAAAACCCTGTAATCTCGAAGCGCAAGCCATCTGCGGCGTCGGTGTTCTGCACCTCGCCGTTGGTGTCGGCGGGGACTGTCCTGTCCAGTACCACGGCAGGGTGATTCGACCCGCCGACGCATGATGTCGCGCACTTGATTCGGATTCGCATCGGAGTTTTAAAAATGTCCACGGCAACTGGCATCGTCAAGTGGTTCAACGCTGACAAGGGATACGGGTTCATCGCGCAGGAGAATGGTCCCGACGTATTCGTACATTTTCGTGCAATTGTTTCGGATGGTTACAAGACATTGAAGGAAGGCCAGAAGGTCTCTTTCGAGGTTACCCAGGGTCAAAAAGGCCCGCAGGCGGAGAAAGTCGTACCCATTTAACGCCGCGTTTTCCTGGTGCTTTCGGAAAGCGTCGTGAGCAACCGCAGGTGGGATGCGCGGGAAGCGCAGTGAGCCGGCAACGCCAGGGCAGGCGAGGGCGGGCAGGTGGAATCCGGTGCTTTCAGCGTGTACGCGTCGCCCGTACGCGAGAGCCTCTTTTGATCTCATGAAGGGTGGTTGGCGGCACCATCAATGATGGCGGTCCCTGGCTGCCATCAAGTAGTCCACGAGCATCTGGTATTCCTGGTGTCGAGGGCTCTGCCTGCGCCAGACCAGATCGATGGAGCGGGATACGTCCCTGCCATCGAACGCCCGAATGTGAATATTCTGTAGTCCCGAAATAATCCCGCTGTCTATCGCCATGCGTGGCAACAGGGTGACGCCGATTCCGTTCGCCACCATGGGAACCAGGGTGTGCAAACTGGTCGCCTCGAACGCAAGGGAAATCTGGGTGCTTTGCAGTTTGCAGGCTTCCAGCGCATGGTCGCGCAGGCAATGCCCCTGCTCCAGCAGCAGGATGTCATGACCTTTGAGATCCCGCGTGCGCAGTTTGTGAACGTTGCCGAGCGGATGTCTGGCGGGATACGCCAGCACAAAGGGATCCTCGAACAGATGCTGTGTGGTGACATTGGCCATGGGGTATGGCAGCGCCATCAACAGCAGGTCGAGCTCGCCGTGCTGGAGCAGATTGACCAGCTTCTCCGAGAGGTCTTCGCGGATCAGCAACTGGAACTCGGGGTGATCCCGGCGCAGCGCCGCCAGCGCGGTGGGCAGCAAGAAAGGCGCAATCGTCGGGATGACGCCCAGGCGGATAGGGCGGTTGAACGGTTCCAGCGCAGCGGCTGCTTCCTCGATCAGGGCATCCACTTCAATCAATATCTGGCGCGAACGGCGGACCACCCTGTCGCCGACGGGAGTCAGCAATACACTCTTGTGACTGCGCTCGACGAGCGCGATACCCAGCGCGGCTTCCAGCTCCTGGATGCCTGCGCTGAGCGTGGACTGGGTGACATGACAGGCCTTGGCGGCATTGCCGAAATGGTGTTCGTCGGCGACCGAGCAGAGGTACTTCAATTGCCGGAGTGTGGGCTTTTGAGCCATCGGATATATCGATCAATAATGTCAAAAAAATTAACTTTACCGATTGTAGGATAGCGACTATGGTGGTGACAAGTTCCGTCGGGAACTGTCGACGTCCGATGGCAGACGTGCGCCATCCATTTCCTCCCAACTGACATCAGGAGAAGTCTCATGGCACTGAAAGGCACCAAAACCGAAAAAAATCTGAAGGACGCCTTTGCGGGCGAATCCCAAGCCAATCGTCGTTACCTGTATTTCGCCGCCAAGGCCGATGTCGAAGGCTATAACGATGTCGCCGCCGTGTTTCGTTCCACCGCGGAAGGTGAAACCGGCCACGCGCACGGGCACCTCGAGTATCTGGAAGAAACCGGTGATCCGGCGACCGGTCTGCCGATCGGCGGCACCGCCGACAACCTGAGAGCCGCCATCGCGGGCGAGACCCACGAATATACCGACATGTATCCCGGTATGGCGAAAACCGCGCGCGACGAAGGCCTGAGCGAAGTGGCCGACTGGATGGAAACCCTGGCCAAGGCGGAGCGCAGTCATGCCAACCGCTTCCAGAAAGCTCTGGATACGCTGGGCACCTGATTACCGACAAGCCAGGCTCCGGCATCGGTGCCGGAGCCTTTTTGTTGTTTTCCGCCGCGAGCGCGACGGTATGAGAACCCTTCCGAACAGCGATGGAAGGGGTTCGGACAAATCAGCTTCAGGGGTTCCCAATGAACAACGAATCCGGGGTTGGCGAAGGCAGTCTCGGGGCTCCGACGCGGCATCCCCTCGACTGGCAGTCGCCCGCGTTCTGGGATCGTGAAAGCCTCGATGCCGAACTGGAGCGGGTCTACGACATCTGCCACGGCTGCCGCCGTTGCGTGAGTCTGTGCGAATCCTTTCCAACATTGTTCGACCTTGTCGATTCCTCCGAGACCATGGAAGTCGATGGCGTGGCGAAGAGCGACTACCGCAAAGTGGTCGATCAATGCTATCTGTGTGACCTCTGTTACATGACCAAATGCCCCTATGTACCGCCACATGAGTGGAATGTCGATTTCCCGCACCTCATGCTGCGCGCCAAGGCGGTTGATTTTCGCGAACAGGGTGCCTCCTTCCGGAATAAAGTCCTTACCAGCACGGATCGTGTCGGCAAACTGGCAACCATCCCCCTGGTGGATGTGACGGTCAATGCGCTGAACCGCAACGCCAGTTTCCGCAAGGTTTTTGAAGCAACCTTTGGTGTGCACAGGGACGCGCCAGTCCCCGAATACCATCACAAAACCTTGCGCAAAAGAGTGGGATCGCTTGCCAAAACGATTCCGGCGCAACGCGCGGGTCGCACAACGGGCAAGGTTGCGCTCTACGCCACCTGCTACGGAAACTACAACAGCCCGGATCTGGGCGAGGATTTTTACACCGTATTCCAGCACAACGGCATCCATATCGAACTGGTGCCCCGCGAGCGCTGCTGCGGCATGCCAAAACTCGAACTCGGTGATCTCGACAGCGTCGATCGCGCTCGCGCGGCGAATATTCCGGTGCTGGCGAAGCTCGTCGATGAAGGTTTCGATCTGATTGCGCCGGTACCGTCCTGCGTGCTGATGTACAAGCAGGAATTACCCCTGATGTACCCGGACGACCCGGATGTCCAAAAAGTCCGGAATGCTTTTTTTGATCCCTTCGAGTACCTGTTCTTGCGCCACAAGGAAGGCATGTTCAACACCGAATTCCGGCAGGGTCTGGGCGATATCGGTTATCACGTCGCCTGTCATTTGCGGGTGCAAAACATCGGCATGAAGACGCGGGACATTCTGGCGCTGATACCGGATACCAAGGTCCATCCGCAAGCGCGCTGTTCCGGCCATGACGGCACCTATGCCGTGAAGCGCGAGACCCATGCCAATGCCGTCAAGATCGGCCGCCCGGTGGCGCGCAAGATCGATGAGCTTAAACCCGCCCATTTTTCCAGCGACTGCCCCATGGCCGCTGCCCACATCGCGGATCTCGCGGAACGCGAGGAAAAACCGGAACATCCCATGACGCTGTTGCGCATGGCGTACGGACTTTGAGGGGTAATCGATGCAGAAGCTGAAACGGAGCGACTTGTGGCCGCTGGAACAGTACGCGGAACGGCGTCCCGAGTTTCGCAGGCAGGTGCTGGAGCACAAGCGCACGCGGCAGGTCGCGCTCGGGCTTCATGCGCGGGTTTATTTCGAAGACCGGCTGACCATTCAATACCAGATACAGGAAATGCTGCGGATCGAGCGGATCTTCGAGTCCGCCGCGATCCAGGATGAACTCGATGCCTACAATCCGCTGGTGCCGGATGGCAGCAACTGGAAGGCGACGTTCATGATCGAATACGAAGAGCCGAGCGAGCGCCAGGCCGCGTTGGAGCGGTTATCTGGAATCGAAGACAGGGTTTGGCTACAGATCGCCGGACACGAAAAAATTTACGCGATTGCCGACGAGGACATCGAGCGCGAGCGCGATGGCAAGACTTCGGCCGTGCATTTTCTACGCTTTGAAATCCCCAGGGCGGCCGCGGCGGCGGTGTTGGCGGGCGCCGGTATGGGGATGGGTATCGATCACCCCAACTGCATGATCGAATCTATCTCCGTTGCACCCGAAGTGTTGACGTCGCTGCGCAACGACCTGGATCCGGTCTGACGCGATCCCGCCGGGCGAGGCACACGGCCGCCAGACGGCGCGGCGATCCGGATTTGCCGCGTGGTTCCGCCGGCACGGCGAAACCTGGCGAACTCAGCTTACCCGCAGCCAGTGATCGTTGATGAACAGCTCGGCGGGGCGGTAGCGGATCTTGTAATTCATTTTGGCGGAATCGCGTATCCAGAATCCCAGATACACATAGCGACGGCCGCGTTCGAGCACGGTTTCGAGCTGTTTGAGGATCGCGAAGGTGCCGAGACTGCGGCGCTCCTCCCCGGGATCGAAGTAGGTATAGATCGCCGACAGTCCGTTGCGCAGCCAATCCGTGACGGCGCAACCGACGAGCCTCCCCTGAATGCGAAACTCCAGAAAGTTGGTGGAGTGCCACGCGCGTCCGATGAAGTCCTGGTATTGGGCACGGGAGGGCGGGTACATGTCGCCGTCCTGGTGGCGGGCGCTGATGTAGGCCTCGTAGAGCGGATAGTGTTCTTCGATATCCACCTGTTCCACCAGCGCGACGGCTATGTCCCGATTGCGATTGAGACACTTGCGCTGGGGGCGCGAGGGCGAAAAGCCGGTGGCATCGATGCGAATCGGGATGCACGCCTTGCAGCTGGCGCAGCGGGGTGTGTAGACGTAGCGCCCGCTGCGGCGAAAGCCCAGATCGGACAGGTGGTTGTACAGCTCGACATCGATAACGACCTTGGGATCGACGAAGGCCGTGGTGGCCTGGCGATCCGGCAGGTAGCTGCACGGATGCGGCTCGGTAAGATAAAGCCGGATTTTTTCCAGGTCCGGACTGATGTCTCGGGTCATGGCACTGGCGCTGTGGCGGCGTTGCTTCCAACCATAGCCGAAATTGCCCCCATCGGCCAAGGCAGGAGCCGGTCCCGGGCCGCGACCAGATCCGCCAGAAAGGCCGCGCGTGGGATGTCGGTGGCGCCCATCGACGCCAGATGGGGATTGCCGACCTGACAGTCGATCAGCGTGAACCCGCCGGCGGACAGTCCGCGCGCGAGGTGGATGAGCGCGAGCTTGGACGCGTTCGGCCGCAGGCTGAACATGGATTCGCCGCAAAATACCGCGCCCACGGCGACGCCGTAGAGGCCGCCAGCGAGTTCGCCGTCGATCCAGCATTCCACGCTGTGGGCGTCGCCCGCCGCATGCAGCGCCTCGTAGGCGGCGATCATCTCCGGCACGATCCAGGTGCCGGCCTGTCCCCCGCGTGGCGCGGTGCAGCGGCGGATGACGGCGCCGAAGCTGTGGTCGCTGGTGATCCGGTACCGGCCGCTGCGGAGCAGACGCGCCATGGTGCGGCTGACATGGATTTGATCCGGGAACAGGACCGCGCGCGGATCAGGGCTCCACCACAGCGGCGGCTGGCCCGCCTCGAACCAGGGGAAAATGCCGCGCCGGTAGGCATCGCGCAAGGTCGCGACGGCGAGATTGCCCCCCACCGCCAGCAGTCCGTTGGGAGCACGGGCGGCACGCTCCGGCGGTGGAAAGACCGGCCGGTCCGGATCCAGCAGCGGCAATCGCACGGGGCGCCCTGAGCTGGCTTTGGTCAGCCGTGGTCGAGGAACTTTTCCGCATCCAGCGCGGCCATGCAGCCGGTGCCCGCCGATGTCACCGCCTGGCGGTAGGTGTGATCAGCCACGTCTCCGGCCGCAAATACGCCCGGCACACTGGTCGCGGTTGCGTTGCCGTCCAGGCCGCCCTGGACCTTGATGTAGCCGTTGGCCATCGCCAGTTGCCCGTCAAAAATCCCGGTGTTGGGGGAATGGCCGATGGCGATGAATACGCCCGCCACCTCGAGATCGCGCGGCTGATCGGTGCCCATCTCGCGCAGGCGCACGCCGGTGACGCCGCTGGCGTCGCCCAGCACCTCGTCCAGACGATGGTTCCACAGCAGCCGGACATTGCCGGTCGCGGCGCGCTCGAACAGTTTCTTCTGCATGATCTTTTCGGCGCGCAACTGATCGCGGCGGTGCACCAGGGTGACCTCGGCGCACAGATTGGACAGATAGAGCGCTTCTTCCACCGCAGTGTTGCCGCCGCCGATCACGGCGACCTTGCGGTCCCGGTAGAAGAACCCGTCGCAAGTGGCGCAGGCGCTGACCCCCTTGCCCTGGAACGCCTGCTCCGAGGGCAGTCCGAGATAGCGCGCGGACGCGCCGGTGGCGATGATCAGGGCATCGCAGCTGTAGTGATTGCTGCCCCGCAACCGGAACGGTCGCTGGCTTAGATCCACCGCTTCGATATGGTCTATAATTGTTTCAACATCAAAGCGTTCAGCGTGTTTCTGCATGCGTTGCATGAGCTCTGGTCCCTGTACCCCGTCGGCATCTCCGGGCCAGTTATCGACGTCGGTGGTGGTGGTGAGCTGCCCACCCTGCTGGATCCCGGTGATCACCACCGGCGCCAGATTGGCGCGCGCGGCATAGACCGCGGCGGTCCAGCCGGCCGGCCCGGAACCGAGAATGATGAGGCGGTGATGTTGGACTTCTGGCATAGGGATACTTCCGTGACGCGAGGGCTGTGAAGGAGATGTTGGAGCGTGAAAACGGCGCTCATGATAGTCAATAAACCGGCCGCCGGGCGCGGCGGGCAGGGTCTGCCGATCGCCGGCAGGTGGCTTTGGTGCTTTACACTAGCGGCCATTCGATCAGCGCGCGACACCGGGAAAAACATTGGCGAAATCCAGGACAGGTAAAACCCAGACCGCGAGCATTCTCGACGCCGTGCGCCAACGCAGCGCGCTGGTGCGTCGGGAGGGGGCCTTTATCGGCTGGGTGCTGGTGGCGGTGTACCTGTTGCTCGCGCTGGCATCCCACAACCGGCTGGACCCGGGTTGGTCCAGCACCGGCGGTGGCGACAGCTACCACAATCTGGCGGGTCCGCTCGGCGCCTGGCTGGCGGATGTCGGGTATTCCCTGGTCGGCTGGCTCGCGCTGCTGTTTCCGGTCCTGCTGGCGACGCGGGCCTGGCAGGTCTTTCGCGCGCGTCAGCACGCCGGCTGGACCTTCGATCGCCTCACCTTTCTGCTCCGCTTCGTGGGTTTTGTGCTGGTGATGGTGGCGGGGAGCGCACTCGTTCATCTTCAGTACGGCGGAGATGTCGGGGCCATGCCCTTTGGGGCTGGCGGTATTCTCGGCACCACCGTCGCGGGCGCAGCCCGCAATGTGTTCGGGCAGGCGGGGAGTACCCTGCTGCTGCTGGGAGCGTCGCTGTTCGGGATCACCGTGGTAACCGACGTCTCCTGGCTCGCCATCGCGGATGTGCTGGGACGTCTGTGCTATCAGGGGCTGGCTGCCGCGGGCGACCGGATTCAGGCGCGCCGGGATCTGACGCGCGAAACCGCTCAGGCCGCAGAAGCGGTGGAGAAGCGCCAGAAAACCCTGCGCCGCAGCAAGGAAGTGCGCGCGCAGCGCAAGGAACCGGTCATTGCGCCGCCAGTCGAGAAACCCGAGCCCAGCGTGCGTGCCGTCCGCGAGCGTCAGCAGCCGCTGTTTCGCGATGCGGAGGCGACCGGTCTGCCGCCGATCGATCTGCTCGACGCGCCGCCCGCGGGCGATCGCGGCGGCTACTCGCCGGCGGCACTCGAAGCCATGTCCCGCAAGCTGGAGCTGAAACTGCAGGATTTCGGCATCAGCGCCGAAGTGGTGGAAGTGATGCCGGGGCCGGTCATCACCCGCTTCGAACTGCAGCCCGCCGCCGGCATCAAGGCGAGCCGTATTTCCGGTCTGGCCAGGGATCTGGCGCGCTCGCTGGCCGTGGTCAGCGTGCGGGTGGTCGAAGTGATTCCGGGCAAATCCGTGGTGGGCATCGAAATTCCCAACGAAAGCCGCGAGATCGTCTACCTCCGCCAGGTGCTGGAGTCCGAGGCCTACGACAGCGCCCGCTCGCCTGTTCAAGGCGACACCGGAGGAAGTACGGTTGATCCTCGTGGATCCGAAAATGCTGGAACTGTCGGTCTACGACGACATTCCCCACCTGTTGACGCCGGTCATCACCGACATGAAGGACGCCGCCAGCGGCCTGCGCTGGTGCGTGGGCGAAATGGAGCGCCGCTACCGCCTCATGGCGCAGCTCGGGGTGCGCAATCTCGCCGGGTACAACCGCAAGATCGAAGATGGCCGCGCCGCGGGCGAGCCGCTGCGGGATCCCAGTTGGCGCGCGGATCAGCCGTTCGCCACCGACCATGATCCGACCCAGGCGCCGGAGCTGAACACCCTGCCCTATATCGTGGTGGTGATCGACGAATTTGCCGACATGATGATGATCGTCGGTAAAAAGGTCGAGCAGCTCATTGCCCGCATCGCCCAGAAGGCGAGGGCGGCGGGCATTCACCTCATCCTGGCGACCCAGCGGCCCTCGGTGGACGTCATCACGGGTCTGATCAAGGCCAATGTGCCGACCCGTATCGCGTTCCAGGTATCGTCCAAGATCGATTCCCGTACCATTCTCGATCAGGGCGGCGCGGAGCAGTTGCTCGGCCACGGCGACATGCTGTATCTCCCGACGGGAACCGCGGTGCCGATCCGGGTTCATGGCGCCTTCGTGGACGATCACGAAGTGCACAAGGTGGTGGCCGAATGGAAACGGCGTGGCCAGCCGGCTTACCTCGAGGACATCACCGATGAAAGCGCCACCGGCAGCATCGCGGTGCCGGGTTACAGCGACGCCGACGGCGCGGGTAGCGAAGGCAGCGAAGCGGATGCGCTCTACGATGAAGCGGTGGAATTCGTGATCAGCAGCGGGCGTGCATCGATCTCGTCGGTACAGCGCAAATTGCGCATCGGCTACAACCGCGCCGCGCGCCTGATCGAAGCGATGGAAATGGCCGGCGTGGTGACCCCGATGAACAGCAACGGCAGCCGCGAATTGCTGGTGCCCAATCGGGAGCGCGATTGATGCTGGCCGGACCGCGCGTGCGCCGCTACGGGTTTGTTGCGCTGGCCTTGCTGGTATGTGCCGGACGCGCGCTGGGCGAAGGCGATTGCCCACCTGGAGGGCAGGCGCTGAAAGCGCGGCTGGCGACGCTGCGCACCCTGAGCGCCAATTTCGAACAGCGGGTGACCGCCGCCGATGGCCACGACCTGCAAACCAGCGCCGGACTGATGCAGCTCGCCAAACCCGGCCACATCTACTGGGTCGCCGAACCGCCGTTCGAACAGACCGTGGTGGCGGATGGCACCCGGATCTGGATCTACGACCCGGACCTCGCGCAAGTGACCGTGAAAACCCTGCATCGCCAGCTCGACAATTCGCCCGCGGCATTGCTGGTGGGAGACAGCGACAAGTTGCTCGCAGAATTCAGGGTATGTGTGGTCCCGGACGCGGGCGGTCCCGAAGCCCAAAAACCGGATGCGAACCGGTTGCGAATCGTGCTGCGCCCGCTCGCCACCGATGCGGTCTACACGCGCATCGAACTGGTTTTTGCCGGCACTGAGCCGCGCGCCATCATCATGACCGACAGCCTCGGCCAGCGCACCGACATCCAGCTGCGCGACGTGGAGCTCAACCAGCCTGTCGATCCCAAGCTGTTCCGCTTCATGCCGCCCCCGGGCGTCGACGTGTTTCAGGATGACTGAGACGGCGCCTGCCCGCGACCGCTATCGGCCGCTCGCCGACCGGATGCGTCCGCGGGTGCTGGCGGAATTCGCCGGGCAGGGCCATCTGCTCGCCGAGGGCAAGGCACTGCGCGCCGCCATCGAGCAGGGACATCTGCACTCCATGGTGTTCTGGGGACCGCCCGGCACCGGCAAGACCACCCTGGCGAAACTGATCGCCGCCAATGCCGACGCGCATTTCGAATCCCTGTCCGCGGTGCTGGCGGGCGTCAAGGAAATCCGCGCCGCGATTGCGCGCGCCGAGACCGAACGTGTGGAGCGGAGCCGCGACACCATCCTGTTCGTGGACGAGGTGCATCGCTTCAACAAGAGCCAGCAGGATGCGTTTCTCCCCTATGTCGAGGACGGCACCATCGTGCTGATCGGCGCGACCACCGAGAATCCGTCGTTCGAGTTGAACAACGCGCTGCTCTCCCGCTGCCGCGTCTACACGCTGAAGCCACTCACCGATGCCGATATCGAAGCCGTGATCCGGCGCGCGCTCAGCGACGCCGAGCGGGGTCTGGGGAGTGCCTGCACGCTCGCCGACGCTGCACTCGCGGCGCTGGTCGCCAGCAGCGACGGCGATGCCCGCCGGGCGCTGAACCTGCTCGAAATCGCGGTGGATTTCGCGCGCGACGGCGAAATCGACGCCGCCCTGGTGCGCGAAGTGGCGGCCGCCGGCACGCGCCGCTTCGACAAGGGCGGTGAGTATTTCTACGACCAGATTTCCGCGCTTCACAAAGCGGTGCGCGGGTCGTCGCCGGACGCCGCCCTGTACTGGCTGGTGCGCATGCTGGATGGCGGCTGCGATCCGCTCTACATCGCCCGGCGCGTGGTACGCATGGCGAGCGAGGACATCGGCAATGCCGATCCGCGCGCGCTGCGCATCGCCCTCGACGCCTGGGATGTGCAGGAGCGCCTGGGCAGTCCCGAAGGCGAGTTGACTCTGGCCCAGGCGGTGATCTACATGGCGGTGGCGGCCAAGAGCAACGCGGTCTACACCGCCTACAACCAGGTGCGCCGCGAGGTCGCCGCGCAACCCAGCCACGACGTGCCGCTGCATCTGCGCAACGCGCCGACGCGGTTGATGAAAGAGCTGGATTACGGTGCCGACTACCGCTACGCCCACGACGAGACCGATGCCTTTGCCGCCGGCGAAAATTATTTTCCCGAAGCGCTGCGCGATCGTCAGTATTATTTTCCCGGCGATCGCGGCATGGAGCGCCAGATTTCCGAAAAGCTGCGGCACCTGCGCGAACTGAATGCCAGCGCCGCGCGCCAGCGCTACGCCGGCACGGGAGCTTCCTGATGCAGTGGCTGGCGGTGGCGGCGGGCGGTGTGCTGGGGGCGCTGGCTCGCTATGGGGTGAATGTCCTGCTGGCGCCGGCCAGCGCCGGACGCTTCCCGTTCGCCACCCTGACCGTGAACGTGCTCGGCTGCGTGCTGATCGGGGTGCTCTACGTCCTGATCGTCGAGCGCGCCCAGCTCGCGCCGCTGTGGCGGGAGTTCCTGATGATCGGCGTGCTGGGCGCCTTCACGACCTTTTCGGCCTTTGCGCTGGACAGCGTCGGGCTGTGGCAGAATGGCCAGCCGCTGCTCGCGGCCCTCAATGTCGGCGCCAATCTGGTCCTCTGTCTCGGCGGGACCGCCACCGCCATCGCCGTGACCCGCCTGTTCTGAATTTGACCTTCAACCGATCCGTACCCGACAGGATATTGCGACCCATGCTCGATCCCAGACTGCTCCGTTCGGACCTCGCCGCCGTGACGGCAACCCTGGCCCGACGCCGCTTCCCGTTCGACGCCGCGACCTTCACGGCGCTGGAAGCCGAGCGCAAGGCGCTCCAGATCGAGACCGAACAATTGCAGGCCGAGCGCAACGCGAGCGCCAAGGCGATCGGCAAGGCCAAGGCAGCGGGCGCCGATATCGCGCCCCTGCTGGCAGCCGTGGAAGCCGGCAAGGGCAGGCTCGATACGCTTGCCGCGGAGTTGCAGGGGATTCAGGCCCGGCTCGACGATTTCCTGAGCCGGATTCCCAATCTCCCCGATGCCGATGTCCCCGAAGGCACATCGGAAGCCGACAATCGCGAAATCCAGCGCTGGGGCAATCCGCGCGAATTCGCGTTTCCGGTGCGCGATCATGTGGATCTCGGCGAGGCGCTTGGCCAGCTCGATTTCGACGCGGCGATCCGTATTACCGGCGCGCGCTTCAGCGTGCTCAGCGGGCCGCTGGCGCGGCTGCACCGGGCGCTGATCCAGTTCATGCTGGACGTCCACACCACGCGGCACGGCTATCGGGAGGTCTATGTTCCCTATCTGGTCAATGCCCAGTCGCTGTTCGGCACCGGCCAGTTGCCCAAGTTTGCCGAGGATCTGTTCCGCCTCGATACCGACCCGCCCTGGTACCTGATTCCCACCGCCGAAGTGCCGGTCACCAACCTGGCGCGGGACCGGATTCTGCCGGCGGAGCAGCTGCCCCTGAAATTCGTCTGCCACAGCCCCTGTTTTCGCAGCGAGGCGGGCAGCCATGGCCGCGATACTCGCGGCATGATCCGCCAGCACCAGTTTGAGAAGGTGGAGCTGGTGCAACTGGTGCGCCCGGCCGAATCGGCGGCGGCGCTGGAAATCCTGCGCCGCCACGCCGAGACCATTCTGGAGCTGCTCGAACTGCCGTACCGCACTGTCGCCCTGTGCGGCGGCGATCTCGGGTTTGCGGCGGCGAAGACCTACGACCTCGAAGTCTGGCTGCCGTCGCAACAGACCTATCGCGAAATCTCCTCGTGCAGCAATTTCCGTGAGTTCCAGGCGCGGCGGCTGCAGGCGCGCTGGCGCAATCCCGAGACCGGCAAGCCGGAATTGCTGCACACGCTCAATGGCTCCGGCCTGGCGGTGGGCCGCACCCTGGTCGCGCTGCTCGAAAATCACCAGCAGGCGGACGGCAGCATCGCGGTGCCGTCCGCTCTGCGACCGTACCTCGGCGGGCTCGAGCGCATCACCTGACCATGGACGCGCTGCCGCTGTTTCATCGCGTGCGCGGCGAGCGCTGCGTGCTGGTGGGCGGCGGCGAAGTAGCCCGGCGCAAGCTGGAGCTGCTGCTCGCCGCCGGCGCGGCCGTGACCATCGTTGCGCCAGAATGTGACGACGGCATCGAGGCGCTGGCCGGACAGGGCAGGGTGGTGCTGACCCGCCGCCGCTTTCGCGCCGCGGATCTCGATGGCGCCGTGCTGGCCGTGGCGGCGACCGACGACCCGACCACCAACCGCGCCGTGTCGCGAGCCGCGAAAACCCGCGGCATCCCGGTCAATGTGGTGGATCAGCCCGAACTCTGCACCGTGACGTTCCCCGCCGTCATCGACCGCAATCCGGTCTGTGTCGCGGTCGGCACCGGCGGCACCGCGCCGGTATTGGCGCGCCTGCTGCGCACCCGTCTGGAAGCCCTGCTGCCGGCCCGCACCGGGGAGCTGGCGCGCCTCGCGGGTGAATTTCGTCCTCGGGTCAAGGCCGCCATCGGTTCCGCAACCGGACGGCGCCAATTCTGGGAGCAGATCTTCGAAGGCGAGGTGGCGGAGCTGGTCCACAGCGGTCGCCCGCGCCAGGCCCGGGAGCGGCTGGAAGCCCTGCTCGCGAATCCTCGCGCCGCGACCGTCGGCGAGGTCTATCTGGTCGGCGGCGGTCCCGGTGACCCGGATCTGCTCACCTTTCGCGCCCTGCGCCTGATGCAGCAGGCCGACATTGTGCTCTACGACCGGCTGATTTCCGCCGAGGTGCTGAACCTGGTGCGCCGCGATGCCGAACGCGTCTACGTGGGCAAGAAAGCCGGGCACCACCCCGTGACCCAGGACAACATCAATCAGAAGCTGGTCGAATACGCCCGCGCCGGCCAGCGGGTGCTGCGCCTCAAGGGCGGCGATCCCTTCATCTTCGGGCGCGGCGGCGAGGAGATCGAACACCTCGCCGAACAGGGCATTCCGTTTCAGGTGGTGCCCGGCATCACCGCTGCCTCGGGCTGTGCCAGCTATGCGGGGATTCCGCTGACCCACCGCGATCATGCCCAGTCGGTCCGCTTTCAGGCCGGACACCGCCGGGGCGATACCGTCGAGCAGGACTGGGAATCGCTCGCGAAGCCTGGCCAGACGCTGGTGTTTTATATGCCAATCAATGGATTGCGGATTATTTGCGAGAAACTGATTGAATATGGAATGAGCGCTGCCACCCCGGCAGCGCTGGTGGAAAACGGCACCCGGCCCGGGCAGCGGGTGCTGACCGGAACCCTGGCGACGCTGCCCGCCAGCGTGGCACAGGCGAATGTTGGCGCGCCAACCCTGTTGATCGTCGGTACAGTCGTCGCGTTGCGGGAGCGGCTGGCCTGGTTTGAAGCAACCCAAGCAGAGGCGGGCAAAGCGACATGACGGCATTCGATTACGATTTTTTTGTCATCGGCGCCGGCTCCGGCGGGGTGCGCGCGGCGCGCCGGGCGGCGCACCATGGCGCGCGGGTCGCCGTGGCCGAGGACAAGGCCCTGGGCGGAACCTGCGTCAATGTGGGCTGCGTGCCCAAAAAGCTGTTCGTCTACGCCGCCGAGTTCTCCCATGCCCTGGCGGACGCCCGGGGTTACGGCTGGACGCCGGAGCAGCCCGGCTTCAACTGGGCGACATTGCGCGACAACAAGACCAATGAAATCATTCGGCTGAACGGAATTTATGAGAAATTGCTGAAAGATTCCGGCGCCGAAATCCTCACCGGCAGGGCGCGGCTGATCGACCCCCACACCGTCGCCGTGGGGGACCGCCATTACCGCGCTCGCCACCTGCTGATCGCCACCGGGGGCCGCCCTTTCCTGCCCGACATCCCCGGCCGCGAGCACGCCATCTGTTCGGACCAGGCGTTTTATCTGCCGAGACTGCCGGAGACCATCGTCATCGTCGGCGGCGGTTATATCGCCGTCGAGTTTGCAGGCATCTTCAATGGGCTGGGCGTGAAGACGCATCTGGTTTACCGGGGCGATCTTTTCCTGCGCGGTTTCGACCAGGACGTGCGCGAAGCGCTGGCCACCGAGATGAGCAAGCGGGGCATCCAACTGCATTTCAATGAGGACATCGAACGCATCGATCCGACCGCCGATGGCTTTCGCGCGCGGCTCAAGCGCGGCGGCGATCTGGACGCGGGCCTGTTCATGTACGCCACTGGGCGCCGCGCCAACACCGAGGGGCTGGGGCTGGAGCACACGAAAGTGCGGCTCGACGCGCGCGGCGCCATTGAAATCGATGCGGATTTTCGCACCGCCGAGCCCTCCATTTACGCGCTGGGCGATGTTATCGGACGGGTGGAGCTGACCCCGGTCGCCATCCGCGAAGCCATGGTGCTCACTGAAAACCTGTTCGGCGCGGGCGGGGCGGTGATGAGCTACGACAACATTCCCAGCGCGGTTTTCAGCCAGCCCAGCATCGGCAGCGTCGGTCTGACCGAGGCCCAGGCGCGCGAGCGGCATGCGAATGTGCGGATTTTCAAATCAAGTTTCCGTCCCATGAAAGCAACCCTCGGCGGCGGCGACGAGCGCGCCCTGATGAAGCTCGTGGTCAATGGCGACGATGATCGGGTACTGGGCTGCCACATGCTGGGCGATCACGCCGGCGAGATCATCCAGGGTTTTGCCGTGGCGGTCCGGATGGGCGCCACCAAGGCCGATTTCGATCGCACCATCGGGATTCACCCGACGGCGGCGGAGGAATTTGTTACTCTGAAATAGCCGAGGGCAGAAGCCGTAGCCGGCACCCCTTACCCTGACAGGCTGTTCAAACTGGCCGCCTTGGCGAAGATAGCGGATATCGACTCGAGGATGAGACCCAACACCATGCACGGACCCAATATCCCGCAGGATCCCCTGTTCGGCACGATTAGTCTGGAGGCACGGGTGCCGAGGATTACCCGTCACGATCGATTCGAATGCCGCGTCGACCATCGTGCGAGGCGCAAGACTGTTCAGTCTGCTCCGGCCTATGTGAAGGGATGGCGGGAAAAAAAGGAGTCCGCCATGATCGAGACAATGTGGGCCTTTGCTGATGCGGCAACCAGTGCCACGACCGGAGGAGCCTTCATTTAACAGGGACACAGAAAGCCGAAGAAACCGACCGAGCTTCAGCAATTGCTGCACGATCGAAGTCTGGGGGGCGTCTGTCAGCATGAAGTGCCCGACACTCCGCATATCTATTGATCATTAGGATTCGTGGAAATGCAAAGAAGAGCCGGTTGGTCACGTGAACAGCTATTGATAGCGTTCCACCTCTATTGCCAAATGCCATTTGGGAAAATGCATCGTGGTAATGCCGACATCATTCGATTTGCTACGTTAATCGGTAGGACGCCATCGGCACTTGCTATGAAATTGACAAATATTGCAAGTCTAGATCCAGCTATCACTGGAACTGGGCGAAAAGGATTGGATGGAGCTTCCAAAGCGGATCAAGAAATGTGGGACGAAATGCAGAAGGATTGGGTGCATTTTGTATTAGAAGCACAGCATGCGTTGGATCGGCTTGAAGGGAGAGCATCTAACGACAACATTGCAGACGCGGCTCTACTCACTGAAAGCGATAACTACGATGGAGAAGAAAAGGTAGTAGCCACAAAAGTGAGAGTTGGGCAGTCATTTTTTCGAAGAGCTGTGTTGAGCGCGTACGAGTATCGCTGCTGTATCAGCGGATTAACAGTCCCCCAGTTCTTGATAGCTAGCCACATTGTTCCTTGGCGAACTGACACTAAAAACAGGCTGAATCCACATAATGGCCTATGTCTATCGGTCTTGCATGACAGGGCTTTCGATAGCGGACTTATTAGTATCACGGACGACATGACGATACAAATTTCGCCAAAGATGAAGGCATACGACGATGCATTCCTTCAGGAATCAATATCCAAATTTCGGGGTCGGCCAATACATATGCCAGAAAAATTCCTTCCGAGCAAAGACTTCTTGGCTTTTCATCGTAAAACAATTTTCCAAGGTGAAGCTGAATAAGTAGTGGTCATTGGTAATCCCTCTTTTTTTCAAATGTCTCCAGGATTAGAGGTTATGCGGCCAGGGCCAGCTTCTGTTTTGGGGTGATGCTTCCCAAAGCCATAGGGCTTGCCGCGCCACTCAATGATCTGATCCAGCGCCCGGATGACGCGTTCGGCCGGCAGTGATAAATCAACTGCGATGCCAAGCCCTTCACGATTGTAGTCGTCGAGCACATTGAACAATTGAAAGTTCCGACTATCACTCAACGTGTCGTGCATAAAGTCCATCGACCATGTGTTGTTGATTTCCTCCGGGACTGCCAGCGGCTCCAGTTTTTCCCGCACAATGCGTTTCTTCGGCTTGATTCGCAGGTTCAGTCGGCAAGCCGGAAATTGAGGACTGCCTTCAACAGCTTCGCCAAACGCGGAATGCCGCAAACGAACAAGGCCACCCGGGGGTGGCCTTGTTCTTTGTGCTGTCGTTTGAAGGCTGTTGCCAACCATCATTTACCGTGCAGGATCACCCCGCGGATATTGCGGCCGGCGACCATGTCGTCGAAGCCCTGGTGGACTTCCTCGATCTTGTAGGTGCGCGACTGCATGCGGTCGAGGTCGAGTTGTCCGGTCTCGTAAAAGCCGAGCAGCTTCTCGAAATCCACCTTGGCGTTGGTGCTGCCGTAGATACAGCCGCAGACTTTCTTGGCGGACAGCGCCATTTCGAGGCCGCTGAACTTGTACTCTTCGGTCGCGCCCGGGGCGCCCACCAGGCAGCAGGTGCCGCCGCGCCGGGTCGCCGCATAGGCTTGCGCCACAACCGACGGAATGCCGATGACTTCGAAGGCGTAGTCCACGCCGATGCCGCCGGTGATTTCCATGATCTGGGCCACCGGATCCTTGCCCGCGTTGACCGTGTGGGTGGCACCGAAATCGCGCGCGGCTTCCAGCTTGGCGTCGTTGAGATCGACCGCGATCAGCGGATTGGCGCCCGCGATCTTCGCGCCCTGCAGGGCGGACAAGCCGACGCCGCCGCAGCCGAACACGGCCACGCTGCTGCCCGGCTGCACCTTGGCGGTGTTGAGCGCGGCGCCGGCGCCGGTCATCACCCCGCAGCCGACCAGGGCCGCGGCGCTGAGGCTGTATTTCGTCTTGATCGGCACTACGCACATGGCGGGGCAGACCACCTGTTCGGCCATGTTGCCCAGGGCGGCAAAGGCGCCGATGTATTTGCCGTTCAGTTTCACGCGGCTGGTGCCATCGGGCTGCATGCCGCTGAACAGATCGGTGGCCGTGCACAGCCAGGGTTCCTGGTGCTGGCAGAAATGGCATTTCCCGCACATGGGGATAAACGAAGTGATGACGTGGTCGCCGACTTTCACGTTGGTGACATTGGCGCCGACTTCCTCGACCACGCCGGCGCCTTCATGGCCCAGCACGATGGGCATGGGCATCGGCAGCTTTCCGTTGATCACCGACAGGTCCGACATGCACAAGCCGGTCGCGGCCATGCGGATGCGCACTTCGTTGGCTTTTGGCGGATCCAGCTCGATTTCCTGTACGGAGTATTCGTTTTTCGCGGTGAGCACCACGGCTTTAACTTTGATGGTCATAGCATCCTCGGCGGGTCAGATTTGGTTCGGGTGATGTTCTTATGGCTACCTCTCCGCGCATTGCCACGGGATGCTGGTATGCAGATCCCGCGGGTGGCGGCAGAGTCGTGCGGAATGATACACGCCCGGACGCCGCCGGATAACCCGAGCGGGTGGCAGCGTCCGACCATCAGGCCGGAGTGTTGCGCGGTTTGCGGGCAGCGGTTGCCTTGCCGGGGCCGGGTTTGGCGCCGGATTTTTGCTTGCCGGCCGGAGCACCCTTGGCGGCTCTGACTCGTTTCTTCTTGGCGCCGGTTTTATTCGCGGTGTTCTTCAGTGCTTTCAGGCTGGGCGGACGCTTGTTGGGGCCGGTGACGGGCACCGCGTGCCTGGGCTCGAAACCCTGAATTTCCCGGCGCTGCAGCAGCTTGCCGATCAGGGTTTCGATGGCGTTGAGCTGGACTGCCTCGTCGGCGCACACCAGCGAGATCGCCTCGCCCGCCGCGCCGGCGCGCGCCGTGCGTCCGACGCGGTGCACATAGCCTTCCGCATCGACGGGCAGGTCGAGATTGACCACCAGCGGCAGGGCGCTGATGTCGAGCCCCCGCGCGGCCACGTCGGTTGCCACCAGCACTCGCACCGCGCCGGCCTGGAAGCGTTTGAGCGCGGCGAGGCGGGCAGCCTGGGTGATGTCGCCGTGGATGGCATCGGTGCCGATGTTCTGGAATTTGAGGCTGGTGACCAGCTCGTCCACTCGCTTGCGGGTCTTGGCGAATACCAGCACCTGGGGCCAGTGGCGCTTGCGCAACAGGTGGCAGAACAGCTCCAGCTTGCGCTGCTTGTCCACCGGGATCAGCCACTGCTTGACGGTACCGACCGTGGTGTTGCGCGGGCTGGCGTCGATTTGCTGGGGTTTGTGCAGCAGCCCGGCGGCCAGTTCGCGGATGGCGTCGGAGAAGGTGGCGGAGAACAGCAGCGTCTGGCGCCGACGGGGCAGTAGGGTCAGGATCTCCTGCAACTCCCGGCTGAAGCCCATGTCGAGCATGCGATCAGCTTCGTCGAGCACCAGCAATTGCAGCTCGTGGAATTTCACGGCGTTTTTCTCGCGCAGATCGAGCAGGCGGCCCGGCGTGGCGACCAGAATGTCGGCGCCGCGGCGCAGCGCCATCATCTGCGGGTTCAGGCTGGTACCGCCGTAGGCGACGCTGACGCGCAGCGACAGGTGGCGGCCGTAGGTCTTCAGGTTGTCCGCCACCTGCTGGGCCAGCTCGCGGGTGGGAGTGAGCACCAGGTCACGTATTCAGTTCGAGCTGGCCGGCGTGCCGGCATTGAGCTTCTGCAACAGCGGCAGCGCGAAACTGGCGGTCTTGCCGGAGCCGGTCTGGGCGGCCGCGATCAGGTCGCGCCCGGCCAGCACCACAGGTATCGCCTGGCGCTGAATCGGCGTCGGCGTGCGGTGCTCCAGCTCGGCGAGCGCGCGTTGCAGGGGTTCGATCAGGCCGAGAGTGGCGAAGCTCATGTCGTTGTTGTCCGGTAAGTGAAGGTCATCCGGTGGGGGAGTGGCATCCGCCAGCAGTCGCAGCTTGGCCGCGCGGTCGAGCTGTTTGACGGCGTGTTCGCGGCGCAGCGCCTGGGCGCGATCCGGCAGGCGCTCACTATAGGCCAGACTGACCGGTCGGCGGCCGCGCGTATAGCGGGCGCCCGCGGCGCCCTCATTGTGCTCTCGCACGCGGCGCTGGAGATCGGTCGTGATGCCGCTGTACAGGCTGCCATCGGCACAGCGCAGGATGTAGAAATGCCAGTCGCGCATGGATGGCTCGGTTTGCTGTTCTGATGTCCGACCGCGGTATGTGCGCCGTCCCCTGTGCGGTCGGCGCGTTTTGCGCGACGGCTATCGGGACAGTTTGCCGAAAGCACGGCCATGGTATGAGACATTACCGCTTCGGCGAACTGAAGGCGCGGAAGGAATGGGCGTTGTCAGCGTGCGGCAGCCGGTTGTGGCGCGCGCGTTGATGCCAGTGAAAACCAGCTTTTGGCGCGGATCGGATGTATACCCTGCAAAACGAAAGCGGCCCCTGTGGTTGATACCGCAGGGGCCGCTTGTCGTGAACATTGGCCAGGCTTGGGCGCTAGCTCACACGCCGGCGCAGGCTGACCAGCCCGCCGAGCATCAGCAGACCGACCAATGCTCCCATGGCCCATTGCGAAAGGGTGGGAAGTTCTGTCGGGGCTCCGCCGCCAATCGCCGCGGTACCCAACAGGGAAAACCAGTCAGTCTGGTCAGCGGGTACCTCACCACAATCACAAAAGTCCCATGCGAGCCAGGACACGGTGCCACTGCCGACGGTGCTAATGAAAGCGGCATCTCCACCACCGACACGCTGGTACAAGAGGGTACCCGGCGCCGCATTAATGAACCAGGAGCCATTCAGCGTCAAAAGCGTCGCGGGACCGGTTCCCGCTACCCTGTTGATGGGGGTATGGTCGGTGGAGGAAGCCGCGAAATTGGTGACGACGTACCCGAACGTGTCGTTGAGAAATGCCACCTCATCGCCATGCGCGCCAAGAACAACTGTATGTCCGCCGGCACTCGTAAACGCTGCAATAGCGGCCTTGTCTGAAGGACTGAAAGCGGTTTGATCTTCGCCAATGACCAACGCGTCGTAGGCACCATAAATTCCGGTATGCCCATCCCCGATCGCGGCAGCGAGGCTCGCGGCGGGGAACCCGGCGGTCGGGTTCGCGCCCGCAAGCGTCACACCACCTGCGGCAGCGGCAGCCACATTTATATCATGTCCGGCAGAGTAAATGATCGTCGTCGCGGCAGCGCCCATGGACATCGCCATTGACACTACGAGCGTTAGGAACGACGCCCTGATTGTTGCGGTTTTTGAGTAAGCCATATCCTTGCATCCTCTTCACTTGTCGTTTGGGAACCGTCGAAAGGCTGCTCGCGCCGGGGAGATTTGAGATGCCGCTCGCAGTTGTTCGAAATATAGCAGACCAAGCGTTGCAAATTCCACCTCCCTACGCCCCCTAAGGCACCGGAAAGCAGACGGGTTCCCGCGCCGGTCTTTCCCTCAAACGGCGGCGGGATCATTGGCATCCGGCGGGATGATCGCGGACGCCGGGAATGCGTCCCGGCGGAAGGCTGCCGGCGGGGTGCTTTCGGAAGCGTCGAACCCACAACGATAACCGCGGGCGACGGTGCCGAGGATCGGATTGAGGGCGACCTTGACCGGGTGGGCACGCGTCGATTTTGGGCGTGTAGACGGCGGCGAACGGCCGCGCGAGGGAAGGCGCGCGCAATTTCCGGTGGTGGCTTTCTTATAAGATGCCCGGGTTGCAGCGGTTTTCGGGACGGGAGGGATGACATGCGATGGATGGTACTGCTGATGTGCCTTCCGGCGTTCGCCTTCGCGGATGCGTCCCGCTGTTACTCGATCAAAGACCCCGACAAGCAGCATTACTGCCTCGCGGTGGTCAAGGGGGAGAAATCCCGCTGCTACTCCATCAAGGACCAGGACGCCAAGAACCGGTGCCTGGCGGAAGTGGGCAATCAGGGAAGTCGTTGTTACAGTATCCAGGGTGCCGATGAACGGCAGCAGTGCCTGGCGGCGCTCAAGGGCGAGAAGTCCCGCTGCTACGCTATCCAGAACCCGGACAATAAAAACCTGTGCCTGGCGCGGGCGGGTAACCAAAAGAGTCGCTGCCACAGCATCAAAGACAGCGATATGAAAAACCAGTGCCTGTCCCGGTTTTGACCGGCTTGACGGCGTGTCCGTTGTAGATGGGCGTGATCATAATGAGCCGGGACCACGGCCGACACGGGACGACAGCATGAAATTCAGTTTCACCGATGAACAGGAACAGATCCGCACGGTGGTGCGACGGTTTCTCGCCGAGCAGTCACCGACCACGGAGATCCGCCGTCTGATGGCCACCGACCACGGCTGGGAGCGCGCCGCCTGGCAGCGGCTGAGCGGCGAGCTCGGGCTCACCGGCGTGCACATTCCCGAGGCCTACGGTGGTCAGGGTCTCGGTTTTGTCGAGCTGGGCATCGTGCTGGAGGAAATGGGTCGCGCCCTGCTGTGCGCGCCCTATTTTGCCTCCGTGGTGCTCGCGGCCAACGCCATCCTGAACGCGGGTAGCGAAGACCAGAAGAAGGAACTGCTGCCGGGGATTGCCACGGGCGAGACCGTGGCGACACTGGCATTCACGGAAAATAACGGTCTCTGGGACAGCGCCGGGGTGGCGCTGACGGCGACCTCCGCGGGTGGCGGTTACCGGCTGTCCGGCGTCAAAAGTTTCGTGCTGGACGGGCATACGGCGGATCTGATCATCGTGCTCGCGCGCGCGCCGGGCAGCAGCGGCGACACCGGCCTGTCGTTTTTCAGTGTGCGCGGCGACGCCGCCGGACTCGACCGCCGGCTGCTCAAAGCGGTCGACGGTACCCGCAAACTGGCACGCCTGACTTTCGACAACGTGCCGGCGGACCTGCTGGGCGAGGAGGGCGCCGCCGCCGCGCCCTTTGCCGCAACCCTGGATCAGGCCGCGGTCTGCCTGGCCAACGAGATGGTCGGTGGCGCCGACCAGCTGCGCCAGTCCGCCCTCGACTACGCGATGATGCGGATGCAGTTCGGTCGCCCCATCGCCAGCTTCCAGGCGATCAAGCACAAATGCGCCGACATGCTCGTCGAGGTCGAACTGGCCAAATCGGCCGCCTACTGTGCGGCCGAGGCGGCGGCGGAAAATGACCCGGATCTGCCCGCCCTTGCGTCGCTGGCAAAAGCCTGCGCGGCCGACGCCTTCATGCAGACCGCCCGGGAAACCATCCAGTTGCACGGCGGCATCGGCTTCACCTGGGATAACGACACCCATCTGTGGTTCAAGCGCGCGAAAAGCTCCGAGGTTTTTCTGGGTAGTCCGACTTATCACCGCGAACTGCTGATGCAGCGCTGGAACGTTTGAGAGGCGAGGCAAATACCATGAGCCAACCAACGCAAGAAACCGTCCGCGCCGAGGCGCGCGCCTGGCTGGAGGCCAACTGGGATCCCAGCCTCGATCTCAAGACCTGGCGCACCAAGCTGGTGGACAGCGGCTGGGGCATGCCGGCTTGGCCTGTGGAGTGGCACGGCAAAGGGTTGTCCGCGGCGCTGGCTGCCGTCGTGGACAAGGAATTCCGCACCCTGGGCGCCATCGGCGTGGCCCGCAGCGGCCCGCGCATGCTGGCCGCCGCCACGCTGCTGGAACACGGATCGGATTTCCTCAAGGAAAAATTTCTGCGCCGCATCCTGACCGGCGAAGACCACTGGTGCCAGTTGTTCAGCGAGCCGGGCAGCGGTTCGGATCTCGCCGGCGCCATGACCCGGGCCGATCTCAGGGACGGCCAGTGGATCGTCAACGGCCAGAAAGTGTGGACCACCAGCGCCCACCACGCCCAATACGGTTTTCTGCTCGCGCGCACCGACTGGAATGTGCCCAAGCATCAGGGTCTGTCCTATTTCATCATCGAGATGGAGCAGCCGGGCGTATTGGTGCAGCCTCTGCGTCAGATGAACGGCCACGCCTCCTTCAACCAAGTGTTTTTCACCGATGCGGTGGTGCCGGCCGAATACCTGGTCAGCAAGCTCGGCGAAGGCTGGAAGGTGGCGACCACCACCCTGATGCACGAACGCCGCGCCGCGGCCGAGGGCATGGCGTCCGGGCTGCAGAGCGCCAAACGCGTGGGGAAAGCCTACGACCAGGAACGCGCCGAATTCGCGATCACCATGGAGCCCTACACCTGGTATCCGCAACGCGCCGGGCGCCCCGATCTGGTCATCGAGCGCGCCCAGGCGACGGGCTGCAATACCGATCCGGTGGTGCGGCAGGAAATCGCCAAATTGCTGACCATGCACCGGGCCGCGCACTGGACCCAGCGCCGCGCCCGCGCCGCCCAGCAACTGGGGCGCCCGCCGGGGCCGGAAGGTTCGCTGGGCAAACTGGTGGGCAGCCATGTGGCGCGCGCGTCGGCCAATGTGCACACGCTGATCAACGCGGCGGATGCCATGCTGACCGGCGACGACAGCCCCATGAACGGGATCATCGCCGAGATTCTGGTATCGACACCCGCGGCGTCCATCGCCGGCGGTACCGACGAGATTCAGCGCAACATCATCGCCGAACGCGTGCTGGGCATGCCCAAGGAACCCCTCACCGGCATGGATCGGCCCTTCAAGGATGTGCCGAAAAATACGGTGCAGCCGCGCGAGCGATGACCGGGGCCTGACCCCGCTGATGAAGGCGTTACCCGAGCTCGCCGGTATTGGGCAAGCCTCTCGCCAAAACCGGGAAGCCGTCTCATCTAATCCGAAGCGGTAACTGTGTGGGCGAAGGTGCCGAGGATCAGGTTGGCGGCGACCCGGGAGTAGCTGGGCGAGTGATCATCCAGGGCAAGGGGTTGGCAGACAGAAGAGAACTGCTGTTTGAGGGGCAGCATAGGCCGTCTCCGGTGGTATCTTTATTAAATTCAATAGGTTGATGATTATATCTCAAGCTGTCTAACCTCACGCCAAGGCTGCCGGCCAAGCTCGGGCTCAGCGGCTGACTGCCGCTCCTCCACACACTCCTCTTCACCCATCGCAAACTCGCGGCAGATCAGGGGCCGTTGCTCGTAAATCCGGCACATCAGGGTGTCGCGGTTGAGCGCGGCGCACCAGCCGTCATCCAGCCGCGCCATGGTTCTTCCGCCCCATTGGTCGGTTTCGATAAAGCGTTCGGGCACGCCGGTCTCGGTGATCAGCATCACTTCCAGGCGGCAGCAGCAGGCCTGGCAGTTTGAGCAGGCGACAGCGGGCTCGGCGACGGTGGTGATCGGTATGTTCATGGCGAGGGGAGTGTCAGTTGGCAGCGGGCGTACCGATGCTGGCGCCGGGAAGCCGGCGCCGGTTCGACAGGGGATTTTTCCGACCGGAGCTTTCTTGACCCGGATCCTGGGCCACGGCATAGCCCCTTGAGGCGCCTCGGAAGATGGTGGGCCCACCAGGACTTGAACCTGGGACCAATCGATTATGAGTCGACTGCTCTAACCAACTGAGCTATGGGCCCGCGAACGATCTTGTGCGCTGCGCGCGCGGCGATGATCAATCGTCGAGGAAACTGCGCATGTGTTCGGAGCGGCTGGGGTGGCGCAGTTTGCGCAACGCCTTGGCTTCGATCTGGCGAATCCGCTCGCGGGTGACATCGAACTGTTTGCCGACTTCTTCCAGGGTGTGGTCGGTGTTCATGTCGATGCCAAAGCGCATCCGCAGCACCTTGGCCTCGCGCGCGGTCAGCGAGTTCAGCACTTCGCGGGTGGCTTCGGTGAGGCTTTCCTGCGTGGCGGCGTGAATCGGCGAGGCGATGTTGACGTCTTCGATGAAGTCGCCCAGATGCGAATCTTCGTCGTCACCGATGGGCGTCTCCATGGAGATCGGCTCCTTGGAGATTTTCAGCACCTTGCGTACTTTGTCTTCGGGCAGATCCATGCGCAGGCTCAGTTCCTCGGGCGTGGGTTCGCGCCCCATCTCCTGGAGAATCTGCCGCGAGATGCGGTTGAGCTTGTTGATGGTTTCGATCATGTGCACCGGAATGCGGATGGTGCGCGCCTGGTCCGCGATGGAGCGGGTGATGGCCTGCCGGATCCACCAGGTGGCGTAGGTCGAGAATTTGTAGCCGCGGCGGTATTCGAACTTGTCCACCGCCTTCATCAGGCCGATGTTGCCTTCCTGAATCAGGTCGAGGAACTGGAGACCGCGGTTGGTGTATTTTTTGGCGATGGAGATCACCAGGCGCAGGTTGGCCTCGACCATTTCCTTTTTGGCGCGGCGCGCCTTGGCTTCGCCGATGGAGAGGCGCAGGTTGACGTCCTTGATCTGTGCGATGCTGAGGCCGGTTTCGGTTTCGCTCACCGCCAGGCGCTGCTGAATCCGGATGATTTCTTCCTGATGTGCCTTGAGCGCTTCCGCATAGGGGAGTTTGCGGCGGGTCAGCGTTGCCAGCCACTTGGTGTTGGTTTCATTGCCGGGAAAGGCTTCGATGAATTCGGTGCGCGGCATGCGGGCGCGTTTGATGCACAGCACCATGATGTTGCGCTCGTGTTTGCGCACTTCGGCGATTTTTTCCTGGACCTGGCGAATCAGGGGATCGAACTGTTTGGGCGTCAGTTTCAGGTACTTGAACAGTTCGCTGAGTTCGGTGAGATTTTTCTGGACGGAACTGCTGTTGCGGTCGCCGCGCGCGAGGGAACGCTTGGTTTTATCGTTCTGGCGGCGAATTTCGTCAAAGCGGCGGCGGGCCTCTTCGATGTCAAGACCGCCTTCGTCTTCTTCCACTTCCGTATCGGCGTCGTCGTCGTCATCCTCGGCGCTCTCGGCCTTGGCGGCGGCCAGCTCGGCTGCCTTGGTGGCAATCGACAGCGCGGACGGGACATTGTCCATGGGATTGAGATAGCCGGCGATGATGTCGGCCAGGCGGCGCTCGCCCGTGGCGATGAGGTCGTAGTCGGCGAGCACGGCGTCCACGGCGCCGGGCCATTCGGCCAGGGCCGCCATGATTTCGCGGATGCCTTCCTCTATGCGCTTGGCGATCTCGATTTCGCCTTCGCGGGTGAGGAGTTCGACCGAGCCCATTTCACGCATGTACATGCGCACGGGGTCGGTGGTGCGATGCTGTTCGGTCTCCACCGCGGCCAGGGCGGCGGCGGCCTCGGCGGCGGCGATCTCGTCCGGAGCTGCGTCGCCGGTGGTCATCAGTAGGGTGTCGGCGTCCGGGGCAGCCTCGAACACATTGATCCCCATGTCGTTGATCATCTGGATGATGTCTTCGACCTGATCGGGATCGGAAATGTCTTCCGGCAGGTGATCGTTCACCTCGGCATAGGTCAGGTAGCCCTGCTCGCGGCCTTTGGTGATGAGTTCACGAATACGGGACTGCTGCTGGATTTCGCTCATTGATCGCTCTTGCTGGAGGGGGCGCGCGGGTAAAGCGGCGCATTGTACCCAATTAATGGGGTGCTGAGCCACCGATTGCAACCCCCAATCATCATATAATTAAAATTATAAAGCGATCGTAACACGTTGTTTTGCTTCGTTGATTATGGGGTCATTCGGGGTTCGGGCGGACAGCTCCAGGATGAGCGCCCGGATGCGCGCGCGATCCTCCGCCGAGAGGGCGTCGCGATCCAGCAGACCGCGCAGGCGCGCCGCCGCCGGCTTGTCGCGCTCCGCCAGTTCCTGGAGCCGCGCGATGATCCCGCGCGCCTCCGCGAGATGGTCTCCCGCCGCGGTTTCCGGTGCCAGCAGCAGTTCGTTGGCGGCGATTCTGGCCAGCAGATTGCGTTGCTCCTGACCGTGCATCCCGTGCCAGTAGCTCAGCACATGGTTGAAGGTGTAACCCGGATTCTTCTGCAGCAACGCATGTACCTTGAAGACGAGTTCCAGGTCGGGAATGGCTTCGCCGCGCAGGGGTTCCAGCGCATTCGCGAGTTCCGTACACAGCTGCGGATGGTGCAGGAACAGCGCCAGCAGGTGCTGGACCAGCGGTGTCTTGTAGTTGCGGCCCGGTCTTGACGGCGTTTCCCGGGGCGCGGGCGCGGCTGGCTCGGTCACCGCACCCGGTGTCTTCCGATGCTCCGGGAGATCGACGGTGCGGGGTCCGGCGGCGCCGGGTCGGGGCGCGGTGAGCTGCTCCAGGGTGGACGCGGGAATGCCGGCGCGGGTCGCCAGCTCGCCCAGCAGCAGTTGCCGCAGCACGCCCGGCGGCAGGCGGTGAATCATGGGCGCCGCGCGCTGGCAGAAGCGGGCGCGATCATCGGGCAGCGCGAGATCCAGTTCGCTTGCCGCCGTGGCGAACAGAAATTCCGAGAGCGGCTGGGCGGATGCGATCAGTTGCGAGAACCCGCCGCTGCCGATACGCCGCACCAGCGTGTCGGGATCTTCGCCATCCGGCAGGAACATGAAGCGCACCGCGCGGCCGTCGCCGAGTGCCGGCAGGCTGATGTCCAGGGCGCGGCTCGCGGCGCGGCGGCCGGCGGCGTCGCCATCGAAGCAGAACACCAGGTCGCTGGTGTGGCGAAACAGCTTGGCGATGTGCTCGTCTGTGACGGCGGTGCCGAGGGTTGCCACCGCGTTGCGAATCCCGAACTGGGCCAGGGCCACCACGTCCATGTAGCCTTCGACCACCAGCAGCGGGGCGCCGCCGCGCAGGTGGGTACGTGCCTCATACAGCCCGTAGAGCTCGCGGCCCTTGTGGAACACCGGGGTTTCCGGGGAGTTCAGGTATTTGGGCTGGTCATCGCCCAGTACCCGGCCGCCGAAACCCAGGGTGCGGCCGCGCACATCGCGGATTGGAAACATGATGCGGTGGCGGAAGCGGTCGTAGTGACCGTCGCCGGATTCCCGCGCGACCGCGAGTCCTGCTTCCACCAGCAGGGCGATTGTGTTGTCCGCGCCGTCCGTGGGGGCATTGTTTCCGGCGTCCAGAAACCGGAGCAGGTTGTCCCAGCCGGGCGGGGCGAAGCCGATGCCGAATTCCCGGGCGATTTCGGCCGCTACACCGCGCTGCTTGAGGTAGCTCGTCGCCTGCGCGGCGGCTGGGTGTTCGTTCAGTTGCGCGCGGTACCACGTCTGGGCGCGTTCGAGGAGCGCCAACAGGGGCTCGTTGCGGCGTGCGGCCGGGGCAGCGTCGGTTTCGCGGGGGATTTCCAGCCCCGCGCGGTGGGCGAGGTATTCGAGGGCCGCGACAAAATCGATGCGGTCGTAGGCCATCACGAAGCCGATGGCATTGCCGCCCGCGTTGCAGCCGAAGCAGTAGTAGAACTGCCGTTCCTGATTGACTGAAAACGAAGGGGTCTTTTCGTCGTGAAACGGGCAGCGCGCCTTGTGGTTGCTGCCCGCGCGGCGCAGTTCCAGGCGCTCCCCGATGACATCGACAATGTCGGTGCGATCGAGCAGGTCGTCGATGAAAGCTTGCGGGATGCGACCGGCCATGAGAAGCCTATTGAAACACGGCCTCGGGCGCGGGAGAACCGGCCCGCCGGGGCGGTGGGTCAGCGATGCACGGGGCTTAACCCAGACGGGCTTTTACCTGGGCGCTGACTGCGCCGATGTCGGCGCGGCCCTGGAGCTCGGGTTTCAGCAACGCCATGACCTTGCCCATGTCGCGCGCCGAACTGGCTCCGCTGCCGGCGATGGCTCGCTCGATCAGGGCGGTGATCTCGGCGGCGGACAGCGCGGTGGGCAGGAAGTCGGCGATGATCTCGATCTCGGCCAGTTCCTGCGCGGCGAGTTCTTCCCGTCCCGCGCTGCGGTACTGGGCCGCGGAGTCGCGCCGCTGCTTGGTCATCTTGTCGAGCACGGCGAGCACCCGCGCATTGTCGAGCTCGGCGCGCTCGTCGACTTCGACACGCTGGATTTCCGCCAGTATCAGCCGGATGGCATCGAGGCGCATCCGGTCCCGGGCGCGCATCGCGGCTTTCATTTCGTCTTTCAGCCGGCTTTTAAGGCTGGACTCGGACATGCGCAGGCCTCGGTTGGAGTTGACAGCCCACGAAGCCGGCACGGGGCCGACCTCAACCCGGAGAACGCGCGGTCAGTACATTTTCTGGAATTTGCGGGACTCGCGCTGGAGCTTCTTGGCGTGGCGCTTCACGGCGGCGGCGGCCTTGCGCTTGCGCGCCCAGGCCGGTTTTTCGTAGTACTCGCGGCGGCGGACTTCGGCCAGGACTCCGGCCTTTTCGCAGGAGCGCTTGAAACGGCGCAGGGCCACGTCGAAAGGTTCGTTCTCTTTTACACGTACTGACGGCATCTATGCTCTATCCTGAATGACCAGGCTGGTGAGGTCGGGACGCGGATTTTACTGACTTAGTGCGCCGGTTGCAAAGCCGGGTTGTCGCTTGCTCCGGGCGGACCGGAGCCGGCGCGGAACTCGCGCCCAAGCGGCGCCTTCCGCGCAAACTGGCCAGGGTCCGACCCCGGGGATTATCATGCCCCCCCGATTGTAGCGAGCGATCATGCGGGTCCTGGGTATCGAAACATCCTGCGATGAGACCGGCGTCGCTGTTTACGACAGCGCGCGGGGTCTGCTCGCGCACGCCCTCCACAGCCAGATCGCGCTGCACGCCGAGTACGGCGGCGTGGTGCCCGAGCTCGCGTCCCGCGATCATGTGCGCCGCCTGCTGCCGATGATCAAGGCGGTGCTGGCCGACGCCGGCACGCAGCCGCGGCAGATCGACGGCATCGCCTATACTGCGGGTCCCGGGTTGATCGGTGCGCTGATGGTGGGCGGTGCGCTGGCGCGTGCCCTGGCCTATGCCTGGCAGGTGCCGGCGATCGGCGTGCATCACATGGAAGGCCATCTGCTCGCCCCGATGCTGGAAGCGGAACCGCCGGCCTTTCCCTTTGTGGCGCTGCTGGTGTCCGGCGGCCACACCCAGCTGGTGCGGGTGGCGGCCATCGGAGCGTATGAAATGCTCGGCGAATCCCTCGACGACGCCGCCGGCGAAGCCTTCGACAAGGCCGCCAAGATGCTCGATCTGGGTTATCCCGGCGGCCCCGAGATCGCGCGGCTCGCCGCGACGGGCGACCCCGCCCGGTTCCGGTTTCCGCGCCCGATGACGGACCGGCCCGGCCTCGATTTCAGTTTTTCCGGTCTCAAGACTTTCACCCTGAACACGATTGCCGCGCACAGTACCGCCGGCGGCCTGCCCGACGCACAGACCCGGGCCGCTATCGCCTGCGCGTTTCAGGAGGCGGTGGTGGACACCCTGGTGATCAAGTGCAACCGCGCCATCGAGCAGACCGGACTGCGCACCCTGGTGATTGCCGGCGGTGTTTCGGCCAACCGGTTGCTGCGGGAGCGCCTGGAGCGCAAACTCGCCGCCCGCGGCGCGCGGGTCTATTACGCGCGCAACGAATTCTGCACCGACAACGGCGCGATGATCGCCTACGCCGGTTGTCAGCGCCTGCTGCACGGGGGCGGCGACGACCTCGCCATCCGTGCCCTGCCGCGCTGGCCCATGACCAGCCTGCCACCCCTGGGCGCGGCCTGAGGCCTCTCCCGTTCTGGAATCGCCATGGATATCGTCTACATCCGCGATCTGCGCATCGACACCACCATCGGCATTTACGACTGGGAGCGCGAGGTGCGGCAGACGGTTTCGCTGGACCTGGAGATGGCGGCGGACATCAGTCGCGCCGCCGCCACCGACGACATTCAGTACGCGCTCAACTACAAGGCCGTCGCCAAGCGCATCATTGCCCACGTCGAGAGCAGCGGCTGCCTGCTGGTGGAGCGTCTGGCCGAGGAAGTCGCCATGCTGGTGCTGACCGAATTTCCGGTGCCCTGGCTGCGCCTGCGCCTCAGCAAGCCGGGTGCGCTGCGCGGCGCCCAGGATGTCGGCATCCTGATCGAACGCGGCGCGCGCCCCTGATGCCGCGCGTCTATCTGAGTCTCGGATCGAATGTCGAACCGGAGCGACATCTCGGGGCGGCGCTCGATGCGCTGGCCGTGGAGTTCGGCGCGCTGATCTTGTCGCCGGTCTACGAAAGCGAAGCCGTGGGTTTTGCCGGCGAAAATTTTTACAACCTGGTGGCGGGCATCGACACTGAACTCGGCGTTGGCCAGCTCGCGGAGCGTCTGCGTGCCATCGAACATCGCAACGGGCGCTGCCGCGGCGGAGAAAAATTCGCGCCGCGGACACTGGATATCGACATTTTGATCTACGGTGATCAGGTCGGATCCGTCGACGGCATCGAACTGCCGCGCGACGAGATTCTGAAATACGCCTTTGTCTTGCGACCGCTTGCCGACATCATTCCGGACCAGCGCCATCCCGTGGTGGGGCGGTGCTACCGGCAGCTCGCAGAGGAGCTCGCTCTCGGTCGCCAGAAACTTTGGCCGGTGCCGTTCAGCTGGCGCCCCGCGGCGACACCCGACGCAGCGACGCCAGACTGAGCGGCGTCACTGCGTCGCCGCGTCGGATCAGGTGACTTCGATCCGGCGCTGCCTGGGCTTGGTGTCGGTCGCCTTGGGCGCCTTGAGTTTCAGTATCCCGTTTTCGAACGTCGCGCTGATGTCGGCCTCGTGGATATCGCCGCCCAGATTGAAGCTGCGCATGTACTTGCCGTAGCGACGTTCCTGACGAATCACCCGACCTTCCTTTTTCTCCACATCGTCGCGGCGCGTTTCCGCGGTGATCGTCAGCGTGCCGTCTTCCAGCTCGATGTGAATATCCTCGCGCTTCACGCCCGGCAGTTCGGCGGCGATTTCGTAATGATCGGATTTTTCGTGGATGTCCACTCGCGGCGCGAAAAACCCGGTATCGGCCTGCTCCAGGCGTTGCATTGGTGACAGAAAGTTATCGAATACCTGGTCCAGGTCGAACAAACGTCCTCGTGGTACTAGTGGCATGGTAAACCTCCCGGCAATCATTTCCGCAGTGTTTGGTGCCGACTAATATTGTCACGGTGGATTTTTTTTCAAGGGCCATCGTGCAAACGATGGCGTGCGTGCCGGCGCGGAGTTGATGCAGATCAGGCGGTCGCGAGCGCAAGATGCGCGCCGCCATCCACGGCGATCACCTGACCGGTGACATAGGTGGCATCGGTGAGCAGAAAACGGGTGAGTCGCGCGATGTCTTCCACCGCGCCAAGCCGCCCCAGCGCGATCGAGTGCAGGATTTTCTGCTGTGCCGAGGCATCCGCCGCCGCGGGATTTTCCGGCCACAGAATGGCGCCCGGCGCGATGCCGTTGACCCTTACCCGGGGCGCCAGTTCGCGCGCCATCACCCGGGTCAGCATCATGTTGCCGGCCTTGGCGATGCAATAGATCGCATGTTCCGGAAGTGGCCGCAGGCCGTGGATGTCGGCGATGTTGACGATGGCGCCACCGGTTTGCGCGAGCGCGGGCGCCAGATCGCGACACAGAAAAAATGGCGCCTTGAGATTGCTCGCCATCAGATCGTCCCATTCCTCGACGCCCGCTTCGGCGAGGGGTGTGGGATAAAACGCCGACGCATTGTTGACCAGGGCGTCGAGACGGCCCCAGCGGTTGACGGCGGCCGAGGCCAGTTCCCGTACCTGCGCGAGATCGGCGAGATCCGCGCTCAGTACCGCCGCCGAATCGGCGCGAATCGATTGCAACTGCGCGCACAGTTCCCGCGCGGGGGCGAGCGATTCGCGGCAGTGGATCAGCACCCGAAAGCCCGCGCCGTGCAACTCGCGGGCGATGGCGGCGCCGATGCGCCGTGCCGCGCCGGTAATCAGCGCGACCGGCGCCTCAGCCGGCATGGGCGGTTTCCCACCGGTAGGATGCGATGGCGGCCTGGCGATCCCGGTTCAGGGCGTCGGCGAGCGCGGTGCCCGTCAGACCCGCCGCCACATGGGGCGCCGCGCGCACCGCAAGCACCCGGGGCACCAGTCCGCGCAGCCAAGCCGCCGACTCGTAAGGTTGCATGTGCAGGCCGCCGCCGCGACCGCGCGCGTCGGCTTCGCAGGCCATGAGAAAAGGTTCGAGCGTCTCGATGCGACGGTAGATGTCCAGTTCCTGAAGCATTTTCAGCACAGTGATCGGGCGCAGCTCGCGAATCTTGTGGCACTGAAGATGGTAGCGGGTCACCGCCACCGCCAGGCGCCGATACGGATTGGGAACCCGCAGCCGGTCGCAGACGCCATGTACCAGCGGCACGCCCGTGGCTTCGTGGCCGATATGGCGCGGCAGCACGTCGGCGGGTGTCACCGCCTTGCCGAGATCGTGCATCAGTACCGCAAAGCTCACTACGGAATCCGCATGCATTTCCGCCGCCCGCTCCAGCGCCATCAACACATGGAGGCCGGTATCGATTTCCGGGTGGTAGTCCGCGCGCTGCGGCACGCCGAACAGCGCATCCACTTCCGGCAGCAGGACGGCGAGCGCGCCACACTCGCGCAACACGTCGATGTAGGTGCGTGGCGACGGGCTGGCGAGCGCGCGCTCTGTTTCGCGCCAGATGCGCTCCGCGGAGAGTTGTTCGAGTTCGCCGCTGGCGGCGATGACTTTCATCAGTGCCAGCGTCTCCGGTGCGATCCGAAAACCGAAGGGATGCAGCCAGGCGGCAAAGCGCGCCACCCGCAACACCCGCAGCGGGTCTTCGACGAAAGCGGCGGAGACATGGCGCAGCACCCGATCCCGCAGATCGCGCAGACCGCCGCAGGGGTCGATCAGCAAGCCCTCGGGATTCTCCGCGATGGCATTGATGGTGAGGTCGCGGCGTTGCAGATCCTCTTCAAGTGTCACTCCGGGCTCGGTATGAAACACGAAGCCGGTGTGTCCGGGTGCGGTTTTGCGCTCGGTGCGGGCGAGGGCGTATTCCTCGCCGGTATCGGGGTGCAGGAATACCGGAAAATCCCGTCCCACGGGGCGAAAGCCCAGGGCGCGCATGGTTTCCGGCGTGGCGTCCACCACCACCCAGTCGCGCTCCCGTACCGGCAGGCCCAGCAGCCGGTCGCGGATGGCGCCGCCGACGAGGTAAGTGTTCATCTTCGCCTGCCCACGCCGCTTGGTTCCCCGATTGAGGCCTGTTCTCAAAGCAGGATTATACGGAGAAAAGCGCGCGGCCTTTGTGGAGGAATGCAGCGCGAGGCGCGCATTGTCTTGGGGATCGCATCCTCGCAGAATGGAGTCCGTACGAATGACGCCCGACCGAGGAGGTCATCATGCTGAAAGTCCGACGTTCGGAAGACCGTGGCGTGGCGGCTCTGGACTGGCTCGACAGCCGGCACACGTTTTCATTTGGCGATTATTTCAGTACCGAATTCATGGGCTTTGGTCCGCTGCGCGTCCTCAACGAGGATCGGGTTCAACCCGGCAGGGGGTTCGATACCCATGGCCATCAGAACATGGAAATCATTTCCTATGTGCTGGACGGCGCCTTGACGCACCGGGACAGTATGGGCAACGGCTCCACCATCCGTCCCGGCGACGTGCAGCGCATGTCCGCCGGCACGGGTGTGCGGCACAGCGAGTTCAATGGCTCGGATGTCGAACCCGTGCATTTTCTGCAGATATGGATTGTCCCGGAGCGCGCTGGTCTGGTGCCAGGTTACGAGCAGAAGACATTCTCCCGGGAAGAGCGGCGGGGAGCGCTGCGGTTGCTGGGGTCCCGTGACGGTCGTCTTGGATCGTTGACCATTCACCAGGATGCCGATTTTTTCGCGACCCTGCTGGCTGACCAGGAGAGCGTCACCCATGCGTTGGCCGCCGGCCGCAAAGCCTGGGTACAGGTCGCGCGGGGCGCTGTGCGGCTCAATGCGCAATCACTGAACCAGGGCGATGGTGCGGCAGTTGAAGGGCCGCAAACACTGGTCGTGACCGGTGTGACGGATGCGGAAGTTCTTCTGTTCGACATGAGCTGATCACGGGAAAGCCGATTAATGGCGACCCATCGCGGCCATTGGCGACGTGCACGGGTGGGCGCTGCGCATGGCCTTCGGGCGGCCACGATGCCTGGAAAGCTGCGCGTTGGAATTCCACTCTTCGCATTTTGAGTACCATCAATGACGCAGCGTGAAACCACCACAGCGGCAAAGAATTCGGCTTGGTCGCCGCTGCGGATCCCGGTGTTCCGGACGCTGTGGATAGCGACCCTCGCTTCCAATATCGGAACCTGGATGCACGACATCGGCGCCGGCTGGCTGATGACTTCGCTGGCGCCATCGCCGGTCATGGTCGCCCTGATCCAGACCGCGACCACGTTGCCGATTTTCCTGCTGGTAATTCCCGCCGGCGCGCTGTCGGACATCATTGATCGGCGCCGGTACCTGATTGCCATTCAGCTGTGGCTGGCGGTGGTAGCGGCACTTCTGGGATTCCTGACGCTGGCCGGATTCACCACGGCGTGGATGCTCATCGTCATGACATTTGCGATGGGACTCGGTTCGGCAATGATGATGCCGGCCTGGGCGGCGTTGACGCCGGAACTCGTGCCCCGCAACGAGTTGCAGGCCACGATCGCGTTGAACAGCCTGGGCATGAATGTGGCGCGTGCGATCGGGCCCGCGCTGGCCGGGACGATCGTATCCCTGTTTGGCGCCGGCGCCGTGTTTGTCCTCAACGCCCTGTCCTACGCCGGCATCATCTGGGTATTGACGCACTGGCGGCGTGAGGTTTTGCCGAGCGAGCTGCCGAGCGAACGCTTCTTCGGCGCCATGCGCACCGGCTTTCGTTTTGTTCGTCACGCACCCGAACTTCAGGCCGCGGTCATGCGCGGATTTGGATTTTTCCTGTTCACCAGCGCCTCGTGGGCATTACTCCCGTTGATCGCCAAAAGCCTGGTCAACGGCGGACCACAAGCGTTTGGCATCCTGGTCGGTTCCGTCGGCGCCGGCGCTGTAGGCGGTGCACTGGTTCTGCCAACACTGCGAGCGAAGTTCTCCGCGGATCTGTTGGTCGCTGCGGCGACCTTGCTCTATGCGGCGGCGATGCTCGGTCTGGCCAGCATGGATCGCCTCGCGATACTGAGCCTGGTGATGGCCCTGAGCGGTGTCGCCTGGATCACGGTGTTGTCGTCGCTGCAGGTCGCGGCACAAATGGCGCTACCGGATTGGGTACGCTCGCGCGGCCTGGCCGTTTTCATGGCAATCGTCATGGGTTCGATGGCGCTGGGCAGTCTTCTGTGGGGAAAAATGGCGGAGCTTGTTGGCGTTCCGCACGCGCTGGAGATCGCCGCCATCGGCGCGGTGGCGGCAGTAGCGGTTACCTGGCGCTGGCGCATCAGTGGTTTCGAGAAGGCCAACCTCACCCCATCCATGCATTGGCCGACCCCGGTTACCCGCCCGGATGTGACGGCAGATCGCGGTCCAGTGCTGGTCACGATTCAATACGACGTGCAAAGCCAGCAGCGAATTCGGTTCCTGCGCGCGTTGCGCACCCTCGGCAAGCGTCGGCGGCGGGACGGCGCCTTCGCCTGGAGTATTTTCGAACATACGGAATTGCCTGATCATTTCATCGAGACGTTCAGCGTCGAGTCCTGGCTGGAACATCTGCGCCAGCACCAGCGGGTGACCGATGCGGACCGGGTATTGCAGGCGAGCATCCAGGATCTGCTGGTCGCCGGCAGCCGCCCGATAGTCACTCATTATGTGGCGCCCGAAGTGAGGGCACTGCAAGAACGGGAGTGAAGCTGCGTTCAACGTGCTGCTGGCAATCAGGTTTGGCAGCGCGTGGCTCGGGTGTTTCCTCGGGGCGAACCCGGAGTGGACGGAGGTCCACGCGGGCACCGCTAGACGGTTCCCCCAGCGGCCTCCACAGGATCTTGCGGTTCCGCCGGCGCCGCCAGTGCCAGCGCCTCCGCCTCGTCGACGCGCGCAATCCAGTGCAGATCGAGCTGGCGCCGCGCGCTTTCGGGAATCTCTTCCGCGTCCTTCTGGTTGCGGGCGGGCAGCAGCACGGTCTTGATGCCGGCGCGCAACGCGGCCAGGGTTTTTTCCTTGATGCCCCCGACCGGCAGTACCAGGCCGCGCAGGGTGATCTCGCCGGTCATCGCGAGCTCGGGTCGGATGGTGCGGTTGGTGAGCAGCGACACCAGGGCGATATACAGGGCCACGCCGGCGCTGGGTCCGTCCTTGGGAATGGCGCCGGCGGGCACATGGATGTGAATGTCGCTGGTTTCGAACAGATCCGGCGCCAGTCCCAGGCTCGCGGCGCGTCCCTTGATCAGGGTGAGCGCGGCCTGGGCGCTCTCCTTCATGACGTCGCCGAGTTGGCCGGTGAGGATCAGGCGGCCGTTGCCCGGTGCGCGGCTCGCCTCGATGAACAGGATGTCGCCACCGGCGGGTGTCCAGGCGAGCCCCGTCGCGACGCCCGGCACGCTGGTGCGCATTGCCAGTTCATCCTCGAAGCGCGGTGGTCCCAGGATGGCGCGCAGGTCGTCCGGGCCGATCTCGGCGCGCTCGATGGTACCCGCGGCGATGCGCACGGCGACATGGCGCACCACGGCGCCGATCTCGCGCTCGAGATTGCGACAGCCGGCTTCGCGGGTGTAGTCGGCGACGAGCTGCGACAGCGCGGCGTCGCCGATGCGGCACTGTTCGGCGCCGAGCCCCGCCGCCTGCAATTGGCGCCCCACCAGGTAGCGGCGCGCGATCTCGATCTTTTCCTCGCGCGTGTAGCCCGGCAGTTCGATCACCTCCATGCGGTCGCGCAGCGGACCGGGAATCTGGTCGAGGACATTGGCGGTGCCAATGAACATGGCGTGGGAGAGGTCGAAGGGCACGCCCAGATAATTGTCGCGAAAGGTGGCGTTCTGTTCCGGGTCCAGCACTTCCAGCAGCGCCGAGGCGGGATCGCCGTGGAAGCTCGCGCTCAGCTTGTCCATCTCGTCGAGCATGAACACCGGATTGCGGGTGCCGGCCTTGCGGATGCCCTGGATGATGTTGCCGGGCAGGGCGCCGATATAGGTGCGCCGATGGCCGCGAATCTCGGCTTCGTCGTGGACACCGCCGAGCGCAATACGCTGGAACTGGCGGCCCATGGCGCGCGCGATACTCTGCCCCAGCGAAGTCTTGCCGACGCCGGGCGGCCCCACGAAACACAGGATCGGGCTTTTGCCCCTGGGGTTGAGCTTGTGCACCGCCAGATGTTCGAGGATGCGCCGCTTGATCTTGTCGAGGCCGTAATGATCCTCGTCGAGCACCTTGCGGGCCGCTTCGATATCGATCTTGTCCTCGGACTCTTGCGACCAGGGCAGCTCGGTCAGCCACTCCAGATAGGTGCGTACCATGGAGTATTCCGCCGCCGCCTCGGGCATGCGCTCCAGGCGCTTGATCTCCCGCAGCGCCTGCGTGTTGGCTTCCTCCGGCATGCCGGCCCGTTCCACGGCCGCGGTCAGTTCGCGGATTTCGGCACCGCGTTCCTCGCCTTCGCCCAGTTCCTGCTGGATCGAGCGCATCTGTTCCCGCAGCACGGCCTCGCGCTGGCGCTCGCTCATCCGCTCGCGGGTCTGCTGGTGGATCTTCTGCGAGAGTTTGAGCACCTCCACCCGGTAGTCGAGCAACGCCTGGACCTTGTCCATGCGCTGTTTGAGGTCGAGGGTTTCCAGGATGTCCTGTTTGTCCTCGGGTTTGAGGTCCATGTAACCGGCGACCGTGTCCGCCATCAGCCCGGCGGAGGTGATCAGGCGCACGGCGTTCACCAGTTCCTGGGGCGTCTGGGGCAGCAGTTGCAAGGCTTCGAGCGCGCGTTCGCGCAGCGCGAGCAGACGCGCTTCGAGTTCCTTGTCGCCGGCGGCGTGCGGTTCGTGGAGGCGTTCCACTCGCGCGGCCAGAAAGGGCGCGCTGGGAATGAAATCCAGGATCCGGAAGCGCGCTTCCCCCTGGCAGATCAGGTGGTGCTGTTCGTCGTCGCCAGTGACGAAACGCAGCACATTGGCGATGGTGCCGACGCGATAGATGTCGTCCACACCCGGATCCTCCAGCGCCGGATCGCGTTGCAGGATCAGCCCGACCGGTCGCTCGGCGCGAATCGCTTCCTGCGCTGCCGCGATCGACGCCGGGCGGCCCACCGCGAGCGGCATCACCAGCTCCGGGAACAGCACGACATTGCGCACCGGCAACAGGATCAGAAAATCCTCGGGCCAGTCGCGGGCGACGGGTTCAGTGGTCTTGGGTGCTTGTTGGTCATTCATGGCGTGGCACTAAAGTTTGCGAAAACCGAGGTACAGGCAGCCATCCAGCAGGTCGTGATGGGCGAGCTCCAGGGGGCGGGGCGGCAGCGCCAGGCGTCGCTCGAAGCGGCCGGCGGGAATCTCGACGCGGTGCATGAGTCCGCTGTGGGCGGCTTCCGGCAGGCGGCGCTCGCCGGCCACGATCAGCACGCCCTGCTGCACCTGCACGGATACCCGCTCCGGCGGTACTCCCGGCAGCGCGGTCACCACCCAGAGATGGCTGTCGGTTTCGTAGACGTCCACCGGCGGCTCCCAGCGGGATGGACGGCTGCCGGAACCCGGCTGGAAGAAATGGCGCTGCAGGCGCTCGGCGCGGTCCAGCATCCGGACCGCCTCCGACCACATCCAGTTTTCCATGTCGCGCGATGACATCGAAGTACTCCCGGTTGCCGGCCCGTCGGCTTGCGTCATGGCGGGGAAGTTGGGGGTGGCGGTCCCGAAATGCAAAGCGCCCCGCGCAGCGCCCATCCGCGCGCGCAGGGGACATCATAGTCCGGAAGGTAGCGCGGCGGCAGGGCGCCTGGTCACGACCCAGGGCCAGTTGGCACTATCCGCACAGCGACGCGAAGCCGGAGTTCAAGGCGCTGAATCTGGCGAAGGTCGCGAAGGGGCCAGATGCGAGGCGCACGGCGCGCGGCGACCGAGACCTATCAAGTCGATGGGCAAGGGAGCGAGCACCGCGCAACGCAGCAGATGCTGCCCGCAGCAATTTTTCAGCAACCTGCTAACGGGAAGGCGGTACATAGCCCTCGGCGCTGTCGTGTTCCGCGCCGGCGAAGAATTTGTCGCGCTGTTCGTTGAGGTAAGCGCGTGCGGTGAGGTCCATCAGATTCAGGCGTTTTTCGTTGATCAGCATGGTCTGGTGGGCGAGCCATGCGTCCCAGGCGCGCTGCGAGACGGTGTCGAAAATTTCCTGACCCTTGGGGCCGGGAAATGGCGGCTTGTCCAGCCCCGGCAGTGCTTCGCGGTATTTACGGCAGACGACAGTGCGACTCATGAGTGGATGGACTCCTACGACGATGCATACCGAAAAAATGTATGCATACGGACAAAATGCATGCAGACGGGATAGGGGCAATCAAGATGCGTGCCGACACACCGATCCCGCGCACCAGTTTACGCCCGCCGGGGACTGGCGGGTGGACAGGTGTTCGACCGGCGCCTCACGCGTTGCCCAGCTCCGCGAGCAGCCTTTTGGCCGGCGCCGGCAGGCCCAGGGCGCCGGGCGAGGCGGGGAACACCCAGCGTCTACCATCACCATCCGCGATTCCGAAACCCGCGGCCACGGTGACCACGACGGGCGTGTAGTCGAGCCGGTAGTGGCTGAACACATGGCGTCGCGCTGCTCCGGCCTGCCAGTTCAGCGCCCGGTAGCCAAGGGCATCGCATTGGCTGGCGATGTCGGCTTCCGGCGCGCATTCGGGAAAGCTCCAGAGGCCGCCCCAGATGCCGGTCGGTGGGCGCTGTTCGAGCAGCACTGCGCCGGCCGGATTGCGCAGGATCAGGAACAGGGTCGCACGGATCGGCATTGCGGTTTTGGGTTTGCGCCCGGGGTACTGCTCCGGAACACCTGCGGCGTGCGCCAGGCAGTCGGCCCGCACCGGACAGCGCGCGCAGGCGGGGCGGGTGCGCGTGCAGAGGGTGGCGCCCAGATCCATGATCGCCTGGGTGTAGTCCGCCACCCGCGCGGTCGGGGTAAAGCGCTCGGCAATTTCCCACAGGGCGCGGGCAACATCCGGTTGCCCGGGCCAGCCCGCGATGGCGCCGTGGCGGGCCAGCACGCGCTTGACGTTGCCATCGAGAATCGCTGCGCGCTGGCCGAACGCGATGGCGGCGATGGCGCCGGCGGTGGAGCGGCCGATGCCGGGCAGCGCGGCCAGTTCGTCGAGTAGCGCGGGAAACTGCCCGTCATATTGCTCCGTCACCAGGCGCGCCGTGCGATGCAGATTGCGGGCGCGGGCGTAGTAGCCCAAACCGGTCCAATGGTGCAGCACGCTGTCGACGGGTGCGGCGGCGAGCGCGGCGACATCGGGAAAGGCCGCGACAAAGCGCTCGAAGTAGGGGATGACGGTGTTGACCTGGGTCTGCTGCAACATGATTTCCGACAACCACACCCGATAGGGCGAGTGGTCGCGTTGCCAGGGCAGATCGTGGCGGCCATGCAGGTCGAACCACGCGAGCAGGCGCGCGCTGAAATCCACTGCCGTTGCCGTCCGCTTGCGCCGGGTTCTCTCCGCCATGCGCGCGGCGCTCAGTTGTGGTCTTTCTTGTTGCCGAGCAGACCCCGCAGCAGGCCTTCCACCTTTTTGGCTTTTTTCGAGCCGAGGCCGTGCTTGTCGTCCAGTTCCTGCCGCACCCGGTCCTGCACCAGTTGCGCGACCAGCTCGCCGTCCGGTGCGCACTGGGTTGCTGCGTCTTTGCCGAAGTTGCCTTGGCAGCGCAGCGGGATGTCGCGCTCGCGCAGGCGTTCGCTCTTGACCAGGCAGCCGTCCGGACTGGTGCGTTCGCCGCTGAGACGCGCGGTGGTGAGGATGTCGTAATGCTGCGCGCTGCGGTCGATGGTGCCTTCGCCGCGCAGGCCGAGGTTGCCGACGCCCGTGGTCATCCGTTCCAGTACCAGACGCGGACCCGCGAGGCGGAATTCTCCCGCGATATCCTTGAACGCGGTGCCCTGGGGCCAGTCCTTGCGCTTGTCGGTCTTGTCCACCAGCGCCGCGAGGTCACAGAAGGCGCGCTCGATGTTGACTCCGTCCAGATGCGGCGTGTTGATCCCGAAGGTGCCGCTCGCATCCAGAGTCCGATCGAGTTCCGCGCTGGTTCCGCCGCGCGCACTCCCCTGCAGCGACAGATCGAGTGTGCCGGTGAGGTCGAGTTTGGGCGCCAGAGTCTGGCGCACCTGGGCCAGGGAAATCCCGGTCAGTTGCTGTTTGAAGGTTGCCGCCGGCGCCTTGCCGGTGACCCCGTGCAATTGCGCGCTGGCCGCGGCGGTGCCACCCAGGGTGCGGGTGGAGAGATCGTGAATCCGGACTTCGTCGCCCGCGAAAGCAACCCGCAGGCGAATCGCTTCGAGGCGCAGCTCGTCGAACGTGAGCTCATCCCAGTCGAGATCGAGCGTGCCATTTCCGCCCTGGAGGAAGGCGATGGGTCCGGCCAGGGGCGCGAACAGCGCCGCGCCCGCCGTTGCAGCGCCGTCCTTGGCCGGCGTCCGGTAGCGATCGAGATCGAGTCGGGTGCCGTGCAGCGCTGCCTTGAGTTGGCGGGGCGCCGCAAGGCGGGCTTCGATCGCGCCCTGAACTTCGGTGGCGTCGATGGCTAGTTTCAGCTCATCCAGCTCCAGATTTTCAGCGCTTGCGGCGAAGCGAGTGTCGAGACCGACCCTGGCCAGCGCATCCGGAGCGCTGAATTGTGGCAGCGGGACTCCCCACTCGGCGAGCAGCGGTCGCGGGTCGGCCGGCGGTACGCGGAGCTGGCCGCGCGCGGCGGGCAGGGTGCTCAGCTCCGTGACCACGAAATCGCTCTCGGCGCTCAGTGCTCCGCTCGACAGTCGCAAAGCACTGATCGCCAGCCGATCCCGGGCCTGCTCGAACCGCAGCGCGCAGCGCGCGTCGATGGCGGTGCGCCCCGTGGGAGTGACTTGCAGATGGGCATTGTCGGTCGCGACTATGCGAGCCGCCTGATTCGCGCCGACATTCGCTTCAAACGCCACCCCCAGAGGCATCGGCAACGCCGGGTCGGTGTAGTCGAATGCGATCCGCACCGGGAAAGGTTTGCCGTCGAGCACCATGTCGCGGCTGCTGAAATTCAGGTTATCGAGCACCCGTGGCGCACCCGCTCCGGTCAGGGTGACGCGGCTCTGGGTGATCTCCACGGCACTTATCGCGATGGCGCTGGGCGTTTTGCCGGCGTCGGTTGTGGCGGCAGTTGCGTCGCTTGAGCCTGCGGCTGCCGCAAGCGGCGCGGCCGCCGCGACCGCGGCCTGGGTGGCGGTGGCGATCCTGATGTCCGCGCTCTGGATGCTCAGCGCGCTGATCCGGGGTTTACCGTGCAGCAGGGAGCGCCAGTCGAGACTCAGCGCGGCGCGCTCGAAATTCAGTTCCGGAATGCGATGATCGGCGGCGCTCACCCGGGTACGGCCGATCCGGACGCCCGGACTCGGGAACAGTTGCCACGCCAGGTCGCCCTGGATTTCCAGACCGACGCCCTGCTTGCCCGCCAACGCAACGATACGGGGCTTGAGGTCGTTGGGATCGAGCACCAGCAGCACATACGCGGCGCCACCGGCGACGAGCAATACCAGAACCAGAAGCAACCCGATGGCGATACGGACGGGTTTTCGCACGACGTTCTCCCGAGATTCCATGTACACGGGCCGCGCTGGCCCGGGTTTGCAGCCGCCAGTATAATGGCGCGCCTTCCGCCCCCGGCCGCGGCCCCGGGCAACCGCCCACACCATGGAGAGCAGCATGGCACCGCGCCGCGCCACTGTCAGCCGCGATACCCTGGAAACCCGCATCACGGTGAGTGTCGATCTCGATGGCTCCGGACGCGGTGAATTCGCCACCGGCGTGCCCTTTCTCGAACACATGCTGGACCAGATCGCGCGCCACGGGCTGATCGACCTGTCGGTGCAGGCCGAGGGCGATCTTCATATCGACGCCCACCACACCGTGGAAGACATCGGCATCACCTTCGGTCAGGCCGTCAAGCAGGCGCTCGGCGACCGGAAGGGCATCAGCCGCTACGGCCACGCCTATGTTCCCCTCGACGAGGCGCTGTCGCGCGTGGTGATCGATTTTTCCGGCCGTCCGGGTCTGGTGCGCGACGTGACGTTTACCCGCGCGCGCGTCGGCGATTTCGATGTGGATCTGGTGTTCGAGTTTTTTCAGGGTTTCGTCAATCACGCGGGTGCAACATTGCACATCGACAATCTGCGCGGCGACAACGCCCACCATCAGGTGGAGACTGTTTTCAAGGCATTTGGTCGCGCGCTGCGCGCGGCCGTGGCACCCGATGCGCGCGCGGCGGACAGCACGCCGTCCACCAAGGGCAGCCTGTAACCCGACCCTGCGGATCCAACCATGACGGAATTTCGTGATCGCATCGCCGTCATCGACTACGGCATGGGCAACCTGCACTCGGTCGCCAAGGCGCTGGAGCATGTGGCGCCCGGAGCGCGCGTGGTCATCACCACCGAGCCGCGCGAACTCGAACGCGCCGACCGCGTGGTGTTCCCCGGGGTCGGCGCCATCGGCGACTGCATGCGCGAGTTTCGCGCGGCGGGTTTTACCTCGGCGCTGATCGCCGCCATTGCCCAGAAACCGGTGCTCGCCATCTGCGTTGGCATGCAGGCATTGATGGATCACAGCGAGGAGAGCGGCGGCGTCGACTGCCTCGGCCTGTTGCCGGGCCGCGTGCGGTTTTTCGGTTCGCCGCTGATCGATAGCGACGGCGAGCGGCTCAAGGTCCCGCACATGGGCTGGAATGTCGTGCATCAGACCGTCGATCACCCGCTCTGGCACGGCATCGCCCAGGACACGCGTTTTTATTTCGTGCACAGTTATTGGGTGGAAACCGACGCCAATCTGATCGCGGGTACCTGCGACTACGGCGTGCAGTTCGCCGCCGCCCTGCACCGGGGCAATCTGTTCGCGGTGCAGTTCCACCCCGAGAAAAGCCACACCGACGGCCTGCGCCTGCTGGCCAACTTTGCCACCTGGAAAGGCGGCAACTGAGGATTTCCGTGCTCATCATTCCCGCCATCGATTTGAAGGACGGCCAGTGCGTGCGCCTGCGCCAGGGCCGCATGGACGACGCCACGGTGTTTTCCGATGATCCG
>JACPPB010000032.1 GCA_016191205.1 Gammaproteobacteria bacterium | reverse complement strand
TTTGATTTGACGGGCAAGGTCGCGATCGTCACCGGCGGTAACGGCGGTCTGGGCCTGGGTATCGCCAAGGGTCTGGCGTCCGAGGGCTGCGCGGTGGCTCTGGTCGGCCGCAACCGGACAAAAATTGACTCGGCCGTCGCCGAGATGACCGCACTGGGCTACAAGGCCCTGGGTGTGCAGGCCGACGTCTCCAAGGAAGACGACGTCAATCGCATGGTCAAGGAGACCGCCGAGCACTTCGGCCGTGTCGACATCCTGGTCAACAACGCCGCCATCAGCTGGGGGGTGGCGCCGGAAAAGCTCACCCTCGAACAGTGGGACGAGTTCATCGCCATCGATCTGACCTCCTGCTTCCTGTGTTCCAAAGCCTGCTATCCGGAGTTCATCAAGGCCGGTGGCGGCAAGATCATCAACATCGGCTCGGCGATCACCAAAAAAGGCTTTGGCAAACTGGTGCACTACGCCGCCGCCAAGGGCGGCATGGACCACATGACCCAGAGCCTGGCCCGCGCCTGGGGCAAGGACAACATCCAGGTCAACGCGGTGCTGCCCGGCCTGGTGCATTCCGAAATGATGCCCTGCTTCGGTCCCAACAAGATTGGCCCACTGGTCGACTACATCGTCAAAAAATCCCCGGTCCAGCGCTTCGGCATGCCCGACGACTTCGAGGGCATCTCCATCCTGCTGGCGAGCGAGGCCTCCAGCTTCATCACCGGCTCCATCATCGTCGCCGATGGCGGCATGACGGTCGGGATCTGATCGCGCGGCGCAATAAAGCATTTATCCGGAGACCCTGAATGAACAGCAAATTCGATTTGACCGGCAAGGTCGCGATCATCACCGGCGGCAACGGCGGTCTCGGCCTCGGCATCGCCAAAGGTCTGGCGTCGGTGGGCGCCAAGGTCGCGGTGGTGGGCCGCAACCAGGACAAGATCAACAACGCGGTCGAGCAGCTCAAGGCCGAGGGCGCCGACGCACTCGGGATTCAGTGCGACGTGTCCAAGGAAGACGACGTCAACCGCATGGTGAAAGAGACCGTGGCGCACTTTGGCCGCATCGACATCCTGTTCAACAACGCCGCCATCAGCTGGGGCATTCCCGCCGAGACCATGACGCTGGACGAGTGGAACAACTTCATCGCCATCAACCTGACCTCCTGCTTCCTGACCAGCAAGGCGTGCTTCCCCGAAATGGTCAAAGCCGGTGGCGGCAAGATCATCAATGTCGGCTCGATCATCACCAAGCTCGGCTTCGGCAAGCTGGTGCACTATGCGGCGGGCGGCATGGACCACATGACCCAGAGCCTGGCGCAGGGCTGGGGCCGGCACAACATTCAGGTCAATGCGCTGCTGCCGGGCCTGGTGGACACCGAGATGATGCCCTGCGAGGGACCGAAAAAGAACGGACTGGTGGACTACATCGTCAAGAAAACCCCAGTCGGCAAATTCGGTCGGCCGTCGGACTTTTACGGGATCTCCATCCTGCTGGCGAGCCCGGCGTCGGACTTCATCACCGGCTCCATCATCGTTGTCGACGGTGGCGTCTCTCTGGCGATCTGAAGCCAGCTCGACCCGCACGCAAAAACCCCGGTCCCCCGGGGTTTTTTGTTTCTGCTACCCTCTCTGAACTTCCTGACTCGTCACTTCTCCAACCTATCGAGGTATTTGCAATGGATGTAGGGCTGTCCATCATTTTTCAGGGTGTCGATCCCAAGCTGACCGACAGGCAGGTGTACCGGAACGATCTCGCGCTCGGCGACCTCGCCGAAGAGCTGGGCTTTCAGTCGATCTGGGGGGTGGAGCACCACTTCACCGACTACACCATGTGCCCGGACGTGACCCAGTTTTTGTCGTACTGGGCCGGCCGCAACCCCAACCTGGCGCTCGGCTCCATGGTCGTGGTGCTGCCCTGGCACGACCCCATGCGCGTCGCCGAGGAAATCTCCATGCTGGACAATATGTCCGACGGCCGCATGATTCTCGGCATCGGGCGCGGTCTGGGCCGCGTCGAATTCGAAGGCTTCGGCCGCGACATGAATGTCAGCCGCGAATATTTCACCGAATCCGCCCAGATGATTCTGGAAGGCCTCGAAACCGGCTTTTGTGAATTCGACGGCAAGCACATCAAGCAGGTACGCCGGGAAATCCGCCCGCGTCCGTTCAAGACTTTCCGCGGCCGCACCTATGCCGCCGCCGTGTCACCCGAGTCATCCAGGATCATGGCGGAGCTCGGCATCGGCATCCTGATCATCCCGCAGAAGCCGTGGGAACATGTCGATCGGGAGCTCGCCGACTATCGTGCCATCTTCAAGCAGGTCAATGGCACCGCGGCGCCGGCGCCGATCCTTGCGGGCTGGACCCTGTGCCACGAGAACGCCGATCGCGCCGAGGAACTCGCGTACCAATATATCGGCGGCTACTACCGTTCCGTGGTCCAGCACTACGAAATGGCCGGCGAGCATCTGAAAAAAACCAAAGGCTACGAGACCTACGCTGCCATGCAGGAGCACGTCAGCAAGAGCATCGAAGATGTCGTCAAGTTCTTCCTGAGCATTCAGGTCTGGGGAACCCCGGAGAAATGCTTCGAGACCATCAAAAAATTCACCGAGCGCACCGGCGCCGGCGCCTATACCGGCGTCTTCAGCTACGCCGGCATGCCTCATGCTGAAGCTGAAAAAAGCCTGCGCCTGTTTGCCAAGGAGGTATTGCCGGAAGTCCGCAAACTCCCCGGCGAACCGCTGCTGAAGCGGGAAGCACCGCGCCGCGCCGCCGCGGGCTGAGAGGAAGTCTCCGATGACCACCGCGCTGCCCTGCTACTACATCCCCCACGGCGGCGGGCCCTGTTTTTTCATGGACTGGACCATGGGGCCCGCTGACACCTGGGACCGGATGGCCGCATTTCTGCGCGGCCTGGCGGCGACGGTGGGTACCCGGCCCCGCGCGCTGTTGATCGTCTCCGCGCACTGGGAAGCCAATCCGGTGCGCATCAACAGTGCGCTGGCGCCGCCGCTGATCTACGACTACCAGGGTTTTCCGCCGCACACCTATCAATTGCGCTACGCCGCACCGGGCGCGCCCTGGCTGGCCGATCGCGCCAGCGAGCTGCTCGGCGCGGCGGGTATCGCCTCGGCGCCGGATCCCGAACACGGTCTGGATCATGGGGTATTCATCCCCTGCAAACTGATCTATCCGGATGCCGACATCCCCATCGTGCAGATCTCCCTGCGCCCGGATCTGGACCCCGGCGCACACCTCGCGCTCGGCACCGCGCTGGCGCCGTTGCGCCGCGAAGGCGTATTGCTGATCGGCAGCGGCATGAGCTATCACAACATGGCGATCCTTATGCGCCAACCGGAGACCAATCCCGCCGGCGACGCCTTCGACGCCTGGCTGCGGGACGCCTGCGTCGCCGCTCCCGACGCGCGCAACCGCCGCCTCGCCGCCTGGCACCAGGCCCCCGGTGCCGGCCACGCCCACCCGCGCGCAGAGCACCTGCTGCCGCTGCATGTCATCGCCGGTGCGGCCGGTTCCGACGCGGGCAGTTGTATCTACCGCGACCGGGTGCTGGGTGCACCGGTGTCGGCATTTCGGTTCGGAAGCTGAGCGGGTCGGAAGGAACGCGGAAGTGCCGCGAATCCTCTCGCCTGTGTCGTGCGCGGTGCGCATTCCTCCGCCACGCACGGCATAACCCCCTACAATGACCGCCTTGCAGTTTCCTGGCGGCACCCATGTCTCACCCTTATGACGCGCTGACGCCCGACGCCGTCATCACCGCCATCGAGTCCCTGGGGCTGGTCAGCGACCTGCGCATCCTGACCCTCAACAGCTACGAAAACCGGGTGTATCAGATCGGCATCGACGAAGCGCAGCCGGTCATCGCCAAATTCTACCGGCCGGATCGCTGGTCCCGGGAAGCCATCCTGGAAGAACACGCCTTTCTCGACGAACTCCACGCCGCCGAGATTCCTGTCATCGCGCCGCTCAAGATCGACGGTGCCAGCCTGCACCAGTTCAACGAATTCATGTTCACGCTGTTTCCGCGCAAAGGCGGCTCCGCGCCCGAGCCGGGCGATCTCGATTACCTGTTCAGAATGGGCCAATTATTGGGGCGCCTGCACGGTGTCGCGAAAAATCGCGATTTCAAACACCGCCCCACCATCAGTATCGAGAATTTCGCGGTCGAACCCAGTACACAACTGTTGCAGCACCACTTCATCCCCGGTGAACTGATCGCGCGTTACCAAGATGCCGTCGCGCAAATCGTCGTCCTGTGCCGGCAACTGTTCGATTATGTGCCCGAGTTGCGCTATATCCGCACCCACGGCGATTGCCATATCGGCAACATTCTCTGCACCCGCGACGACGCCTTGTTCGTGGTCGATTTCGACGACAGTCGCATGGGTCCGGCGGTGCAGGATATCTGGATGCTGCTGTCGGGCGACGTTCACGAACAGCGCCAGCAGCTGGATGAAGTCCTATCGGGCTATGAAGATTTCAACGAATTTCGCCGTGCCGAACTGAAACTGATCGAACCCCTGCGCGCCCTGCGGATGATTCACTACACCCACTGGCTCGCGAGCCGCTGGGACGATCCCGCGTTTCCGCGCGCCTTCACCTGGTTCAACACGCCCGCTTATTGGACCCAGCACGTAGGCATGCTGGAGCAGCAGTTGTTTTCGTTGCAGGAGGTTGCGGAGACGCTTTAGCAGATCAAATCTTGATGTAGGAATAACCCTGCTTCTGCAAGGCAAGAATACGGGCGATGCCGCCCTCGGTCAGCAGCGCCACGCCGGTCAGGATGCTGTCGTGCAGCATGCCTTTGCGCGTCATCGACACATTGCAGACACCGATGTGAACGCCCCGGTCAATGATGCGTTGAAAGTCGGCATTGAGATAATCGTCGCGCCGCAAGCGGGTAACCGCGGCGCCGTGCACTACCACCTGCACGTCAGCGTCCGGATTCGCCTTGATGATTTCCTCAACAACGTTGATGAGGGTCATGGCCTGATCCGCCTGATCCAGATGCAACAGCACCTTGATCTGCTCGGCACCCGCTCCCGAGACGAGCAGGAATGAAAACAGCAAGACGAGCCAATGGCGCATGTTCTTGTTCTCTCCGGAGACCAGGTCCTTTTGCGAAGGCCCGTCAGGTCAGTGCGGGTGGATCGGCATTTTTTGCCGCGGCCTCCGCCGCCAGTTCGTGATCGCGGTGCGAACCGGACTTGAATATCCGACGGATCACGACGAAAAACACCGGCACGAAGAAAATCGCCAGCAGGGTACCGGTAATCACGCCGCCCAACACGCCAGTACCCACGGCGTTCTGACTCTCGGAGCCGGCGCCGCTGCTGAGCGCGAGCGGCAGCACTCCGAGCATGAAGGCTCCGGAGGTCATGACGATCGGCCGCAGCCGCAAACGCACTGCTTCCAGGGTCGCTTCGACCAGTCCGGCACCGCGCGCCTGCAAATCGCGCGCGAATTCGACAATCAAAATGGCGTTCTTGGCTGACAGACCCACCGTGGTGAGAATACACACCTGAAAGAAGATGTCGTTGGACAAGCCCCGGCCATAGGCGGCCAGCAATGCGCCGATGACGCCCAGCGGCACCACCAGTATCACGGCAAAAGGCACCGACCAGCTTTCATAGAGCGCCGCGAGCGCCAGCAGCACCAAGGCAATCGACAGCGCATACAGCACCGGCGCCTGCGCTCCTGCCTGTGTCTCCTGCAGCGATATACCCGTCCATTCGTAGCCGAAACCGCGGGGCAGCTTGGCAGCGAGCTCCTCCATCGCCTGGATGGCCTCGCCGGTGGTGTGTCCCGGTGCCGCCTCGCCCACGATTTCCACGGAAGGTATCGCGTTATAACGCTCCAGTCGCGGCGATTTCTTGGTCCAGCGGGTGGTCGCCAGCGCTGAAAACGGCACCATTCCGCCGTCACCGTTGCGCACGAACCAGTGATCGAGGTCCTGGGGATGCATCCGGAACTGGGTGTCACCCTGAACATAGACCTTCTTGATCCGGCCCTTGTGGAGAAAATCATTGGTGTAGGTGGACGCCCATGCCGTGGCCAGGGTGGCGTTGATCGATTCGATGGAGACGCCGAGTGCGCGCGCTTTTTCGCGATCGATATCCACCTGAAAGTGCGCAGTGTCTTCCATGCCGTTGGGTCGCACCTTGGCCAGACGCGGATCCTGAGCCGCGCCGCCCAGCAACTGGTTGCGCGCCGCGAGCAGGGCTTCGTGACCCTGATGAAGATTGTCCTCGAGTTCGAAAACAAAGCCGGCAGAGTTGCCGAGCGCCCGAATCGGTGGCGGGTAAAAGGCTACCGCGCGCGCGTCCTTGATCTGCGCGAAAGTGCCGGTCGCGCGGCGGGATATCTCCTTGACGTCCATGCCGGGTCCGGTCCGGACGTCCCAGTGATACATCTGAATGTAGCATTGACCGGTGTTTTGCCCACGCCCGGTAAAACTGAATCCGGTTACACAGAAAACCGTCTTGATGGTCTTGTTTTCCTTCTCGGCGTAATAGTGCTCGACTTGATCGAGCACGCCGCGAGTGCGTTCCATGGTGGCGCCCACGGGCAGTTGCACCTGGGTAAACATCAGACCGGGATCGTCTTCGGGCAAAAACGCCTTGGGCATGCGGGCGAACAGGATCGCAACGGCCACGATGACCACGCCATAGATGACGAGGTAGCGCAATGTCTTGCGCAACATAACCGCCACCAGGCTCTGATAACCCAGCGCGCCGCGCTGGAAGGTGCGGTTGAACCAGCCGAAGAAGCCGCGCTTCTCGCCGTGGTGCCCGACCGCTGCCGGCTTGAGCATGCTGGCACAGAGTGCGGGAGTCAGAATCAGCGCCACCAGGACCGACAGCATCATGGCGGAGACGATGGTGATGGAAAACTGCCGATAAATGGCGCCGGTCGATCCCGAAAAAAACGCCATGGGTATGAAGACCGCGGATAGCACCGTCCCGATCCCCACCAGCGCGCCCTGAATCTGCCCCATGGATTTGCGTGTCGCATCGCGCGGCGAGAGCCCCTCCTCGGCCATGATCCGCTCGACGTTCTCGACCACCACAATGGCGTCGTCAACCAGCAAGCCGATGGCGAGCACCATCGCGAACATGCTGAGCGTGTTGATGGAAAACCCGAATATGTGCAGTACCCCAAAGGTGCCGAGCAGCACCACCGGGATGGCAATGGTCGGGATCAGCGTGGCGCGGATATCCTGCAAGAACAGAAACATCACCAGCATGACCAGGATCATCGCTTCGATCAGTGTTTCGACGACCCCCCGGATGGCCACGCGCGTAAAAGGCGCGGTGTCGTAAGCCAGTTCCATCACCATGCCTTCGGGCATGAAGGGCACCAGCTCGGCGAGCTTCGCCTTCACGGCCGCGGCCACTTCCAGGGCATTGGACTGCGGCGCCTGCTGGACCACGATGCCGGTGGCTTCGCGCCCTTTGAAGTGGCTCAGGAACTGATAGTTTTCTCCCCCCAACTCGATACGCGCCACATCGCGCAGTGCTACCCGTGCGCCGTCGGCATTCACGCGCAGCAGAATGTCGCCAAATTCCCGGGGAGTTTTCAGCAGCGTCTGGCCGACGACCGTCGCATTCAACTGCTGGCCGGCCGCGGCGGGTCCGGCGCCCAACTCCCCCGCGGTCACCTGAACATTCTGCTCGCGGATGGCACTGACGACGTCACTGGTGGTGAGCTGGAAACTATGCAGCTTGTCGGCATCCAGCCAGATCCGCATCGCGTATTGCGTCCCGAACAGCGTGATGTCCCCCACGCCGTCGAGCCGGCTGATCGGCTCCATGATGTTGGCGGCAACATAGTCCGACATGTCATAGCGGTCGAGTTGACCATTGGGGGAATAAAATCCCACCACCATGATGGCGCCGGGACTGGTCTTCGACACCTTCACGCCCTGGTCACGCACGCTCTGGGGCAACAGCGGCATCGCCACTTGCAGTTTGTTTTGTACCTGAACCTGGGCGATGTCGGAATTCGTGCCCGGGGCAAAAGTGATGGTGATCTCGCCGACACCTGCGGAATCGCTCTTCGATGCCATGTACAGCATATGGTCGAGGCCGACCATGTTCTGCTCGATGATCTGGACCGTGGTGTCCTGGACCGTCTCGGCGGAGGCGCCGGGGTTGACCGCGCGCACCACGATGCTGGGCGGTGCGACTTCCGGGAATTGCTCGACGGGCAATTGCGTGATGGCGACCACGCCGGCCAGCATCACCGCGAGGGCGATCACCCAGGCGAAGATGGGTCGATCAATGAAAAAATTCGACATCTCAGTGCGCCTCGGCCGAACTGCTTCCCGCGGCGGGGATCGTGGTCACCTCGGCGCCTTCGCGGATTTTCTGAAGACCATCGAGGATGACGCGATCGCCCGCCGCGAGTCCATCGGCGACCAACCACTGATCGCCGATGGTGCGGTCCACAGTGAGGAAACGGCGCTCGACCTTGTTGTCGGCGCCCACCAGCATCGCAAACGCCTTGCCGGTGTAGTCGAAGGTCACGCCCTTCTGGGGCGCGAGAACCGCGTTGTGGCGTACCCCCTGATCGAGCTTGGCGCGCACATACATGCCGGGGAGCAACAGTTGATCCGGATTGGGCACCGTGCCTCGCAGCGTCACGTCGCCCGTGCCCTCGTCGACCCGAACTTCGGAAAACGCCAGCGTGCCGGGGTGCGCGTACTCGGTTCCGTCCTCCAGCAGCAGCCGCAGCGCGGCTGTCGTTCCATCCGCCGCGACGAGTCGGCCGTCGGCGAGATCGCGCTTGAGCCGTATCAGGTCGACACTGGACTGGGTGATATCCACGTACAGCGGATCGATTTGCTGGATGGTGGCGAGGGGTTCGTCCTGTTCCGCTTTGGCCAGCGCGCCCTCGGTGATCAGCGAGCGGCCGATGCGGCCGGAGATCGGCGCACGGATGATGGTGTACTCGAGATTGATGCGGGCGACGTCGCGCTCGGCCTGAGCCACCGCGACACCCGCGACCGCCTCGTTCAGTACCGCTTCGGCATCGTCGTAATCCTGCTGGCTGATCAACTTCCTGGCGATCAGATCCTGGAAGCGATTCGCCTTGAGGCGCGCCACCTTTTCGCTGGCCAGCGTCTGCCGCAGCGCCGCCTCCGCGCGCTGCAGTGCCGCACGATAACTGTCCGGATCGATCTGGTACAAAGGGTCTCCGGCCTTGACCTGGGCGCCCTCGACAAACAGCCGGCGCTGGATGATCCCGGCCGCCTGGGGTCGCACCTCGGCGACGCGGTACGCAACCGTCCGCCCTGACAACTCCGTTGCCAGGAGCACATCACGCGCCACAAGGGTGACGATTCCGACTTCCACAGGACCCGGCGCCGGCGGGGGTGCCGCCGCTTTCTGACCACAGCCAGCGAGTCCGCACGCGGAGACGGCCAGCAGCAGCATCGCGGTGGATCGCAACCTGGCCGAAAACAGCTTGCCGTGAAAAGGATCGGTCGTACCTGGCATGCGCTGTCTCCTCGGTGGCTCGGCCGGCACAGCGCGCCGCCCGCCGGCACGGCCGGTGTGGATGATGGATTTGAAACGTGCGGAGCGGCCGGCACAGTGCGCAGCCGTCGCGATGGCGGGCGTGCCGTTTCGTCGCAGCCAGCGCTGCCGGATTTAAGCCCGAACGATGCGTTGAATGCAATCTGGATCGCCGGGGGGCCGGCATTCGCGTCACGGCGCAGCCCCCCAACAAAAATGCACGGAACTTCAGTAGGAGCGCGGCAGGTCCAGCACATTGGTGGCGATGAAATTGAGCACCATGTTCTGGCTCACCGGCGCCAGGCGCGGCAGCATGGCCTCGCGCATCAGGCGCTCGACGTGGAACTCCTTGGCGTAGCCCATGCCGCCGTGGGTGAGCACCGCCTGCTGGCAGGCCTTGAAACCGACTTCGGCGGCCAGGTACTTGGCGCCATTGGCCTCGGCGCCGCAGGGCTTGCCACTGTCGTACAGCCAGGCCGCGCGCATCACGCTCAGATAGGCGGCTTCCAGCTCGATCCAGTTTTCCGCGAGCGGGTGCTGCACCGACTGGTTCATGCCGATGGGCCGGCCGAACACGTTGCGGTCCTTGGCGTACTGCGCCGCCCGCTTGAGCGCGCTGCGGCCCATGCCGACGGACTCGGCGGCGAGCAGGATGCGCTCGGGATTCAGGCTGTGCAGGATGTACTGGAAGCCCTTGCCTTCCTCGCCGATACGGTCGTCGACGGACACTTCGAGGTTGTCGTAGAAGGTCATGTTGGAGTTGACCGCCTTGCGACCCATCTTGTGGATCTCCTTGATCTGCACATGCGCGGGATCCATGTCGGCATAGAACAGCGTGATGCCTTCGTGAGGCTTCTTGCACTGGTCGCGGGGCGTGGTGCGCGTCAACAGCATGATCTTGTCGGCCTGTTGCGCCGTGGTGGTCCAGATCTTCTGGCCGTTGATGATGTACTTGTCGCCCTGCCGCCTGGCGAACGTCTCGATGCGGGTGGTGTCGAGCCCGGCGTTGGCCTCGGTGACCCCGAAACAGGTTTTCTGTTCGCCCGCGATCAGTGGCGGCAGAAAGCGCCGTTTCTGGTCGTCGGTGCCGAACACCAGAATCGGGTGGGGGCCGAAGATGTTGATGTGCATGGACGAAGCCGCCGACATGCCACCGCCCTCGGCGACCGTCATCATCATCAGCGCGGCTTCCTGCACACCCAGGTTCGAGCCACCGTAAATCTCGGGCATGGTGATGCCGAGCCAGCCGCCCCTGGCCATGGCCTGGTAGAAATCCTCCGGAAATTCGCCGGTGTCGTCATGCTCAAGCCAGTAGTCGTCGCCGAAATCCGACATCAGCGCCCGGATGCTGTCGACAATGGCCTGCTGTTCTGTGGTGATCGCAAAATCCACGTGATTATCCTCTCAAAGTTAATACGCTAACTAATTGATTATTTGTCGGTTACTGCCGTGATTCTGGGCCAGAGCTGGTCCGCGCCCCAGCCGAGCACGGCGTCGCCCAAGCGTCGCGCCCATACCGTCTCGTTGCCGAATTCGTCGCGCCAGGCCCAGGCCCGGCGCGTGAAATGGTGCAGGCGGTGTTCGTAGGTGAAACCCATGGCGCCGTGCACCTGATGGGCGATGGCCGGACCGACGCTGGCCGCCTGCCCCAGCCGCACTTTGGCGGTGGCGATTTCGACCCAGGCATCGGCATCGACAGTGCCGGTAGCGGCGACCGCCTCCGCGGCGGCATCCGCCGCCGCGTTGACGGCAGCCGCTTCCCCGGCGAGGTCGGCGATCATGTGCTGAATCGCCTGGAACTTGCCGATCGGGCGCCCGAACTGCTCCCGTTCGCCGGCGTACTGGATGGCGAGTTCGAGCGCGGTACCCAGGGCGCCCGCCGCCTGATTCACGCGCACCAGGGCGCCCATGGCATCGATGCTGTCGGCGTCAAGACCAACGGGCGCCGCCGCGCTCAGGGTCGCCACCGCGCCATTGAAATCCACCGTATCCCAGGGCTCACCGGCCAGATTGCGGTCTAGTGTGAGCGCACAGGCGGACACCGGGACCGCGACCACAAGAAGGCGCGCGCCATCACGGGCCAGCGCGACGATCTGCCGCGCCGAACGCGCATGGGCCACCGCCTGCGCCACGCCGGTGACGGCGCCGTTGCCGATCCGGTGCTCGCCCCGGGCAATGGTCAGCGGTCCTTCCGGCACTTCCAGGCCAGCCTGGGCCAGCAGCCAGCCTGCCAGCAGGGTTTCCGCCAGTGGCACCGGCAGCGCCGCCGCACCGGCCGCCTTGAGCACGGCAAAGCCGTCGAGCATGCCGGCGCCGGCGCCGCCGCATTCCTCCGGCACCCAGGTGAGATGCAGGCCGGATGCTTCGATGGCCTGCCACAGCGCGCCTGGCCACTCGCCCTTTTCGGCGGCATTGATGGTCTCGGACGTACTCAAATCGGCAAACAGGCGCGTCGCCGTGTCGAGAATGACTGTATCGAGAGTGTGGCTGTCGGTTTCGCTCATGGATCGCTTCCGTGGGTTGTCGGGGCAGTGATGCGGAGGATGCGGGAGGCGATCAACGCAATCCCAGTTGGCGAACGATCATGCCCTTCAGCACCTCGTTGGTGCCGCCGCGCAGCGTCGAGGACGGCACGCGCAGGATGGCCTCGCGCATCAGGCGCGGCAGTACTCCGCTGGAGCCGAGCAGCACCGACTCCGGCAGCACCACCCGCAACTGTTCGATCAGCTCGCGCTCGAAACGGGTGGCCATGTCCTTGACCAGGGCCGCTTCGGTTTCCGGCGATTTGCCTTCCTGCAGCAGGCCTGCGATACCCAGCGACATGCGCCGCAGGGTCTTGATACGGGCCACCAGATGGCCAAGCACCTCGCGGGTGCGGTCATCGGGATTGGCGGCCAGCACCTGCATGGCCTCGCGCAGGGCGATGAAGCTGCTCAGAAAGCGCTCGGGGCCGGAGCGTTCGAGGGCAAGCTCGCCCACCACCAGGCTCCAGCCGTGGCCTTCCTTGCCGAGCAGATGAGACTCGGGCACGAACACGTCTTCGAACAGCGTCTCGTTGAAGTGAACCTGGCCGCCGATGTCCTCGATGCCGCGCACAGTCACGCCGGGAGCTTTCAGATCGATGATGAGCTGCGAGAGTCCCTGGTGCCGCGCCTTCTCATCCACCGGCGCGGTGCGCACCAACGAAATCATGTAGTCGCAGCCTTCGCCGTGGGCGCCGGTGGACCAGATCTTGCGGCCGTTGACCTTCCAGCCGCCCGCGACCTTGTCCGCGCGCGTGCGCACCGAGGCGAGGTCGGAGCCGGTGTTGGGTTCGCTCATGCCGATGGCGCAGAAGGTCTGGCCCGCGGCCATGCGCGGCAGCGCGCGGTTTTTCACCTCGTCGCTGGCGTGGCGCAGCATTTGAGTACCGCTCTGGCGATCGGCGATCCAGTGCGCCATTACCGGCGCGCCGGCGGCGAGCATTTCCTCGGTCACCACATAGCGTTCGAGAAAGCTGCGCTCGTGGCCACCGTACTGCCGGGGCCAGGTCATGCCGAGCCAGCCGCGCTGGCCGAGCTTGCGGCTGAACTCGGCGGAAAACCCGGACGCCCAGCAGTCGGCCATGGGGACATAGCCGCCACTGGCGCGTTCGGCGGCGAGAAACTCCCGCACTTCCTGGCGCAATGCGCGCGCCGCCGCCGGCATGGTGACGCGGGGAAAACGAAATCGACTGCTGGACATGCGCCCCGCTCCTCTCTCTTGCCGCAACTAAACGATCTGTGGGTCTGGCTCGACGAAGTCCCGCCGCGCCTCAACCACCGATCAGGATGGCTTTTTCCTCGGTGTACTCGACCAGCCCGCTGGCGCCCCATTCGCGGCCGTTGCCGGATTTCTTGTAGCCACCGAAGGGCGCCGCAAAGCTGAACGCGGGACCGTTCACCTTGACCTGGCCGGCGCGCAACTGCCGCGCGATGCGCATCTGGGTTTCGCGATCTTCCGCCCACACGCCGCTGGAGAGACCGAATTCGGTATCGTTGGCGATGGCGATGGCTTCGTCTTCGGTGCGGTATTTCAACAGGCAGAGCACCGGGCCGAAAATTTCTTCCTGCGCAATGGCCATGTCGTTGGTGACATCGGCAAACACGGTGGGCTTCACGTAAGCACCGCGCGTCAGCCCTTCGGGCCGCTCGGTACCGCCCGCCACCAAGCGCGCGCCTTCGGCGATGCCTTTCTCGATGTAACGCACCACGCTGTCGCGGGCGCGCATCGAGCTCAACGGGCCGAGGAAGGAAGCCTTGTCGGTGGGATCGCCGACTTTCAGCGAATCGGCGACGGTTCTGGCGACTTCGACGGCTTCGTCGTACTGGGATTCATGCACCAGGATGCGGCTCAACTGCACGCACATCTGTCCGGAATTGAACATGGAATCCTTGATCACATACTTGATGGCCTTGGCCACGTTGGCGCCGGGCGCCACCACGAAGGGCGACTTGCCGCCCAGCTCCTGACACACCCGCTTGACGCCGCCCGCCGCTGCCTTCGCAATCTGCACACCGACTTCGGTCGAGCCTGTGAAGGACACCATATCCACTTCGGGATGGGTGGAGAGCGCGTCGCCCATCACCGAGCCCTTGCCGGTCACCAGATTGAACACGCCCGCCGGCAGCCCGACCTGTTCACAGGCTTCGGCGAAAATGAAACAGGACAGCGGGGTCTGCTCGCTGGGCTTGAGCACCGAGGTGCAACCGGCGGCCAGTGCCGGACCCACCTTGGCGATCACCTGGAACAGCGGGAAATTCCAGGGCGTGATGAAGGCGCATACGCCCACGGGTTCGCGCACCACCAGATAACCTTCTTCCTGGCGTTCTTCTTCCATGGTGTGCGCCAGATTCCCGAAGATCGACAGGCCCTGAATGGGGCCATTCACCTGGATGCCCTTGGCGAAATGCACCGGGATGCCCATCTCCTGGGAAATGAGGCTCGCGAGTTCGTCGGCGCGCTCGGTCAGTTTGGCGCAGATCGCATCGATATAACCCTTGCGCTCGGCGGCGGAAGTTCGCGACCAGGAATGAAACGCGCGACGCGCGGCGGCCACGGCGCTATCGACATCCTGCGGATGTGACGCCGGCACCCGGGCAAACGCTGCTTCGGTGGCGGGATTGACGAGCGTGCTGAATTCGCCGCTGCTGGCCGCCACCCATTTGCCGTCGATAAAAATCTTGTTGTACTCGATCATTTTGTTATCCCCCTGCAAAAAATGAATGTCTGTAACCCGCAAACCACGCCCGTTCGACGCGCCCCTCAGGCCAGGCCGAGTTTGGGCCGCATCCAGGCGGCAATCTTGGCGACGGCGTCGTCCGCCTCGGGCGCATTGCCCACCATGAACTGGAACACATGCTGCATTTCCGGAAACACCTGGAGCTGCACATCCACGCCGGCGGCCTTGGCCTTCTCGACGAAGCGCTCGCTATCCGACAACAGTCCTTCGTAGGCGCCGACCTGTACCAGGGTGGGCGGAAAACCCTTGAGATCGGCATACAGCGGGTTGGCAAAGGGATCGGTCGGCGAACCTTTCTCGCCCAGGAACGCCGCGCTCATGCCCTCCAATACACCGGGCGCCACCAGCAGATCCTTGTCGGCATTGGTCTTCAGGCTCGCGCCCTTGCCTTCCATGTCGTACCAGGGCGAGATGGGCGCGCAGGCGGCCGGCAGTGGATGGCCCTTGTGACGGGCGTAAAGAATCATGCTGGTGCACAGGTTGCCGCCGGCGTAATCTCCCGTGGTGCCGATATGCGCGGGCTTGAAGCCCAGCTCCAGCAGCTTGGCGTACACCGCCACCGCCTGCTCGACGATACCCGGGTGCGGGTTTTCGGGCGCGCGGGTGTAGTCCAGGGTGAACGTCGGGCAGCCCATCGCCTTGGCCAGATGGCCATACAGCTTGCGGTGACTCTTGCTGGAACCCACCACGAAACCGCCGCCGTGGCAGCAGATCACCGCCCGACTCTTGTCAGCGTCGGTCGGGGTCGCCCAGATGCCGGGCACGCCCGCAATGGTCGCCTCGCGAAACTCCACACCCTGGGGTTCGGATGACAGATCGCCCCAGCCGTCGAACAGCTCGCGCAGCTGGTCGAGGGGCATGTCACCGCCCAGCGTCAGCTTGCTCTGCCAATCCCGGTACAGGTTGTCGATCAGTTGCGCCTGCTTGCTGGCCATCGGGCTTACCTCTGTTTTGGTTTGATTTTGGTTTGATGTCGAAAAATCGGGTGCGCCGGTGGTACGGCGGGTTCGGGGCATCATAGAAGCCCCCCCGCTGCCCGGCAACAGGGACAGACAATCCCGCTACGCCGGACCGGCCACGATCCCGGCATCGTGGAGCCGACCTATTTCCGCACCGGACAAACCCAGTTCATCCGCCAGAATCTGGTCCGTGTGTTCGCCGAGGCGCGGCGCGGGCGCGACCGGCGCGCGCGCAAACTGCGCGAAATTGAGCGGATTGCCCGGCGCCAGATAGCGCCCGATGCCGGGCTGCTCGATCTCGTTGAACAGAGGATTGGCGGGCGAGCACTCGGGGTCGGAGGCAACCAGCTCACCCACGCTCTGGTACTTGCCCCAACAGACGCCGTGCGCGTCGAGCCGCGCGCGCGTTTCCGAGAAAGAGTGCGCGGCAAACCAGGGGGCAAGAATCCCGGTGATCTGCTCGCGGGCGCGAAAGCGGTTGCCCTCGGCGCGCAGATCGAGCCCCAGACGCGTGCCCAGCTGGTCGAGCGCGTCGCCCAGTCCGGTGGCCTTGCGGATCGCACTCCACTGGTTGCCGGTGAGGCCCACGATCATCACGCGGCGACCGTCGGCGGTGACGAAATCCTTGCCGTAGGCGCCGTAGAGGTAGTTGCCGCAGGCGTCGCGTTCGCCGTTGATCTGCGCCTCGGCGATGAAGCCGAGATGGCCCAGGGTCGCCAGCGCGACATCGGCGAGCGCAAGCTGGACGAACTGGCCGGCGCCGGTTTTGCGGCGGTGGCGTTCGGCGGCGAGCAGGCCAAGCGCGAGCGTCTGTCCGGTGATGACATCCCAGGCGGCCAGCACATGATTGACGGGTTCATCGCCAGTGCCGGTGAGATAGGGGAAACCCACCTCGCAGTTGACGGTGTAATCCACCGCGCTGCCGCCGTGGCGGTCGCCGGTGAGATTCACATAGATGAGGTCGTCGCGCTGGCGCTTCAGGCTCTCCCAGGACAGCCAGCCGCGCGCCGGAAAATTACTGATGAACAGCCCCGCGTCTTCGCCGGGCGCGCCGATCAGCCGGGCCAGAATCTCCTGGCCTTCCGGCTTGCGGAAATCCACCGCAATGGAGCGTTTGCCCTTGTTCAGACCGGCCCAGAACAGGCTGTTGTCGTGTTGATCGACCGGCCAGCGGCGGTAGTCGAGACCGCCGCCGATAAGGTCGAAGCGGATCACGTCCGCGCCAAGTTGTGCCAGCGTCATGGCTCCCGAGGGAGCGGCGACAAAGGCCGCGCCTTCGATCACCCGCATCCCCGAGAGAATCTGCTCCACGGCTGCCACTGCTCAGCCCACGTCCGCGAAACCGTTGTCGATCACCACCAGATCGCGCTCGATCACGCGGCAGCGAAACGCCACACCGCTGCGCAGTCGCCACACTTCGGTGCGGATGGTTTCGCCCGGATACACCGGCGCGGAGAAGCGCGCCTTGATGCGATGAAAGCGCGTCACATCGTAGTCGCAGCAGGTTTTCAGCAACGCGTGCCCGGCCACTCCGAAGGTGCAGAGCCCGTGCAGGATGGGTCGCTCGAAGCCGCCCTGGCGCGCCACCGCCGGATCGGCGTGGAGCGGGTTGTAATCGCCGGACAGGCGATAGATCAGCGCGGCCTGGGGCAGGGTCGGCAGATCGCAGCTGAAGTCGGGCGCACTGGGCGGAATCTCCTGGGAAGCCGGCGTCGGCGCCGTGCTGCCGCCAAAACCGCCGTGACCGCGCGCCATGGTGTTCTGGGTCAGGGTGCACAGGGGTTCGCCGGTGACAGCATCCGCGACGGTGCGCGAGGAGTAGATGAACGCGCCCTTGCCCGGACCCTTGTCGATGATCTCGTCGACGCGCGTCGTGGCCTTGACGGTGCCCGTCGGCGGCAGCGGCTTGTGGATGACGATCTCCTGATCGGCGTGCAGCACCTGGGTCCAGTCGACGCCGGTATCCGGCTCCTTCAGCCAGAAACCGGGATAGGCCAGCACCGCCGCCATGGTGGGCAGCGCCTTGAGTTGCGCCTCATAAACGAAATCCAGCGCCTTGGCATCGACGGGATCGCTGCCCACGCCGACGCCCAGTGCATAGAGCATGGTGTCGCGCGCGCTGTAGGTGTGGACGATCTCGGCGAATTTGCGGTTCTTGAGTTTCTGGTAGTCGATGGCCATGGTGCCGCTCCCCTCAGACCGGATCCCAGCTGAACACATCCTGCGAGCGGTCGAGCGCATAGAAATGACTTTGCAGGGCCGGCATCGCGCGCTCGAAGATACTGTCGATGGTCCAGCCTTCGCCGGCGTGCACCGAGCGCAGCGGGCGCGACTGGCTCATCAGGAAAATCTCGTTCATGCGCACCGCGAAGATCTGCCCGGTGATGTGCGCGGCCCGATCGCTCAACAGCGCCGCAGCCACGATGGCGACTTTGTCGGCGGTCATTTTTTTCAGTTTTTCGACGCGCGCCACCTGGTCCGGCGTCTCGGTGGGAATGGTGGCGATCAGGCGGCTCCAGGCGAAGGGCGCGATGCAGTTGGAACGCACGTTGTAGCGCTGCATGTCGAGGGCGATGGATTTCGACAGCGCGGCAATGCCGGCCTTGGCGGCGGCGTAGTTGGCCTGCCCGAAGTTGCCGATCAGCCCTGAAGTAGAGGTCATGTTGACCACGGCGCCGTTTTCCTGATTGCGGAAATGGGTGGCGGCGGCGCGCGCGACATTGAAACTGCCCTTGAGATGAACGCCGATCACCTGATCGAAATCGTCCTGGGTCATCTTGTGGAAGATCACATCGCGCAGGTTGCCGGCGTTGTTCACCACGCCACCGACATTGCCGAAGTTGTCCACCGCCTGGGTGACCATGTTGTTGGCACCTTCCCAGGAGACCACGCTGTCGGTGTTGGCCAGGGCTTCGCCACCGAGCGCCTTGATTTCCGCGACCACTTCTTCCGCCACGTCGCGGTCGAGATCGTTGACGATCACCTTGCCGCCGGCGCGGGCCACGGCCAGCGCTATCTCACGACCGATGCCGCGTCCGGCGCCGGTAACGACGACGCCCTTGCCTTCGAGATGTTTGGTTGTACTCATAGCGGTTTCCCCTCGTTGTCAACTGGCTGTTGCTGAATCAGGACGATGTTTGTTCGGTTGCTGCGCTGTTGATTCGCTCAGGCGTTGGCGATCAGATCGCGCGCAATCACCTTGAGCGCCAGGGTTTCCTCGGCGCCTTCGAAAATCGACAGCACCCGGGCGTCGACGAAATAGCGGCTCACCGGCACTTCTTCCGCGTAACCCATGCCGCCGTGAATTTGCAGCGCCTCGCGGGTCACCCACTCGGCGGCGCGGCAGGCGAACAGCTTGACCAGGCTCGCTTCCATCTTGCCGCCGCCGGCATCGACCAAGCGCGCCACCGCGTAGCTGAACTGGCGCGACGCCTGCAGCGTGGCGATCATCCGGCTCAGTTTCACCTGCGACAACTGGTAGTCGGCAATCGGTTGCGCAAAGACCTTGCGCTCACGCGCATAGCCGATGGCCTGCTCGCAGGCCGCCTGCATCACACCCGCGGCGCGCGCGGAGGTCTGGAGGCGACCACCAGTGAGCCCGGCCATGGTGTAGTAAAAGCCCTTGCCGAGTCCGGCTTCGCCGCCGAGCAACGCGCTGTCGGGCACGAAATAATCCTCGAACGCCAGATCGAACGAATGCATCCCGCGATAGCCCAGGGTCGGAATGGCACGCCCGCTCAGGCGGCCGCCGCCGGGCTGGGTCAGGTCGATGCCGTGCCCCTGGGTGCGCGGTTTTTCCACCAGAAACAGGCTGAGGCCGCGAAAGCCTTCGGCTTCGCTGCCGGTGCGCGCCAACACCAGAATCAGGCTCGCGCTGCCGGCGAACGTACACCAAGTCTTGCCGCCATTGAGCAGCCAGCCGCCGTCGGTGCGCGTCGCCCGGAATTTTGCCGCCGCCAGATCGGAGCCGTAATCAGGCTCGGTGAGGGAAATGGCGCACAGTGTCTCGCCGCTCGCCACACGGGGCAGCCAGTGGTCGCGCTGGGCGTCGGTGCCTCCGGCCATGAGCGCGCGCGCGAGAATCTCGGGGCGGGTGATCAGGCTCCCCGCCGCGCCCAGGGAACCGCGCGACAGCTCCTCGGTGACCAGGATCATGTAGAGGCTGTCGTCGCCGGCATCGGGTTGCAAACCCTGGTAGCGCTCGGGGATGGAAATACCGAAACAGCCCATCTCGCGCAGCGGCTGCAGGATGGCTTCGGGAACGTCGAGATCCTCGCGGTGAATGCCTTCCGCCAGCGGCATCACCACGGAAGTGGCGAAACGGCGGAAGGTATCGCGGATGATTTCCTTCTCGCCATCCAGGTTGGCGGGCAGGAAATCGCCCTCCCGCGCGCTGAGACGCCGGCCCAGTTCCGCCATGCGGGCCGCGGCCAGGTAGTGCGCCGCGAGGCCGAGATCGTCGATGGCGAGACCGCATTCCGCCACCTGACGCGCAGTGAGACCGTAGTCGGCCGGGCGGTTGCCGAGGCGACCGAGGACGGCTTTGACCGCCTCGGCGCTGAACTGGGCGGTTGCCCAGGGCGCCAGTGCATCGGCGGCGGCGACTTCCGCCGCATAGGCCACGCAGGCGTCGGCCGCGCTCAGGTCGGCAACGCAGAAGGCGATCTCGTAGCTGGCGAGCTGGTTCTGGTCGAGCAGCGCCGGTACCAGCCCACCGTTGACATCGCTGCACCGCGCCCGCAGATGGACGAGGGCGGCATTCACCAGCGCCCGCGCCTGCCCCAGGGCCGCGCGGGCAACGGCGAGGTCGCCGTCCCAACTGCCGCTCAGGCTGTTGATGAGCGTCTGATCGATGGCGCTATTCATGGTGACGGCCCTCACCGGCAAGCTCAGGATTGGCGACCGGCCGCCTTGCTGGAGCACGGCCGCCGGTCGATGACACTGTATCGGGAAACCCCGGACGCACAGCCGTCGGGGTTCGGTCAGCACTGGAAATCAGGCGTCGTAGCGCCCGACAATGGCCACGCTCACCACGTTCTGATGCGGAAAACCGCCGAGGTTGTGGGTCAGGCCGATTTTCGGATTGGCCAACTGGCGCGGCCCGGCGCGGCCGGTGAGTTGCAAATACATCTCGTAGAGCATGCGCAGACCCGAGGCGCCGATGGGGTGGCCGAAGCATTTGAGGCCGCCGTCGATCTGGCAGGGCACCGCGCCGTCGGCATCGAAAACGCCGTCGAGCACGTCCTTCACCGCACCGCCGTCGGGCGACAGGAACAGATCTTCCATGGTGACCAGCTCGGTGATGGAGAAGCAGTCGTGCACCTCCGTCATGCTGATTTCACGGCGCGGATCCTTGATGCCCGCCTCTTCGTAGGCGCGCTTGGCGGCGATGCGGGTGGTGGCGACATAGGAGCCGTCCCAGTTGCCGAACCCGCCCTCTTCGCCATTGGACGCGCACAGTTGCAGCGCCTTCACGCTGACCAGATCGCGCTTGCCCAGGCTGCGGGCAATTTCCGGCGTGGTGACGATGGCGCAGGCGGCGCCGTCGCTGACGCCGCAGCAGTCGAACAGCCCGATCGGCTCGGCGATCATGGGCGCGTTCATGGCCTGTTCTTCGGTGATCGCCCGCTGCAGGTGCGCCTTGGAATTTTTGGCGCCATTGGCGTGGCTTTTCACCGAGACATGGGCCATCGCGCGCTTCAGATCGAGCTTGTCGGTTTTGTACTTGGCGCGGTAACCGGACGCGAGCTGGGCAAACATGCCGGGCGCGGACAGGTTGGGGTAGTACATGTCGTTGGTGACACCCCGGGAGCGCTGCGGCAGACCGCCGTAGCCGGTGTCCTTCAGTTTCTCGAAGCCCATTGCCAAGGCAATGTCGCAGGCGCCGGAGGCGACCGCGTAGGTGGCGGCGCGGAACGCTTCGGTGCCGCTGGCGCAGTAGTTCTCCAGCCGGGTGACCGGGATATAGGGCAGGCGCAGCGCGATGCTGAGCGGCATGGCACCCGGCCCGACGCTGAACGCGTCGATGCCGGTGGATTGCCAGGCGGCCTGGATCTGGTTTTTCTCGATGCCCGCGTCAGCCAGGCATTCCTCGAAGGCTTCGGCCATCAGATCGGCCGGCTCGGCATCCCAGCGCTCGCCGAACTTGCTGCAACCGGCACCCAGGATCACAACTTTGTCTCGAATTCCCTTGGCCATGGTGGTGGCTCCTCTGTGTAATGGTGAATTCAACGAACCGGAACGGCTTTCCAGAAATACTTGCGGAAACCGCGCTGGCTATCAATCTGCTTGATCCGGAAGTGGACGCTGACCGTGGCGCCGGTATCGAAGGTCGCCGGATCCACTTCGGTCATGTCCATCATCAGGCGACCACCGCAGTCGAACACCACCAGACCGAAATAAGCCGGCGGATTGAAATCGAAGGTGAGCCGGTCGGCGGTCCAGGTCGCGACCTTGCCCTGCTGCCCGGACAGCGGATAGGGCTCCTGAGTATCGTAAGCGCCGCACTCGGGATTGACGCAGTAATGCGCCTTGGGAATCTGCACGGTCTGGCAACTGGTGCATTTGCCGCCGATAAAGCTGTTCGCCAGGGCGCGATTGCGGTACATCGCGGACAGAAACGCGTTCTTGTCCAGCTCGGACCGCTTGCCCAGTTCCTTCTCGATCAGATTGTTGAAGGACTGGAACTTGTTGTAGTTGGTCTCCGCCACGCCGGCGGCCAGTGCGCCACTCACGCCGCGCGCCGGTTTCCAGGTCGCGACCCTTGCCGTGGCGCGGAACAACAACGCATCGCAGCCTTGGCCGAAACCCACCACCAGCAGCAGATCGCCGGGCTTGGCCTGTTCCAGGCGATGGGCGAGCAGCAGCAGTGGATGCGCGGTGCCCGTACTGCCGACGGTTTGCAACAGATTGTCGGTGGCGGCAGTGCCCGGCATGCCGAGCTGCTTCACCAGTGTGCCCGGCACGGTGCCCTGATCGGTGGGCATCACGAAGTGGGCGATATCGGCGGCCGCCACACCGGTTCTTTCGAGGAGCGCGGTGACCGCGCGCGGGACGATTTTCAGGTAACCCTCGTCGCGCACCCAGCGCTCCTCCCAGCCGACATCGTAATCCCGGCCTTCGGCGCGGTAATGATCGACGAAATCGACCGGCTGGCTGATGCTGTCGACCAGTTCGGCCAGCAGGTTGTCACGACCCACGGCGATCGCCGCCGCGCCATCGCCGTACAGCATTTCTTCGCGCGAGGCGCATTTGCTGAGCCGGTGCTCGGAGGCGACCACCACCGCATCGCCCCGCCCTGCCGCCGCGACATCCAGCGCCGACAGCAACGCGGAGGTGCTGGCGCGCTGCGAGCAGGTGACATCCATGGTGCGCAGGTTGGTGGTGTCGAGATTCATGGCTTCCGCCAGCACTACCGAGTTCTGGCGATCGGCGAAGGGCAGCGAGGTGGAAGCGAGAATCACGGCCGCCAGCTTTTGTCCGGGCGCGCGCCCCATGGCATCGGAAAACGCTTCGGTCGCCATGGTGATGGTGTCTTCGTCCCAGTTGCACATGGCTTTCTCGCCCTTGGCCAGGCCGCGCAACCCTGAATCGAACCAGGCGTTGGCGTCGGCGATCACCTGCTTTTGCAGACGCGCGCGCGGCAGATAGGCGCCGTAGGCTGTAATACCGATCATAGTCAGTCCCCGTCAGTGTGGTGGAGTCAGTAGGGTGAATGGATTGCGACGCGCTAAAGCTGCCGGCTGATAAAAAGTTTCATGATCTCCGAAGTGCCGGCATAGATGCGCCGGATGCGGGCATCGACATACATGCGCGAAATCGGATACTCGCGCATGTAGCCGTAGCCGCCAAACAATTGCAGGCACTCATCGACGATACGGCCCTCGCGCTCGGTGGTCCAGAGCTTGGCCATGGCGCCCTCCTCCGCGGTCAGGGTACCGGCGATGATCTTCTGAAGGCATTGGTCGAGAAAGGCCCAGCCGACCGCGAGGTCGGTCTTGATCTCGGCCAGCTTGAACGCGCTGTTCTGGAATTCCAGCAGGGGTTTGCCGAAAGCGGTGCGCTCCTTGACATAGGCGACCGTGGTCTCGAAGGCGCGTTGCGCCTCGGCCCAGGCGCGGAACGCGACCGTGAGGCGCTCGCGCGGCAGTTCCTGCATCAGATACGCGAACCCTCGCCCTTCTTCACCGATCAGATTGCTGACCGGCACGCGCACGTCGCTGAAAAACATTTCGGAGGTGTCGGCGGCTTTTTGGCCGATCTTGTCGAGGTTGCGTCCGCGCTCGAAGCCGGGACGGTCGGTCTCGACCAGGATCAGGCTCATGCCCCTGGAGCCCTTGGCCGGATCGGTCTTGCAGACCACGATCACGAAATCGCAGTGCTGACCGTTGGTGATGAAGGTCTTCTGGCCGTTGATGACATAGTGGTCGCCGTCGCGCACGGCGGTGGCGCGGGTGCCCTGGAGGTCGCTGCCGGCACCGGGCTCGGTCATCGCGATGGCGGAGACGATCTCGCCGCTCACCATGCCCGGCAGCCAGCGCTGCTTGAGTTCCTCGCTGGCGTGATTGAGCACGTAGTAGGCGGTGATGTCGGATTGGAGGGCGAAACCGCAACTGCCGCCGCCGATGGCGTAGCCGATTTCTTCCGAGGAGATCATGTTGTAGGAAAAATCGCCACCCGGGCCGCCGTAGGTTTCCGGAATGCCGCAGCAGAGCAGACCTTTGGCCCCGGCCTTGCGCCAGAATTCGCGGGGAATGATGCCTTCGTTCTCCCACTGCTCGATATTGGGTTCGAGCTCTTCGCGGTAGAAACGGCGCGCGGTATCGCGAAAGAGTTCGTGGTCCGCGCTGTAAACGGACCGATTGCGCATCGGCATTGGCTGACCCCAGTGTCGGATTGTCGCGATGAAACGGGAATTGCGGGCTGCCCTCCGGACCCGGAAAGCGGCAAGTCCGGATTGTAACCCAATTCGGCGTTTGCCCGGTCGGCGCGCAACCGCGCCCCGACCGGGCCGAGGCTTACCGGATTTTATCGGTGAAGTGCGGAAGCACCTTCTCGGTCAGCAGTTCGAAATGGCGCATCATCTTGTTCTGCGGGATCAGACCGTTGTAGGTGAACAGCCAGAAATAATCACAGGGCAGATCCTTGAACAGCTTTTCCAGCTTGCGCTTGACGGTGTCCGGACTGCCGCAGATCACCAGACCTCGCTCCTCGATGGTTTCAAAGTCATTTTTGATGGTGAACGGATCTTCGCCTTTCTTCATGATCGCGGCATTGAACCCGAAAGGCTGGAAGAAATTGCACCATACATAGGCGCCCGCCCGGCTGGCGATGGCCCGCGCCTCTTCATCGGTGTCCGCGACCACGATTTCCCGGGTCATGCCCATGCGGTAGGGCGTACCGCTGTCGGCCGCCGCTTTCTGCGCCGCGCGAATATGCTCCTGCGCGGTGGGTACGTCGGTGATGATGGTGATCGGCGTCACCTTGTTTTGCTGTGCCCAGACGATGGAGCGCTCCGACACGCTGAAGGGCTGGAACAGGTCGGGCATGCGCTTGTTGTAGGTGGGCGGGACAATACCGATCTCAGTCAGATAACCCTTGTCATCGACGCCCTGGCCGTATTTGCGGGTGACATCGTGGGTGGCCCAGTAGGTATTGGCCGGGGGAATCTCCCAGAACTTGCTCTTGTGGGAGAAAGTATCCCTGCCCCAGGCCTTCATGATGATCTCGAAATGATCCTCGTAGAGCTCGCGTTTGAGATTGTCGTAGGCCTGGGCGCCGATCTCGGGTTCCTTGGCCATGCCGTCGATCTGCTGGCCCAGGGTGGCCACCCAGCGCGGCTGATAACCGCGCGCGAAACCCGCAAAAGCACGGCCGCCGGTCATCTGATCCACCATGGCGATGTCTTCCGCCAGACGCACCGGGTTGTGGGCCGGCAGGACATTGCCCAACTGGCCGACTTTCAGATTCCGGGTCTGCATTCCGATATAGAGGTCGAGCAGCACCGGGTTGGTGGAGACCTCCTCCCCTTCGATGTGAAAGTGGTGCTCGGTGGTGCCCATGCCGTAGTAGCCGTGCGCGTCCATGTACTGGGCCTGCTCGGTCAGTTCCTTGAGCATTTGCTGGTACAGATCGGTCCGCTTGCCGGCCATGCCTTTTTCGATTTCTTCGATATTGCCGATCACCGGCAGATAAAACGCGCCTATTTCCACGTTGACCTCATCGAGTGCAGGGTGGGGAAAAACGCCGGCAACGTGCCGGCCATTCGTGCTGCGGGATCAACCCGCCGCGGATGCCGGGAGAGCGTCCGGCTCGGCCAGCAATGACAACAAACTCAGGGCGGCCAGCGTGGAGGACGCCACCTCGACGCCATCGCGGATCCGCTGCGCCAGCTCGGCACGGGTGAGGAGAACCACCCGCAAATTTTCGAAGACGTCGAGCACCGGCCCCTCGCCGTGCTCGACCACGGTGGCGAGGTAGGTATGGATCCGGTTGGTCTGGGCGCCCGGATTGGGGTAATGGGCGCCCAGGTAGCGCAGGGAGGACACCGCGTAGCCGGTCTCCTCACTCAGCTCGCGCCGCGCCGCGGTTTCCAGCGAGACATCACCCGGATCGATCTGGCCGCCCGGAAACTCCAGAAACTGGCCTTCGGCGCCGTGTCGATATTGCTCAACCATGACGAGCAGTCCGGTTTCGGTCACCGGTACCACCACGACGGCATCCGGCATCTCCAGCACATAGTGTTGCGAGGTGACTTCCGGATTCAGTTGCAGCGAACAGCTATCGCGACGCAGCCGGAAAAAATCGTTGCGGTAAATTTCACTGGTCGTCACTACCTCCCAGTGCGGGAGCAGTCGGGCTTTCGAGTGCGGCATCGCCATGCTCCGGAAATCATCGGAATACTGACACAGATCATTATCGACCGGGCGGCCGGAAAAACGGCAGCTGCCCGCCCTCCTTGAGGGGTTCGAACACGGCCTCCATCGGCAGACCGATACGCAGATCCTTGTAGTCCATGCCCTTGAGGCCCGCGGTCATCCGCACACCCTCGTCCATCTCGACCACCAGCACCGCATAGGGAAATACGGTCTCGAACTCCGGCGACATGGGCATGTGGCACACGGTCCAGGAGTAGATTTCGCCACGGCCGTTGGATTCGCGCCAGCCCCATTTCTCGGAACCGCAATGCGCGCACATGAAGCGGGGAATATGGCGCCAGGTCTCGCAATCCAGGCAGCATTGAAACGCCAGCACGCCGCGCGCGCAGTGTTCCCAGAATTGTTCGTCCAGATAATGGCGGGGCCTGGGGGCCGGGTTGGGAATAAAATCAGTCATGCTCATCTCCTCAGGATCGCGAGGCTGCCATCGCCAAAATCGCCCCAGCCGGTGACGACACCCAGTTCAGCGTCCTTGACCTGGACCTCGCCGGCATCGCCGCGCAGCTGCCGGGTCGCTTCCACCACATGGTTGAGACCCCAGACGTGGGCCTGGGACAGCAGTCCGCCGTGGGTGTTGAGGGGGTAACGGCCACCAATTTCGATATTGCCGTCCTTGACGAACTCTTCGACCGCGCCGCGCTCGCACATGCCGAGCGCTTCCAGCTGCAGCAGGACCACATAGGTAAAGCAGTCGTAGATCTGGAGAAAATCGAGGTCAGTGGGTTTGATCCCCGCCATCGCAAAGGCCTTGGGCGCGGAGTTGTTGAGCCCGATGTGGAACATGTCGGGACGATTGGCAATGTCATCCGCCGGATAGGGGTGCCCCTCCGCCGCCGCCATGATGTAGACCGGCCGACGCTTCAGATCCTTGGCCTGGGCGGCGCTGCTGAGCACGACGGCGCAGGCGCCATCGGTTTCGAGACAGCAGTCAAACAGCCGGAATGGCTCGGAGATCATGCGCGAGCGCAGGTAGGCATCGAGATCCATGGGCTGACCGCGCGTGATGGCGCGTTCAGTGAACTGCGCGTGTTTGCGGCACGCCATGGCCACCGCGGCGGTCGCATGCTCGGTAATGCCATAGGTGTGCTTGTGGCGCATGGCGATCCAGGCGTACATCTGCACCGGCGAAGCGGCACCGTAGGGCGCGTAGTAGTTGGTCAGCGTACGCTCCAGGGCAGGGATCGAAATCACTTCGCGGTGCTTGACGCCCGGCTTGGGGCGCAGCGCCGAAAAACCGTTCCAGCCCACCATCACCACCACGTTTTTGGCGATGCCGGCCGCGATGGCGAGCGCCGCGCTTTGCAGCGCCGTCACCGGGCTGGCACCGCCCATGTTGATGCCGACCGAGTAACGGATGTCGCGAATGCCCAGATTGGCGGCAACCTCCTCGGCGGTGATCAGAACAGGCGGCAGCACGATGCCGTCGATGTCCTGGGGCGAAAGGCCGGCATCGGCAATCGCAATGCGCGTCGCTTCCAGCATGGCTTCCGCGGATGGACGGGTGGCTCCGCGCAGGTATTCCGTCTCACCGATCCCGACGATCGCGGCCTTGTCCCGGATGTCGATGGTCTGTTGAGCTGTCATGTTTGCTCCTGGTAACGCGCTCCCGGCAAGCGCGGATGCCGATACGGCGGAGGTATCGAAAGCGGGCTGCGCACGGAGATTCGCTGAAGAATTTTTGGACCCGCAAAGGGCATCGCATCACACCACAAGCACCGAATTTGGTCAATCAAGGGACGCCGCCGACGCCGGACACCACGGGTTTGCAAAGGGCGATTGAGGGACTTGACTTGTCACGCATTCTTCCCTGATAGTTATGTTGCAAATAACCACAAATAATAATTACCCTCCCCGGTGCGACTCCGTTCGTTACCGGGAATCTGTCAGGAGGCAAACCGATGACCGCTACCAAGGGCACCGTGAAGTGGTTCAATAACGCCAAAGGCTATGGGTTCATTCTGTCGGAAGCCAATCAGGAAGACATCTTCGCCCACTACTCGGCGATTGAAATGGACGGCTACAAGAGCCTGAAAGCCGGGCAACAAGTGCTGTTTGAGGTTCAGTTCGGCGAAAAAGGCGTTCACGCCGCACATATCAGACCGCTCGAACCCGCAACTGCGCCAGCTGCCGTTGCCCGGGCTGTCATCGCGCCGACGCCGGCCCGCATGGCCTTCAGCCCGATGCTGGTGGCGGCTGGCGAGCAGGAAATGCAGCGTCAGGCACAGGGAACCGGGTGACCTGCCCCCCCAAAACCGGGTTCCGGGGAAACCGGACCCCGCGGACCCAACCGGGACAAGGTCCCGGCGAGCCCGCGCTGGGCGATGCGATCCTCACATATGCTTGATGATCTGGTCGCCAAACTCCGAGCAGGACATCAGCTTGGCGCCGGTCATCAGACGCTCGAAATCGTAGGTCACGGTGCCGGCGGAGATCGCCGCCTCGATACCTTTCACGATCAGGTCGGCGGCCTCGCCCCAACCCATGTGGCGCAACATCATTTCCGATGACAGTATCAGTGACCCCGGGTTGACCTTGTTCTGCCCGGCGTATTTCGGCGCCGTGCCGTGGGTAGCCTCGAACATGGCCACCTCGTCGGAGAGGTTGGCGCCGGGTGCGATGCCGATGCCGCCCACCTGCGCGGCGAGTGCATCCGACAGATAGTCGCCATTCAGGTTGAGGGTGGCGATGACACTGTATTCATCCGGGCGCAGCAGGATCTGTTGCAGCATGGCATCGGCGATCACGTCCTTGATGACGATCTGCGCGCCGGTGCGCGGATTTTTCAGCGCATGCCAGGGACCGCCGTCGATCGGGGTCGCGCCGAATTCGTCACGCGCCAGCTCGTAGCCCCAGTCGCAGAAGGCGCCCTCGGTGAACTTCATGATATTGCCCTTGTGGACCAGGGTCAGGGACGACTTGCCCTGATCGATGGCGTACTGAATCGCCTTGCGCACCAGCCGTTTGGTGCCGGCTTCCGAGACCGGCTTGATGCCGATGCCGCAATTTTCCGGGAAGCGGATCTTGGTCACTTTCATCTCGTCCTGAAGAAAGCGGATCATTTTGGTGGCTTCCGGAGAACCCGCCTTCCATTCGATCCCCGCGTAAATATCCTCGGAGTTCTCCCGGAAGATACACATATCGACCTTGTTCGGTTCCTTCACGGGGGATGGCACGCCCTTGAACCAGCGCACCGGCCGCTGACACACATAGAGGTCCAGCTCCTGACGCAAGGCGACGTTCAGTGAGCGAAAACCGCCACCCACCGGCGTAGTCAGCGGCCCCTTGATGGATACGATGTATTCCTTCAACGCCGCCAGTGTTTCCTGCGGAAACCAGTTGCCGTCGTACAGCGACGCCGCTTTTTCACCGCAGTACACTTCCATCCACTGAATCGCGCGCGTGCCGCCAAACGCCTTGGCAATCGCCGCGTCGGTTACCTTGCGCATCACCGGCGTGATGTCTACCCCGGTACCGTCCCCCTCGATAAAGGGGATAATGGGATGATCCGGAACGTCGAGCGAAAAATCGGCATTGACCTTGATCTTGCTTCCGGTAGCCGGCACGACGATGTGTTCATAGCCCATTTGCTGATACCTCCAAGGGGTTTGTGTAAAGGAATTTCAAAACGGGCCGGATTCTAGCACGCTGCCGCGCCGTCTCTGTAGCTCTCCTACACAGGATATTTACCCATGCGGTCGCAGATTCATCTGACCGTCGCTGCCGTGGTTCCCCGCGACGGCCACTACCTCATGGTAGTGGAGAATATCGCCGGCGAGCGGGTGCTCAATCAGCCTGCGGGACACATGGAAGCGGGAGAATCCCCCATCGAAGCGGTGCGTCGCGAAACCCTGGAGGAAACCGGCTGGCTGATCGAGCCCATCGCCTGCCTGGGTCTCGCCTGCTTTGTGGCGGCTTCCGGCGCCACCTACCACCGCTTGAGTTTTGTGTGCGAACCCATCGGCCAGATCACCGATCAGATCGACCCCGATATCGAGACGGCGCTCTGGCTGCCGGCGGCAGCGATCCGGGGCGCCGACTATCCGCATCGCAGCCCCATGGTCCGGGGCGTGATCGAAGATCATCTCGCCGGCATGCGCTATCCCCTGGAGATGCTGCGGGATTACCGCTGACAGCCTGTTAAAATCCGCTCCGCGTCACTCCGTGAGAATCCCGTGTCCACTTCCAGACCGCGCGTGATGGTCGGCATGTCCGGCGGCGTCGACTCATCCGTCGCCGCCCTGCTGCTGCTCGAGCAAGGCTACGACGTCAGCGGCGTTTTCATGAAGAACTGGAACGAGGACGACGGCACCGAGTACTGCACCGCCAAGGAAGATCTGTTCGATGCCTTGCGGGTCTGCGATCACCTCGGCATCGAATTGCATGCCGTCAATTTCGCCCGTCAGTACTGGGACCAGGTGTTCGCCCATTTCCTGATCGAATACCGCGCCGGACGCACGCCGAACCCCGACGTACTCTGTAATCGCGAGATCAAATTCAAGGTATTTCTGGCGTTCTGCCAGGAGCAGGGCGCCACGTGGATCGCCACCGGGCATTACGCACGAGTATCCCGCGACGGCGGCGCTACGGCCCTGTTGCGCGCGCGGGATGCCAACAAGGATCAAAGTTACTTTCTGTACGCGGTCAGCCCCGACGCCATCGCCCGCACCCTGTTCCCCCTGGGCGAGATGGAGAAGCCCGCTGTGCGCGAACTGGCGCGAACCGCCGGGCTGATCACCCACGCCAAGAAGGACAGCACCGGCATCTGCTTCATCGGCGAGCGCCGCTTCCGCGACTTTCTGGCAACCTACCTGCCCGCCCAACCCGGCCCCATCGCGACCCCGGAAGGAAAAGTACTGGGCGAGCACCAGGGACTGATGTACTACACCATCGGCCAGCGCGAAGGTTTGGGAATCGGCGGCGTCCGCGGTGGTGCCGACGCGCCCTGGTATGTCGCGGAAAAACGTCTGGACACCAACACCCTGCTGGTGGTGCAGGGCATCGATCATCCCCTGTTGTACTGGCGCGGTCTGCACGCGGAGCAGTTGAACTGGTTGCAGGACGCGCCGGGATCCGCGCGTTTCGAATGTACCGCCAAGACCCGCTATCGCCAGCCCGATCAGGCGTGCGCCCTCAGTGTCACGCCGCAGGGTTGCGAGGTCAGCTTCGCCAAACCCCAGCGCGCGATCACCCCGGGACAGTCGGTGGTCTTCTATCGCGGCGAACAATGCCTGGGCGGCGGCGTGATCACCGCCGGGATCCGCTGACATGGCGCGCAGCGCTCGTGAAGAACAGGCCATCGCGCTCGCGGCCGTACTCCACTACTGCCAACTGGTCGATCAACTGGCGCGCACCGGCACCGTGCCGGTGGAGCAATTGCGCGTCGCCATGATGGCGCTGCTGGAACAGAATCCGAACGACGCGGCGGCGCTGTATCAGGGTACCGGCAACCTCCGCGCCGGTATCGAGTTCCTGGAGCGGCTGCTCGGCGGGGAGCGGCGCGCGTTGTCGACGGAAGTAATGCGCTATGCCGTCAACGTGCTGTATCTGCAGCGCAGGCTTCAGCACGATCCTGCCAATCGCGCGCGGATCTATGCCGGCATTGCGCGCGCCGCCGAACAGGCCGCCCTGTTTTCTCCCAACCACGACAATGTGCTCGCCAACCTCGCCCAGGTCTATCAGGACACCCTGGGCCGCTACAGCCTGCGTATCCAGGTGCGCGGCGAGAGCGGCTACCTGCAACAGCCGGCGGTCGCCACCCGGGTGCGTTGCCTGCTGTTTGCCGCCATCCGCTCGGCCGTGCTGTGGCACCAGGTGGGTGGCCGGCGTTGGCATTTGTTTGTCCACCGCCGGCAACTCCTCGAGCGGTTGCGGGAGCTGCAACGCCGGCCGTGATGGCCGCTACCGTCACGCCCCCACCAATCCGGTAAAATCGACGTCCCGCTTCAACACCCGGCTGCCATGGAACTCCCCGCGCGCACTGAACTGACGGCACTGACCGCCCTGTCACCGCTGGACGGACGCTATGGCGCCAAAATCGCCGGGCTGCGGCAGTACTTCAGCGAATACGGCCTGATCCGCTTCCGGGTCCGGATCGAGCTCGAATGGTTGCGCCATCTCGCCGCCGAACCCGGCATTCCGGAACTGCCGGCGCTGGATGCCGTCGCCGCCGCGGCCCTCGACAGTATTCAAAGCGCGTTCAGCCCCGCGGACGCCGCGCGTATCAAGGCCATCGAAGCGGTCACCAACCACGACGTCAAGGCCGTGGAGTATTTCATCAAGGAGCGACTCGCGGCGCTGGGCGGGTTCGAGCACACCTCCGAATTCGTGCACTTTGCCTGCACCTCGGAGGACATCAACAATCTGTCCCACGCCCTGATGCTGCAAGGCGCACTGGCGGATGTGATGTTGCCGGCGATGGACCACCTGACGGCGGCGATCGCGGACCTGGCGAAGAGCCTGGCCGGAGTGCCCATGCTGGCGCGCACCCACGGCCAGACCGCCTCACCGACCACCATGGGCAAGGAGCTGGCCAACACCGCCGCCCGCCTGCGCCGCCAACTGCGCCAGATCCGCGCGGTCGAGCTGCTCAGCAAGATCAATGGCGCGGTGGGCAACTACAACGCGCACCTTGCCGCTTATCCGGAGCTCGACTGGCCGGACATCGCGCGCCGCTTCGTCACCGGGCTGGGTCTCGGCTGGAACCCCTACACCACCCAGATCGAACCCCACGACTACATGGCCGAGCTGTTCGACGCCATCGCCCGCTTCAACACCGTGCTGCTCGACTTCGACCGGGATATCTGGGGCTACATCGCGCTCGGCTATTTCCGCCAGCGCCCGGTCGCCGGCGAGGTGGGCTCCTCGACCATGCCTCACAAGGTCAATCCCATCGACTTCGAAAATTCCGAAGGCAATCTGGGACTCGCGAACGCATTGTTTGCGCATCTCGCCGCCAAACTGCCGATATCCCGCTGGCAGCGCGATCTCACCGACTCCACCGTGTTGCGCAACATGGGCGTGGGCTTCGGCTACAGCCTGATCGCGTATCAGGCCACGCTGAAGGGACTGAGCAAACTGGACATCGACCGGCCGCGACTCGCCCAGGATCTGGAGCGCGCGTGGGAAGTCATGGCGGAACCCATCCAGACCGTGATGCGGCGCTACAACGTGCCCGAGGCCTATGAAAAACTGAAAGCGCTGACCCGGGGCCAGGCCATGACCGCTGAAACCCTGCACGCGTTCATTGCGACGCTGCCGATACCCGAGACCGCACGCCAGCAGTTGCTGGCGCTGACCCCGGCGGACTACACCGGCAACGCGGAGTCTCAGGCAAAAACCATCGACTGAACCGCGATCCGAGCTGGCGGCTCAAGCGGTCGCCGCAAAAACCCCGCGCTTGAGTGCGGCGAGCGCGTCCCGCGCCTGAGCCGCCTGCTCGAACTCCAGATTGCGCGCATGGGCGTGCATCTTCTCTTCCAGCGCCGCGATCTGCCGCGCCAGCGCAGCGGGCGACAGGTCGGCGGCGGCCATGACATAGCGCTGCTCCTGTTCGGCGACGCGCGCCTGACGGCGATCCTTGCGTGCCGCCACCGCGCCTTCGAGAACATCCGCGACGGGCTTGCTGATGCCCTTGGGCACCAGGCCGTGCAGGCGGTTGAAATCGAGCTGCTTCTGGCGGCGCCGGTCGGTCTCTTCGATCGCGCGGCGCATGGAGCCGGTAACAACATCGGCGTAGAGAATGGCGCGGCCCTTGAGGTGGCGCGCTGCCCGTCCAATGGTCTGGATCAGGGATTGCTCGGAGCGCAGAAAGCCCTCCTTGTCGGCATCGAAGATCGCCACCAGCGCAACTTCCGGCATGTCCAGCCCTTCGCGCAACAGGTTGATGCCAACCAGCACGTCGAACTCGCCCAGGCGCAGATCGCGGATGATTTCCACGCGTTCGACGGTATTGATGTCGGAGTGCAGATAGCGAACCCGGACGCCGTGTTCGGCCAGATATTCGGTGAGATCCTCCGCCATGCGCTTGGTCAGCACGGTCAGCAGCACGCGCTGAGCCAGCGCCGGGCAGGTGCGAATCTCGCCCAGCACATCATCGACCTGGGTGACCGCGGGTCGCACCTCGATCCGGGGGTCCACCAGCCCCGTGGGCCGCACCACCTGTTCCACCACGGCATCGGCGTGCTCTGCCTCGTAGCGGCCCGGTGTCGCCGACACAAACAGGGTCTGGGGACGCAGCCGCTCCCACTCATCGAACCGCAACGGCCGGTTATCGAGCGCACAGGGCAGGCGAAATCCGTATTCGACCAGGGTTTCCTTGCGCGAGCGATCGCCCCGGTACATGCCGCCGAGCTGCGGGATGGTGACATGGGATTCGTCGATCACCAGCAGCGCGTCGGCCGGCAGGTAAGCGAACAGCGTGGGTGGCGGCTCACCCGGCTGCCGGCCCGAGAGATAACGCGAGTAGTTTTCTATTCCCGGGCAGTAGCCCAGCTCGCGCATCATTTCCAGATCGTAGCGCGTGCGCTCCGACAGCCGTTGTGCTTCGACCAGCTTGTCGGCGGCACGCAGCCTGGCAAGCTGCTCCTCCAGCTCCACCTTGATGAGATCGACCGCCGCCAGAATCGTCTCGCGCGGCGTCACATAATGGCTTTTCGGATAGATGGTACAGCGCGGCACCCGCTGTACCACCGCGCCGGTCAGCGGATCGAACAGTTGAATGTTCTCGACTTCGTCCTCGAACAACGCAATCCGCACCGCCAGTTCATCCGAATCGGCGGGAAAAATGTCGATCACGTCGCCCCGCACCCGGTAGTTGCCGCGATCAAACCCGATGTCATTGCGGCTGTATTGCAGCTCGGTCAACCGGCGCAGAATGGCGCGTTGATCGACGCGGTCGCCGCGCACCACATGGAGCAGCATTTTCAGATAGGAATTGGGATCGCCCAGACCGTAGATCGCCGACACCGTCGCCACCACCACCACATCGCGGCGTTCGAGCAGTGCCTTGGTCGCCGACAGCCGCATCTGCTCGATGTGCTGATTGATCGAGGCATCTTTCTCGATATAGGTGTCGGACGCCGCCACATAGGCTTCCGGCTGGTAGTAATCGTAGTACGAAACAAAATACTCGACGGCATTGCGTGGGAAAAAATCGCGCAGTTCCCCGTAAAGTTGCGCCGCCAGAGTCTTGTTGTGCGCCAGCACCAGGGTGGGTCGTTGAACCTGTTCGATCACCTTGGCCACAGTGAAGGTCTTGCCCGAGCCGGTGACGCCGAGCAGCGTCTGCGCCGCAAGTCCGGACTCCAGTCCCTCGACCAGTGCGGCGATGGCGGCCGGCTGGTCGCCGGCCGGTTGGTAATCGCTGACGACGGTGAGTGGTTTGTCTGGTGTCACGATGGCCTGCCCTCCGGGAGCGCGGGAATTCTAGCAGTGAACCCGGGCACAGCGCGCCGACACCGGCGCGCGGGCAGAAATCCCCGGGCGGCCCGGTTATAACGCAATCCAGCCGCATCATCGGTTGACGATGCGCATGGCCGCTTTTATCATGCGCCCCCTGCCAGTCCGCCTTAGCTCAGTCGGTAGAGCAAATGACTGTTAATCATTGGGTCGCTGGTTCGAGTCCAGCAGGCGGAGCCAAACACGTTTCCCCGCGGGACAGCCGCTAAAGGCTGCCCCGCGGGAATCGCCCGGTGCATTTTTCCGCCCTCTTGATCTCCGCTGCCTTTGCAGCCACTTGAGAATTTTACTTTCTCATGGCTTTGACTTTGCGCTGAATTGATTCAGCGCGGAATACGCAGGCCGACTGGCAACGATCTCCGCAACGCTCCAAAAGACTGTCGTGCAGGCGGCGCCATCAGCACGCGGCAGTGAATCGACTCGCTATCAGAGACGCGAAATCACGCGCCGGGCGACCGCAGGCAAACGTCTTGATGATCCCGTGGGTCGGTTCATTTCACGCATCGCCGGCCTCGGGTGAAACGAAAAAGGCCACGCTCCGAAAAGCGTGGCCGTCGCGGTCGGGGCTGACCATTAAAAAACGATTCTGGCCTCGTTTTGCTTGAGAATCGCTTCTCCGATGCCCTTCACTTCCAGCAGTTGCGCCGCGTCCTTGAAAGGACCGTTCGCCTCCCGGTAGGCAACGATGGCCTGTGCCTTGGCGGGCCCCACGCCGACCAACCCCGCCGCGATCTGCTCGGCGCTGGCGGTATTGACGTTGACCGCCGACTCGGCTTTCGCCGTAGCCTGGGCTTTGGCTGCTGCCTGGGTGGCGACTGCCGGAGGTTTATCGACGCCAGCCTTGCTTTCGGCCGCCCAGAGTGGCGCGGGTGCCAACACCAATGCCAACGCCGCCAGAGCAACCCTTTCAAACCCATGAACCTTTTTCATGTTTAACTCCCTGCACTTGCGTGCTCCTTGTCGATGAATAGGCGCGATCACTTCGCGCCCGCTTAATGTTCAGCGATTTGCCGGGCCATATCAAGCAGGACGGACACCGGGTCCGCTGCCCGGGTCACTGGCCGTCCCACCACCAGATAATTGCTGCCGGCCTGGATCGCCTGGATCCGCGCCTGATCGTCACCCGCCGCCGTCCCGTCGGCGGGTCGAATACCGGGCGTCACGCAGAGAAAATCCTGACCGAGCGCGCGGTGTATCGCCCCCGCTTCGCGTGCCGAGCAAACCACACCGTCCATCCCACTGCGTTGCGCCAGCGCGGCCAGACGAAGAACCTGCTCTTCCAGCGGCCGATCGAATCCAATCTCATCGAGATCCGCCTGATTCAGGCTGGTAAGAACGGAAACTGCCACCAGCAACAGCTTTCGCCCCGCTGCACGGCGCGACTCTGCCGCCGCCGCCATCATGGCGCCGCCACCCGCGGCGTGGACATTGGTCATCCAGACGCCGAGATTGCCGGCGGCAGTGACCGCCTTGGCAACGGTTGACGGAATATCGTGAAATTTCAGATCGAGGAATACGTCGAATCCGGACGCCACCAGGCGCTGCACCAACTGTGGTCCAGCGGCGGTAAACAGCTCCTTGCCGACCTTGAGACGACAGAGTTCCGGGGCCACCTTGCGGACAAAGCGGAGCGCTGGTTCTGCTTCGGGGTAATCCAGAGCCACGATCAATCGCGACCCCTGCGCAGACCGGGACATCAGTCGCCACCGACGATCATTTGGCGTCGATCTTGAGTCGCGCGATTTCCCGCTCAAGACGCCGAAGCCGCAACCTTGCAGCAGCCAGCGCTGGCAATGTCGCGAGCACGGCAGCCAGTACGCCGACAAAAAATGCCAGCGTCACCCAGATGGCCAACGGCAACTCCCCGACGGGAAAACCCAGCAACACCAGGGAAACGAGAGCACTGTTGTCCTGCGCGAACCAGATCCCGAAGCCCGCCACCAGCAGCGCCAGCAACGTCCAGATTAACCCCTTGACTCGGCACATCGGTGCTGCGGACTCCTCGCGCGTCAGTGCTCCAGCGACGCGTTGACACGCTCACGGAGTTCCTTGCCTGGTTTGAAGTACGGAACCCATTTTCCCGGTAGTTCGACAGTGCCGCCAGTCTTGGGATTGCGTCCCGAACGCGGCGCGCGGTAGTGCAGACAGAAACTGCCAAACCCCCGGATTTCTATGCGCCGATTGTTGATCAACGCACGCGCCATTTCTTCCATGATCATTTTGACAGCCATTTCGACATCGCGGGGCGGCAGTTGGTCCTGCCGCGCAGCGATGCGTTCTATCAGATCAGATTTGGTCAATGGCATACAACCACCGCGCGTTTTGCGTGCAATCCGATCAGCGATCCGCGCTGTCCATTTGCGCCTTGATCAGGTCACCGATGGTCGTATTGGGCATGGCCTCGACGTCCTGGCGTTTGTGCGCTTTTACCGCAGCCCGCTCGTCGGTCGACTCTTTTGCCTTGATCGAGAGGTTGATGACACGATTTTTGCGATCGATATTGATGATCTGGGCTTCCACCTTGTCATCGACCCGCAGGGCGTTGCGGGCGTCCTCGACGCGATCCCGACCGATTTCAGAGGCTTTCAGCTGACCTTCGATGCCATCGCCAAGATCAATGATGGCGCCCTTGGCATCCACTTCACGAACGGTGCCGTTAACGATGGCGCCTTTGTCGTTGAGGGTAACGTAATTCGAAAATGGATCGTCGGCAAGCTGCTTGATGCCCAGCGAAATTCGCTCACGTTCCGGATCCACGGCCAGAATCACCGTTTCGATCTCGTCGCCCTTGCGATAATTGCGTACCGCTTCTTCGCCGGGCTGGTTCCAGGAAATATCGGACAGATGCACAAGTCCGTCGATTCCACCCTCGAGGCCGATAAAGATACCGAAGTCGGTGATCGACTTGATGGTGCCCTTGATGACATCGGTTTTGGAGTGGATCTTGCCGAACTCGTCCCAGGGATTGGGCAGGCACTGCTTCATGCCCAAGGAGATGCGGCGCCGCTCTTCGTCGATATCCAGCACCATGACTTCGATGCGGTCGCCGACCTGGACCACTTTCGAGGGATGGATGTTTTTGTTGGTCCAATCCATTTCAGAGACGTGCACGAGACCTTCAACGCCGTCTTCCAGCTCGGCAAAGCAGCCGTAGTCGGTGAGATTGGTCACGGTCGCGGGCAGACGGGCATTGCGCGGGTAGCGCGCCACGATGTCGCTCCAGGGATCTTCGCCCAGTTGCTTGAGACCAAGGGAAACACGGTTGCGCTCGCGATCGAACTTGAGCACCTTGACATCGATCTCGTCGCCCACTTCGACGACTTCGCTCGGATGCTTGACGCGCTTCCAGGACATATCGGTGATGTGCAGCAGACCGTCGATGCCGCCCAGATCGACAAAGGCGCCGTAATCGGTGAGATTCTTGACCACACCCTTGCGGACCACGCCTTCCTCCAGGGTGCGCAGCAATTCTTCGCGCTCGACGCTGTTGGCGGCTTCCATGACGGCGCGGCGCGAAACCACGACGTTATTGCGTTTCTGGTCGAGCTTGATGATCTTGAATTCAAGCGGCTTGTCTTCCAGGTGCGTGGTTTCGCGCACCGGCCGGACATCGACGAGGGAGCCGGGCAGAAAGGCGCGCACGCCATCCAGGTCCACGGTAAAACCGCCCTTGACCTTGCCACTGATGATTCCGATTACCGCCTTGCTGTCGGCAAAGGCCTTTTCCAGCACCATCCAGGATTCCGCGCGGCGGGCTTTCTCCCTTGACAAACGGGTAGCACCAAACCCGTCCTCGACCGCCTCCAGGGCCACCTGGACTTCATCGCCGATGGCAACCGTGGCGATACCGTTTTCGTCGAAAAACTGGCTCAGTGGAATGATGCCTTCGGACTTCAGTCCGGCATGGACCGTGACCCAGTCCTTGTCCACATCGATCACGACACCGGTGACGATGGTGCCGGGCACCATGTCGACAGTTTTCAGGCTTTCTTCAAAGAGTTGGGAGAAACTTTCGCTCATTGCGTCTGATACTCATAGTGGTGCGCTTGCGCGCCAACCCGCTGCCAGCCCAGGGGTTGTCTGCTTGGTAAAGAGTCCGCGGCCCGGACTGGAATCAATGCCGCGCACCCATTCTTAAAATCCACCGCGCGGGGGCTGCTACCGCAACCGCTCGCGCGCCAGCGTCAGAATCGCTTCGACGACTGCGTCGATGGTCATGGTGGTGGAGTCCACCACCGTCGCATCCTCCGCCGGTCGCAACGGCGCCACCGGGCGGGTGCGATCCCGCTCGTCGCGCTCGCTGACCTGTGCGACAAGGTCGCGAAGGCTAGCAGTTTCCCCTTTGCCAATCAACTGGTTATAGCGTCTCCTGGCACGTTCGTCGGCGCTTGCCGTGAGGAACACCTTGAGCGCGGCGTCAGGAAATACCACGGTACCCATATCCCGACCATCCGCAACCAGGCCCGGCGGGCGGGCAAAGACCCGCTGCCGGCGCAGCAGCGCGGCACGGACCTCGGGGATGGCGGCGATCCGGGACGCCTGCGCGCCGATCTGCTCGCCACGCAGTAACCGCGTGACATCCTCGCCTTCCAGCGTAATGCTGGGCTCCGCGTCGCCGGGCGCCATCCGGAACAGGATATCCATGTGCGCGGCCAGCACGGCCAGGCCATCGATATTGTCGAGCGTCACCTGGTGGCGCGCCGCTGCCACCGCGAGTAGCCGGTATAGAGCGCCGCTGTCGAGATAATGAAAGCCGAGCCGACGGGCCAGAATCACACTGACCGTCCCCTTGCCCGCCCCGCTCGGCCCATCGATGGTGATCACCGGCATCGCTGCATCCTTCATTCCGCCACCTCGACAATACCCAGCCCGACGCCGCTCGCCAGTTGCGGGAAACCGGGAAAGGAGGTCAGCACATTATTGCAGTCGTGAATGACAACGGTTCCCGTCGCGCGCAGCGCGGCCATGGCAAAGGCCATGGCGATACGGTGATCGCCATGGCTCTCGACGGTACCCGCGCCGAGCGTGCCGCCCAGGATGCGGATGCCGTCGGGTGTCGGCTGCGCGTCGATGCCCAGCGCGCTCAACCCGTCCGCCATCGCCTGAATGCGATCACTCTCCTTGACCCGCAATTCCTCGGCGCCGGTCAGCACGGTGATACCCTCGGCACAGGCGGCGGCAATGAACAACGCGGGGAATTCGTCGATGGCATTGGCCACGAGATGCGGCGGTATGGCGATGCCCTTGAGCGGCGCGGCGCGCACCCGGATGTCCGCCACCGGCTCGCCGCCAACTTCGCGCGCATTGAGCAGCTCGATATCGGCCCCCATGGCGCGCAGGATATGAACCACCCCGTCGCGGGTCGGGTTGACGCCCACCCCGCGCAGGGTGAGATCGGAACCGGGAGCAATGCTCGCGCCGACCAGGAAAAACGCCGCGGATGAAATATCGCCCGGCACCTGGAGATCGCAGGCCACCAGCTTGCCGCCGCCAGTCAGGCGGATGCGGCCCCCTTCATTGCGCACGGGGTATTGAAAGCCGCGCAGCATGCGCTCGGTATGGTCCCGGGTCGGCGCCGGCTCCAGCAAATCGGTTTCGCCCTCGGCGCGCAGACCGGCGAGCAGCAGGCATGACTTCACCTGGGCGCTGGCGATGGGCAGATCGTAGCGAATTCCGCGCAGCGGATGACCACCGGCAATCGCGAGCGGCGGCGTACCGGCGGCGGTCGCTGCGATCTGCGCGCCCATGCGCGCCAGAGGCTCGGTCACGCGCCGCATCGGGCGGCGCGACAGGGATTCGTCGCCGGCCAGGGTGACAGCGAAGCCCTGCCCCGCCAGCAAGCCGGTCAGCAGGCGCATGGAAGTGCCGGAATTACCCAGATAAAGCGGCCCCGCCGGAGGTTTCAGCCCGGTCATGCCAACGCCGTGGATCACCAGCGCGCCATGATCGGGCCCCTCGATGACCACGCCCATGTCCCGGAATGCCTGGAGTGTCGCGAGGCTGTCTTCCCCTTCGAGAAAACCCTGCACCCGGGTCACGCCCTCGGCGAGCGCGCCCAGCATGATGGCGCGGTGGGAAATCGACTTGTCGCCCGGGATCCGGATATCGCCGGTCAAACTGCCGCCCGGGGCAACGCGGTAGGCGCTGCGTTTGGTGGAGATACTCATATAGGGTTTGCTCTCCTGCATAACCTCGAAATGCCTGCGGGAAGCCTGGGCCCGGGTGAAAATCCCGGTGAGAAAGTCGCTGTCGCCGCTCGCAATCGCCGCACGCAAGGCGGCGAGCTGCGCCTCGAAGCGATCGAACACCGCCACCAATGCCTCACCATTCGCCAACGCGATATCGCGCCACATCACCGGGTCGCTGCCCGCGATGCGGGTGAAATCCCGAAATCCACCGGCGGCGTAGCGAAAGATTTCCTGGCTGCGCGCCATTTCCGCCAATGTATCCACGAGACCGAACGCGAGCATATGCGGCAGGTGGCTGGTGGCGGCCAGCACCTGATCGTGGATCGCCGGGGTGAGTTCGCTGACCTGAGCGCCGACACCGGACCACAGGTTTCGCACCCGCTCCAGATGGACAGGGTCGGTCTCGGCGACCGGCGTCAGGATGACTTCGTGCCGCTCGTACAAATCGGCACGCGCCGCGCCGACGCCGCTTCTCTCGGACCCCGCGATGGGATGCCCGGGCACGAACTGCGGCGGCATGGTGCCGTAGACCCGTTGCGCCGCCGCCACCACGCTGCCCTTCACGCTCGCCACATCCGTCAGGGTCACGTCGCTGTCGGTGTGGCAGCGGATCTCCGCCAGGATGTCCGGCACGCTCTGGGTCGGCACACCGATCACCACCAGATCACCGGCTCTCAGTTCGGACAAGGCCGTCGGCAGATGGGCTTCGATGCGGTCAACCACATGCAGGCGCCGGGCGTCGGCCAGGGTGGTTTCACTGCGCGAATAGCCGATGACTTCACGACACAGCCCCCGGCGGCGCGCGGCCAGCGCCAGACTGCCACCCATGAGGCCCAGTCCGACGATCAACAGGCGCCCGACTCCGACCTGGCGTTCGCTCACCTTCCGCGACACCGGTTCAGAGCACCGCGCGCGGGTAAGACCCCAGCGGTCGCAGCTCGACCACCGTGGGACGGATTTCGTCGAGTGCCAGCCGCACCGCGGGATCGTCGCGATGGCCCGCGAAGTCGATGAAGAAAACATAGCTCCATTTGCGACTCCGGGACGGCCGGGTCTCGATGCGGGTGAGATCGATACCGTGATTGCGAAACGGTTCCAGCAACCGGTAGAGCGCGCCGGGCTCGTTCTTGACCGACACCATGACCGAAGTCTTGTCATCGCCGCTGGGCGGTACATCGCTGCGCCCGATGATCAAAAACCGCGTGGTGTTATCGGGCTCATCCTCGATATTGCTGTGCAGGCGCGTGAGTCCATACAGGGATTCCGCCATGGCACCGGCGATGGCGGCGGAACTCCATTCACCCGCCACCCGCTTCGCGGCTTCGGCATTGCTGTTGAGGGTCACGCGCTCGGCCTTGGGCAGATGGGCATCGAGCCACTTGCGGCATTGCGCCAACGACTGCGGATGCGAATAGACCCGCGTAATGTTGTCCGGCTTGGTGTTGGGACCGATGAGCAGATGCTGGTGAATCCGCAGTTCCACCTCGCCGCAAATCTGCAAGCTCGAATCGAGAAAACTGTCGAGGGTGTGATTGACCACGCCCTCCGTGGAGTTTTCCACCGGCACCACACCGTAGTCCGCGGCGCCGGCCGCGACTTCGCGAAACACTTCGTCGATGGCGGGCAACGGCACCGCCACGGCGGAATGTCCGAAATGCTTGAGCGCCGCCGCCTGGGTGAAGGTGCCTTCCGGCCCGAGGAAAGCGACTTTTACGGGCTGCTCCAACGCCAGACAGGCGGACATGATCTCGCGGAACAGCCGCGCCATGTCCTCAGCCGGCAAAGGCCCGGGATTGTTCTCCTTCACCGCGCGCAGAATCTGCGCTTCGCGTTCCGGCCGATAAAACTGGGCATCGCCGCTGTCGGCCTTGACCTTCGCCACCCCCTGCGCGCAGCGGGCACGGTCGCTCAACAGCGCCATGAGCTGCCGATCGATGGCGTCTATCTGTTCACGCAGACGCGCCAGCGCCACCGCGCCGTTGTCCGATGACGACGTCATCTCAGGCCTCCACTTCGCTTCCGTGATCGCTGCCGTCGTCGCTGACGACCGCAATTCCCACCAGGGTTTCGTTTTCGCGCACCCGGATCAGACGCACGCCCTGGGTGTTGCGACTGAGCACGGAAATTTCGTCAACCCGGGTTCGCACCAAGGTGCCCTGATCGGAAATCAGCATGATTTCATCGCCGTCGGCGACCTGCACGGCACCTACCACGGGGCCGTTGCGCGCGGAGGTCTGCATGGCAATCACGCCCTGCCCACCCCGGTTGTGCACCGGGAACTCGTCGGGCTCGGTGCGCTTGCCATAACCATTGGCACTCACCGCAAGCACCCGTTGCCCCGTCTCCGGAATGATCAGGGAGATCATGCGCTCGCCTTCGGGCAGACGCATCCCGCGCACGCCGCGCGCGGTGCGTCCCATGGGCCGCACGTCGGCTTCATTGAAACGCACCGCTTTGCCGGTGCTGGCAAACAGCATCACATCCTGGTCGCCGCGGGTGATCGCGGTGCCGACCAGGCTGTCACCCGGATCCAGATCCAGCGCGCGCAACCCGACGCTGCGCGGGCGTGAAAACTCCGTCAGTACCACTTTCTTGATGATGCCGGCGGCGGTCGCCATCAGCACGAACCGATCCTCGCGATATTCGGTGACGGGCAGAATCGCCGTCACCCGTTCGTCCTGCTCAAGCGGCAGCAGGTTCACCAGTGGTCGGCCCCGCGCACCCCGACCGGCAAGTGGGATCTGGTAGGTTTTCAGCCAGTACACCTTGCCGGCGCTGGTGAAACACAGGATGGTCGCATGGGTGTTCGCCACCAGCAGGCGCTCGACAAAATCCTCTTCCTTGACCGCTGTCGCCGATCGTCCGGTACCGCCGCGCCGCTGCGCCTGATAGTCCACCAGGGGCTGGCTCTTGGCGTAGCCGGCGTGGGAAATGGTCACCACACGGTCTTCTTCCGGAATCAGATCCTCGATCGTGAGATCGAGCTGCGAAGCGACGATTTCGGTGCGCCGCGCGTCGCCGAAATCCTTATCGATGGCGAGCATTTCGTCGCGGATGACCGTTTTCAGGCGCTCCGGGTCGCCGAGAATGTCGAGGTAATCGCGGATCTCGTCCAGCTTCTCCCGGTATTCCTCCAGCAGCTTGGCGTGTTCCATCCCGGTCAGGCGATTCAGGCGCAATTCCAGGATCGCGCGCGCCTGGGGTTCCGACAGGTGATAGCCGTCCGGGTGCAATCCACACTGCGGATCGACGCCGTCGGGCAGGCTGGCGTCGTGACCCGCCACAGTCAGAAACGGCATCACCGCCGCCGCGTCCCACGCCCGGGCGATCAGGGCCTCGCGCGCTTCGGCGGCGCTGGGCGACGCCTTGATCAACTCGATGACCGCATCGATATTGGCGATCGCCACCGCCAGACCTTCCAGTACATGACCGCGTTCGCGGGCCTGCCGGAGCAGAAACATCGTGCGGCGCGTGACCACTTCGCGGCGGTGCCTGATAAAGGCTTCGATGAGCTGCTTCAGGTTCAGGATTTTCGGCTGGCCATCGACCAGGGCGACGATATTGATCCCGAACACGGTTTCGAGTTGGGTCTGGGCATAGAGCTGGTTCAGCAGCACTTCGCCCGACTCGCCGCGCTTGAGCTCGACCACCACGCGCAAACCGTCTTTGTCCGACTCGTCGCGCAGCTCGGAAATGCCTTCGATTTTCTTTTCCTTCACCAGCTCGGCGATTTTTTCGATGAGCCGGGTTTTCTGGAGTTGATAGGGTATTTCGGTGATCACGATGCGGTCACGATCGCCCTTTTCCATGGGCTCCACATGCGCCCGGCCCCGCACCAGAATGCGACCGCGCCCGGTGCGATAGGCTTCGACGATCCCGGCGCGTCCGTTGATGATGCCGGCCGTGGGAAAGTCAGGCCCCGGCACGATTTCGATCAGCTCATCCACGCTCAACTCGGGATTGTCGAGCAGCGCGATGCAGGCCTTGATGACCTCCGACAGATTGTGCGGCGGGATATTGGTGGCCATGCCGACCGCGATCCCGGACGAGCCGTTCACCAGCAGGTTGGGCACCCGGGTCGGCAGCACCGTGGGGATCTGCTCGGTCTCGTCATAGTTGGGCGCGAAATCGACCGTTTCGCTGTCGAGATCGGCCAGCAGCGCATGGGCGATGCGCGCCATGCGAATTTCGGTGTAGCGCATCGCCGCCGGCGCATCGCCGTCGATGGAACCGAAGTTGCCCTGGCCGTCCACCAGCGGGTAACGCAGCGAGAACGATTGCGCCATGCGCACGATGGTGTCGTAGACCGCGGAATCGCCGTGGGGATGGTATTTACCGATGACGTCGCCGACCACCCGCGCCGATTTTTTGTAGGCGCGGTTCCAGTCGTTGTTGAGCTCGCTCATGGCGAACAGCACGCGCCGGTGGACCGGTTTCAACCCGTCGCGCACATCGGGGAGCGCCCGCCCGACGATGACGCTCATGGCGTAGTCCAGATAGGACCGGCGCAGCTCATCTTCGATGTTTACCGGAAAGATTTCTCTGGCGATCGACTCACTCATCTCGCGTCACTTCTCGGACAATCGTTGCCGGTACCGGCAGGCTCGACCCGCGGTCGCAGGCGTTCAAAAAAGCGCCGCATTGTAGCACAGGGCCCCATCATCCCGGCCGAGTTATACTGCCGCCGCCATGAGCCCGTCGCCCTCCTCGCCGCCGCACGCGCCACCCGCCGATCGGGTGATTTCCGCCGGCTGGGTGGTGCCCGTGATACCGCGGGGGGCGGTCTATCGCGACTGCGCCGTGGTCATCGCGGGGGAGCGCATCCTGGAGCTGCTGCCGCGCGCCGAGGCCATCCGCAAGCATCCGGCGGCGAAGTTCCTGCACCTTCCCGACAGTCTGCTGATGCCCGGCCTGGTGAACGCCCATGGCCACGCCGCCATGACGCTGTTCCGCGGCCTCGCCGATGACCTGCCCCTGACCACCTGGCTCGAACAGCACATCTGGCCCGCCGAGGCGCGCTGGGTAAGCGCCGATTTCGTCGCCGACGGCACCCGGCTCGCCATCGCGGAAATGCTCGCCACGGGCACCACCTGCTTTGCCGACATGTACTTCTATCCCGACGAGGTCGCCCGCGTTGCGCGACAGGCCCGCATCCGCGCCCAGATTGCCTTTCCGATCCTGGAATTCGCGACGCCCTGGGCGCGCGATGCCGACGAGTATCTCCACAAGGGCCTCGCGGTCTACGACGACAACCGCGGCGATCCTTTGTTGCGGATCGCCTTTGGCCCGCACGCGCCCTACACCGTGGCCGACGCCACCCTGGAACGCATCGCAACCTACACCGAAGAACTGGAAGCCAGCGTGCACATCCACCTGCACGAAACCGCGCGCGAGGTGGCCGAAGCCATCGCCACGCACGGCGAGCGCCCGAGCGCCCGGCTGCACCGCTTCGGACTGCTGTCGCGGACGACCCAATGCGTGCACATGACGCAGGTGGACGCGAGCGATTGCGAACTGCTGGCCACCACCGGCGCCAGCGTGATCCACTGCCCCGAATCGAACCTCAAACTCGCCAGCGGCTTCTGCCCCGTACATCGGTTGCGCAGCGCGGGCATCCCGGTGGCGCTGGGCACCGATGGCGCGGCGAGCAACAACGACCTCGACCTGTTCGGCGAAATGCAGACCGCCGCGCTGCTCGCCAAGGGTCTGAGTGGCGACCCGTCCCGCCTCGGCGCCGCCGAAGTGATCGAAATGGCGACGCTCGGCGGCGCCACAGCACTTGGCCTCGACACCGAAATCGGCAGCCTCGAAGCGGGCAAGGCCGCCGACATGATCGCCGTCGAGTTCACCGATCCGGGCGCGATGCCTCTGTATAATCCGCTGTCCCAGTTGGTGTACACCGGCTGTGGCCGGCGCGTCAGCCACGCATGGGTGGCGGGGCACTGTGTCCTCGACGCGCGCGCGCACCAGACCATCGACCTGCCGGCGCTGACCGCGCGCGTCCGGGAATGGCGCGACCGCCTCGCCGGCAATACCCGCTGAAACCCCACGCCTGTCGGTGACTGTCCATGTCCACTGCTGATTCCGGTTCCTCCATCCACGGCAACGTCGATCCCGCCGAAATCGCGCGCTTCGAAGCGCTGGCCGCGCGCTGGTGGGACGCCACCGGCGAGTTCAGGCCGCTCCACGAGATCAACCCCCTGCGCGCCAACTGGATCGACGAACGCGCCCCCGTGGCCGGCAGCCGGATCCTGGACGTGGGCTGCGGCGGCGGCATCCTGGCCGAGGCCCTGGCGCGTCGCGGCGCCCAGGTGACGGGCATCGACCTGGGTGAAGCACCGCTCGCGGTGGCGCGACTGCACGGCATCGAGTCCGGCGTCGCCGTGGACTATCGCCGCATCGCCGCCGAAGCACTGGCCGCCGAGGCGCCCGGCTCTTTCGACGTGGTCACCTGCCTCGAAATGCTGGAGCACGTCCCCGATCCCGCCGCCGTGGTGCGCGCCTGCGCGGAGCTGGTCAAACCCGGCGGCCACCTGTTTTTTTCCACCATCAACCGCAATCCCAAGGCGTTTGCACTGGCGATCATCGGCGCCGAATACCTGCTGGGTCTGCTGCCGCGCGGCACCCACACCTACGCCCGCTTCATCCGCCCGGCGGAACTCGCCGGCTGGTGTCGCAGCGCCGGTCTCGAGGTGCATGACATGACGGGCATGCTGTACAACCCGCTGACCAGGAGCTATCGCCTGCAGGCGCGGGATGTCGATGTGAACTACCTGCTCCACGCCACGCGGAGCGCAGCCGGGGCAGCCCCTTGAGCCGCTACCGCGCCGTTTTGTTCGATCTCGACGGCACCCTGCTCGACACCGCGCCGGACTTCGCCTACGCCCTGAACCAGTTGCTGCAAGCGCGCTCCATGCCGGCGCTTCCCGATGCGGAGGTTCGCACGCTCGTCACCGATGGCTCGGCGGGTCTGGTCGCCCGCGCCTTCGGCTGCACCGCCCAAGATCCCCTGTTCGAGCAGATCCGCGCCGAATTTCTTGCGGTCTATCGCGATAACCTGTCGCGCCACACCCGGCCCTTTCCCGGTATCGAAGCCGTGCTCGCGCGCCTGGGCGAAGCCGGTATTCCCTGGGCGGTGGTCACCAACAAGCCCAGCACCTACACCACGCCGCTGCTGCGGGACATGAACCTGTCGCCGGCGCCGGGCGCGGTGATCTGCCCCGATCACGTCACCCATACCAAGCCGCATCCGGAGTCGATCCTGCTCGCCTGCGCCCGGCTCGGGGTCGCACCGGAGGCCAGCGTCATGATCGGCGATCACCGCCGCGACATCGACGCGGGGCTCAGCGCCGGCACGCGCACGGTGGCGGCGGTGTACGGCTATATAGACGCCAGCGAAAACCCCGCCGACTGGAACGCGCACCACCGCATCGCCAGCGCCCACGAGCTTCACGATCTGCTGTTTTGACCTCGCCGAGAACCTCTCCGCCGCCATGACTGTTTCCGCCCTGCCCAGCAACTACACGCCCGCCCCGACCCTGTTGCACGACCGGGTGATTCTGGTCACCGGCGCCGGCGCCGGTATCGGTCGCTGCGCCGCGATCACTTTCGCGCGCCACGGCGCCACGGTGATCCTGTGCGGCCGCACCGTCGCCAAGCTCGAAAGCGTCTACGACGAAATCCTGGCCAGCGGCGGCCCCGAGCCCGCCATCCACCCGCTCTGCCTCGAAGGTGCGACCGAAACCCACTACCGGGAGCTGGCGGAGCAGGTGACCGACCAATTCGGTCGTCTGGATGGCCTGCTGCACAATGCCGCGCTCTTGGGCGAGCGCACCAGCCTTGCCAACTACGGAGCGGCCAGCTGGGCACGCGTGCTGCAAGTCAACGTGACGGCGGAATTCCTTCTCACCAAGGCACTGTTGCCGGCACTGCGCCAGGCAACCGAGGCCTCGGTACTGTTCACGTCCTCAGGCGTCGGCCGCGAGGGCCGGGCGTTCTGGGGCGCCTATGCGGTATCCAAATTCGCGGTGGAAGGAATGAGCCAGGTGCTGGCGGCGGAGCTGGAGCGCACCAGCCGGATTCGCGTGAACTGCATCAACCCCGGCGCCACCCGCACCGCCATGCGCGCCGCCGCGTACCCGGCCGAAGATCCCGCAACGCTGAAAACGCCTGCCGACCTGATGCCGGCCTATCTGTACCTGATGGGGCCGGACAGTCGGGGCGTGACCGGACAATCCTTCGACGCCCAGCGGTAACACGCCGAATCTCCCCGCCGTTTGACGGACCTCGGCTTTTGCAGGGACAGCCCTCGACCCGGAAGGTCCGGTGCGCAAGAAATCCCCGAAGAAGCCCCAAAATCCCGCTTCCCGGCAGCTACCGGCCGGGATCGTTCATCCGGGGCGGCCACGGCGATAGATCACGTAGTAGACGAGCGCAACCAGCACACTGCCACCCATCAGGTTGCCGAGAATCACCGGTGCCAGGTTGCGAGCCAGGCCAATCCCGCTGATGATCTCGGCGCCGGGGACCGGCACCGTGAGACTTTCGCGCAGCAGCATGCCCAGCGGAATGAAATACATGTTTGCGATGCTGTGCTCGAACCCGGCCGCGACAAACGCCGAGACGGGAAAGATGATCGCGACCGCCTTGTCGACCACGCTGCGCCCCGCCATCGCCATCCACACCGCCATGCACACCAATACGTTGCACAGCACGCCGCGAAAGAACGCTTCCCAGAACGGCAGGGCGCACTTGGCCATCGCAATCTGGACGGCGGTGCGTGCGACCTCCCCGTTATTCAGCGCGCCGTACCCGGACAGATAAACGATCACCGCAAGCCCTGCGGCGCCGACAAAATTTCCGGCGCCGACGATTGCCCAGTCGCGCAGTACGTCGCGGGTGGTGAGACAGCCTTCCGCCCAGGCCATGACCAGCAGATTGTTGCCGGTGAACAGCTCGGCGCCGGCTACCACGACCAGAATGAGTCCGAGGGAAAAACACACACCGCCAAGCACTCGGGAACTGGCGAAGCCCAGGCTGTGATCGCTGGCCACCAGCGTGAAAAAGAGCGCGCCGAGACCGATGAAGGCGCCGGCGAGTATCGCCAGCATCCACATGGTGAGCAGGGGCATGTGGGCCTTGATGACGCAGACTTTCTGTACGCGCTCGGCGATCTCGGCGGGCGAATAGGCGTCAAAACCGAAAACTTCATGTTTCATGGCCGGTCCTCGATGGCGTGCGGTACTGCGTCGCGACAGGTGGCGCGGAGGGTACTGTTTAGCACGGATTCAGGCCATGCCACGAAACTTTCCGCCGCAAAACCTGGCGCAGTCTGGAGCGGCGCCACTGGATCGGTTTACCTCTGTTGAGTGACCGGGCCGCTCTACAAAAACGCGATCGGGCCGGTAGCAGCTACCGGCCCGACGAGGTTGCGACTGAAACGCTTTAGAAGCGGTAACCGACGCCCAGCATGTAGACCCAGGGATCGACATTGACGCCGGTCGTGATGCGATTGGCGGCAAATTTGAAGGTGGCATCGGTATCGATATCCAGATACCAGACCGCCGCATTCAGCTGCCAATGGTCGTCGATCTGATAGTCGAGCCCCGCCTGCCCCGCCCAGCCCCAGGAGTTATCCACATGCAGCTTGCCCGGGCCGAACCCCGCCCCCTCCAACTGGCCATCGACCTTTTCGTCGAAGAACAAAGTGTAGTTGACGCCCAGGCCCACATAGGGCTGCCAGCGCGAGGTCGCACCCAGGGGAAAGTATTGCAGGGTTACGGTGGGCGGCAGATGTTTGACGGAACCCGCATCCACGCCCACGCCCTTGGCCTTGATATCGTGCTCGAAAGGCGTCGCCGCCAGCACGCCGACACCCCACCGCGGCGTGAACATGTAGGTGAGCGTCAGCCCCAATTGCTCGTTGTTATCGATTCCGGCCTTGGTCCCCGACAACTTGGTACCGTTGAGCGCCAGTGGATCGCTGTGCTCGTTGGGCTGCACCGAGGCCACTCCCGCGCGCAGAATCAGATCCCCGGCCTGGTAGGCCAACGGCCCCTCGGCCAGGCCCGCGGTAAACACCCCCGCCACAGCCAACGCCAGCATCTTGCGCTGTTTCATCTTGCTTCCCCTCTACAACTGATCGGTCGCGTCATTGCAGCAGGAGGCAGGAAGCGCGGTGTTGATCCAGATTAGGCGCGAATCCCCCGTCGAATTGATCCAGATTAAGTACGGCGGGAAACCGGTAGCTGCGGCGGATGTTCCGCAACCCGCTAGCCCGCGCCGGAACCGCCCTGGCAAGGCGGCGACTCCGGGGCCTGCGCGCGGTCATCCCACTCCGCCGGCGCATAGACATGCAGTGCGAGCGCATGCACCGGCCCGGCGAGTTCCTCGGCCAGCAGCTGATACACCAGCCGGTGACGCTGCACCCGGGACAGCGCCGCAAAGCGGTCGGCCACCAGCGTCACCTTGAAGTGGGTCTCGGCGCCGGGCGGCACATTGTGCTGGTGACTTTCGTTCTCGACGCGCACCATCTGGAGGGGAAGCGCCGCGCGCAATTTATCTTCGATCTGTTGCCGGACACTCACGGCGGGTCTCCATTCAATCGAAAGGCGGCCCTCGAGACTAGCACACCGACGGCAGCGACCGAGGCGGCACGTGCCGCAGCGCCGGCAGGTTGCAATCCCCTCTCCCGCCACTAGAATGCCTGCTCCCCGGCCCAATGAGCCTGCGATGAGCATCCGCAATCTGCTCGACCGGCGCCTTCGCGATGCCGCAACCTCCTGCGGCATCGCCGTGTCCCCCACCGACCATCTGGCCGCACCCAGTACGCGCCCCGAATTCGGCGATTTTCAGGCCAATCTCGCGCTCGGCGCCGCGCGCGAAATGAAAGTCAAACCCCGCGATCTGGCCGAACGTATCGTCGCCCGGGCGCAGCTCGCCGACATCGCGAGCCGGGTCGAGATCGCGGGCCCCGGCTTCATCAACATCCATCTCGCGGACGATTTTCTGGCCCGGCTGCTGGACGATCTGCACGACGCGCACCGTCTCTGCCCACTCGCCGCGCATCCGGTGCGCACCGTGGTGGATTATTCCTCGCCCAATCTGGCGAAGGAGATGCACGTCGGCCATCTGCGCAGCACCATCATCGGCGACGCCGTGGTACGGGTGCTGGAATACCTGGGCCACGAGGTGATCCGCCACAATCACATGGGCGACTGGGGCACCCAGTTCGGCATGCTGATCGCCGAACTGGAAGACCATCTGGACGGCGGCGAAGCATCGGACCTCGCCCTCGCCAACCTCGAACAGTTCTACCAGAACGCCAAGGCCCACTTCGATCTCGACGCCGAATTCGCCACCCGGGCACGCCACTATGTGGTCCGCCTGCAAGCGGGCGACGCCCACTGCCATGCGCTCTGGCAGCGCTTCATCGCCATCTCCATCGCCCACAGCGAGGCGATCTACCGCCAGCTCAACGTCACGCTGACGCATGCCGACATCCGTCCGGAAAGCGCCTACAACGACGATCTCGCGGAGATCGCCGCGCTGTTGACCGCGCAGGGCCTCGCCGCCGAAGACCAGGGCGCGCTGGTGGCATTCCTGCCCGAACTGGCCGACAAGCAGGGCCGGCCGAGCCCGGTGATCGTGCGCAAATCGGACGGCGGCTACCTCTACGCCACCACCGACCTCGCGGCGCTGCGCTATCGCAGCCAGACGCTCGGCGCCGAGCGGATTCTTTACTTCATCGATGCGCGCCAGTCACTGCACATGAAGCAGGTATTCGCCCTGGCACGCAAGGCCGGCCTGGTCGGTGCGAATGTCGCGCTCGAACACCACCCCTTCGGGACCATGCTGGGGCCGGACGGCACGCCGTTCAAAACCCGCAGCGGCGGCACCGTCAAGCTCGCGGAGCTGCTGGACGAAGCGGTGGCTCGGGCCGCGCGGCTGGTCGCGGCCAAAAACCCGGCGCTGGCCGCAACGACCCACGCCGAGATCGCCCACAAGGTGGGCATCGGGGCGGTCAAATATGCCGATCTGGCCAAGACCCGCACCCACGATTATGTGTTCGACTGGGACAGCATGCTGAGTTTCGACGGCAACACCGCGCCCTATCTCCAGTACGCCTATACGCGTATCCAGAGCATTTTCCGCCGCGCGGCGCAGAGCGCTCCCGACGCCACTCCCGGTCCCATCGGCATTGCCACGGCGGCGGAGCGCCGGTTGGCACTGGCGCTGCTGGGGTTCGGCGAAGTCCTGAACCAGGTGGCGGCCGAGGCCTACCCCCATGTGCTGTGCAACTATCTCTATGAACTCGCGAGTCTCTTCACCAGTTTTTACGAGCAGTGTCCGATCCTGAAGCCGGATGTCGCGCCCGAACTGCGGGCGAGTCGCCTGGCCCTGTGCCAGCTGGCCGCGCGCACCCTCGCCACCGGACTGGATCTGCTCGGCATCGAAGTCATGGCGGAGATGTAGCCCCGCTCCGCGCCAGCTCGGCCCGGTAACGCGCCGCCATGGCGGCGTCGAAACAACAGAAGATCACCCGTTCGACGGTCGTGGAGCGCGTCATCGCATCACGCACCTCGCGCACCGCAATGGGCACCGCGCGCTCGGGCGGAAAGCCGTACACCCCGCAGCTGATGGCGGGAAACGCCAGCGACCGCAACCGTTCGGCGTTCGCCATCGCCATGGCATTGCGATAGCAGCGCGCGAGCAGTTCTTCCTCGTTCGCGCCACCGCCCTGCCAGACCGGCCCCACCGCGTGGATGATGGCCCGCGCCGGCAGCGCGAAGCCCGGCGTCAGCCGTACTTCGCCCGTGGGGCAGCCGCCCAGCGCCCGGCAGGCCGCCTGCAAGGTGGCGTGGCCCGCGGCGCGATGAATGGCGCCATCGACCCCGCCGCCGCCCGCGAGCCGGCTGTTGGCGGCGTTCACCACGGCATCCACCGCCAGCGCGGTGATATCGCCCTCGATCACTTCGATCATCGCGTTCCCCCCCGGGACTTGGGCGCATCTCGACACCCTGACAAGGCTATCGACCCGGCGCCATGGCTGCCATTCTGGATGGCGCGACATCCATAGCGGCAACAGCTCCCCAAAGATAGGGTCAAAATTTAATGTTTTGGTTGAATCACCGAGCTTAACCTGATAGAAATACGAAACAATTTTATTTTCCCATGCATCCGAACCTCAGGGAGAATTGCCCGATGTGTTCGACCTGTGATCTGCGCCGCGTCATCCGCACCGCTCTGAAACAGCTCGGGGACTGGTCGCCAGCGGCGGAAAACCTGCTTCTGGGGACCGCGCTCCAGGAATCCGGGCACAGCGCGCGCCTGCGCGAGGGGCGGCGGCTCGGCATCTACCGGATTTCGCCGGCCGCCCACCGCGCGGTCTGGGACAAATATCTGGTAGGCGATCCGGAGCTGGCCAGCCGGGTGCGCGGCCTCGCAGGACAGCACGGTTTCCTGTGCGACCCCCACGGCGAACTCGCGACCAACCTCAAGTACGCCACCGCCATCGCCTGGATGATCTACCGGCGGCATGGGCAGAACCTCCCCGACGCCGAGGATATCGCGGGACTCGCCCGCCACTGGCATCGCCATTTCCACAGCCGGCCCAGCGGGAGCGCGGAAGATTTCGTCAGCAGCTACCTCGGCGCCACCGCAAGGGCGCACGCGGCCTGACCGGGGCCGGCAAGCGGCGCCCAACTCAGCCCAGATTCACCGCCGCAATCCGCCGCGAAGGCGCGCGGCGCAGTTGCAGCCCGGTGAAGTCGAACAGGGCGGAATCCGCCAGCTGCGACGGCGCCACATTGCAGATCGCCGAGAAAATCGTTTCCAGCCGGCCCGGATGCGCGCGCTCCCACTGCTGCAACATCTCCTTGATGACCTGCCGCTGCAGGTTGTCCTGAGAGCCGCACAGATTGCAGGGAATGATGGGAAATTCCCGGTACTCGGCGTAGCGGGCGAGATCGTCCTCGCGGCAGAACGCGAGCGGGCGGATCACCATGTTGCGGCCATCGTCGGAGAGCAGCTTGGGCGGCATCGCCTTGAGCTTGCCGCCATGGAACATGTTCAGAAACAGCGTCTCGATGATGTCGTCGCGGTGGTGGCCCAAGGCGATCTTGGTGGCGCCGATCTCTTCGGCGAAGCCATACAGGGTGCCGCGCCGCAGCCGGGAACAGAGCCCGCAGTAGGTTTTGTTCTCCGGCACCAGCTCGGTGACGATGCTGTAAGTGTCCTTTTCGAGGATGTGAAACGGCACGCCGATGCGGGTCAGATAATCCGGCAGCACCTGCTCGGGAAATCCGGGCTGCTTCTGATCGAGGTTGACCGCCACCAGTTCAAACGCAACCGGTGCCGTCCTTTGCAGATTGAGCAGAATGTCGAGCATGCCGTAGCTGTCCTTGCCCCTGGACAGGCACACCATCACCTTGTCGCCGGCTTCGATCATGCCGTACTGGGCAATGGCGTTGCCGACGTTGCGGCGCAGGCGTTTTTGCAGCTTGTTGTATTCGAGACGGTCGCGACCGTGCAGTTCGGACATGGGGGTCAATCGGGATGCGGGGCCGCCATTTTAGCGGCCCGCGCGGGGTTGCGGCCAGCCGCGCCAGGCAGTCCGCGCGAACGGCGTCAGGGCGCGTTCAGCGTCCAGTCCTGGTGATACTGGATATCGCCGGTGTATCCCAGCAGATAGAGCGCCTTGCGGTCTTCCGCGTAGTGCGCAAACAGCTTCAAAAGCGCTTTGTGATCCGCGGCGAAGTCGCTTTCATACCAGTCGAAAATACTGGATGCCCGCAGCGGGCCCTTGGTGCCGGCAATCGAGACGCCACGATCCGAATTGATGAAATCCCGACCCGCGTTGCTCAGCAGTTCGCGGCTGTTGGGTCCGGTACAGGCCTCGGGCTGAATATCCGGACAGTCCAGTCCCGCGCACGCCAGTCCGAAGAGCACGCGGTAGTCCTTCCAGATCGGTCGCAGGATGCGGTGCTGGATATCGTCCAGCGACAGCTCGGTACCCGCCACCTTCACCAGCTTGGCGCTCCAGGGACCATCGCTGGCATCGGCGCCAGCCACCTGGATGCTGTTCACCTTGGTGACCGGGTAGTGGTCCAGCACCAGCTTGACGGTCAGCGCGTTGTAGAGATTGATCCAGTAGGCAAGCTGCTCGGCGCGGGAATAAGCCCGCGGATCAATGGCGGCGGTCGCCTCGATGTAGCTGTCGAGAAGGGCCTTGTCCGCCGGCGACACCTCGCCGTAGCGAAACCGGTTGATGCCCGACTTGTGGCGAACCACCACATACTTGCGCAGCAAACCATCCCAACTGCCGTGATCGATGGTGGCGGGATTGAGCTCATCGCTGCGATCCCATTCGGCCCAGTACTGCGCGCTGGGGGCGGCAAACAACGACGGACTCAACAGCAGCGCCAACAACAGGATCAGTCGGGGTTTCACGGCAGCTCGGTAGTTGCGGAGATGTAAGGCGAGCATATAGCAATAGCGGGTTTGAACCAAGATTTCAGGCAATCCCTGCGCCGACATACAATCCAAGCCTGACACGCCAGCGCACATCGCCATGACCCCGTTCTCCGCCGCCGAAATCCGCGCCATCGACCGGGAGCATCTCTGGCACCCCTACGCCTCGCTGATCCAGCCGCTGCCCACCTATGTGGTGCGACGCGCCCACGGCTGCACCCTGGAACTCGACGACGGCCGCCAGTTGATCGACGGCATGGCGTCCTGGTGGTGCGCCATCCACGGCTACAACCATCCGGTACTGAATGCCGCCGTCGCGAACCAGCTCGCCGACATGGCCCATGTGATGTTCGGTGGCATCGTCCACGAACCGGCGGCGCGCCTCGCGCAACACCTGGTCGCGCTCACGCCTCCGGGCCTCGACAAGGTGTTTTTGTGCGATTCCGGCTCGGTAAGCGTCGAAGTGGCGATCAAGATGGCGCTGCAATACTGGCAGGCGCAGGGGCGCCCGGCGAAGCACCGGCTGCTGGCGCTGCGCGGCGGCTACCACGGCGACACCTTCGCTGCCATGTCGGTGTGCGATCCGGTCACCGGCATGCATCACCTGTTCGCCGACGCGATGCCGCGCCAGCTTTTTGCCGAGACACCCGGCTGCGCTTTCGATGCACCCTGGGAAGACCAGTACATCATCGATTTTGAACACCAGCTCGACGCCCACGCGCACGCACTCGCCGCCGTCATCCTCGAACCCATCGTCCAGGGCGCCGGCGGCATGCGCTTTTATGCGCCTGAATTTCTGCGCCGGGTGCGAGAGCTGTGCGATCGCCACGAGGTACTGTTGATCGCCGACGAAATCGCCACCGGCTTCGGCCGCACCGGCAAGCTGTTCGCCTGCGAGTGGGCCGGCATCAGCCCCGACATCCTGTGCCTGGGCAAGGCGCTCACCGGCGGCTACCTGACGCTGGCCGCGACCCTGTGCAGCGAAAAAATCAGCACCGGGATCTGTACCGGCGCAGCCGGCGTCTTCATGCACGGCCCCACCTTCATGGGCAATCCGCTGGCCTGCGCCGTCGCCAATGCCAGCATCGAACTGCTGCTTGCCTCGCCCTGGCAGGAACGCATTGCCGCCATCGAGGCGCAGTTGCGCGCGGAGCTGGAGCCCTGCCGCGCCCATGCCGGCGTCGCCGACGTGCGGGTACTGGGCGCCATCGGCGTGGTTGAGATGAAAAAGCCCGTGGATGTGGCGACATTGCAGCGCGAATTGGTGGAACGCGGCATCTGGCTGCGCCCGTTCGGCAAGCTGGTATATCTGATGCCGCCTTACGTCATCACCCGTGAGGAACTGGGCCGTATCACCGCGACACTGCGCGAATTGCTTGGCGGGCTTTGACGGACTGCGGAAAACGGCTTCGGCAGCCGGTTCATTGCAGCGCGTCTTCACAACCTCGGATGTCGCGCCGCGAATGCCGGAAAATGGAAGGTTCTCCCGGCAGGCATTTTGGCGCACCGAGTCGCGCGGGGCGGGTTTGCTCCGGTCGTGGCGTTGTTTCGGGCATGATCACCAAGTACAACCAGGGCCGTCGGCTCGGCCGCGACGCCGATCCGATTTTGCCTCGCCCCGACCCTCGCGTACCATCCGTGCCCTGACGCCGTACCTGAGATGCTGATGAGAATCGCACAAATCCGCCATCTGCTGCTGCCGGCACTGCTGTGCGGACTGGCGCTTACGGGCTGCGGCGGTCGCGAGACCCGCGTCGAGGCCGGCGACCGCGACCAGATCCTGCACTGGGGCAATGGCGCCGAACCCCAGGAGCTCGACCCGCATATCGTGACCGGCATGCCGGAAAACTACATCATCATTGCACTGCTCGAAGGACTCGTGCTCAAGGATCCGACAACGCTGGAGCCGATTCCCGGTGTCGCTGAAAAATGGGAGATCAGCGACGACGGCCTGGTGTACACCTTCCATCTGCGCGCGAACGCGCGCTGGTCCAACGGCGATCCGGTGACAGCGCAGGATTTTTCCTGGTCCTGGTGGCGGGCGCTGCAGCCGAGCCTCGGCAATCTCTACGCCTACATGTATTTCCCAATCAAAAATGCCGAAGCCTATGCCACCGGCAAGTTGAAGGATTTCGATCAGGTCGGCATCAAAGTCCTGGACGAACAGACCCTGCGCGTAACGCTCGCCAATTCCACGCCCTATTTTCTGCAACTGCTCGACCACTACAGCATGTTCCCGGTGCACCGGCCGACGCTGGAAAAATACGGCGATCCAACGCAACGCGGCAGCACCTGGACCCGCGCCGGGCATTTCGTCGGCAACGGGCCCTTCGTGCTGAAACAATGGGAGTTGAACAAGATCGTGGTGGTGGAGAAGAGCCCGACCTACTGGGATGCCGCCAAGGTCAAACTCCACGCCATCCACTATTACCCGGTGGAAAACGTCTCCACCGAGGAGCGCATGTTCCGCGCCGGGCAACTGCACATCACCGGCTCGGTGCCACCCGACAAGATCGCGGTGTACCGCAAGGACGCGCCGCAATTCCTGCGCGTGGAGCCCTATCTGGGCAATTATTTTTATCGCTTCAACACCCGGCTGCCGCAACTCGCCGACCCGCGCGTGCGCCGCGCGCTGGCGATGAGCATCGACCGCCAGCAGATCGTCGACCACGTCACCAAGGGCGGCCAGCTCCCGGCCTACGCCTTCACGCCACCGGACACGCTCGGCTATACCGCGCCGCCGGGCTTCGCCTACGATCCCGAGGGTGCGCGCGCTTTGCTCGCCGCAGCGGGTTATCCCAACGGCACTGGCTTTCCGCCCACCGAGCTGCTCTACAACACCAGCGAAAGTCATCGCAAGCTGGCGGTGGCCATCCAGCAGATGTGGAAGCGCGAACTCAATATCGAGATCACCCTCAACAATCAGGACTGGAAGGTCTATCTGGACAGCGTCAACAACGGCAATTACCAGATCGCCCGCGGCGGCTGGATCGGCGACTATGTCGATCCCAACAGTTTTCTCGACATGTGGGTCACCGATGGCGGCAACAATCGCACCGGCTGGAGCGATCCGCGCTACGACGATCTGGTCATGCGCCTGGCGCCCGCCGCGCCGTCGCGGGAGCAGCGTTACGCCTTGTTTCGCGAGGCCGAGGCACGCCTGATGGAGGCCATGCCGGTGATTCCGATTTTCTATTCCTCGCGCAACTACCTGGTACAGCCCAGCGTGCATGGCCTGCCGCCCAACCTGCTCGGCTATCCGCTGTTCAAGCAGATCTATCTGGAGGCAGCGCGCTGACCCATGCTGCGCTTCATTCTGTATCGGCTGCTGCAGGCGATTCCGGTCCTGCTGGTGGTGGTGACCGCCACCTTCTTTCTGGTGCGGTTGGCCCCGGGCGGTCCGTTCAGCGCCGAAAAGGCCGTGCCGCCCGAAGTACTCAGGGCGCTGGAGGCGCGCTACCATCTCGACCAGCCGCTATCGAAGCAATACCTGAGCTATCTGGGCGATCTGCTGCACGGTGATTTCGGCCCCTCGTTTCGCTACCCGGGGCGCAGCGTCGATGAAATGATTTTCTCCGGGCTGCCCACCACCGCGGAACTCGGTCTGTACGCGCTGCTGATATCGCTGGTGCTGGGCACCACCGCCGGAGTGATCGCGGCATTGCGGCCCAACACGGCACAGGATTACCTGCCCATGTCGGCGGCCATGATCGGTATCTGCCTGCCATCGTTTTTGCTCGGCCCGCTGCTGTTGCTGGTGTTCGGCGTCTGGCTCGAGTGGGTGCCGGTGTCGGGCTGGGGCAATGTGCCCGGCGACAAGATCCTGCCCGCCCTCACCCTCGCGTCCGGCTACACCGCCTACGTGGCGCGGCTGTCCCGGGGCGGGATGCTGGAAGTGATGTCCCAGGATTACATCCGCACGGCGCGCGCCAAGGGTCTGCCGGAATGGGTGGTGGTGGTGAAGCACGGTCTGCGCGGCGGGCTGATTCCCGTGGTCGCCTTTGCCGGCCCCGCCTTCGCCGGCCTGCTGTCCGGCTCCTTCGTGGTGGAGACCATCTTCCAGATTCCGGGCCTCGGCCGTTTCTATGTACAGGCCGCCTTCAACCGCGACTACACCATGATCATGGGCACCACGGTATTTTTCGCCGTGCTGATCGTGGCCTTCAATCTGCTTGCCGACATCGCTGCCGTGTGGCTGAACCCCCGCCTGCGTCACCAGTACCGGAGGCCCGCCGCATGAGCGACGCGACAGTGGTGCCGGAGGACGCGGCGCAGACCGATCTCTCGAAAACCGAACAGGGCGTATCCCTGTGGCGCGACGCCTGGCTGCGGCTGCGGCGCAACCCCATGGCGGTGGCCGGCGGCAGCGTGTTGATCCTGCTCTGCGTGCTCGCCGTGCTCACGCCCTGGATCGCCCCCTACGACTACCGCGCGCAGGATCTGGCGCTGGGTGCCGCGCCACCCTCCGCCGCGCACTGGTTCGGCACCGACACACTGGGCCGCGACATGCTCACCCACATCCTCTGGGGCGGACGCGTCTCGCTGGCGGTGGGTCTGGTGGCCACCGGCGTGGCGCTGGTGATCGGCGTGCTCTACGGCACCGTGGCGGGCTACGCCGGCGGGCGCGTGGACGCCGCGATGATGCGTTTGGTGGACATCCTCTACGCCCTGCCCTTCATGATTTTCATCATCCTGCTGATGGTGATTTTCGGGCGCAACATCCTGCTGCTGTTTCTCGCCATCGGCGCCGTCGAATGGCTGACCATGGCGCGCATCGTGCGCGGCCAGGTACAGGCGCTCAAGCAGCAGGAATTCATCGAAGCCGCGGTGTCGCTCGGGCTGTCGCGCTGGACCATCATCCGCCGCCACCTGATTCCCAACACGCTGGGCCCGGTGATCGTCTACACCACCCTCACGATTCCGAGCGTGATGCTGCTCGAAGCATTTTTGAGTTTTCTCGGCCTCGGCATCCAGCCGCCGGCGAGCTCCTGGGGACTGCTGATCTCCTACGGCGCCGAAACCATGGAGGAATATCCCTGGCTGCTGATTTTTCCGGGCAGCGCGCTGTCGCTCACCCTGTTCTCGCTCAACTTTCTCGGCGACGGGCTGCGCGATGCTCTCGATCCGCGCACCGCGAAGGACTGAACCGTGGCGCTGCTCGAAGTCGAAAATCTCTCGGTCTGGTTCCACACCCGCAACGGCGTGACCAAAGCCGTGAACGACGTGAGTTTCAGCGTCGACGCGGGCGAGACGCTCGCCATCGTCGGCGAATCGGGCTCCGGCAAATCGGTGTGCTGCTACAGCCTGCTGGGACTGGTACCCATGCCGCCCGGCCGCGTCGAGCAGGGCCGCGCGCGCTTCGCCGGCCGCGATCTGCTGCAACTGCCGCCGCACGCATTGCGCGCCCTGCGCGGCAACCAGATCGCGACGATATTCCAGGACCCGATGACCTGCCTGAACCCCTATCTGACGCTCGGCGAACAGTTGATGGAGCCGCTGCTCTATCACCGCAATGCGACCCGCAAAGAGGCCAGGGCACAGGCACTCGCGCTGCTCGACGAGGTGGGCATCGTCGCTGCCGCGCGGCGCTTCGATGCCTACCCCCACGAATTTTCCGGCGGCATGCGCCAGCGCGTGATGATCGCCATGGCGCTGATCGCCGAGCCCAAACTGCTGATCGCGGACGAACCCACCACCGCGCTCGATGTCACCATCCAGGCGCAGATCCTGAGGCTCATCGCCGAATTGCAGGCGCGCCGCAAGCTGGCGGTGATCCTGGTCAGCCACGATCTCGCCGTGGTGGCCGACATCGCGGATGACATTCTGGTGATGAAGGATGGCGCGGTGGTGGAAAGCGGCGCGCCGCAAACCCTGTTCGCACACCCGCAACATCCCTACACCCAGAAGTTGCTGGCCGCCAGCCGGCGCAGCCCGAAGTCAACGCCTGCCGCGAAGCCGCAGCGGGAAACCCTGATCGAAGTGAGCGCGCTGTGTACCTGGTTCCGCTCCTCGGATCAGCGTCTGGTGAAAGCCGTCGACGATGTCTCCCTCAAGCTGTATCGCAACGAGATCCTCGGCGTGGTGGGCGAATCCGGCTCCGGCAAATCCACGCTCGGACGCTCCATGCTGCAACTGGTGCGCCCCACGTCCGGCTCGGTGCGTTTGCGCGACCAGGAGCTGACCACCCTCGGCACCCGCGCGCTGCGTCCGCTGCGCCGCCAGATGCAGATGATTTTTCAGGATCCCTACGCCTCGCTGAATCCGCGCATGAGCGTGTTCGATGCCCTCGCCGAACCCTTGCTCTACCACGGTCTCGCGACCCGCAAGACCGTCACCGCGCAGGTGCTGGCGTTGATGGACGATGTCGGGCTCGCGCACAATTCGATTCGCAAATATCCCCACGAATTCTCCGGCGGCCAGCGCCAGCGCATCGCCATCGGGCGCGCCATCGCCACCAAACCGCAGGTGGTGATCGCCGACGAACCGGTGTCGGCGCTGGATGTCACCATCCAGGCGCAGATTCTCGACCTGATTCTGGAGCTGGTGGCGCGCCACAACCTCAGCCTGGTGTTCATCTCCCACGATCTCTCGATAGTGCGCTACCTGTGCGACCGGGTGCTGGTGCTGCACCACGGCCGGCTGATTGAAAGCGGAACCACGGAACAGCTCTGGCAGCATCCGCGCGAGGCCTATACCCGCGAACTGCTGGCGGCGGTACCGCGGCTGGAAGTGGGCTGAAGCGCGAAAGAAGCCGAAATGAGCGCGGCGGAGCTTACCGATCCGTGATGCCGGTGGGCTTCGCCGTGGGAGCGATACCCAGGTTGACTCCCTCGTAACCCGCCGCGAGCGACTCCGCCATGCGTTGCAGAATGTCCCGGATCGCCGCTTGTTGGGACGCGTCCAGATTGGCCTGCAACTGCGTGATAACCCGTCCCACCGCGTCTTCGAGGTGACCGCGCAGGGCGCGGGATTTGTCGGTCAGGAACACCCGGGTGACGCGCCCGTCGCGGGGATCGCTGTCGCGCCGGACGTAACCCTGTTCTTCCAGTTGCGCCAGGGTGCGCGCCACCGCCGCCTTGTCGGCCTGCAGCCGGACCGCCATTTCCTGCTGGGTGACACCTTCGCTGATGTACAGCATGAAGAGGTACGAGAAACGTCCCGAACCCATGCCGAGCGGGGCCATCTCGATGTCCAGCGCGCGGATCATGCTGCGGCTGAGGGTGCCGATGTGGCGCACCAGGTTGTTGGCCAGATCAATCATGGGATGTCCCGCCGCCTGTGCCCTGAACCAAAACAACTCTCCGGAGACCGGGTAACCCCCAAGCTCAGTGGCCGGCGGCGTTCGCTGGCGGCTCGGACACCTGGGCGTTGGGCAGATTCTCCGCGATGATGCGGTCAACCATGTCCTGCCCGCCCGCCCGCCAGTAACCGTAGGTCGCCGTCACGTCGACCGGCCGCGGGCTGGGCGCCGCTGTCAGGCGCGGCCCGTCGCGATCACTGGTGTCAATGGTGACCGCCAGCGAGGTACCCAGCGGCAGCGGATGCGTTTTGATCATGTCGCCGTTGAGCGCGATGCGCACCGGCACACGCTGCACGATCTTGAGCCAGTTGCCGGTCGCATTCTGGGCCGGCAGCAGGGAGAACGCGGCGCCGGTGCCGGTGCCGGTGCCGATCACAGTGCCCTCGTACACGACTTCATCGCCGTACAGGTCCGACACGATTTTCGCCGGTTGTCCGATGCGCAGATTGCGCAACTGGGTTTCCTTGAAATTTGCCTCCACCCAGACTCTGTCCAGTTGCACCAGTTGCAGCAGCGGTCGGCCGGCCTTGATCACGTCGCCGGCGGAGACAAAGCGTTTGGCAATGTGGCCGGCGACGGGCGCCACGATCCGGGTCTTGTTTACCATGGAGCTCATGCCGCGCGCCAGGGCACCGGCGGTCAGCACCCGGGGGTGCTCGGCGATGGGCATGGTGCCGGCGTTGATGCGCGCTTCGATGAGTTCCTGCTGGGCTGTCTCCAGCGCCGCCTTCGCCTCATCCATGCGCAGCGCCGAGACGTCGCGCTCCTCCTTGGAGATCATGCCGCGATCCGCCAGTTTGGCGCGGCGCTCCGCTTCGTTGCGCGCCAGCGTGTAGCGAACCTCTTCCTCGCGGACTTCCGCCGCTTTGCGGCGCACGAGCTGCTTGAGTGCGGCCACGTCCTGGACCGTCCGCGCGAGGTCGCTCTGGGCGCGCGCCAGCCGGTTTTTGGGTGTGCCGCCGTCGAGGCGGATCAGCTCCTGGCCCTGTTCGACATAGTCGCCCTCCTCGGCGCCCAGCCAGAGAATCACGTCATCGAGCTGGGATCCGATGTTGATGATGTCCCCGGTGGTATAGGCGTTGTCGGTTTCGACAAACTTGCGTTTGCCGAGATAGCTGCTCACGCCGTAACTGAGGGCGGCGAGCACGGCAACCACGATGAACAGGCTGACAGAGCGGCGCATGGACAAGGTCCGGGTTCCAGTAGCAAAAAAGGTATGAGCGAAGGATAAAAGGATGCTGTTGACGAGTCAACGTTGATCAATCAACCATATTGGCTTGTTGCGACATCCCGCGGCGGATCATTCACCGGCGGCAACGTGAGTCCCGGGGCGCGGCGCCAGACGGGCCGGAATGAAGGGACTCAACAGGATCACGGGAATCACTGCGTACATGCAGATCATGAAGGTGTCGCTGATTCCCATGGTGGATGCCTGCGCGGTGGCGAGTTTGTCGACCATCGCCCACATGGCATCGGGGCTCGCGTCGGCCAACTGCTGAATGGGCTCGAAAGCGTGTTCCTTGCCCGGTATATCGGGATTGAGCCCCTCGACCAGCCGCAGGCGGTGAAAGGCTGTGCGGCTCTGCCACAGGCTCATGCCGGCCGCAATGCCGACGCTTGTGGCGATATTGCGGAAAAAATTGAAGAAGCTCGCCGCCCCCACGGTCCTGTCCGCCGACACCGAGCCGAGCGAAATCACCATCAGCGGCGGAAACATCAGCGTGAAGCCGATGCCCATCACCACCCGCGCCTGCAGCATCTGCGCAAAGGCGGTATCCGTGGTCGATTGCGCCTGCAGGTAAATGGCAAGCATGGTGACGAGACTGCCCGATACCACCAGGTAGCGCAGATTCAGCTTGGCGATGTTTTTCCCCACCAGCATCATCCCGACGATCGGCAACACGCTGGTACCGGCCATGACCAGGCCGGACAGGGTCGCCGTGTAGCCCAGCACGGACTGCATCCAGATCGGATACAGCACCGTGCTGGCGAAGTACGTCAGGTTGAAGATCACCCCCATCACCGAGGCGATCACGAACACGGGGATGCGGAACAGGCCGTAGTCGATGATGGGATGGGGCTCGCGACGCTCCCAGACCACATAGCCGATCAGCGCGATCACCGAGATGGTCATCAGCAGGCGGATGCCCGGCGAACCGAACCAGTCCCATTCGTGGCCCTTGTCCATGACCAGTTGAAACGCCAGCACGGTGGTCGCCAGCAGCACCATGCCGACGCCATCGACCGGAACCTTTTTGGTCTGGGTTTCGATGTGATGGATGCTGGTCCAGACCAGCCAGGCGGCCACGCAGCCAATGGGGACATTGATGTAGAAAATCCAGGGCCAGCCCATGTTGTCGGTAATGAAACCGCCCAGAATGGGGCCCAGCACCGGCGCGATGGTGGAGGCGATGCTCCACAGACCGATCGCGGAGCCATGCTTGTGCGGCGGAAAAATACGCAGCAGCAGGGTTTGCGACAGGGGCACGATAAAGCCGCTGGACAAGCCCTGGAGGGCGCGGAAAAACACCAGCGTTTCCATGTGGCGACTCATGCCGCAGGCCATCGAGGTCAATGCGAACATCACCACCGACAGGGAAAAAACGCGCACTTCGCCGTAGCGTTTGCAGACCCAGGGGCTGAGCGGCAGGATGACGGCGAGGCAGATGGCGTAGGACGTCAGGATCCAGGCGCCCTGGGACGGCGAGGCCCCGATGGTGCCGGAGATCGACGGCACCGCGACCACCGCGATGGTCAGATCCAGCACGTTCATGAAATTCGCGGCCGTGATGGCGATGGCCGTCAGCAGCAGCGGCAGCCGGGTCACGGGCATGGCCGGGTCGGGAATGGATGCGGAAATGGTTGCGGTCATGATCGGGGATGCCACGGGTACCGCCGCCCGGATCCTCGGGCCGGGCGCGGGCACGGCGCCTTGAACAGGGTGGGCGGTGGGTTCTGAGTCAGGTGTGGCACCCTAAGGGCAACTGGTTGACATGTCAACGACCATGCCGCCACGCCCCCGCGACCAGCCAGTGCGTGCGGCAAGCGCGCGAAAATCGTGGCGCGGGTCCAGCCGGCGGGCCTAACCCTGTACACTCGCACCCGGCGCCGGCAAGCCGGTGCAGCAGCCCAATACCGCAGACCAATACCGCAGACCAATACCGCAACCAAGGATCGCAACCTGCTACCGCAACCCAGACCGACAACCCAGACCGACAACCCAGACACGCTGACCCGCTCTCGATGAAAATCCCCAAAGGTCTCCAGCCCCTGATCGACGACGGCATCGTCGATGCCGTGATCCGCCCCCTCAAAAGCGGCAAGGAGGCGTCGGTCTATCTGGTGCGGTGCGGCAACCAGATCCGCTGCGCCAAGGTGTACAAGGCCCTCGAACAGCGCAGCTTCCACAAGCTGGCCGAATATCAGGAAGGGCGTAAAACCCGCAACAGTCGCGACCAGCGCGCCATGGGCAAGCGCAGCAAGCACGGCCGCAACGTCGAACAGGAAGCGTGGAAAAACGCCGAGGTGGACGCGCTCTACCGGCTCGACGCCGCCGGCGTGCGCGTGCCCAAGCCCCATGGCTATGTCGACGGCGTGCTGCTCATGGAAATGGTCGCCGACGCCGAGGGCGACGCCGCGCCGCGCCTCAACGATGTCGAACCCGGCGCGGAAGAAGCGCGCGCGTGGCACGGCTTTCTCATGGATCAGATCGTGCGCATGCTGTGCATCGGGTTGATCCACGGCGACCTGTCGGAATTCAACGTCCTGGTCGGTCGCGACGGCCTGGTCATCATCGACCTGCCCCAGGCCGTCAACGCCGCCGGCAACAACAACGCCTTCCGGATGCTGGAGCGCGATGTAAACAACATCCGGGATTACTGCGGCCGTTTCGCGCCCGAATTGCTCGCCACCGAATACGCGCACGAGATCTGGGAGCACTTCAAGAACAGCCGCCTGAAACCCGGCATGACGCTCACCGGCATTTTCGTGCACGACGACACACCCGCCGATGTCGACGCCGTGATGCTCCAGATCGAGGAGGCCCGCAAGGAAGCCGAGATTCGCCAGCGCGGTCGGGAAGAGGCCGAGCGCGGCACGGCGGAATAACGCGCCGGCGGGATGGACGCCACTGCCGACCGGGGTATCATCGAAGTCTCCGCAGTCCGACCTGGATCCCCGGAAAGTTGCCGGAGCGATCCGAGGAGATTGGCGATGGGCGATCCCGTGAAATTCTGGCGCAGCCACGACAACTGGGCGCAGGCCGAGCAGGCCTGGGATGCGCGCGCGGCCGAGCTCGCCGCGCAGGCGCCGCTGAAGACCTTCAGAAAGAATCCGAATCTGCCCGGGATTCGCCCCAACACGCGCCGCTTCCTGGCGTGGAAGTCGCTTTCTTACCTGCACCGCCACGACCACTCCGGCAAACTCCGCCGCTATTTCTGGCGGCATCCGCTGCGCCATGGCATCGGCCTGGTGAAAAGCCTGCTGCGCGGCCGCAGTTATCGCCGCGACGACGATTTTTTCCTCTACGGCATCGTCGATGTGGCGGACTTCGTGCACCGTTTGGAGCAGCCGAACGCGGTGCTGGTGGTGGGCTTCTCGTACTGCCACAAGCCGTTCGAATGCCCGGAAGGACGCTTCACCGATCGTTGCAGCCACGCTCCGGACAGTCCGGTGTGCGGGCAATGTTTCATCGGCAAGGCCGTGCACAGCCTGCCGGATGCGCGCGTGATCCCGCTGTTCATCACCACCGTCCACTATATCGGCGAGCAGATGATCGCGGCCCGCGCGGCCTGGCCCGGCCACGAGGTGCTGTTCCTCATTACCGCCTGCGAACTGACCCTGGAGATGTTCGGCCTGGTCGGTTGCGCGGTCGGCCTCGAAGGCATCGGCGTGCGTCTGGACGGCCAGATCTGCAACACCATGAAAGCCTTTGCGGCCTCCGAGGTCGGCATCAAGCCGGGCATGGCGATCGTCACGGAGTCGACCCAGGCGCGCATCATGGCGATACTCCACGCCTTTGCGGACGCCACCCACGTCGAACCCGGCAACGCGAACCCGGGGCGTGCCAACCTCATCGCCACGGATCGCCGCTGACGCGTCCAGCGCCGCCGCGTACCGGCGCCATCCTCCGTTCCGAGAACATTCAAACCTCGGCTTGGCGCGGCGCTTGCTAAACTCCCGCCATGGATATCTTCGATCGCCTTGTGCCCGGCGGCAACGCCGAGCGGACGCTGACCCTGAGTTTCGAGCGCCGTTGCCGTTCGCGCCAGCGCGTGGTGCTGGACGACGGCAGCGCGGCACTGCTCGCCCTGCCGCGCGGTACGGTGCTGCGCGATGGCGATGTGCCGGGCAGCGCGGACGGCCGGACGGTGTGCGTCCGGGCCGCGGCGGAAACCGTATCCACCGCCGCGCATGCCGACCCGGCGACCCTGCTGCGCGCCGCCTATCACCTGGGCAACCGCCATGTACCGGTGCAGATCGGTCCCGGCTGGCTGCGCTATCTGCACGATCATGTGCTGGACGCCCTGTGCCAGGGTCTCGGCCTCGCGGTCGCGGTCGCGGAACGGCCGTTCGAACCCGAGGATGGCGCCTACGCCGGCGGCGGCCACCATCATGGGCACGGCGAAGCAACGGCGCATCCCCACCATGACCACGACTGAACCGCTGGCGCCCCTGCTGCACCTGCTGCGGCTGGCGAGCCCGTCGCTCCCGATCGGCGCCTTCGCCTGGTCCCAGGGGCTCGCCAGCGCCGTGGAACTGGGCTGGATCGACAGCCCGGACGCCCTTGCGGACTGGCTGTGCGCCATCCTGGAGCACAACTTCGAGCATCAGGAGTTGCCCCTGCTGACGCGCCTGCTGGCCGCCGATCCCGACGGTTGCGCACACTGGAACCGGATCGCGCTGGCCCTGCGCGAAACCGCCGAACTGCGGCGCGAGGACAGCCACTGCGGTGCCGCGCTGCTGCGGCTGCTCGCCGATACCGGAGTGTCTGCCGCCACCGCAGGGCCCGCCGCCACGCCCATCAGCTACCTGACCGCCTATGCCCTCGCCTGCACGCACTGGCACATCGACTATCCACAGGCGGCCACCGGGCTGGTGTGGAGCTGGCTCGACAACCAGATAGCGGCGGCATTGAAACTGTCGCTGCTGGGGCAGACCCGGGGCCAGCGCATCGCGGTGGCGCTGCTCGACCGGGCGCCGCCACTGATCGCGCGGGCACGGAGCGTGGCGGACGCCGACATCGGCATCAGCCTGCCCGGACAGGTGCTGGCCAGTATGCTGCACGAAACCCAATACAGCCGCCTGTTCCGGTCCTGACCGCAACGGGCAAAGGAGAAAATCATGCAAAAACAGGCCGTGCGCGTCGGCGTCGGCGGTCCGGTGGGCGCGGGCAAGACCGCGCTCGTGCTGCGTCTGTGCGAGGCGCTGCGCGCACGCTGCGAGGTCGCGGTGGTGACCAACGACATCTACACCCGCGAGGACGCCGAATTTCTCGACCGCCATCACGCGCTGCCGTCGGAGCGCATCCTGGGCGTGGAGACCGGCGGCTGCCCGCACACCGCGATCCGCGAGGACGCCTCCATGAACCTGGCGGCGGTCAACGACCTGAATACCCGTTTTCCGAATCTGGATGTGATCTTCATCGAGAGCGGGGGCGACAACCTGGCCGCGACCTTCAGCCCCGAGCTGTCGGATTTCACCATCTATGTGATCGACGTGGCGGCCGGCGACAAGATCCCCCGCAAAGGCGGTCCGGGCATCACCAAATCCGATCTGCTGGTGATCAACAAAACGGATCTTGCGCCCCATGTCGGTGCGTCCCTGTCCATCATGGAGCGCGACGCCCAACGGATGCGTGGCGAACGGCCATTTGTGTTCGCCAACATGAAAACCCGCGACGGCCTGACCGCGATCATCGAAATCCTGTGTCGCGAAACCATGATCGAGCTGGCGCCACCCGCATCGGCATGAGCCAACCCCACCCGGCGCAGGCCAAAACGGCTGTCCTGAAATCCGTGGCATGGAACCTGCCTGTGGACATGGAGACCCGCCCTCATAAGAACCCTGGGCGCGCGGTCAACACCAAACCATTTCCAGAGGGAGTCAGCATGAACGAAACCACACGCACGGGATTCCGACGCCGATTCAAGAAAACCGGACTGCAAGTACTGACCACCGCACTCGCCTTGACGGCCGGTTCCGCATTCGCCGCCGACACCATCAAGGTCGGAGTATTGCACTCGCTGTCGGGCACCATGGCGATCAGCGAGACGACGCTCAAGGACACCGTCCTGATGCTGATCGACGAGCAGAACAAAAAGGGCGGCCTGCTGGGCAAGAAGCTCGAAGCCGTGGTGGTCGATCCGGCCTCCAACTGGCCGTTGTTCGCCGAGAAGGCCAAGGAGCTGCTGGTAAAAGACAAGGTGGATGTCATCTACGGTTGCTGGACCTCGGTGTCCCGCAAATCCGTGCTGCCCGTCATCGAAGAAGCGAACGGTCTGCTGTTCTATCCGGTCCAGTACGAGGGTGAAGAGTCTTCCAAAAACGTCTTCTACACTGGCGCCGCGCCCAACCAGCAGGCGATTCCGGCGGTGGATTACCTGATGAAGGACGTCGGCGTGAAACGCTGGGTGCTGGCGGGCACCGATTACGTCTATCCCCGCACCACCAACAAGATTCTCGAAGCCTATCTCAAGAGCAAAGGTGTGGCGGCCGAGGACATCATGATCAACTACACGCCGTTCGGGCATTCCGACTGGCAGACCATCGTTTCCGACATCAAGAAATTCGGTTCCGCCGGCAAGAAAACCGCCGTGGTTTCCACCATCAACGGCGATGCCAACGTGCCTTTTTACAAGGAACTGGGCAACCAGGGCATTTCTGCGGAAAACATTCCGGTGATCGCCTTTTCCGTGGGAGAAGAAGAGCTCTCCGGCTTCGACACCACGCCTCTGGTGGGACACCTCGCGGCCTGGAACTACTTCATGAGCGTCAATACGCCCGAAAACGCCGCCTTCATCAAGCAGTGGCACGCGTTCATCAAGGATCCCAAGCGCGTCACCAATGATCCGATGGAAGCCACCTACATCGGTTTCAATCTGTGGGTGAAAGCGGTTGAAAAAGCCAAGACGACCAATGTCGATGCGGTGCGCAAGGCGATCTACGGCCTGTCGGTGCCCAACCTCACCGGCGGCAAGGCGGTGATGCTGCCCAACCACCACATCACCAAACCGGTGCTGATCGGCGAGATCCAGGCGAACGGCCAGTTTGAAGTGGTCTGGAAAACCGACAAGGAAGTGCCCGGCGACGCCTGGACCGACTATCTGCCGGAGAGCGCCAAGATCACTTCCGACTGGCAGGACCCCGCCATCAACTGCGGCAATTACAACACCGCCACCAAGACCTGTTCCGGCCAGAATTACTGAGTTGGCCGCCGGCCCGCGAGGATTTCCGCCAGTTGCTTCCGACTCGCGGTGCCGGCCAGTTTTGCGGACGTTCCCCGGCCACGGCCGGGGAAATCAATAAAAATCCGGAGCCCCATGAAACCTCTGCTTCTATTGCTGCTGGTCCTGACCACGGCAGGTGCCGCCGCTGACTCTGGAACCGGCACCACCATGACCATCGATGCAATCGATTCAAGGCCAGTGGACGAACTCATGCTGGCCCTGGGCACTGCCAGCTTCCGCGACAAAGAAACCCTGGTGACGCAGCTCGCGGCCAGTGGCGATGCGCGGGTGCCGGTGCTGCTGCAGGCGCTGCTTGATGGCACGCTCTACAGCGACGCCACGACCGGCGCGCTCATCGCCACCCCTGCCGACGCTGCCCCCATCCCGCTGGCGGGTGCGGCGCGGGCCGATGTGCCCAAGGACGATCTGCGCAAGATCACCGTCAACAACGGTCTGCGCAGCCAGTTGCGCGTGCTGATCGCCGCCACCCAGCTCCAGAATCCGGACCCCGCCGTGCGCCGCCAAGCCGCCCGCACGCTCACCGGAAATGCGCAAACCACGCTGCTGCCGCTGCTGGACCGGGCGCTCGCCGCCGAAACCGACGCCGGCGCCCGCGCGGCACTCGCCGCCGCCCAGGCCAGCCTCAACCTCGCGAACCCGGATCCGGCAATCCGCGCAGCGGCGGTGGCCGCCCTCGCCGAAACCAGCGACAAGGCGATTCTCACCCTGCTGGAACAGCAGGCGGGCACCGAGACCGACCGCACCGTCAAGGCCGGACTCGCGCGGGCAATCACCGACCTGCGCGGGCGCGAACAGCGGTTCGCCTTTGTCGGCGATCTGTTTTTCGGTTTGAGCCTGGGCTCGGTGCTGCTGCTCGCCGCGGTAGGTCTCGCCATTACCTTTGGCGTGATGGGCGTCATCAACATGGCGCACGGTGAGATGATCATGCTCGGCGCCTACACCACCTATGTGGTGCAACTGTTGATGCCGAGCCACATCGAATACTCGCTGGCGGTGGCGGTGCCCGCCGCCTTTGTGGTCACCGCCCTGGTCGGCATCGCCATCGAACGCAGCGTGATCCGTTTCCTTTACGGACGCCCGCTCGAAACCCTGCTCGCCACTTTCGGCATCAGCCTGGTGCTCCAGCAACTGGTGCGCACCATTTTTTCGCCCCTCAACAAATCGGTGATTACCCCGCAATGGCTGAGCGGCTCCTGGGAGGTCAACGGCATGCTGTCGCTCACCTACAACCGGCTGTACATCATCCTGTTTGCGCTCGCCGTGCTCGCAAGCCTGATTACGCTGCTCCGCAAAACACCGATCGGCTTGCAGATGCGCGCGGTCACCCAGAACCGCGCCATGGCAAGCTCCATGGGCATCCGCACCGGCTGGGTGGATGCGCTGACGTTCGGACTCGGCTCCGGCATCGCAGGAATCGCCGGCGTCGCCCTCAGTCAACTCACCAACGTGGGGCCGAACCTGGGACAGTCCTACATCATCGATTCGTTTCTGGTGGTGGTGTTCGGTGGCGTCGGCAATCTGCTCGGCACCTTTGTCGCCGCCATGAGCCTGGGCGTGGTGAACAAGTTCGCCGAACCTCTGGTGGGCGCGGTGCTCGCCAAAATCCTCATCCTGGTGTTCGTCATCCTGTTCATTCAACGCCGACCCCGGGGCCTGTTCGCCCTCAAGGGGCGGTTCGTGGAGGATTGAACATGACGGACTCCCCGCGCCTGTTGAACGATGCCGCCAGTCGCTGGCTGCTGGGCACACTGGCATTGCTGATCCTGCTGGTGCCGGTATTCAGCCTGGCGGTCCCGGAAACCTCGCCGTTTCACCTCTCGACCTACACGGTAGCGCTGTTCGGGAAATACCTGTGTCTCGCCCTGCTCGCCCTCGCGCTCGATCTGGTGTGGGGTTATGCCGGCATTCTGAGCCTGGGCCACGGCGCTTTCTTTGCGCTCGGCGGCTATGCCATGGGCATGTACCTGATGCGCCAGATCGGCAGTCGCGGCGTGTACGGCAACCCGTTGCTGCCGGATTTCATGGTGTTCCTGAACTGGCCGGCGCTGCCCTGGTACTGGCACGGCTTCGACAATTTCTTCTTCGCCGCCCTGATGGTGGTACTGGTGCCCGGCATGCTCGCCTTTGCCTTTGGCTGGTTCGCGTTCCGTTCGCGCGTCACCGGGGTGTATCTGTCGATCATCACCCAGGCGCTCACCTATGCATTGATGCTGGCGTTTTTCCGCAACGACATGGGTTTCGGCGGCAACAACGGCCTTACCGATTTCAAGGAACTGCTGGGTTTCAGTCTGACCTCCGCCGCCACCAAGAACGGTTTGTTCGTGTGCTCCGGCCTCGCACTGATCGCGGGATTTCTGCTGTGCCGGTGGGTCGTGGCGTCGCGGCTCGGGCGGGTGCTGGTCGCGGTTCGCGACGCCGAGAGCCGCACCCGCTTCATGGGCTATCGCGTCGAACACTACAAGCTGTTCGTGTTCGTACTGAGCGCCATGCTGGCCGGCGTCGCGGGCGCGCTCTATGTGCCCCAGGTGGGCATCATCAATCCGGGCGAATTCGCGCCGCTGGCCTCCATCGAAGTCGTGGTGTGGGTGGCGGTCGGCGGGCGCGGCTATCTGTATGGCGCCATCGTCGGCGCGCTGCTGGTGAACTATGCCAAGACCTGGTTCACCGGTGCCTTTCCGGAAGTCTGGCTGTTCCTGCTCGGCGGCCTGTTCGTGGTGTCCACCCTGTTCCTGCCCCGGGGCGTGATCGGGCTGCTCGGGCAGCGCCGGCGGCTGCCCGCTGCCACGGCGCCAGGAGGCACCCACTGATGCTGGAAGCCAGTCGCCACCTGCCCACCAACATCCTGTACCTCGAAGGCGTCACGGTTTCCTTCGACGGTTTCAAGGCGCTCAACGAGTTGTCGATCGCCATCGCGCCCGGCGAACTGCGCGCCATCATCGGGCCCAACGGCGCCGGCAAGACCACGTTCATGGACGTGGTGACAGGCAAAGTGCGCCCGAGCGCGGGCGCGGTGTTCTTTCGCGACGACATCGACCTGACGCGGCACGACGAGGCGGAGATCGCCCGCCTCGGCATCGGGCGCAAGTTCCAGAAGCCGACCGTGATCGAAAGCCTGAGCGTCGCGGAAAATCTGGAGCTCGCGCTGCGCGGCGAGCGCGGCGTATTCACCACGCTGCTGCGCCGCCACGCGCGCGCTGCGCGGGAGCGCATCGACGCCATTCTGGAGCGCGTCGGCCTCGCCACGCAGCGCGAACGCCCGGGCGGCGCGCTTTCCCACGGCCAGAAACAGTGGCTGGAAATCGGCATGCTGCTCGCCCAGTCACCGGAGTTGTTGTTGGTGGACGAACCCGCGGCCGGCATGACTGACCGCGAGACCGAACTCACCGCGCAACTGTTGCGTGAGATCAGCGGCGAACACTCCGTGGTGGTGGTCGAGCACGACATGACTTTCGTCAAGGCCCTCGACTGCCGCGTCACCGTACTGCACGAAGGTCATATGCTCGCCGAAGGCACGCTGGCGCACGTGCAGCAGGACGAGCGCGTCATCGAAGTCTATCTGGGGCGCTGAGCATGCTCACCATCGAGAACGTCGATCTGTTCTACGGCGCCAGCCAGGCACTCAAGAACGTCAGCTTCGGCGCCGCCATCGGCGAGGTGGCCTGCGTGATGGGACGCAACGGCGTCGGCAAGACCTCGCTGCTGCGGGCGGTGGCGGGCCAGCGGCCCATCGCCGGCGGCAGCATCCGCTGGGAAGGCGAGGAGATCAGCGCACTGCCTCCCTACGAGCGCGCGCGTCGGGGCATCGCCTGCGTCCCCCAGGGCCGCGACATCTTTTCGCAACTGAGCGTGCTCGAAAATCTCAAGACCGGATTTGCGGTACTGCCGCGCGGCGAGCGCCGCATTCCGGACGAAATCTTCGAACTCTTTCCGGTGCTGCGCCAGATGCTGGGGCGGCGCGGCGGCGATCTCTCCGGCGGCCAGCAGCAGCAGCTCGCCATCGGTCGCGCGCTCGTGATGCGGCCGCGACTGCTGCTGCTGGATGAACCCACCGAAGGCATCCAGCCCTCGATCATCAAGGACATCCAGCGCGTGATCGGCTTGTTGCGCGATCGTGGCGACATGGCGATCCTGCTGGTGGAGCAGTACTTCGAATTCGCGCGCGACCTCGCCGATCGCTACCTGGTGATGGATCGCGGCGCCGTCGTCCTCTCCGGTGCCGGCGCGGAAATGGAAGAAGCCGTCGTAAGGCGCTATATCGCTGTGTAAACTCGCGGCCTGACCCGCCCGTCGGTTGTGGCCGCCTACCCTTGCCTACCCCTTGGACACCAGGAGCTCAAAGCCCCATGAACAGTTTTCGCGCAGGTATTGTGATGTCTTTGCTGGGCTGCTCGGGCGCGCTGCTCCCGCTGGCGGCAACCGCCGGGGAAACCTTGCGGGTCGATGCCGGGGCCACGCATCAGCTCAGCCCAGCTCAGGCTCACGCCCACTTTGACGCCTGGGTGCTGGGCGACGGCGCAACACTGGTGTTACCGCCCGGCGCCGAGCAATGGCGCTTGCAGGTGGATCGCGCCACCATCGGCCAGGGTGTGCACATCCTCGGCCGCGGTGCGCCGGGAGCCAACGGTCAGGCTGGCGAGGCCATCGCCGGACGCGCCGATGCCTGCCATGCCGGCCGTCCCGGTGGTGCCGGCAACCCGGGTAATCCGGGAGCCGGCGGCGCGGCCCTCGACCTGAATCTCGGTATCGAAAAACTCGGCTCACTGGCCGTCGATGTCTCCGGCGGCGCGGGCGGTCAGGGCGGCGCGGGCGGACGCGGCCAGGATGGCGGCATCGCACAGCAATGTTCGGGCGGCGACGGCGGCGCCGGCGGCGACGCGGGTGAAGGTGGCGATGGGGGCAACGGCTGCAGCACCCGTATTCGTTACAGCTACCTGTCCGACCAAAGCACCCCCGCCGACATCCCGATCACGGTGGTCAGCGAAGGGGGCGCCGGCGGCACTTCCGGTCCCGCCGGTCGCGGTGGATCCGGCAGCGAAGGCAAATACGTGCAGGCACGCACCCTGTCCGGCAGTCAGAAGTGGGTTGACGGCGGCGCCGCCGGTCGCGACGGTCAGCCAGGTAAAGTCGGTCGCGCGGGCGCCAAGGGCCAGGTCGTGATCGAGCAGGATCTCAACCGGCGTCTGAACCAATTGATCGAAACCGGACGGCTTGCCAACCCGCCGCCGGCTGCATCACGTGCGCCTGCCGACAGAACCGAAGAGCTGGAACGCAAGCTTGATGAGGCGCTGCGACGCCTCGAAGCGCTGGAGAAGCACTCGCCCTGAAAACGCCCCATAGTGGGGCGTTTGGCCCGCAAGCGCCCCACTATATTACTTTTTTGTGACAGCAAGCCCCCCGGGCCTCCGCGCTGGCCGGGTTGTACCGCGCCATTGGGGAACCTCCGCTCAATTCCGCCGACTGGCTCAGGACGAACGGTAACCTGTTGATTCTGTTCGTGGTGAGCTTGTCGAATCCTGAATGGAATCGAATCATTCAGAGCCTCCTTGGTGCGCTCGGGCGTTACCCGGAGCGCCTGCCACCCCGTTCACTCGTTATTCTTCCCACCCCCCATCGACCATCGACGTCAGCCCGAACAGGGCGCTTGGGCGCGTTGCGACCGGCCTGGAAATCCCCCAGCGACCCCGCACCCAGGGAATTTCCCGGCAGAACCACCAACTGGCACAAATCCTGCTGAGTACTTGGTGCGCAAGCACACGGGCGGAAGCATCAATTTCCGACCTTGATTCAAAGAAAACCCAACGAGAGGAAGACCATGTTTGCAACCAAATTTGCAACCAAAGCCAAATACCTTCGCGCTGGCGTCTTGAGCGCGGCAGTCAGTGGCGCCTTGCTGGCGGCACCGGCGGCGCAGGCCGTTGACGGCGTCGTCGCCTCCGCGTCGGTCGCCAACATGTACCTGTGGCGTGGCATCGACCTGGGCCACGGCAGCGCGGCGGTGTCGGGCGATCTCAGCTACCACCTGGATGGCGCCTATCTCGGTGTCTGGATGAGCAGCGGCGACAATACGCTCGGTCAGGAATACGATCTGTACACGGGCTGGGGAACCAGCGTCGATGACTTTTCCTTCGACATCAGCCTGTGGAACTACAACTACTCCGACAATGACACCAAAAATCGCGGCTTCGGTCTTTCTCACAACACCGTGGGTGACCTGAGCGAAATCGTCACCACCGTCGGCTGGAAGACGATCAAGTTTTCCTACTATGACAATATCGCCGGCAACACGGGCTACAAGTATTTCACCCTGAGCGGCAGCTACGACAAGTTCAGCGCCCTGCTCGGTCGGCACGAATTCAACCCGACCGGTGGCAGCAACAAGGACATGACTTACCTCAACCTGAGCTACGCCTACAACGAAAACCTCGCGTTCACGGCGAGCAAGGTGATCAACCAGGATTGCCACAAGAACGACGCTGCCTGCGGCGCGATCGACGAGGACCTGAAGTTCGTCGTCACCTATTCACTGCCGATCAAAATCTGAAGTCGGCGTAGAACTCCTCCCCCCTTGGGCGCCGGCCTCCCACCGGCGCTTTTTTTCGGCCCGCGTTAGCTGGCTGTCGCAGCGCGCAGCAGATCGTCGAGCAGGCGCTCCAGATGGTCGAGGGTATTGCAGGTTTTCGCCAGATGACAGTACGGGCGATAGTTGCGCATCACCGAATCGCCGGTGTTCCAGAACGACTCCGGCTCCGGATTCAACCAGATCACCCGCTTCGCGCGCTGATGCACCTGCTGCAAAATATCGCTGCGCGCATCCAGGTTATTGTTGCGGGCATCGCCCAAAATCAGCACCGTGGTGCGGTGATCGATACCGCGCAAACACTCCCGCTCCAGATCCAGCAACATGCCGCCGTAGTCGGAGCCGCCGAAACCGTGTTCTGCCATGATCTTGTCGATCGCCTCGGCCACCGGATAGCTGTCGAAAATGTCGTTTACCGATGCCAGGCTGCCGGTGAACACGTAACTGTCGATACGCTTGAGGACATCGTTCAGACTGTGGAGAAAAAGCAGCAGAAAACGCGAATACGCCTGCACCGAGCCGCTCACGTCGCACAGCACCAGCACCCGCGGTTTGTCGACGAAACGGGTTTTCCAGTGGGTTTCAAACAGCACGCCGTCGTGGGCGACATTGCCTCGCAGCGTCCGCGCAAAATCGAGCTGCCCGCGATTCGCCCGCTTGCGCTTTCGGGAATAAAGCGCGCTCAACCGCCGCGCCATCTTGCGTACCAGTTCGTGCATGGTGCGAAAATCGCGCAGGTCGATGTTCGACAACCGGGTTTTTTGCAAATGCCGCTCGCGCAAACTCTGCACCGCGGTTTTGCCGAACATGCCGAGCTGGCGTTCGACAAAATCGCGCACCTCCTCGTACAGCCAGTCCTTGGCGGTGCGCAAGGCACCCGCCGTCGCAATCCGGGTGGGACAGGAACCTTCGCCCAGAGCGCGGATTTCGTCCTGGAGCTCGCGCAGACCCATGCGCTGCAGAATCTGCTGGGTGTAAAGACTTTTTTGGGTAAAAAACCAGATGTCGGTGAGCCCCGCATCGCGTGCCGCCTGCTGCATGGCCACCGCCAGCGCGGTGCGATCGCCCGCCATCAGCATTTTCGCTAGCGGCAGTTCTCCCTCATAGCGCGGCGCCGCAGTGGATTTTTCCTTGCCGCCGGCTTCGGCGTTCGCCGCCGCATTCGCCGTCGGATCGTCACCGCCTTGCGCGGTAGAATCCCGGGCGCTGTCCTTGAACGCATCGAAGCGGAAAAACTGCTCGAAGCATTCTTCCACCAGCAACTGATCGGCGTGGGATTTCGCCAGATTCATGCTGAGTGCGTGCTTGAGAATCCCGCGCTCCCGGTAACCCACCAGGGCCACCGCGCGGCTCGCTTCGATACTGTTGGCCGGCGCGACCGCGACCCCTGCCGCGCGCACCGCCTTGTAAAAATTCTCCAGCGTCTGCTGCATGAAGGGCTAGCCTCCCGCGCGCTGCCGCGCCTTGTCGACAAAGCTGCGCACATGCTCGCCGGCGGCTGCGATGTCGGTTTCGAATTTCAGCAGGATATTCAGCGTCATTTTCACCAGTCCCGGGTCGAGATCGGCCGCGTGCAATAGCAGCAGTGTGCGCGCCCAGTCGATGGTTTCGGAAATCGACGGCACCTTTTTCAGATCGAGTTCGCGCAACTGCTGCACGAAGGTCACGACTTCGGTGCGCAGGCGATCCGAAAGCTCCGGCACCCGATGGCTGAGAATACGACTTTCCAGCGCCGCATCCGGATAAGGTATGTGCAAATGGAGACAGCGGCGCTTGAGAGCATCGCCCAGTTCGCGGCTGTTGTTGCTGGTGAGAAATACCAGCGGCTTGACGCGCGCGACGATGGTGCCGAGCTCGGGGATCGACACCTGAAAATCCGACAGGACTTCGAGCAGAAAGGCTTCGAATTCCTGATCCGACTTGTCGATCTCGTCGATCAGCAGCACGCAGCCGCGCGGCTCGTGCAACGCGCGATACAGGGGCCGCGGCTCCAGAAAATCTTCCGAGTAAAACAGATCTTCGTGGGCGTGAATTTTTGCCATCGACTCGCGCAGGCCCTGGGTTCCCTCCAGCAACTCGCCAAGTTTGTCTTTCAACAACTGCGTATACAGTAACTGTTTGGCGTATTTCCATTCGTACAGCGCCTTGGCTTCATCCAGCCCCTCGTAGCACTGCAAGCGCACCAGGGGCACGTCGAGCAGCTGCGCGGTGGTCTTGGCCAGCTCGGTCTTGCCGACCCCGGCGGGCCCCTCCACCAGTACCGGCTTCTGAAGGTTGTGGGCGATGAACACGCAGGTCGCGATGCGCTCATCGCAAATGTAATGGTGGCGCTCAAAGTGGCGCTGCACTTCCGCCACCGAACTGAACGTTTGCTGGTACAGGTCTTTCATGCAACTAACCGAGGGCTCGGAATTCGACACCGGTGGGAACAGAGCCCGCGGCTGGCGCACTCGCTGACATAGGGATCGGAACAGTATCCGGGCTTGATCCGCGATTATACGCAAACCCCCGTCACGGGCATCCGGCCCCGGCTCGCGTCGGAGACTGGCGGGTTTCGGCGCTGCTCGCCCCTGGGATAGCAATGGCATCGCGGCCAAGAGCAGCGAATGTAGGTGCACCATCGGATTTCCTTATAGAATCCCATAGCTGGGCACCCTGTCGCACCGATGTCCCGAGCAGGCATCGGGCGCCCTTCACCCCGGCCGAAAACGGCCGCTACAGGGGCAGCCCGGTAACGATAATGCGGATCAACCCAAAGCGATCAGTGCCAAAACCTGCGGGGCGCCGACATCGTCCAGGCATTTTCCACGGGCTTGCATCAGGAGAGGGAGATGTCGAAATCAGTCGCCAGAGAGCTGGACATCCGCTATTGGCTGCCGCTGCTTGGCTTTATCGTGCTGGTGGTAGCCACCGCAGCCTGGATGGGGCTCGATTATTCGGCGCGGGCGCGCCACAGCCAAGAGACGTCTCTGGCGGAATGGCGGAACAATGTGGCGCATGTGCAGCGAATTCTTGATGCCGAGCGGGAGCAGGCGCGCGCCTATGATGACGTGGTCGGCCTGCTCAATGAGGCTCCTGGGCTACATCACTTGGCGGTGATCAACAGCTCCGGCCAGATCCTACAGGCCAACCGCCCCGAGTTGCGGGGCCGCCCGGCGACCGCGGCATTCCAGAATATTGACGCGGCCCGGCTCGACCCCGCGCGCTGGTCACCCCACTCCGGAACCATGGCCCTGGAATCCGACGCCCATATTCGCGGCTATTTCCCGCTGGCTGTCGGAGCGCCAACGGATGGCTCGCCTGCTCCGCCCACGGGCCTGCTGTATCTCGATGTCGATACCTCCTATGCCAGAGAACGCATCCTGCGCTCCCTGTACATCCAAACCGTCTATTTCGCGCTGTTTTCTCTGGTCAGTTTGCTGGGCCTACTGATGTTCATTCGCCGGTTCGTGAGCATCAGCGCGAGCAGCGCCTCGGCCATATTCTTCATTCGATCGGCGATGCGGTGATCATTGTCGATACCGAGTCGCGGGTGGAGCGCCTCAACCCGATCGCCGAAACCCTGACCGGATGGCCGCGCGCAGAGGCCATCGGCACGCCGGTGGACCATATTTTCCCGCTCACCCACCATCACTCCGGAGCCGCAATGGCCAATCCGGTCAGACGCGCAATCGAGACCGGCGAAATTCAGCAGCTTGCCAACCACGCCGTCCTGACCCGTCGCGACGGCCAGCGGTATCACATCGCCGATAGCGCAGCCCCGATCCTCGGAGTGAACGGCGCCATTGAAGGTGCTGTGCTGGTATTTCACGATGTTTCCGAGGCCTACCGGATTCGGGAAGAACGCCGCGTGGCCGCCATCGCCTTCGAAACCGGCGCGCCCCAACTGATCGCCGATGGCACCGGCAAAATCATTCGCGCCAATCAGGCCGCTTCGGATGTCAGCGGCTACACGCGGGAGGAGTTCCTTGGCTTCCACCTGACCGGTGATATTTTCATCGGCCAGGACAGTCCGGGCCTCGGCGATTTTCTGACCGGCAAAAGCGACCTCGACACCTGGACCGGTCGCACCTGGTGGCGCGCGAAAAACGGCGAGTTGATGCAAATCTGGGTCGTGGATACCGCGATACGCAATGAAGCCGGCGCCATCGACTACTACATCATCAGCGCACTGGACCTCACCCAACTCGTACGGACCTCCGCGGCACTGGAAGAGACGCGCGGCAATTACCAGCGTCTGATCGAATCCATCCACGACGGCGTTGCCATCATCGCGGACCTGATCATCGTGGAATGCAACGCACAGTTTGCGCAGATGCTGGGCCGCGACCGCGCCGCCATCGTCGGTCATTCCGTGGCAGAGCTGTCACTGCTCCGTCAAGCCGACGGCAGCGATTCCGACGCGAGGGCCTTGGCAATCCTGCGCGAGGTGATCGAAACGGGAGACGGCCATGTCGACTGGAGCATGGTGCATGCCGACGGCCGGCGCATCGACCTCGAAGCCAGCCTGAGCCGCATCTCCTGGGAAGGCAAGTCTGCCGTGCTCGCCACCACCCGCGATATCACCGAACGCCGGCGCGGCGAACGGGAGCGGCAGGCGTTGATCGCGGAACTGGCGCGCAAGGAAGAAATCATTCGCCTGGCGAGCAAGGCCTACGGCATCGCGTCCTGGGAACTGGACTGGAACACCGGTGAAATGCACTGGGCGGAAGGTGCCGAAATGGTACTGGGTGCGCCGGCGGCATTCCTCCCCAAAACTCACGCGGATACCCTGCGCCTGCTCGATCCGCAGGACAGCGCGCCGTTTGACGCCGCGGTGCGGACGGCGATCGAAACCGAAAGAGCATTCCGGTTCGAGTTCCGGGTCGCGCTGCCGGATCGGGGCTTGCGCTGGTTCCGCAGCCAGGGTGAGATCGATCGGACCGGCGGCAGGAAACGCCTGCACGGCGCCACCGCCGACATCACCGACTACAAGCTGGCGCTCCAGGAAATCGAGCGTCTCGCGTACTACGATTCCCTGACCGGCCTCGCCAACCGTCGGTTGTTTCTTGATCGCCTGCAACAGGCCAGCATCCGGGCCAGCCGCAACGGCTATTTCGGCGCTGTGTTATTCCTCGATCTCGACCGTTTCAAACTGCTCAACGACAGCCTCGGCCATGGCGCCGGCGATCTGTTGCTGCGTCAGATTGCCGAACGCTGCGTCGCGAGCGTGCGTGAGGAGGACACGGTGGCGCGCCTGGGCGGCGACGAATTCGTGGCACTGGTCGTCACACTGGGCAACGAGGCGACGGCGGTAGAGAATCAGGCACGCACAGTGGCGGAGAAACTGCGCGCGCGCCTGTCGGGCGAGTACCTGATTGCCGGGCACGGGCACCACATCACGGTGAGTATCGGCATTGCCGTATTCCCGCGCGACGGCGAGCGCGCCGAGGATCTGCTGCACCACGCCGATGTCGCCATGTATCAGGCCAAGAAGCAGGGACGCGATACCATCGCCTTCTATGCGTCCGACTTGCAGTCGAGCGCGGATACGCGACTGAGCATTGAGCAGGACCTGCGCCTGGCGGTCGAACGCGACGAGCTGGAGATCCACTACCAGCCCAAGGTCGATGCCTCCCGGCAAGTCGTCGGCGCCGAGGCCCTGCTGCGCTGGAACCGCCCCGGGCACGGGCTGGTGCCACCCATGGATTTCATTCCCATCGCCGAGGAATGCGGTCTGATCTACGCCATCGGCAAATGGGTGGTGTACAGCGCCTGCGACCGACTCGCGACCTGGACCCGCGGCGATCGCGCGCAGCCCCTGGGTATCGCGGTCAACGTCAGTCCGCTGCAATTTCGCCACCCGGGTTTCGTCTCGTGCGTATCCGAGGCGCTGACGCGTTTCAACATCGAGCCCGGTCTGCTGACCCTGGAGATTACCGAAAGCGCTCTGATTGAGAATATCGACAGCGTCATCGCCCGGTTGAGCGAGCTAAAACGCATGGGCGTGATCATTTCGGTCGACGATTTCGGCACCGGCTATTCATCGCTCTATTACCTCAAGCACCTGCCTCTCGACGAAATCAAGATCGACAAGAGCTATGTACGCGACATCCTGGACGACACCAACGACGCCGCCATCGTGGAGAGCATCATCGCCATCGCGAAGAATCTGCAACTTCGCACGGTGGCCGAAGGCGTGGAAACCGAGGATCAAGCCAGGGTGTTGCGGGCACTGGGTTGCAGCCTGCACCAGGGCTATCTCTATTCGCGGCCGCTGCCGGCTGCCGAGTTCGAGCGTCTTTACCTCTGAAAATTACGTTTGAGAGACAGCTCCGGCAGGTTGCGCGGCCGCACACCCCCCGCCTATGCTGGCAACCATGGCAGGAGACGACCAACCGGGATTTGACGCGCTGATCGGCGCGGTGGAGCCGCTGCGTCAGGCCGCGCGCGTCATCAGCCCGAAGATCAGCGTGCGCTCGCCGGGGCTCGACATCCGCCGTCGGGCCGCGGAGCAGGAACAGGTACGCGACGGCAACTATCTGGCGCGGGCCGAGCAGGTGGTGGCCGTCGAACCCTGGGACGTGCTGGCGTGGAAGCACGACGGCGTCCAGAACGGCGTATTCAAGAATCTGCGTCAGGGCCATTACGCCATCGACTCCCGGCTCGATCTGCATCGGCTGACAGTGGAACAGGCGCGGCTCGCGGTATTTCAGTTCGCCCGCGATGCCATCGCCCATGACCTCCGCTGCGGGCTCATCAGCCACGGCCGTGGCGAAGAGCGCAATCCGCCTGCCCTGCTCAAGAGTTGCGTCAACCATTGGCTGCGGGAACTGGACGAGGTGCTGGCGTTCCACAGCGCGCAGCGTCGCGACGGCGGCGTGGGTGCAACCTATGTGCTGTTCCGCAAGAGTGCGCGCGAACGCAATGACAACCGGGAGCGGCACGGACTGCGCGCGGAGTGATTGCGGAGTGATGAAGACTTCAATGCCGAAAACGCATTGCCAACTTGTCAAAAGATGGCGCCCCTGGAGAGACTCGAACTCCCGACCAACCGGTTCGAAGCCGGTTACTCTATCCAACTGAGCTACAGAGGCGAAATGTTGCCCGCGATCGGCCACGCGGGTTTATTACGGAGCCTTGCTTGGCGGCCTTGCCTGGGTGGACCGATGAATCTGCGGCTCCCCGCCGCAGGCTGCTTCCGATGCCTTATTCGGCAGGAAAGCCATAAAGCCAGTCATTGCCGTTCTTGCCGATCCGGGCGATCAGCCCAGCGCCCAAGGATAGCAGAATATCGTGCGCTTCCCGAGCCTCGCCGTAGAGTTCCGACTTGTGGGGTTTGTCTTCGAACAACACATAGGGCCGGCAACGCCGGAGCGTCGCCAGCGCGCCGCGCAGGGCGCGCACCTCGTAGCCTTCCAGATCGAGCTTGAGAAACGCGAGCGCCGGCAGCTCCAGATCGTCGATGGGCAGACTCTGTATCGTGCCCGAACCCGAAACCCGCCGCGACAGCGAGCGATGCCCGCGCCGCCCCTTCAGCCCGACCTGCTCGCGGCGATCCGAGAGCGCCACGGGGCGGACTTCGACGCGCTCGCCAAGCCCCCAATCGCGCACATTGCGCTCCAGGCAGGCAAATGTATCCGGCGCGGGTTCGAACGCGATCACCCGGTCGAAGTGCTGCGCCATGATGCGCGTATAGGCACCGACATTGGCACCGCCGTCCAGGGCCAGGCCGCCCTTGGGGACATGGGACAGCGCCGCCTCCATATCGGCGGCCTTGGGTCCGGCACCCGTCCCGTAGCGCTCCAACGTTTTGCGCCGGGTCTTGCCCCAGTTGCTCCAGCGCCGCAGATCAACGTCCGGAAGCCAGAACTCTCCTACGTGTTTCACGCAAACTCCTCCGGCTGCATCACTTGCCCTGCCAGTTGGGCGGGCGCTTTTCGGCAAAGGCTTGCGGCCCCTCGATAAAATCCTGGCTGCGATAGAGTGTCGCCACGCTGTCGAGCTGTTGCGCCATGGCCTGTTCGAGACTGGCCTGGTCAAGCCCCCGCATGACGGAGTCCTTGCTGGCGCGAATCGACAATGGCGCGCATTCGAGAATGAGATCCGCCCAGCGCCGCGCCGCCGTCATCAGTTGCGCTGCCGGCACCACTTCGTTCACGAAACCCAACTCCTTGCCTTCGGCCGCGCTCACCCGGCGCCCGGTGAGGATCATGCTCATCGCCCGCTTGAGCCCGATCTGGCGCGGCAGCCGGTGCACGCCGCCGGCCAGTGCGGCGAGACCGACGCGCGGCTCCGGCAGGACTGCTCCCTTCAACGAGCGATTTTGCCGCGCATCATAAGCGACCGGCGCCATCAGGGCGCGCTTTCCGCTTCCAGCCAGGCGACGATGCCACCGCGCAGGCTGAACACCGCTTCCCGCCCCGCCGCGCGCAACTGCGCGGCGCCCCGGCGCGAGCGCACACCGGTCTGGCACAGCAACAGCAGCGCGCGCCCCGCCAGGCGCGGATCGTCGGGCTGAAGTTCATCCACCGGGATATTGAGCCCGCCCATATTGAAGGCCTGATATTCCGCCGCGCTGCGCACATCCACGAGCAGATGATCGGAGCGCTGGCGCGCTTCGGCAAACGCGGAAGGACTCAACTCCCGGTCCGCGCCGGCGGATGTCGAGCAGACCGCCGCCATCGGCATCTCGGCGACACCGCTGCCACCGCAGCAGCGACAGGCGGGATCGCGGCGCAAACGTAAACGCCGCAGATCCAGCCCCAGACCGTCCCACAGCAGCAGATGATTCCGGCTGGGCACCGGCAGTCCGGTCAGATATTTCAGCGCCTCGCCCGCCTGGAGCAGGCCCAGCATACCCGGCACCACGCCCAGCACGCCGGCACCGGCGCAGTCCTGGAGCTGTTCCGGCAGCGTCGGATACAGACATTGAAAACAGGCGCCATCCGGGGCGAACAGCGCGAGCTGCCCGGCAAAGCGCTCGACGCCCGCGAACAGCCAGGGCCGGCCGTGGCGCCGGCAGGCGGCGTTGATCAGATAGCGCACCGCCATCTGATCGGTGCAGTCGAGCACCAGATCGACGCCCGCCACCAAGGTATCGACGTTGGCGGCGGACAGCGGCGCGGCGATGGCCTCGATCGCGATGTCGTCGTTGCGCGCACCGAGCTGCCGCGCGGCGGCGACCGCCTTGTTCGTGCCCAGATCCGCGCCGCTGTAGAGCACCTGGCGGTGCAGGTTCGAGAGCGCGACGGCGTCGCCGTCCACCAGGGTCAGGTGGCCGACACCGGCGCCGGCCAGATAGAGCGCCGCGGGAGCGCCCAGGCCGCCGGCGCCGACGATGAGCACCCGCGCGTGGCGCAGGCGCTGCTGTCCCGCCACACCGACTTCGGGCAACTGGATCTGCCGCGCATAGCGCAGCCATTCGCGGGCACTGAATTCGGATTCACGCATGGCGAAGCAGCTCCAGCAACTGGCACGTGGTGGCGTCCGGGTCCGGGCTCTGGGTGATGCCGGAGATCATCGCGACGCCATCGACACCCACGGCGGCCACACCCGCCGCGCGCGCGGCGCTGATGCCGCCGATGGCAACCAGCGGATAGTCGCGCAGCGTTCGGCGCCAATAGGCGAGGCCGTCGAGCCCGTGAGGTATCCAGGGCATCGCCTTGGCGGTGGTCTCGTACACCGGGCCGCAGGCGATGTAGGACGGGCGCAGGGCATGGGCGCGCGCGGCCTCATGATGGCAGTGGGTGCTGATGCCGAGCCGCACACCGGCCCTGCGCAGGGCGTCGAGATCGGCGGTCGCCAGATCCTCCTGCCCCAGATGCACGCCGTAGGCGCCGCTGGCAATCGCCAGCTCCCAGTGATCGTTGATGAACAGCCGCGCATCGTGGCGACGGGCGAGCTCGACCGCGCGCCCGATCTCCCGGGCCAGCGCGTCGCCGGCGCGTTCCTTGATCCGCAACTGGATGGTGGATACCCCGAGAGGCAACAGGCGCGCCACCCAGTCGGCGCTGTCCACGATGGGATAGAGGCCGAGCCGGGGACTGTTGCAGGCAGGAAAAGCGTCTGCCCCGCCGTCATAGCCTGCATCCGGCGTCAGCGCAGGCAGGTCAGTCTGGGCGTCGGGAAAATGATCGATCAGCACCGGCCCCTCGACCTCGCCGCAGGCGTAACCCTGACGCAGACCCTGGTTGATCGCCATCTTGCCGATCACCGCCGCATCGGCGCAGGAATGGCCGAGCGCGAGCGCGGCGGCCATGGCCGAAGCCAAAGCGCAGCCGGTACCGCGACGGTTGGCAACCGTCTGGCGCGGGCTGTGGAGCCAGAAGCCGCGATCGGTATCGAGGAAATAATCCCGACTCTGAGCACCGTCACCGTGGCCGCCCTTGATCAGCACCGCGCCGGCACCCAGGCGCCGCAGGGCGCGCGCCGCAGCCATCACATCCTCCGCGCTGCGCATGGCGATGCCAGTGAGTGCTTCGGCTTCCGGAAGGTTGGGGGTCAGCAATGTGCAATGCGGCAGCAGGTGCTCGCGCAGAGCGGTGGCGCAGTCATCTCCCGTCAGGGGCGCGCCGCCGGAGCTGCGCAGCACCGGATCGCAGACCAGGGGCAGCCCGGTCTGCGCGCGGAATGCCGCGACGCGGGCGATCTGGGCGACGTCGACCAGCAGTCCGGTCTTGATCACACGCGGCCGCAATCGGCTTGCGGCCGCGAGCTGGGTGTCCAGGGCGTCGCCGGAAACGGCATTGACCGCGGCCACTCCGCCACCATCCTGGGCGGTATTGGCGGTAATGGCGACGGCGCCGTGGACGCCGAGGGCGGTCAGCACGCGCAAATCCATGGCGATCCCGGCCATGCCGGCGGAGTCGCTGCCCGCGATGGTCAGAACTACCGGGCGGACGGTCATTTGTGGTGCCAGAACGGTGTCCCCACCACCGGCGTGCTGGGCTGCGCCAGATCGCGCTCCGGCATGCGCCCGGCCTCGAATGCCAAGCGACCGGCGCAGACGCCGTGGCGGAAGGCGCTCGCCATGGCCACCGGATCATGGGCCTGGGCGATAGCGGTGTTGAGCAGCACGGCGTCGAAACCCAGCTCGAGCGCCTGCGCGGCGTGGGACGGTACGCCCAGTCCGGCATCGACGATCAGCGTGATTTCGGGCAGGCGCTCACGCAAGGTGCGCAGCCCGTAGGGGTTGAGCAGACCGCGCGCGGTGCCGATGGGCGCGCCCCAGGGCATCAGGATGCGGCAGCCGGCATCCACCAGGCGCTCGCACACCACCAGATCCTCGGTGCAGTAGGGGAACACCTCGAAGCCCTGTGCCACCAGTTCCCGCGCCGCTTCCACCAGCCCGAAGGGATCGGGTTGCAGATTGTAATCGTCGCCGATCACTTCGAGCTTGATCCAGCGGGTGCCGAACAGCTCGCGCGCCATCTGGGCGGTGGTGATGGCCTCGCGCGCGGAATGACAGCCCGCCGTGTTGGGCAGCAGGCGCACGTCCAGCTCCCGCAGCGCGGCCCAGAAATCCTCGCCACCGCCGGCACCCGGCAACTGCCGGCGCAGCGCGACCGTGACCACTCCGGCACCGGACGCGCGGATCGCCTCCTGCATGATGCGGGGCGATGGATAGAGCGAGGAGCCGATCAGCAACCGGCTGTCGAGGGTCTGCTCCGCAAGCTGCCACATGGGCTCAACCTCCCTGCATGGGAATGACCAGTTCGATGCGATCGCCGTCCACCAACCGGGTCTCGGCATAGGCGCTTTTGGGTACGAAGACTGCGTTGATGGCAACCGCAAAGTCGCACGCCTGCGTGAGTTGCGGCAGATGTTCGGCGAGCGTCCGGCCGGCGGCGAGGCGTTTATGTTCGCCGTTGCACAACACGCTGATCTCGGTGGCGCTCATGACTGAAGTTCCATAACCGGAGATTCCGGTGCAAAGAGTTCGGGACACGGGCTGGTGGCGGGTTCCACCAGCCAGGCGGCCACCGCTTCGGCGAGCGCCGGGGCCAGCAGAAAACCGTGGCGGAACAACCCGTTGATGCGGACCAGTCCGGGCGCGGTGAACACGCGCGGCAGGTTGTCGTCGAAGGCCGGCCGGCAGTTGGCGCGGGTCTCGATCACGCGCGCTTCGGCAAAACCATCGTGCAGGCTGTAGACGGCGGACAGCAGCTCCAGGCTGGAGCGCACTGTGATCGGCCCGGTATCGTCGCTCTCGATCTGGGTGGCGCCGATCACAAAGCCGTGGTCGCGGCGCGGCACCAGATAGAGCCGGTAACGCGGGTGCATCAGCCGCACCACATGGCGCAGCTTCACCGCCGGGGCGTGCAGCCAGATCACCTCGCCGCGCACTCCACGCAAACGCGGCAGATCGGCGCGCGCGCCCAGGCCACGACAGTCGAACGCCCAGTCGCAGCCGTGGCGCGTGCCGCCGCTGACCAGATAGCCGGGGCCGACTGCGTCCACCGCTGCGCCCTGATGCCAGACAGCGCCGCCGGCGCGCAGCGCCGCGCCCAGCGCGGCCATGACTTCGAGCGGATTCAGCCAGGCTTCGCCGGGCAGATGCAACCCCTCCTGAAAGCGGCCGGCGAGTTCCGGCTCCAGCACGCCCAGCGCAGCGGCGTCCAGCGCCCGCCAGTGTTGCGGACCCGGCAACTTCGCCGCGAGCGTCCCGGCAAACCGCCGGTAATCGGCGCGGTCGCCGGCATGCGCCACCACCACGGTGCCGCAATCGTGCAGGTCGAGATCGGCGCCCAGCTCGGCGGCGAGCACGGGCCAGAGCGCGAGCGAGCGCAGTCCCAGGCGATGCACAAGTGCTTCCGCCGCTTCCACTTCGGCCCAGGGTGCCAGCATGCCGGCGGCGGTGTAGGCCGCGGCACTTCCTTCCGCACCGTGCGCTGCACTCTGTGTTCCCTCGGGATCGCGCTCGAACAGACTCACCCGCCAGCCCGCGCGCAGCAGGCGCCAAGCCATCAGCCGACCCATCAAGCCCGCGCCGGCGATTGCGGCGTGCATGTCAGTCCGCCTGCTTCAAGTAGATTTCGCTGCCGCGCTCGCGGTACTCCTTGGATTTCTCGGCCATCCCGCGCCTGGCGTACTCGCGCACCTCCTGGGTGATCTGCATGGAGCAGAACTTGGGTCCGCACATGGAGCAGAAGTGCGCCACCTTGGCGCCCTCCTGGGGCAGCGTCTCGTCGTGGAAGGCGAGCGCGGTTTCCGGATCCAGGGAGAGGTTGAACTGGTCGCGCCAACGGAATTCGAAGCGCGCCTTGGACACCAGATCGTCACGGTAGCGCGCGCCGGGATGGCCCTTGGCGACATCAGCGGCGTGGGCGGCGATCTTGTAGGTGATGATGCCCTGGCGCACATCCTCGCGGTTGGGCAGTCCCAGGTGCTCCTTGGGCGTGACATAGCAGAGCATGGCGCAGCCGAACCAGCCGATCATGGCGGCGCCGATGCCGCTGGTGATGTGGTCGTAGCCCGGCGCGATATCGGTGGTGAGCGGCCCCAGCGTGTAAAACGGCGCCTCGTGGCACCAGTCGAGCTGCTTGTCCATGTTGTCCTTGATCAGGTGCATGGGCACATGGCCGGGCCCTTCGATCATGGTCTGCACATCGTGCCGCCAGGCGACCTTGGTGAGCTCGCCCAGGGTTTTCAGCTCCGCGAGTTGCGCCGCATCGTTGGCATCGGCACCCGCGCCCGGGCGCAGGCCGTCGCCCAGCGAAAAGCTGACGTCGTACGCTTTCATGATTGCGCAGATTTCCTCGAAGCGGGTGTAGAGGAAGTTTTCCTTGTGGTGGGCGATGCACCACTTGGCCAGGATGGAGCCACCGCGGGACACGATGCCGGCGACCCGATCCACCGTCAGCGGCACATAGGCGAGGCGCACCCCGGCGTGGATGGTGAAGTAGTCCACGCCCTGCTCCGCCTGTTCGATCAGGGTGTCGCGGAAGATTTCCCAGGTCAGATCCTCGGCAACGCCGTCCACTTTCTCCAGCGCCTGGTAGATGGGCACGGTGCCGATGGGCACCGGCGAGTTGCGGATGATGTGGTCGCGGATGCCGTGGATATGGCGGCCGGTGGACAGATCCATCACGGTGTCGGCGCCCCAGCGCGTGGCCCACACCAGCTTTTCGACTTCTTCTTCCACACCCGAACTGACCGCCGAATTGCCGATATTGGCATTGATCTTCACCAGGAAATTGCGCCCGATGATCATGGGTTCCAGTTCGGGATGATTGATGTTGGCGGGAATGATGGCGCGTCCCGCCGCCACCTCGGCGCGCACGAATTCCGCGCTGATCTTGCGCGGCAGATTGGCGCCCATGGGGTTGCCGCGCAGGCGCGCGACCCGCTCCGCGCTGTCGAACTCGGTGCCGGCCAGCGCGCGCGCCTGGTTCTCGCGCAGCGCGATGTATTCCATTTCCGGCGTGATGATGCCCTGACGCGCGTAGTGGAGCTGGCTGACATTGCGGCCCGGCTTGGCGCGCAAGGGCGCCCGTTGCAGCGCCGCGCTGTGGTTGGGATCGGCACTGCCGTTGGCGCGCCGGTTGTAGGGATCGGGTTCCAGCTCGCAGTCGCCGCGCGCGGCGATCCAGGCACCGCGGTGATCCGGCAGGCCCTTGTGGATATCGAACGCCACATCGAGATCGCTGTAGGGTCCGGAGGTGTCGTAGACCTGGGCGCTGGTGCCGTCGGTGAGTGCGATCTCCCGCATCGGCACTCGCACCGTGCCTGCGGCGTTGCTCACATAAACCTTGCGGCTCGCCGGCAGGGGTTGCCGGGGAAGGCGCACGGGACTCGGCGTCCTCGCGTGGGATGGGTGACCAGCGTGGAGTATGGAAGGCAGGCGTTCACTCTTCCCTACGCCGATGCGAGTCGGATCAGGTTCCACGGGTCTGCCGGTTCGGCATCTCAGCCCCTGAAGGGCGCCCCGAGAGTTGCGCGTCGATTATAGGCCTGAAGTGAGTGCGTGCAAGAACAGATACAGCCCCCTTATCAACCTGGATGCGCGCGCCGCAGGCCGCGCAAGGGCCGTCCGGGGGGCGTGGTAAGCTGCGCCATCGCACCGACCGCGCGGCGCAGCGTTCGCCACTGCAACGCACACACCTACAGCAAAACATTTTCGCAGCAAAGACTATGGCCACTGATATTGGGAGTCTTTTCGCCAATCTCGCGGTGGGTACCGGGATGGGTACCCTGACTGTGCTGATACATTTCTGGGGCCTTATTTTTCTCACCTACGTCATGAGCCGCCACGGCCACCGGCTGCGTCCCCACGACAGCCACACGCGTCGCGCCGCGGTCATCCTGCTGGTGGTATTCGGCATTTTTGTGCTGCATACCATCGAGATCTGGCTATATGCGGCGCTTTATCTCGGCGTTGGCGAAATGCACAGTTTCGAGGAGGCGCTGTATTTTTCCACCTCGACGTTCACCACCGTTGGCTTTGGCGATATCGTGATGACCTCGCGTTGGCGCATGCTGGGCGCCATCGAAGCCGCCAACGGCTGGATTCTGTTCGCCTGGTCGACCGCTTTCCTGTTGACGGTGACCACGCGACTCAAGCTGCTCGAACACGACTGGCTGGACCGGCGCGATTGAATCGAACGGCTTGGCCGGGCTTGTTCAGCCCTGCGGGTCTGGCACGGGTTCGGCGACCAGGATGTGCTGACCTTCGAGCGCGGCAATCTCCGCATCGGTATAGGCGAGCAGGTTTTTCAGCACTTCGTGGTTGTGTTCGCCCAGATAGGGCGCTTCCAGATCCGCAACGTTGGCGTACTCCGAAAACCGCAGCGGCATGCCCGGCATCTGGAAAGTGCCGAACTCGCGCTCGGTCACCGTCCGCACCGTGCCACGCTCGATAAAATGGGGATGCTGCATCGCCTCCTCGACGCTCAGCACCGGCGCCACCGGAATGCGGCGCTCTTCGAGAATCCGGATTACCTCGTCATCGCTGGCCTTGGACTGGATCCAGTCTTCGATGATGGCAACGAGCTCGAAGCGATTTTTCGCCCGCGCGCGGGGATCCTTGAAGCGCGGGTCGGTCAGCAACTCGGGGTTTCCCATCGCCTCGCAAAACTCTTTCCACTGGTGCAACACCGCGATGATGATCAGATAGCGATCCGGCGCCTTGCCCTTGAAGCAGCCCAGGGGCGCCATTCCGGGATGATGGGAGCCGCCGCGCGTGGGTTTCAGCTTGCCCTCGCTGGCGCTGATCATGCCGACGTTGAGCTCATGGCAGTGAAAGGAGCGGTCGATCAGCGAGATATCGAGAAGTTGCCCGGGACCGCCGAGGGCACGCCGGTACAGCGCCGCGTTGATCGCCGCCAGCGCATGCACGCCGGTGGTGACATCGCCGATCGCCGCCATCGGCAGGCTGGGCGCCTTGTCGCGCTCGCCGATCAGGCTGGTGATGCCTGAATACGCCTGGGCGATGTAGTCGAACCCCGGGCGGTCCGCGAGTGGGCCGGTCTGCCCGAAGGTGGAGATGGAACACATGATGAGCTTGGGATTGAGGCGGTGAACCGTCGCCCAGTCCAGCCCCATGCGTCCGATGACCCCGGGCGCGAAATTCTCCACCAGCACGTCGAATTTCGGCACCAGATCGAGCAGCAGCTTGCGCCCGCCCGGAGTTTTCACATCGACGCAGAGACTTTTCTTGCCGCGGTTCTGCTGCACGAAATACGCGGAGCGCCCGCCCTTGAGATAGCCGGCCTTGCGCACCTGGTCGCCCCAGGGCGCCAGCTCCAGCTTGACGATCTCGGCGCCCATTTCCGCCATCAGGCGGGTCGTGGTGGGACCCGCGAGGTGCTGGGTGAAATCCAGTACCCGCAGACCGTCCAGAATTGGTTCAGTGCTCATCGGCAACACCCTCGATCTTGTTGTTATTCATCCGGAATCGCGACCCGGAGTTACTATGTAATGCTCCGGCCCCGGTTTACCATACCAGACATGCAGGCGCTCACTGGCGGAGCCCGACAATATAATCAGGACAGGAAAACTGTAGCCCCTGTGCCGCCGCTTGTCTGTAGCCTCCGGCGGCCATCCGGGGTAAGGTCCGGTCTGTTGTTCGACGCGACACCCCGTCCGGATGTACCCTCAACAGGCTGTTGATCCACCGGAGTTGATGATCCACCAGAGCTGATCAAGAGAGATATCCGCATGACCTCGCCCGCCCCGCACCGCGACAATCCCCGCGCGCTGATCGACTATCCGCTGGTCGACGCGGACTGCCATTACTACGAGCCCGACGACTGCTACACCCGCCACATGGAAGCCCGCTTCCGCGCCGACGCCATCACCGTGGTGCGCGGGCAGAGCCAGCATGCGCAGGTGCATTTTCGCGGCCGCCGGCTGGCGTTTTTCAGCGCTCCGCCCGGCGAGCACGCCGGCAAGCCCGGCTCGTACAAAGCGTTCTATCGCAGCGACCAGCCCAAGGGTGCGCATATTCTCGCGGCCGATCCGATTTCCTGTTTCGACCTGCCGGAATCCATGCAGCGCGACGCGCGGCTGCGCTGGTTCGATCAGTACAACGTCGAAGCCGGCATCTTTCTGCCATCACTGGGCGTCGGCGTCGAAATGCAGTTGCGCGATGCCGGGCCCGACGTAGTGATGGCGAACCACCGCGCCTTCAATCGCTGGCTCAGGGACGACTGGGGCTGGGATTACCAGAACCGCGTCTTCAGCGCGGCGCAACTGTCGCTGGTGGATATCGACCTCGCCGTCGCGGAACTCGAACGCGTGCTGGCTGAAGGCGCCCGCATCGTCAACCTGATTCCCGGCCCTGTGCTCGGCCGCTCGCCCGCGGACCCGCATTTCGATCCCTTCTGGGCGCGCTGCCAGGAAGCCGGGATTCCGGTGGCATTCCACCTCGGCAACGCCGGATTCGAAGAACTGGTGTCGGCGGCCTGGGGCGAGAATCCGCGACCGCCCCATCACAAAGTCACCGCCTTTCAGCATGTGATCGGCATGATGGAGCGGCCCGTCACCGACACCCTGGCGGCGCTCATAATGCATAACCTGTTCGGCCGCTTTCCGCGTTTGCGCGTGGCCTCCATCGAAAATGGCTCGTCCTGGGTTACGCCGCTGCTGCGCAAACTCGACAAATCGGCCAGGATCGCCGGCAACAATTTCACCTTCGGGCCGCTGCACGCCCGCCCGAGCGCAATCTTCCTCGACCGTATTCGCGTCTGCCCGTTCCCGGAGGACAACATCCCGGAACTGATCGCCGCGGTCGGCCCCGACGTCGCGCTGTTCGGTTCCGACTGGCCGCACCCGGAAGGCCTCGCCGAGCCGCTCGAATTCGCCGACGGTCTGGGTGGGCTCGACTACCGGCAGGTGCGCAATGTGATGCGCAGCAACACCGCCGCACTGCTGGGATTAGGCGCCTGAAGCCGCGTTCTGACGCGCAGCGGCGAATGGCCAACGAACGACAGCGCCAAAGCAGCGTGCATGACAGAACCGCAACCTGAGTTCTGTCCGGATTTCCGTGCCACGGACTGCCATGGGACAGTCCCGGCCAGCGTTTCATGTTTCATGAAGTAGAGGTGGCAATTTTGCAATTCGATGTTCACAACCTTAACCATCAGGAGTTTCAACCATGACGAGTGCAAAGAAATATTCAACGGATCCCGCGGAGCTCGGCTTTGATCCGGTACAGCTGCGTGCGAAATACATCCAGGAACGCGACAAGCGCATCCGCAAGGAAGGCTTCGGCCAGTACAAGAATGCCGCGGGACAGTTTTCACATTTCATGGAAGACCATTACGTCGCACCCGGCTTCACCCGGGCGCCGCTGACCGACGAGGTCGAAGTGGTCGTCATCGGTGGCGGCTTCGGCGGCCTGCTGGCCGGCGCGCGCTTGCGCGAGGCGGGTGTCCAGGATATCCGCGTCATCGACAAGGCCGGGGATTTTGGCGGCACCTGGTACTGGAACCGCTATCCCGGCGCCCAGTGCGACATCGAAGCCTATGTCTACATGCCCTTGCTGGATGAACTCGATTATGTGCCGACCGAGCGCTACGCTCACGCGCCGGAACTGCTCCAGCACAGCATCAACATCGCCAAAAAATACGATCTCTATCGGGATACCTGTTTTCAAACCGAAGTGACCGAAATCCGCTGGGACGAGAGTATCTCGCGCTGGATCATCCACACCGATCGCGGCGACGCCATGAAGGCCCACTACATCGCGATGGCCAACGGCCTGTTGACCCGGCCGAAACTGCCCGGCATCCCGGGAATCGAGAAATTCAAGGGTCATACCTTCCACACCAGCCGCTGGGATTATGCCTACACGGGCGGCAGTTGCGACGGCAATCTGAACAAACTGAACGACAAACGCGTCGGCATCATCGGCACCGGCGCCACCGCCGTTCAGTGCATCCCGCATCTGGGCGAAGCGGCGAAACGCCTGTATGTGTTCCAGCGCACGCCGTCATCCGTGGACGCGCGGCACAACTCGCCCACCAGCCCAGAATGGAAGGCCAAGCTCAAACCCGGCTGGCACAAGGAACGCGTCGAGAACTTCAACCTGGCGCTGGGCGGCGGCTATACGGATGAAGATATGGTCGGCGACGGCTGGACCGACATCTTCCGCAATATCGGCGGCATCGTTACCGGTGACATCAACGAACTCACCGAGGCAGAAAAAGAAGAAGTCTTTGAGCTGGCCGATTTCAAAAAAATGCAGGAGATCCGCGACCGGGCCGCGGCCATCGTGCAAGACCAGGAAACCGCCGAGGCACTGAAAGCCTACTATCGCCAGTACTGCAAGCGTCCGTGCTTCCACGACGATTATCTGCAAACCTACAACCGTCCCAGCGTCACCCTGGTCGATACCCATGGCCACGGCGTTGACGAGATCACCGAAAAGGGCGTGATCGTGGATGGCAAGGAATATGAAGTGGACTGCCTGATCTTCTCCACCGGCTTTGAAGTAGGCACCAGCTATACCAGCCAGTCGGGCTATGATGTCATTGGCCGCAACGGCATCAGCCTCAGCAAGAAATGGGCGGATGGCCTTGCCACCTTTCACGGCCTGCAGAGCCACGGCTTCCCCAACTGCTTCTTCCTCGGTTTTACCCAGACCGGCGTGACGCCCAATGCCACCCACATGCTGAGCGAACAGGCCGGGCATCTGGCGTATGTCGTCCAGCAGGCCACGGCCCGAGGAGCGAAAACGGTTGAAGTCACCCAGGAGGCGGAAGACGAGTGGTGCAACATCTGCAACAGCTACGGCGACAAGACCGAACGGCTGTTGGCGGAATGCACGCCCGGGTATTACAACAACGAAGGCGGCGGCAAAAGCAAAAACGGGTTTATCTCCGGCCAGTTCGGTGGTGGTGCCGCCAAGTTTTTCGACATCATCGGGAAATGGCGTGCCGAAGGTAATTTGCGAGGTCTGGAAATCAAATAAAACCCGTTGGCAAATACCCGAAAAATGAACCTTGCCCTCCCCCAGACCGCTTTATCGGGAGAGGGCAAGGTCGTGTCGCAGTCATCTCCGCTTCCAGCGTCACTCACTGCCTGCTGAAAAATGTCGCGCGGCGGCTTTTTCAGCAACCTGTCAACGCCTTCCTCCCAGCAGCGATCCCAGCACGCCCCGCACCAGCTGGCGTCCGATCTGGCTGCCGATGGAACGCAGCGCACTCTTGGCGGCGGTTTCCAGAAAGGTGTCCGGCTGGCGCCCCGGTGCTCTGGCCGTCGCTGCCGGTGCCGACGCGGCGGCCCGGGCATCGGCCTGAACTTGCGCCTGTGCCGCACGCGCGCGCCCGGCGAGCAGCTCGGCGGCGGATTCGCGGTCGAGCGCCTTGTCGTAACGACCGGCGAGCGGCGAGCGCGCCAGGTGTTCCGTGCGTTCCTCGGGCGTGAGTGGCCCGAGACGCGACTGCGGTGGGCGGATCAGGGTGCGTTCCACCGGCGTGGGGCTGCCCTTCGCGTCCAGCACCGAGACCAGCGCTTCGCCAACGGCTAATTCGGTGATCGCGGTTTCCACGTCCACGCCTGGATTGGCACGGAAGTTTTGCGCGGCGGCACGCACCGCGGCGCGGTCCTTGGGTGTGAAGGCCCGCAGCGCGTGCTGCACCCGGTTGCCGAGCTGACCCAGCACGGCGTCCGGAATATCTTCCGGATTCTGGGTAACGAAATAGATGCCGACGCCCTTGGAGCGGATCAGCCGTACCACCTGCTCGACCTTTTCCAGCAGCGCTTTGGGCGCGGTGGTGAACAACAGGTGGGCCTCGTCGAAGAAGAACACCAGTTTGGGACGCTCCGCATCGCCGACTTCCGGCAGGCGCTCGAACAGTTCGGCGAGCAGCCACAGCAGAAACGTGGAATAAAGCCGCGGTCGCGGCATCAGCGAAGTCGCATCCAGCACGCTGATCACGCCCAGTCCGGAAAAATCGGTACGCATCAGATCCGCCAGATCGAGGGCCGGCTCCCCGAAAAAGCGGTCCACGCCCTGCTCTTCCAGCACCAGCAGGCGGCGCTGAATGGCGCCGACACTGACCGCGCTGAGGTTGCCGTACGCGGCGCGCAAGGCGTCGGCGTTCTCGCCCACCCAACCCAGCAGGGCACGCAGATCCTTGAAATCCAGCACCAGCAGGCCCTGGTCGTCGGCGACCTTGAAGGCGGCATAGAGCACACCGGTCTGGGTGTCGTTCAACTCCATCAGGTTGGCGAGCAGCAGCGGACCGAACTCCGCCACCGTGGCGCGTACCGGATGGCCGCGCTGACCGTCGATGTCCCAAAACACGGTGGGATTGGCGGCGGGACGGTAATCCGCGATGCCGAGCTGCGCAATGCGGGTCAGAATTTTTTCCCCCGGTTCGGCGGCGCGCGCCAGCCCGGACAGATCGCCCTTCACATCGGCTAGAAACACCGGTACGCCGGCGCGGGAAAAACCTTCCGCGAGGGTTTGCAGGGTGACCGTCTTGCCGGTGCCGGTGGCGCCCGCGATCAGGCCATGACGATTGGCCATGGCGGCGGCGATGGCCTGGGGCGCGCCGGCGGCGGTTGCGAGCGCGCCGCCGAGGCGCGTGTTGAGCAGGAACGGCAGCGCGCTGCCGACAAGCAGCTAAATGAAGCGCGGGCAAAAGCGAACAAAGCGGCGCTGGACAGCAAGCGCGAGACACTGGGCGCCGCGGCAGCCGGGAAATCGGATGCGGAAGTGAGCAAACTCTACGACGCCAAAATCAAGCGAGATACGGAGGCGGGTCAGGCGGCCGCGAAGGCCGGGCGCGAAGCATTGAGTCAGGGCCAGGGCGCCGCGGCGCTTCACCAGGTGACGGGAAAATCCCTGTCCGAACTGGAAAACATGTCGGACGCAGAAGCCGAAGCCCTGCAACGAGAAATGGAAAGAAAGTACGGCCGGTGAGGGTTGTCGCTGCGCTCCTTCACTCCCGCGCCAGCACCCAGCGATGGACCTCTGACGGACCATCGTACAGACGGAAGGCGCGGATATCGCGATAGATGCGTTCGATCACGGTGTCGGCGGAAATCCCCATCGCACCCAGGATCTGCATCGAGCGGTCCACCACCCGCCCCAGCGCTTCGGAGCAGAGCACCTTGCACATGCTGGTTTCGGCGCGCGCCTTGTCGCCCTGATCCAGCAGCCAGCAGGCGTGCCAGGTGGCGAGCCGGCAGGTGTGCAGGTCGATGCGGTTGTCGGCCAGCATGAAGCCCACGCCTTCGTGTTCGAGGATGGGTTTGCCAAACGCGATGCGGGTCCTGGCGAAGTCGCTCGCGATCTCGTGGCAGCGCTGCGCCGCGCCCAGCCAGCGCATGCAGTGGGTCATGCGCGCCGGGCCAAGGCGTACCTGGGCGTAGCGAAAGCCCTTGCCCACTTCGCCGAGAATCTGGTCGCGCGGCACGCGCAGGTCGCGGTAGTCCACCACGCAATGGCCGCCAGGCGAGTTGCTGTCGAGAGTATCCAGCATGCGCACCATCTCGATGCCGGGCGCATCCGAAGGCGTCATGAACATGGTGGCGCCCTGGTCGTTGCCGCGCGCGTCCAGCGTGCGCGCCATGATGATCTGGAACGCCGAGCCCGGCAGGCCGGTGATGAACCACTTGCGGCCGTTGATGACATAGTCGTCGCCGTCCGGCACCGCCGTGGTTTTCAACAGGCTGGGATCGGAGCCCGCGCCGCCATCGGGTTCGGTCATCGCGAATACCGAGCGGATCTCGCCCCGGTAGAGCGGCGCCAGCCAGCGTTCCTTCTGCGCTTCGGTGGCGACCTGCAGCAGCAGATTGCAGTTGCCCTCGTCCGGGGCCTGGATATTCAACGCGAGCGGTCCGAGCGTGGAATAACCCGCCGCTTCGAAAATCACCGCCATCGCACGGTGATCGAGGCCGAGGCCGCCGGAGTCCCGGGGCGCCTGGGGCGCGACCAGCCCGGCGCGGCGCGCGCGTGCGACCAATTCGAGCCGCAGCTCTTCGGTGGGGCCGTGAAATTCCTGGCGCGGATCTTTCTCGCAGGGAATTATTTCGGCGCGGATAAACGCATCGACGCGCTCCTTGAGCGCGCGCAGGTCATCCGAAAGTGCGAAGTCCACCATGATGATTGTTCCTTTGTTGCGGCCGCAGGCGGCCGCTGCGGTCGGATGTATTGTTGGATGATGGCTGGATGACGGCAAACAACCTGCTAATCAACCGGGCGGCTGACGCTCTCGATCTGGCGCTTCACGGCGAGCGGATCGTCGATATTCCTGAACCGAAAATCGCTGCTGCCGCGCCCGGTCAGCTTCACCGTGCCAAAACCGAACAAGCGACCGCTGACGCTCTGTTCCATTTCCACCGTTTCGATCGAACTGAGTTTCATCTCTTCGGTCTGCCGGCTGATGATGCCGCGCTTGAAAATCACGCGCTTGTTGGTCACACCCTGCTCGATATGTTTGAGCCGCAGGAACTCGTAGAGCGCGAGAGTCCAGGTCAGTCCCAGCGTGGGTACGCCCAGCACCATCCAAAAGACCATGGGAATGCGGGCGAACCAGTGCAGCTTGAACAGCCCGACGATCTGCTCGCCGTCGGATAACGAATCTTCGATGTAGGACATGGGTTTTTCCGTGCTGCAAAAAAATATTCGTCATTGAAAACGCAATGCAAACTGCGGGTGCGCTCAGGACACCAGCCGCAGCCCCTGCTGATAAAACCGCGACACCGTGAAGGCGAAGCGCTCCCACATGGGATCGATGCGCTGGCGCTTGCGATGCAGACGCACATTGAGGCACGCGATGCTGCCCAACTGGTAGGCGGCGAGCGCCTGATACCAGCGCAGATCGGAGAACGAGCGCCCCATGCCGGCCTGGTAGATGTCGGCCAGTTCCGCGGGCGACACCGGCGCCACCGGGCGAATCTCCTCGGTCCAGAAATCCCCGTCGGCGCAGAACATCAGCCAGCCGATGTCGAGCAGTACCGCGCCGATGCGCACCAGCTCCCAGTCGATCACGCCGGTGAGGCGACCCTCGGCGTACAGACAGTTGCCGGGCTGATAATCGCCGTGAACGATACCCAGCAGCGGATCGGCGGGCAGGGTTTTCAGTAGTTGCAGACGCAAACGGTCGGCGTGTTCGATCCACTCCGGTTCCAGCGCCTTGCGGTAGATCGGCTCCCAGCGACTGATCTCCACGTCCAGCGGGCGCGGCGTCTCCCAGTCCGGCAGATGCGCGCGCCAGTCGACCTTGTGGATGCGCGGCAGCACTTCCGCGGTCTGCCGCCACAGGGGCGCGGCCGCCGCGGGTGAGCGGTCGAAGGAAGGGTGGGGATCCCAGATGAAAAACTCGCGGCCCGGCAGACGCGCCATCACCACATAGGGAACGCCGAATTCGCTCTCGTCGGGCGCCGCGAAGGGCACGTCCGGCACTGGCAGACCCTGACCGTGCAAGGTGCGCAACAGCGGCGCGGTGCGGTAGACGTCGGTGTTGCCTTCGCGCCGCACACCCTTGGGCGCCAGCTTGATGATGTAGTCCCCGCGATCGGCGCCATTCGCGTCGACGCCGAAACCGAAGGTGAGACCGGCGTGACCGCCCAGCATGGGTTCCAGATCGCGCACCCGCGCGGCGGCGCCAAAATTGCGCGCCACGAATGCCGTTATCCGGTCGCGCAGTTCCTCGTCCACCCCCGGACGCTCTTCCTCGTGGTGCTCGGCATTCGTCATTGGGTCCCCGCTGTCGCTTGGTTTTATCGCGCGCCGGAGAATACCATCATGCCGGCGCAAAATGCCGCAACCGGCGCCACCCGCACCCAGCCTCTGGAGGTATCCCATGGCCCTGCAAACCCGTCTGGTCGACTACCGCGACGGCGCCCTGCGCTGCGTGGGCTATCTGGCCTGGGATGACGATTTCTCCGGCCCGCGCCCGGCGGTTGCCATCGCCCACACCTGGGCCGGGCGCTCGGAGTTCGAGTGCGACAAGGCACGCCGCCTGACGGCGCTGGGCTATGTCGGTTTCGCCATCGACATGTACGGCGAGGGCCGCCAGGGCGGCAGCCCGGCCGGCAACGGCGCGCTGATGCAGCCGCTGATGAACGACCGCGCGGCACTCCAGCGCCGTATCGGCGCCGCCATCACGGCGTTGCGCGCCCTGCCTGAAGTCGATGCCGAGCGGGTCGCCGCCATGGGCTACTGCTTTGGCGGCCTGTGCGTGCTGGACCTCGCGCGCAGCAATGCCGAAGTGCGGGGCGTGGCGAGCTTTCACGGGCTGTTCGACCCGCCGGGCAACACGGCGGGCAATCCCGTCACCGCGAAAGTACTCTGCCTGCACGGCTACGACGATCCCATGGCCAGGCCCGAAGCCCTGGTGAAGCTGGGCGCGGAGCTGACCGCCGCCGGCGCCGATTGGCAGATTCACGCCTACGGCGGCACCCTGCACGCCTTCACGCGACCCGACGCCAACGACCCTGAGCGCGGCATCCGCTACAGCGCCACCGCCGACCGGCGCTCGTGGCGGGCGCTGGAAGATTTTCTCGAAGAGATGTTTGCGGGTTGAGGGCAAGTTGCGGCTTGAGGAAAGATCGGCGCAGCCCCACAATCCCTCGCCATGCAAAGAACGTCCGCGCCATGCAAAAGACGCTGATCTATCTGGGTCTGGTGCTGGTGGTGGTCGGGCTGCTGTGGCCCTGGCTCGGCCGGCTGCCTCTGGGGCGGCTGCCGGGCGACATTCAGATCGACCGCCCCGGGTTCCGGCTCTATATCCCGCTCGGCACCATGCTGCTGATCAGCGCGGTGCTGTCGCTGCTGGCATCGATTTTCAAACGCTGACTCGCGTCTCTCAGGCGTCGCACAGCGCCTGGGCCGCGGCAAGATCCAGCGTCCCTTCGTAAATCGCGCGCCCGGTGATGGCGCCAAGGATTCCCTGCGCGGCGACGGCCTTCAGCGCGCGGATGTCATCGAGTCCGGTGACGCCGCCGGAGGCGATCACGGGAATGCCGCCCGCCTCCGCCACCGCTACCGTGGCGGCGACATTGACGCCCTGCAGCATGCCGTCGCGCTCGATGTCGGTATAGACGATGGCGCTGACCCCGTCCGCCGCAAACCGGCGCGCGAGATCCACGGCTTTCACTTCGCTCACTTCGGCCCAGCCGTCGGTCGCCACCCGACCGGCGCTGGCATCGATGCCGACGATGATGCGGCCGGGAAAGTCCCGACACACCCGCGTGACGAAATCCGGATCCTTGACCGCCTGGGTGCCGATGATGACGTAGCGCACCCCGGCGCCCAGATACGCCTCGATGGTATCCGCGCTGCGGATGCCGCCGCCGATCTGGATCGGCAGCTCGGGATGCGCTCGCGCTATCGCCCGCACCGCATCGCCATTGACCGGCGCACCGGCAAAGGCGCCGTTGAGATCGACCAGATGCAGCCGCCGCGCGCCCAGGGCCACCCAGTGTGCGGCCATGGCGACCGGATCAT
>JACPPB010000011.1 GCA_016191205.1 Gammaproteobacteria bacterium | reverse complement strand
TTGCTCCGCCAGCAGCCGGTCAACCTTGCTGCTGGCGGGTTTCTTGATGCTCATGGCTGATCCCCGGCAATTGGCGTCACAGTGCGTGACATGGTGGCTTGAATGATTCCGGGCGGCAACCGGATTTGGAGAAATGGCCGGGCTGGTATAGCCTGACACGGCTGGCAAGCAGGTTACCGACAACGATAACAATATCAGGCTCCGACAGGGCCGGGAGGCCGCCGTGACCCATCTCAAGCACGTGCTCGATGGCTACAGGATTCTCGACTTCACCCACGCGCTGGCCGGGCCGACCGCGACCCGCCTGCTGGTCGAGATGGGCGCTGAAGTCATCAAGGTCGAGATCCCGCCCGTGGGCGACATGACTCATGCCTTCCCCACCGTGCGCAACCAGCGCAGCGCGTTTTATATTCAGCAGAACCGCGGCAAGAAAAGCCTGTTCATCGATGTCAAAACCCCCAGGGGGCTGGCGATCATCAAGGCCATGGTCAAAAAAATGGATGTGCTGGTGGAGAATTTCGCGCCGGGCGCGATCGCCCGCATGGGGCTCGATTACGAGACGCTTGCCGCCATCAATCCCGGGCTGGTGATGTGTTCGATATCCGCTTTTGGTCAAACCGGACCGCTGGCGTCGCGCCCGGGCTATGACTTCATCGCCCAGGCTTTTGCCGGCGTCACGCATGTGATCGGCGAACCGGATCGACCGCCGTCGTTGCCGGGACTTGGGATCGGCGATGTCATGACGGGTGTGCATGGCCTCGGTGCCATCGCCTGCGCATTGCTGTACCGGGAGAAAACCGGTCGCGGGCAGCATGTCGATATTTCGCTGCTCGACAGCTACTACCACTGCCACGATCTCAATGTGCAGCTCTACAGTGCGTCCGAAGGCAAGATCAATCCGAAACGCACCGGCTCCCATCTGGGCGCGGGGGCGCCGCTCGGCATTTTTTACGGCAAGGAACCGGAGGAATACATCGCCATTGCCTGTCCGACCAACCGCCAGTGGCGCCAACTGTGCGCCGCCATGGATCGGGAGGATCTCGCGCGCCATCCCGACTACAAGGATAACGTCGATCGGGTACGGCGCAAAAAGGACATCATCGCGCTGATCAACGACTGGATCGCCAGCCACGCTACTACCGCCGCGGCATTAGCCAAATTCGATGAACACCGCGTGCCCTACGCGCCGGTGCTCGACATCGGCCAGACCATCAATCATCCGCATCACCGCGAGCGCGGTACCGTGCGTACCATCAAGGATGACGACTTCGGCGATTTCGACGCGCCCGGTTTCCCGTTCCGGTTTTCGGATTTCCCCGGGCAACTGGATTTGCGCGCTCCCCATCGTGGCGAACACAATGCCGAGGTTTTGAAGGAATATCTCGGGCTGAGCGAAGCGGAAATCAAAACCCTCGAGCAGGAAGGCATTCTGGTAACCGAAGCGACCAAAACGCGGAAGGCCGAGGCTCAAGGCTGAACCGCGGCATGGAGCCAAATCGAAAAAAACCACACGCAGGCAATCTGGAGTATCAGTCATGTCCGACGAGAACAAGCGAGAAAAAGGCATCGCGTTTTTCAAGAAACTGACCGCGGGCCAGGAGCGACAGGCCAAATCGGTCCGGGCCGCGATCCCGGAAAAATTCACGCAATACACCATGGCGCATCTGTTTGGGGATGTCTGGCAGGGCGAGGAGCTCACGCTGGAGCTGCGCTCCCTGATCACCTGCACCATTCTGGTCGCGCTCAATCGTGAAGCCGAGCAACGCATCCACTTCCCGGGCGCCAGAAACCTGGGCGTGACCCGCGAACAACTTGAAGCGATGATCATCCATGCGGCGCATTACGCCGGTTGGCCCGTCGCTGCCAGCGCGTTTCGTGTGCTCGCGGAAGTATGGCCGGTGGAAGAGGCATAGATCAGCAGGATGCTCGAAAGTCGCTGTGGCAGCGATCCGCTTTGTTGTGTGGTGATTGCTCGCGCGCCTGTCTTGTTGTGAAGTGTCTCGATCGGTGCGCGCCGAGCGGTTCGCGTCTGGCCGTCTCGGGACACTTTTCGGAAGCCAGCGGGCTTCAAATCGGTAGCTTTAACTGCATCTTCATCGTGTCTTCATAAACCCGCAATATCGCGGTGGCGTCGTTTTGTTCGTAGCCGAGTCCCTTGGCCATGCGCATCAGGTTGTGGACCGTGGGGCTCAGCATCAAAGGCACGCCGAGTTCATCGGCCAGTTCCAGCGCAAGATGCATGTCTTTGTAGGCAAGACCGATGGAAAAGCTGGGCGTCCAGTCGCCGGATTTGGCATTTTTGACCACCGCACGAAACGTCATGCTGTTGCCGCTGCTGTTTCTGATCACCTGATTGAGTACTTCCAGGTCGATACCGGCGGCGACTCCCAGCATCAACCCTTCGGCGCTTGCCGCCATGTTGCAAAAGGCGATCAGGTTGTTGGCGATCTTGGCCACACAACCGGTACCTGTGTCGCCGCAGTAGACGACGTTTTCACCAAAGCACTTGAATACGGATTCCAGCCTGTCGAATGTCGCGCGTGCGCCGCCCACCATCACCGCAAGTGTCCCTTTATCGGCGGCGACAACGCCGCCGCTGACCGGGGCATCCAGCATGCTGACGCCCTGTTTGCCGAGCACCGCGGAGAGCTTGCGCACCATCAAGGGTGAATTGGTGCTGAGATCGCAGTACACCGCGCCGGGTTTGATGCTCTCCGCAATCCCGCCGGTGCCGAGCACCACCTGTTCCACATCGCGCGGGTGCGGCAGTGAAGTCATCACCACGTCCGCATCGGCGGCGACGGCGCGGGGCGATTCGCCGACTTTGGCGCCCAGCTCTGTGCAGCGCGCGACCGCCGCGGCGCTCAGATCGAAAACCGTTACCTCATGGTCGCCGCTTTTGAGGAGGTTGCGACACATGGGGCCGCCCATGTTGCCGATGCCGATAAAGGCGATTTTCATTGGCTTCTCTCGTTTTTATGATCGTGAAGCTGGTTTTGCCCCTGCAAAAAAAGCACCGTCACCCGAGGGAGTGACGATGCCTTTCGAGGATGCCTGCCATTTACGCGCGGGCATGCTGCCGGTCAGCTGGCCAGGGAGAAGCCCTCGTAACCCTTGGCGACGACTTCCTCGCACTCCTGACGGTAGGTCTTGGTGCCCGCCAGATAAGGCATGAAACCGCGCGGCTTGCCTTCGATGTTGGTGCCGAGATACCAGGAATTGCAGGTCGGCGCCGTCATCATGGAGCCTTCCGCGGCCTTGTTCACATGCTCGACCCAGGCGTCTTCGGCCTCGATTTTCGGCTCTATGGTTTTGATGTGGTTCTCGCGCAGATAGGCGATACAGGCGTCGATCCACTCCACATGCTGCTCGATGGAGTGCAGCACATTGCTCACCACCGAGGGGCTGCCGGGGCCGGTAACGGTGAAGAAGTTGGGGAAGCCCACACTTTGCAAACCCATGTACATGCGCGGCCCGTCTTTCCACTTGTCGGCCAGGAGCTGGTTATTTCGCCCACGGATGTTCAGACGCTTGATGGTGCCCGTCATGGCGTCGAAGCCGGTTGCGTAGATGAGTACGTCGAATTCGTATTCGGCCTGGGTGGTGCGCAGACCCTTGGCGGTGACTTCCTCGACCGGAGTCGCGCGCAAGTCAACGATGGAAACATTGTCGCGCTGGAACGCCGCATAGTACTCGGTGTCGATCACCGGGCGTTTGCAATGCAGGGGATAGTTCTTGGGCGACAGGGCATCGGCCTTTTGCGGATCTTCCAGCGTCTCCCGCAGATACTCGCGGTACAGCTCGCAGGCGATCTCGTTGGCTTCGCGGTTAAAGTAGGTATCAACGTATTGAGACAGCACGTTGATGCCAAAATCCTTGATTTCCTGCTTGCGCTGCTCCGGCGTAATATCCATGATTTTTTTGCTGGGCTTCGGTTTGGCAGGCTTGCTGGGGTCCGCTTCCTTCTTGGGACCGTTGTAATTCGCAATGCCCATTTCATTGTTGCGTTGGCGCTCGCGAATTTCGGCATAGTCTTTTTTCGCCTGCGCAAGAAACTCGGGCTTCATCGGCGCGTTGCGGGCCGGGAAGGTGTAAACCGGGCTGCGCTGGAACGCGATCAGTTGTTTGGCCTGCTTGGCGATTTGCGGGATTGCCTGCACACCGGAAGAACCACAACCGACGATGGCGACGCGTTTGCCGCTCAGATCCACGCCGTTCCGCGGCCATTGCGCGGTGTGATAGACATCGCCCTTGAACGCATCCGCATTCTTGAAGTCCGGGTAGTTGGGTTCGTTCAGACAGCCGGTCGCCAGAATGCAATAGGTGGCGGTATAGGTTTCGCCCTTGTTGGTCTTGACGGTCCAGAGATTGCTTTTTTCGTCGTACAGGCAATCCGTCACCTTGGTGTCGAATTTGATGTCCTTGCGCAGATCGAAGCGGTCCGCCACATGGTTGAGGTAGCGCTCGATTTCGGGCTGGCCGGCCATCACCTCGGTCCAGTTCCAGTCCTGCTCCAGTTCCTTGGAGAACGAATAGGAGTACTCGATGATGGGCAGGTCGGCACGGCAGCCCGGGTAGCGGTTCCAGAACCAGGCGCCACCGACGCCGGAGCCGGCCTCGAAGGCCTGGATGTTCAGGCCCTGGTCGTTCAGGCGCTTGATCATGTAGAGGCCCGCCATCCCCGTTCCCACCACGATGGCGTCCAGAACTTTACCTTGTGAATCAGACATATAGCTTTCCTCTCGGCATTATCAAAGGTGTATCAGGTGAAGCGTTATCGACATGGATTCGCCGGCCTCTCGGGGTCCTTGTGCAAGGACGGGGGCCAGGAACGTGAATGCTCGGCGGGCTATCGTATCAAAAGGGGCCCGACATGTAAGGTCCCATCAAAAAGCGCGGGGGCTGGGGGGCGGTATTTCAGGCTCGAGCGAAGTGGGAAACCCGGCCGCCGACCCCATAAGCCGCACCCGCGCCTGGGTCAATACTGACGGGCTTCGGGGGTGTCCGTCACCTTGCAAATTCGATGGTAGACCGACTGAATTTGTTGATTTCTTCGCAACATGCGTTCGAAAAACTGACGGCGCATCATTGCCCGGAAACTTCGTCTCACTCGATGGTGAATTCCTTCAGCAGGATGATCTTGCCCTTTTTCACTGCCTTGGCGTAATACCGCTTGTCCGCAGTCACCATCACGCCATCCGGCAGATTAAGGGCTACCGCATGGTAGAGGGTATCGAACAAGTGGTGATTGAGGTCGCGTGCAAGTTCGCAGGCGGTGAAGTACACATCCGGGGTGGCGAGAACATTGCAGCCCATGTCGTACAAATCCGCCACGTCGTCCAGCACCGTGGCCGGATTCAAACGGGACAGCACGCCAGCTACTTCGGCAAGCCAGTGGGGTGGCTGGTGCAACGTTACATTGCCGGACTTGACCTGCTCCAGCAACGTCAAAGCCCGCTCGACGTCCGCTTCGTTATCGAGTTCCGGCAACACCCATTTGACGATCACGCTGGCATCCGCAACGATTCGCTTCATGAACGGAGTGCTTCACGCGCTGCCTTGATGGCCTTTGCCGTGACGGGTTTCTTGGTTTGGCGTCGTGCCAGCAACCGCTCGATGGCGGTGGCGCGCTTTTCCTGATCTTTCTGATTTTCCACCGCCTGAAGCATCAGTTCGGCAATGATGGCGCTTTTGTTCCTGCCCTCGAAAGAGGTGTTGAATAACTCTTTCACCTCGTCGGGAACACTGAAATTTACCGTGGCCATGAAATTCTCCCGAGTTGTTGATTATTTCAACATTAGTATCCGGCGGCGGGCGACGCAAAGTCAATGCCGTCCATGCGGCAAGGTGCCTGGTCAAAGGGATGACAAACGCCGCCTGGTCGAAGTCGTGGCTGTGCCGGTGATTTCCTGCTGGCGGCCCGTGGTGGCATTGGCGATCACCGCCACGGGCGTTGCGGCCGGAGGACTGTGTTCGATGGACTGTAACCGGGAATAGACCACGGTTTTCTCCCTGCTCGAGCGGTGGCACCACCAAGGATTGGAGCGCAGGGAACCGGAACTCACAGATGCTGCGCCGGGCTTTCTGCCAGGCACGCCGACGCGCGCTACCGTCGACTGTCGACTGTCGATCATCAGAACGATCATCTTCCTGGTCGCCGGCAAACTCAACTTCCAGCCCCTTAACCAGCATGCCGCTTGACCCACTCGAATTTCCAAAGAGCCGGTGCAATTTCAGGGGCTAGTGTTATGATGCGAGAACTGACCCTTGTGCTTGCACGTGCTTTGCTGTTGCGCTCCGGGGGGATGCGATAACAAAAAACTTGCCCCCTTCTTCGTGTTTTCTTTTAAATGTTACAATGAGGGAACTGACCCCGGCGCTGCCGAGCCTCCTACGCTGACAGCTCCATAATGAACCATCTGAGGGGATTTTTCAGCAGCCTGTTAGGAGCATATACGGTGAACAACGAACATGAAATTCTGAAGAAGAACTATTGCGATTAACAAAAGTCCAGCCGAGTAGAGCAAGCAACATGCAGCTCTCCAAAAAGGAAATCTACTATTTTCCTTTTTATGGATGTCCCAGAATAATTCTCCAAGATCATCTTCCCCTGCTTTCTTGGCGTCTTGAGAGAAGTTGGCCGCATCCCAGCCTTCTTTTCCGGTTTTCGCTTGATGCTGCATGTGATCCGTATAATCCAGCAAGTATTCTTTGCCCCGTCCTTCTGCACGGTATTCCGCGAGGTTACTGAATTCACGGACAAGCTTGGGGCAAACCAGAGAGTAGATGACGCCAGCTATGGATACCGAGACTGCGCTGAAATAAAAGAGCCACCAATTGAACGGAAGAGCGATCTGAATTCGTAGTCCATGCGAGATACCATCAAGAATTAGCGGGTCTTCAATTTTCGCAAGAGCCTGCGCTACCATCGGTACGAGCAAAAGCCAGACGTAGGATGTCTTGAGGATTCGACTTTTCCCGAGTCGGTTCAGCCCGTCCCAAAGCGGCCACCGCGGCAACCAACGATACATGGGGCTGGGCGGTGGCATAGTAGAGTTCAACGGTAGCAACGCGGCGGCGTGGCAAGTAAGGTTGCCAACCAAGCTGCGAGGGTCAAAGCCGCGAGGTGTAAGTCCCACAGTGTCGGTTCGAACGGAGTGATGGCTCGTGCGAGTCTCGTGATCGAAAGAGGCAAGGTCGCCCCGGTGGTTGGTCGCGAGCAGCGGTCAATAAATGAATGTTCTTCCCACGAATTCATTCTTCGCTTCCTTATTGGGTCTCAGGGATTTCCGACAGGAACCTGAGCGAGGCCGCGCGTAGGCTTGCGTTCGTGCCGAAGATACACTTCCCAACCTGCTGGGGCAATCTCACTCCCCCGGCACAACAAACCGCACCACCTGCACTTCCGGGTCGCGGCTGCGGCCGGCGCGGTGGAGTTTGTTGAGGTATTCCTGCCAGATGTGTTCGCGGTTGTCCCAGAGGTGGCGCAGATACTCCCAGCTGTAGATGCCGGTGTTGTGGCCGTCGTCGAAGTGCAGATGCAGGGCGTAGTGGCCGGACGCTTCGATATGCGCGACTTTCACGTTTTTCTTGCCGTACTGGAGCACTTCCTCGCCCGGGCCGTGGCCGCGCACTTCGGCGCTGGGCGACTGGACACGCAGGTATTCGCCGGACAGCAGCGCGATCACGCCGTCGGCATAGTGCAGTTCGAGGCTGCCGGTGGCTTTGTCGAGGCGTACGCGTTGTGGCGTCATAAGGGCAGGGTTCCGACCCGGGTCACAGGATGAAGCGCGACAGGTCCTGGTCGCGGGCGAGGGAGGCGAGGTGATCGTCGACAAAGGCGGCGTCGATGACCGGGTGGGCGCTCTGCGAGGCCAGATCGCCGGCATCGAAGGAGAGTTCTTCCAGCAGGCGTTCCATCACGGTGTGGAGCCGCCGCGCGCCGATGTTTTCGGTGCGCTCGTTGACCTCGAAGGCGATCTCGGCGATGCGGCGGATGCCGTCCTCGGTGAATTCGATGTTGAGGCCTTCGGTGGCGAGCAGCTCCCGGTACTGTTCGGTGAGCGACGCGTGGGGTTCGGTGAGGATGCGGCCGAAGTCCAGGGCGGTGAGGGATTCGAGTTCGACGCGGATCGGCAGGCGGCCCTGGAGTTCCGGGATCAGGTCCGAGGGTTTCGAGAAGTGAAACGCGCCGGAGGCGATGAACAGGATGTGGTCGGTGCGGATCATGCCGAACTTGGTGGACACGGTGCAGCCTTCGATCAGCGGCAGCAGATCGCGCTGCACACCTTCGCGCGATACGTCCGAGCCCGAGACTTCGCCGCGCCGCGCCACCTTGTCGATCTCGTCGATGAAGACGATGCCGTTCTGCTCGGCGTTGGCGAGTGCGCGGGCCTTGATGTCATCGTCGTTGACCAGTTTCGCGGCTTCTTCGTCGGTGAGCAGCTTGAGCGCCTTGGCCACCGGAAGCCGGCGGCGTTTGGTGCGTCCGCTGCCCATGTTGGCGAACATGCTCTGCAACTGGCTGGTCATTTCCTCCATGCCGGGCGGCGCCATGATCTCGACGCCGACGGGCGTGGCGTTCACTTCGATTTCGATCTCGCGATCGTCGAGATCGCCTTCGCGCAGTTTCTTGCGAAACAGTTGCCGAGTACCGGAGTCCCGCGGCTCTGCCGCAACCGGTTCGGCAGCGCGCGCCGGCGTCAGCAGGGCATCGAGAATGCGTTCCTCGGCGGCGTCGCGCGCGCGCGGTTCGACTCGGGCCACCTCCTGTTCGCGCAGCAGCTTCACGGCGGTTTCGGCGAGGTCGCGCACGATGGACTCCACGTCACGGCCCACATAGCCCACCTCGGTGAACTTGGTGGCTTCGACCTTGATGAAAGGCGCGTTGGCGAGTTTTGCCAGCCGCCGCGCGATTTCGGTCTTGCCGACCCCGGTGGGGCCGATCATGAGGATGTTCTTGGGCGTGATCTCGGTGCGCAGCTCGGGGTTCACCTGCATGCGCCGCCAGCGGTTGCGCAGTGCGATGGCGACCGCGCGTTTGGCGGCGGCTTGGCCGATGATGTGGCGGTCCAGCTCGTGGACGATTTCGCGGGGAGTCATTTCAGACATGGACGTTTCTCAGGGCTGGTCGCGGGGCTGGCGAGCGGCGGGCGCGGCGTCGGTGTCCAGCATCTCGATGGTGCGATGGTGGTTGGTGTAGATGCAGATGTCGGCGGCGATCTGCAGGCCGCGCTCGACGATGTCGCAGGCACCCAGTTCGGTATTGTCGAGCAGCGCCCGCGCGGCGGCCTGGGCAAAGGGTCCGCCGGAGCCGATGGCGATCAGGTTGTCTTCCGGCTCGATGACATCGCCGTTGCCGGTGATGATCAGCGAGGCTTCGCGATCCGCCACCGCCAGCAAGGCTTCGAGGCGGCGCAGCATGCGGTCGGTGCGCCAGTCGCGGGCGAGTTCGACGGCGGCGCGCACCAGGTTGCCGCGGTGTTCCTGCAATTTGGCCTCGAAGCGCTCGAAGAGGGTGAAGGCGTCGGCGGTGCCGCCGGCAAAGCCTGCGATGACCTTGCCGTTGTGGAGTCGGCGCACCTTGCGGGCGTTGCCTTTCATGACGGTGTTGCCGAGGGTGACCTGGCCGTCGCCACCGATGGCGACCTGGCCGTTGCGTCGCACGGACAGAATGGTGGTGCCGCGATATTGTTCCACTGCTGCGTGTCTCCTGGTTCAATCGGTCGATGTTGGGGCGCGCGGGGAGAATTCAATGCGCGGGACGGTGGCTGGCGCCCGGTTGTCGCGGTGCACGGAATACCCGCGCCGGCGATCGGTCGCGCGGCGGCCACTTTAGTGGCAAAATTGCGCGTCCCGAACGGCAACGCGCGCCCGGCGGCAATCTGTCCGCGGGCGCTGCGGTGGGCGCGACAGTAGCGGCTGGCCAGCGGTGCCAGGTGTATCAGCAGAGCAGACTCAGCGGGGCGGGCTCGTCAGGGCCGGTGCCGCAGAGGTGACAAGGCGATCAACCATGACTCAGACGGTTTCTCCCGGCGCGCGCTTTCGCCGCGCCATTGCCCAGCACCGCCCGCTCCCCGTGGTGGGTACCATCAATGCCTATACCGCGATGATGGCCGAGCGGATCGGCCACCGCGCCATTTATCTGTCCGGGGCGGGGGTCGCCAATGCCTCCCACGGACTGCCCGATCTGGGCATGACCTCGCTCAACGACGTGACCGAGGATGTCCGCCGCATCACGGCGGCCAGCGCGCTGCCGTTGCTGGTGGATATCGACACCGGCTGGGGTGGCGCCTTCAATATCGCGCGCACCATTCGCGAAATGATTCGTGCCGGCGCGGCAGCGGTGCACCTCGAGGACCAGGTGGCGCAGAAACGCTGCGGTCATCGCCCGAACAAGGAAATCGTGTCTCCGGAGGAGATGGTGGATCGCGTCAAGGCGGCGGTCGATGCGCGCACCGATGCGGATTTCTTCATCATGGCGCGCACCGATGCCTTTGCCCAGGAAGGTCTGGAGCGCGCGATCGAGCGGGCGCAGGCCTGTGTCGCCGCCGGCGCCGACGGCATTTTTGCCGAAGCGATCACCGAAGAGGCGCACTACCGGGCCTTTGCCGCCGCCATCGACGTGCCGTTGCTCGCCAACATCACCGAGTTCGGCCAGACGCCGCTCTACAATCGCGCCGAACTGGGCGCCTGGGGTGTCGATCTGGTGCTGTATCCGCTGTCGGCGTTTCGCGCCATGAACCGCGCGGCGGAGACGGTGTATCGCAACATCCTCGAACGCGGCGATCAGAAAGATGTAGTGGATATTATGCAGACCCGCATGGAACTCTATGATTATCTTGATTACCACGCCTACGAAGAGAAGCTCGATTCCCTGTTTTCCCAGGGTAAAAACCAGTAACCGGCGCGACGCCGCCTGAACCAGCACCAGAGACCAGAGAGGACATCAGCAATGGCAATGGCGAAGAAGCTTGAGGGCGCCGGGCTGCGCGGCCAGATCGCGGGCAAGACCGCGCTGTCTACCGTCGGCAAGACCGGTTCCGGATTGACCTACCGGGGCTACGACGTCAAGGATCTGGCGGAGCACTGCCAGTTCGAGGAGGTGGCGCACCTGATCCTCAAGGGCCATCTTCCCAATGCCGCGGAACTGGCGACCTACAAGAGTAAACTCAAAGGGTTGCGCGGACTTCCCAAGACTTTGAAGGAGGTTCTGGAGCGCATCCCCGCCGCGGCGCACCCCATGGACGTGCTGCGCACCGGCTGTTCCTTCCTGGGCAATATCGAGCCGGAGGCCGATTTCTCGCAGCAGCAGGACGCCACCGATCGCATGCTGGCGGTGTTTCCGTCGATCATCTGCTACTGGTACCGCTTCAGCCACGACAACCTGCGCATCGATACCGAGACCGATGACGATTCCATCGGCGCCCACTTTCTGCACATGCTGCGCGGCGGCAAGCCCAATGCGCTCCATGAGCGGGTAATGAATGTGTCGCTCATCCTGTACGCCGAGCACGAATTCAACGCCTCCACCTTCACCGCCCGCGTCTGCGCCTCCACCTTGTCGGACATGCACTCCTGCGTGACCGGCGCGATCGGCAGTCTGCGCGGCCCGCTCCACGGCGGCGCCAACGAGGCGGCCATGGAGATGATCGAGAAGTTCACCAGCCCCGATCATGCCGAGCAGGAAATGCTGGGCATGCTGGCGCGCAAGGACAAGATCATGGGCTTCGGCCATGCGATCTACGCAGAGTCCGACCCGCGCAACGCCATCATCAAGAGCTGGGCGGAGAAGCTCGCCGCCGATGTCGGCGACACCGTGCTCTACCCGGTGTCGGTGCGCTGCGAAGCGGTGATGTGGCGCGAGAAGAAACTGTTCTGCAACGCGGATTTCTTTCATGCGTCGGCCTACCACTTCATGGGTATTCCCACCAAGCTGTTCACGCCGATCTTCGTGATGTCGCGGCTCACCGGCTGGGCGGCCCATGTCATGGAGCAGCGCGCCGACAACCGCATCATCCGGCCGAGCGCCGAATACGTCGGGGAAGACCCGCGCAAGGTCGTGCCCATCGATCAGCGCGGCTGATACCAATGTCCTCGCCGCGCTGGCGGACTTCCGTCGGCGCGGCCGTGAGTGTTTGCCAACGGATCGCACTTTTTACGATCCGTACTTTCAAATCAACGGAACCAAATCAACGGAACCAAACCGACGGAACGCGCTTTTGAACCGAAGGTGCTTTCCCTGAACTCTACCGGACCATGCCCCACGCCATGAACACAGCCTTCCGCAAACGTCTTCCCGGTACCGAGCTGGACTACTTCGACGCCCGCGCGGCGGTCGATGCGATCCAGCCCGGCGCCTACGCCAAGCTGCCCTACACCTCGCGCGTGCATGCCGAGAATCTGGTGCGCCGCTGCGATCCGGCGCTGCTGACCGACGCCCTCAAGCAGCTCATCGAGCGCAAGCGTGATCTGGATTTTCCCTGGTTCCCGGCGCGTGTGGTGTGCCACGACATTCTGGGCCAGACCGCGCTGGTGGACCTCGCCGGTCTGCGCGATGCGATCGCCGACATGGGCGGCGATCCGGCCAAGGTGAATCCGGTGGTGCCGGTGCAGCTGATCGTCGATCACTCGCTGGCCGTCGAGTGCGGCGGCTTTGATCCGGACGCCTTCGAGAAGAACCGCGCCATCGAGGATCGCCGCAACGAGGACCGCTTCCACTTCATCAACTGGACCAAGGAAGCGTTCAAGAATGTCGAGGTGATTCCGCCGGGCAACGGGATCATGCACCAGATCAATCTGGAGAAGATGTCGCCGGTGATTCACGCCCAGGACGGCGTTGCCTTCCCGGACACGCTGGTGGGTACCGACAGCCACACGCCCCACGTCGATGCGCTGGGCGTGATTGCCATCGGTGTCGGCGGCCTCGAAGCCGAGAGCGTGATGCTGGGCCGCGCGTCCTGGATGCGCCTGCCGGAGATCGTCGGCGTCGAGCTGACCGGCAAGCCGCAGCCGGGCATCACCGCCACCGATGTGGTGCTGGCGCTGACTGAGTTCCTGCGCCAATCGAAGGTCGTGTCGGCCTATCTGGAATTTTACGGCGAGGGCGCCAGCGCGCTGACCCTGGGCGACCGCGCCACCATCTCCAACATGGCGCCGGAGTACGGCGCCACCGCGGCGATGTTTTCCATCGATCAGCAGACCCTCGACTATCTGACGCTCACCGGGCGTGAAGACGCTCAGGTGAAACTGGTGGAGATCTACGCCAAGGCGGCCGGCCTCTGGTCCGACAGCCTCAAGACCGCCGAGTATGAACGCGTGCTGAAGTTCGATTTGTCGAGCGTGGTGCGCACCATGGCCGGGCCGTCCAACCCGCACGCCCGCGTTTCGACCAGCGATCTCGCTGCGAAGGGCATCAGCGGCGTGGTGGAAAACGAACCCGGCAAAATGCCGGACGGCGCAGTGATCATCGCCGCGATCACCAGCTGCACCAACACCAGCAACCCGCGCAACGTCATTGCGGCCGGCCTGCTGGCGCGCAACGCCAACCGGCTGGGTCTGACCCGCAAGCCCTGGGTGAAGAGCTCACTGGCACCGGGTTCCAGGACCGTGGCCCTGTATCTGGAAGCAGCCGGTCTCGCGGCGGAGCTGGAACAACTCGGCTTCGGCATCGTGGCGTTCGCCTGCACTACCTGCAACGGCATGAGCGGCGCGCTGGACCCGAAAATCCAGCAGGAAATCATCGACCGTGACCTCTACGCCACCGCCGTGCTCTCCGGCAATCGCAACTTCGACGGCCGCATTCACCCCTATGCCAAGCAGGCTTTCCTGGCCTCGCCGCCGCTGGTGGTGGCTTACGCCATCGCCGGCACCATCCGCTTCGATATTGAAAAAGATTCGTTCGGTACCGACAAAAACGGCAAACCAATTTTGTTGAAGGACCTCTGGCCGTCCGACGAAGAGATCGACGCCATCGTCAAAGCCAGCGTCAAACCGGAGCAGTTCCGCCAGGTCTATATTCCGATGTTCGAGCACAGGGACGCGGCCACCACGCGGATCAGCCCACTGTACGACTGGCGCCCGCAGAGCACCTACATCCGCCGCCCGCCCTATTGGGACAAGGAGGGGGAGGGCGCGCTGGCCGGCGAGCGCACGCTCAAGGGTATGCGGCCACTGGCGGTGTTGCCGGACAACATCACCACCGATCACCTGTCGCCGTCGAACGCGATCATGGCGAACAGTGCCGCCGGCGAATACCTCGCCAAAATGGGCCTGCCCGAAGAGGACTTCAATTCCTACGCGACCCACCGCGGCGATCACCTCACCGCGCAGCGCGCGACCTTCGCGAATCCACAACTCGTCAACGAAATGGCGGTGGTGGATGGCAAGGTAAAGCGGGGGTCGCTGGCGCGCATCGAGCCGGAGGGCAAAGTCGTGCGCATGTGGGAAGCCATCGAAACCTACATGAAGCGCAAACAGCCGCTGATCATCGTTGCCGGCGCCGATTACGGTCAGGGATCGTCCCGCGACTGGGCGGCAAAAGGCGTGCGTTTGGCCGGCGTCGAGGCGATCGCGGCCGAAGGCTTCGAGCGCATCCATCGCACCAACCTCATCGGCATGGGCGTGCTGCCGCTGGAGTTCAAGCCGGGGGTGAATCGCAAGACGCTGAACATCGACGGCACCGAAACCTTCGACGTGATCGGGGCGCGCAAACCACGCGCGGATGTTACGCTCGTGATCCACCGCAAGAGCGGCGAGCGCGTCGAAGTGCCGATGACCTGCCGCCTCGATACCGCGGAAGAGGTGTCGATCTACGAAGCCGGCGGCGTGTTGCAGCGCTTTGCGCAGGACTTCCTGGCATCGAGCAGCGCCGCCTGAAACTCGTGGAAGAGGGCACCGCTTTAGCCCCTCTCCCCTTGCGGGAGAGGGGTTGGGGAGAGGGGGGAGGCTTTCGAGGACAGGCACGATGGACCAGCAACAATTCGCCAAAACCCTACGCCAAAACATGACAGATGCCGAGCAACTGTTATGGCGGCACCTGCGGGCCCATCGCCTCGACGGCCAGAAATTTCGCCGTCAGCAGCCAATCGGCCCTTACGTGGTGGACTTTGTCCACTTCGGCGCCCGCGTGATTGTCGAGGCGGATGGCGGGCAGCACAACGACAATGCGGATGACCAAGTGCGTGATACGTGGCTGATAAGCCAGGGTTTCAAAGTCTTGCGCTTCTGGAACGATCAAATTTTGCAAAGCACCGATAGCGTGCTGGAAGTGATTTGGGTGGCTGTCGCTGACGGCAACCCCTCTCCCCCGGCCCCTCTCCCGCAAGGGGAGAGGGGTGATGATGGCTCCGCGACTGGATGAGACTCTGATGACTCACGCTCCTCAAATCAAAAGCCCCCAGATCAGAATTCCCGCGACCTACATGCGCGGCGGTACCAGTAAAGGGGTGTTCTTCCGCATGCAGGACCTGCCCGAGCGCTGCCGGGTACCGGGTGACGCACGCGACAAACTCTTCCTGCGCGTCATCGGCAGCCCGGATCCGTACGCCGCGCATATCGACGGCATGGGCGGCGCGACATCGAGTACCAGCAAGTGCGTCATCCTCGCGAAGAGTGCCCAGCCGGATCACGACGTGGACTATCTCTACGGACAGGTGTCGATCGACAAGGCGTTCGTGGACTGGAGCGGCAACTGCGGCAACCTGTCCACCGCGGCCGGCGCGTTCGCGATCCACGCAGGCCTGATCGATCCGGCGCGTGTGCCACAAAACGGCACCAGCATCGTGCGTATCTGGCAGGCGAACATCGGAAAAACCATTATTGCCCATGTACCCGTCACCAACGGGCAGGTGCAGGAGATCGGCGATTTCGAGCTCGATGGCGTGACCTTCCCGGCCGCCGAGATCGTGCTCGAATTCATCGATCCGTCCGAGGAAGGTGAGGGCGGTGGTTCGATGTTTCCCACCGGGAATCTGGTCGACGACCTCGATGTGCCGGGCGTCGGCACTTTCAAGGCAACGATGATCACCGCCGGCATCCCGACTGTGTTCGTCAACGCCGAGGACATCGGCTACACGGGCACCGAGTTGCGCGAGGCCATCAACAACGATCCGCAGCAACTCGAGCGTTTCGAGAAGATCCGCGTGGCCGGGGCGCTGCGCATGGGCCTCATCGCGACGCCGGAAGAGGCGCTGAAGCGCCAGCACACGCCGAAAATCGCGTTCGTGGCCAAGCCGAAGGACTACCCGGCATCGAGCGGCAAGCAGATCGCCGCGGGCGATATCGACCTGCTGGTGCGCGCGATGTCGATGGGCAAGCTGCATCACGCCATGATGGGTACTGCTGCCGTGGCCATCGGCACCGCCGCCGCGGTTCCCGGCACGCTGGTCAGCCTTGCGGCCGGCGGTGGCGAGCGCAATTCGGTGCGCTTCGGGCATCCGTCCGGCACCCTGCGGGTCGGCGCCGAGGCGAAGCTGGTGAACGGCGAGTGGACGGTGACCAAGGCGATCATGAGTCGCAGCGCCCGGGTGCTGATGGAGGGCTGGGTGCGAGTGCCGGGGGATGCGTTTTAGCTACGGGTAAGGATTTGTTCCCGTTACGCCCCATCCCCGGGAAGAGGGATGGGGCGTTTTCGTTTTACCCCGGCAGCTTTTACCCCGGAAGGTACAGCCCGCCGTTCACATGCAGCGTCTGTCCGGTGACGTAGGAAGATTCCTCGGAGCAGAAAAATCCCACCGCGCCGGCAATCTCGTCCGGGCGACCCGCGCGTCCGGCGGGCACGCGGCCGATCATGTCCTCGAACACCTGGTCCGGCAGCACGCCGCGCAGGCGCTCGTGCCAGATCATCCCCGGCGCGATGGTGTTCACGGTCACACCGTACTTTGCCAGGTCGAGCGCCACCGAACGGGTATAGCCGGTGATGCCGGCTTTGGCGGCGGCGTAGGGCGACTGGCCTTCGCCCGGATGGTAGGCGTACATCGACGCGAAATTGACGACGCGGCCAAAACCGCGGTCCACCATGTCCTTGGAAAACGCCCGCGTCATGTAGAAAGTGCCGTGCAGATTGACGGCGATGACCCGATGCCAGTCCTTGCTGCCCAACTCCCAGGGTTTGGCGTTGCCCTGGATACCGGCATTGTTGATCAGATAGGCGATGGGCTTGTTCTCCGCGCGCAGTTGCGCCGCCAGTTGATCGATATGTTCTTCCTTGGTGACATCGAGGGGAACAAAGCTGAATTGCCGTTGCTCGGCTTCATCGAGGGCTTCATGGCGCCAGGATTCCAGATCGGTGCCGCGCCGATCCGTGCCGATGACCGGGATGCCGGCGGCGATGAGGCGTTTGGTGATGGCGGTACCGAGGCCGCCAATGGCGCCGGTGACGAGTGCATATCCGCGTTGCATGGTGTTTTCTCCAGGGTGGGTAAAGAACTGATGAAAGTCGGACGGTAGGGTCGGCGATCCCGGCGCGCGCTTAGCCATCCGCGTCTCGCCGGGCTTTTTGACACGGTGGGAGTCAGCCACCATGATACCGCCAGCCGACAGTTCCGGGCGTGGACCGCTCGCGGGAGATCCAATGGCACGTTTGTGGAGTCAGGTCGCGGTGGTGACGGGCGCGGGACGCGGAATCGGCCGGGCCATCGCGCGGCGCTTCGCCGCCGAGGGCGCTTATGTCGTGGTGGTCGATATCGATGTTGCGACGGCGGACGAAGTGGTCGCGGAGATTCGCGCCGATGACGGCGAAGCCGAGGCCATGGTGGTCGACATGGGCGATACCGATGCGGTAGCCGGCATGATTCAGCGGGTGGCGGAGACCCATGACGCGCTGGATATCCTGGTGAACAATGCGGCTGTTACCCGCAATATCGATTTTTTCTCGGTGCGCCCCGAGGATTGGGATGCGATCCACCGCGTCAACGCGCGCGGTCTGTTTTTCTGCATGCAGGCGGCGGCGGGCGCCATGCGCGAGCGCGGCGGTGGGCGCATCGTCAACATCGCCTCCATTGCCGGCAAGGGCTATTCCGGCACTTCGAACATCGCCTACGCCGGCTCCAAGGGTGCGGTGATCGCGATGACCCGGATTGCCGCCCACGCGTTGGGTCGGCACAACATCAATGTCAATGCGATCTGTCCCGGAGTGACCCGCACCGATCTTTATTATCAGGTGGTCCGCGAACGCGCCGAGGCGGCCGGGCGTCTGGAAACGGAAGTGATGACGGCCTTCGATGGCAACATTCCCATCGGACGCTCCAACGAGCCCGACGATATCGCCGATCTGGCGGTGTTTCTCGGCTCCGACGAAGCGCGCAATGTCACCGGCCAGTCGTGGAATGTGGACGGCGGCCTGATGTGGGATTAGCGCCGCCGCGTCAGACCCTGTCGCAAGCCGTCGCCCGCTGATCCGGCGTGCGGCCGAGGTGCCAATCGCCGATGGCGGCGGGACAACATTTGCTCGTGTACCCTGGAGAACGTCATGAAAAAAGACACTTTGCTCGATAAACAACAGTGCGACAGCAAGCTGGCCGAACTGAACGCCAGTGCCGTCGAGGCCTGGGTCATCACCGAGGGCAAACTGCACCGGCGCTACAAGTTTCCAAGTTTCAGCGCCGCGTTCGGATTCATGGCGCAGACCGCGCTGGTGTGCGAAGTGATGAGCCACCATCCGAAGTGGACCAACGTCTGGAATGTGGTGGAAATCGATCTCCTGACCCACCGCTCGAAAGGCATTACCACGCTGGATTTTGAAATGGCGACCGCGATGGAGAAGATCGCCGCCGTCTATCTGCAAAGCTGACGGCTATCGCAGCGGTTTCGACAACGGACTCTAACAGGTTGCTGAAAAACTGCTGCGGGCACCATCTGCCTCGTTGCGCGGTGCTCGCTCCGTCGCCTATCTACTTGATATGTCCCGGTCGCTGCGCTCCGTGCGCCTCGCATCTGGCCCCCTCGCGACCTTTTTCAGCAACCTGCTAAGCGGGACGACGGCGGGCGTGGGGAGCCGCGGTCAGCGCGGCATCAGGCCCTGGCAGAAAAGCTGGACCATGGCGTCGGCGACCTCCCGGGTCGTCATTTCGCCTTCGGGGTGGTACCAGCGCGTCATCCAGTTGATGGCGCCGAACAGGGCGAACGCGCTGATTTTGCTGTTGCAGGGGCGCATGGAACCGTCGGCGATGCCGTCCTCGATCATCTGGCGCATGGCGGAATCGACGCGCACATAGAGCGGCGCGATCTGCTCGAGGTATTTGCTCGACAGGGGTTCCGGGCCGGGGTGCGCGAGGCAGCGGCCGAATTCGTCGTCGAAGACGGCGATGAACAGGTGAATGAAGCGGGTCAGCTTCTCGATCCCGTTCAGGGGTGCCGCCAGAATGGCGTCGGTCCGGTCCAGCAGCTCCGTGATGGCGGTGTGGAGGCACTGGAACAGGATGTCTTCCTTGTTTTCCACATAATAGTAGAGCGTCGGCTTGGTGACCTGGAGTTCGTCCGCGAGGTCGTTCAGCGATGTTTCCCGGAAACCTTTCTGATTGAACAGACGGCCCGCGGTGCGCAGAATCGCGGACCGTTTCAGCTCGTACTGCTCGTCCTTGCTCTGGATGCTTTTGCCCCAGCGAACTTTGCTCATTGCAGCCCCTGCGTGGCGAACTTCGCGTAACCCGTGGCCCAGTGTAGATCATCGTCCAGACTTGGGTTATCAAAGGTCAATCGATTTACCAAAGGGTCAAGTCCATCGACCGTCAGTACTCGGCCCGTGTTGGCGGATTGCGCATCGAACAGAAGGGATACGCGGGGAGTCGCCCGGAAATGGGCTCAACCCCGCAATCCGCTTGTGCCTTAACGCGGATATAAGGTATATATCCGGCTCTCCGAGGACACAGACTGCCGGGTTTTGAGAGTATGACGAGCAAGTTTGTGGATATTCCCATTCCCCCCCTGGTGGTCGAGGTCGAAAAGTGGCAGCTGTGCTTTTTCGCCAAGGCTGTCGGCGAGACCAATCCCATCTATTTTGACGAGGCGGCGGCGAGGGCGGCCGGGCACCCGTCCATTCTCGCGCCACCAACCTACGCGGTGACGCTCAGCCTGTGTGAAACCGATCCCTACTCCCGCTATCGGGCGCTCGGGATCGATTGGTGCACCATGATGCACGCACAGCAGCGTTTCGATTACTTCGCCCCCATCCACGCGGGCGACTGCATCCGGTTTCAAAGCCGCATCGTCGATTTCATTCAGCGCCGCCAGGGCAAGCTCAAGTTTCTCATTGAAGAAACCGAAGCGTTCAACCAGCGGGAAGAGCTGACCACCCGATTCCGCAAGACCATCGTGATCCGCGGCACCGGTGTCGCGGAATGAGCCCCTTTCCCGGCCCGGTGGCAGTGGGGGATCGTCTGCCCACGCTGGTCAAGCCGCCACTCACGCGCGCCACGCTGGCGTATTTTTGTGGCGCGTCCAACGATCACAATCCTTTGCATATCGATCCTGACGCAGCGCGGGCGGCGGGTATGGATGACGTTTTTGCCCACGGCATGCTCAACATGGCTTATCTCGGGCAGTTGATGACAGGATGGGTGCCCCAGGCCTGTCTCCGCAGCTTCGAGGTAAAGTTCGGTGCCATCGTCAAACTTGGCGAGCAGCTGGTGTGTGACGGTGAAGTAACCGATATACAGGTACAGGCCTCCAGCCTTCGAGTGGTGGTTCGTCTGGTGGCCGCCAATCGGGCCGGCGAAGAAAAGCTGGTGGGCGAAGCGGTGGTTGAGCTGCCGTTATCCGGGACCCTTTCTGGACAATAACGAGATTCGATGATGCAAGACTATCAATCGCCATGGATGGATGAAGATCTGGCAATCTTTCGCGCCGCCGCGAGCAGGTTTGTCGAAGCCGAGATGGTCCCGAACGAGGATCGCTGGCGCAAACAGCAGCACCTCGATAAATCATTCTGGCGCCTGGCGGGCAAGCAGGGGTTCCTGTGCACCGATATCCCCGAGCAGTACGGTGGGGGCGGCGGCGATTTTCGCCATGAGGCGGTATTTTTCGAAGAGCAGTGGCGGCGCGGGCTGTCCGGAATGGGACAGGGGGTGCACAGCATCACGGCCCATTACATCCTCAATCACGGCACCGATGCGCAAAGGCAGCGCTGGCTGCCGCAAATGGCGAGCGGCGATCTGATCGGTGCCATCGCCATGACGGAGCCGGGTACCGGCTCCGACCTCAAGGCGATCAAGACCCGGGCGACGCGCGAAGGCGATGAGTACGTCATCAACGGTTCCAAGCTGTTCATCACCAATGGCTACCTGTGTGAACTGCTGGCGCTGGTGGTGCGCACCGACGCCGCGGGTGGTGCCCGCGGTCTCTCCATTGTGATGCTGGAGACCAGGGATCTGCCCGGATTCAAGGTCGGACGCATCCTCGACAAGATGGGGCAAAAATCCCAGGACACCTGCGAGCTGTTCTTTGATAACGTGCGGGTGCCCGTCGCCAATCTGCTCGGCGGTGAGGAAGGTCGCGGGTTCGCGCAACTGATGTCGGATCTGCCCTATGAGCGGACCCAGGTCGGGGTGCAGTCGGTCGCCATGATGGAAGGTGCGCTGGCGGAAACGGTCGCCTATGTGAAGGGGCGCGCGGCGTTCGGGGCCTCCCTGTTCGATCTGCAAAACACCCGGTTTCGCCTCGCCGAGGCGCAGGCCACCGCCCATGTGGCGCGCGTCTTCCTGGACCACTGCATTCTCAACGTGGCGGCCGGGAAACTCGACAGCGCCAGCGCGGCGATGTGCAAGTACTGGACGTCGGAGCGCCTCCAGCAGGTCCTGGATACCTGTCTGCAGATGCACGGCGGGTACGGTTACATGGACGAATACCTGATCTGCCGCATGTACGCCGATGCCCGGGTGGCCAGGATCTACGCGGGAACCAGTGAAATCATGCTGGAGGTAATAGCTCGCGGTCTTTGATCCGGACCCGCGGGTCCGTTCCCGTTGTGGGACTCGCGTACTCTTTTACGAGTGACGCCGGTCACACACCGTTCGGGGGCAGTTTCGCGCCACTGGGTTGATTCATCCTAACGGCCCTGACGACCGTTACCTATACTTTTCGCCGGCGTGAGATGATTTCTCGCGAACAGGCGTAACGGACAGCCGATGATATCAACAGCGCCAGAATCCCCACGAAGCGCGATGACGCAGCAACTGCTCATCACGTTTTTTTTCGTGCTGGTGGGCATTGCGGTAATTTTTGGTCTGGATCTGGGGGCGTCGGATCGGATTGCCGGTGGGATCATCACTCTGGCGATTTGGTGCGCGGCGCTGCTGATGCACAGATCTCTCCTCAAGCAGCGCGCATTGGCGGGCGAGCAGGCGGTTGGCGCCCTGTCGCTCATCGGACGTTACCAGGCGCTGGCGGTTTGGCAGGTGGACGGTCATGGACAGGTGAACGCTGTCTATGGCTGTGAAACCGCGGGTGACGGGATCTCCCGGGCTCTGCTGCTGGGTCGTGACATTGGCTCGCTCATGGCGAGGAATCCGTCGCTCGCCGCACTGGTGCAGCGTGTGCGCAGCGGACTCCCGAGCGTCGGTGAAGCCGAAATCAACGGCGTTTTATACCGTCATCGAATGACTCCCCAAGCCCAGGAGGGAGAGCACTTCGGATTTACCTGCATCTCCGAGGATCTTTCGCAGGTCCGTGGGGAAGCGGAAACCGCACGACTGTGGAATGCGCTCCAGGAACACACAAGCGATGCGGTCCTGGTGCTGGATCGCCAGCGCGTTGTCGTCGCGGTGAACGCGGCCTTCACGACGATAACCGGATACAGTCAAAAGGACGCGATAGGACAACGCGACAATTTGCTGCTGTCGAAGCCGCCGGGTGAAAACTACTATCAGCGCGTTTTCGATCAATTGCAGGATCAGGATTCCTGGCATGGCGAAACCATGCTGCGGCACCGGTCAGGTCATCTGTGCGACGTTCGGTTGGTCGTCTGCAAAGTGAAGGACAACGCCGGACAGACGGCTAACTATATCGTTACTTTCGCCGACCTGAGCCAGACCAAGAAGATACATGACGAACTGCGCCATCTGGCGACACATGACAATCTGACCGATCTGCCCAATCGTCGTCTGTTCCTCGACCGTCTCGATCAAGGTCTCCGTCGCGCGCGCCGCGAACAACGACAGCTGACGATATTTTTTATCGATCTCGATGACTTCAAAGGCATCAATGATGACTTTGGGCATCATGTAGGCGATGAAATTCTGCGCCAGGCGGGCAGCCGATTGCTCGGCGCCGTGCGTGACAGCGATACGGTCGCGCGCCTTGCCGGCGATGAGTTTACGGTGATTGCCGACAGCCCCCACGAGGAAGCCGCAGCCATTCAGAGCAAGATCGCCGCCTGTCTCTCTGACCCGTTTGACGTCGGCGACCGCAGGATCAAGGTGCTCGCCAGCGTTGGCGCCGCCACTTACCCTGACGACGGAGAAAATATCGAAAGCCTGATGCAATGTGCCGACCAGTCGATGTACGAGACCAAAGCGCGGCGCAAAGGTGCCACAGCGGCGACCCCCAATAAATTTCAGCCTTACAGCGAAGGACTTTATTTTCCATCCGAATTGCGCCTGGCGATCCGGCGCGACCAGCTCAAGCTTGTCTATCAGCCGCAAATCGACCTCCACAATGGCGGCCTGATGGGCGTGGAGGCTCTGTTGCGCTGGGATCATCATTGCCGGGGCAGCATCAATCCCGCGGATTTCATCGGTCTTGCGGAAGATGCCGGTATTACCGATACCATCGGAGCCTGGACGCTCGAACAGGTTGCCAAACAGCTCAAGGCGTGGCGACGCTGGCGGATGCCGATCCAGCAGGTGGCGATAAATATCGCTATTTCACAGATCAAGGATCCCCGTTATCCCCAAACCGTGGTTGATGTTATGGCCAGGCACGGGATTCCGGTGGATGCGATCATGCTCGAGGTCGACGAGGAGATTTATTTGCGCAGTCCGGGTCTTTGCCGGATATTTTTCGACCGGGCGCGACAACTGGGGCTGCGGCTTTGCATCGACCAATTTGGCGTTCATGCCGGTGAATACGCCTATATCGGCAATATTCCCGTCGATGCGGTGAAAATCAATCAGCGGCTGCTGTCGAACCAGATAGCCGCACGGAATGACCCGAGATTCATTCCAGCGTTGGTCGCGCTCTGCAAGGTTGCCGGCAAGGCGGTAATCGCCGTGGGCGTGGAAAGCAGCACAGCGGAGTCCGAGTTGATCCTTGCGGGCTGCCAACTGGCGCAAGGATTTCTGTATTCCCGTCCCCTGAGCGCGGAATCAATGCGGACTTTCCGCATTGAACCGGCCCAGCCCAATGCACATGGCAGGCGCGAAATTACCGGCATTGCCTGAAGATCATGCATTCAGTTGACCCGAACGCCTGAGCCATGGGTTGTTGGCTGTTTGGGGTTGGCTGAACCCGCAGCAACTTGTTGAAAAGCCGCCAGAGGCCCTGCCTACAACGGATTGTGCCGCGCGAATTCGAGCGTGATCTGCCCGCACCAGGCCCGGATTCGGGCTTCCGAGCGTTCGAATTCGCTGGCTTCGTCCAGCGCCAGCCCCAGAAAGTGTTGGCCGTCCGGAGTCAGCCCCATCGAGCGGGTAAACCGGTATCCCCGGGCGGGCCACAACCCGATAGTGGTCGCGCCGAGTTGGGTTATCCGGATCCAGAGATAACCCAGCGCATCCTGAAACCACTCCGGATAGCCGTCCTGGTCGCCCAGCCCGTACAGCGCAACCACTTTGTCTGACCAATCCACTTCCGCCAGATCCGGCCACACCCGCTCCCAGTCCTCCTGCAACTCGCCATAGTCCCAGGTGGGGATGCCCAGAATCAGGAACCGATACTGGTTGGCGGTGCGCAGCGCGGTGTGGGCGATGTCGTGCAGCTCGACACGAAACCCGGGGAGGGCAGCGGCGATCTGCTCGGCCGCCATCTGGGTATAGCAGGTCGATGACCCGAAGAAGAGTCCTATCGCCGGGGCCGACATCTCAGCGAGCACCCGCGAAGCCCAGTTGGCGCCAGGCTTCGTAGCTCGCCACCGCCACCGCGTTGGCGAGATTCATGCTGCGGCTGTGCGGACGCATCGGAATGCGCAGGCGGTGCTCGGGAGCAACCGCCGCCAGTACCTGTTGGCTCAGTCCGCGGGTTTCGGCGCCAAACAACAGGCAGTCGCCGCTCTGGTAGTCAATCTCGGTGTGGTGTCGCCCGGCGTGGGTTGAAAAGGCCAGCAGACGACCGGCACCGAGCGCATTCCGGCAGCTCGGCCAGTCGGCGTGGACCCGCAGGGGCTGCCACTCGTGGTAGTCGAGGCCCGCCCGCCGCATGCGTTTGTCATCCAGCGTGAAAGCCAGCGGCTCGACCAGGTGCAGGGCAAACCCGGTGTTGGCACAGAGGCGGATGATATTTCCGGTGTTCGGCGGAATTTCCGGCTCGATCAGGACAATATTCAGCATGTTGCCGCTTGTGGGGAGATTGACCGTGAGGCTGGGGGTAAAGCCTTGTCCGACGCGATACAGGGTGTAAAATCCTCGGCGCAACGCCCCGCCGGGGCTGGTGTGAACCCAGGGTCACCAATCCTCGATGCGTCTGAAGTGTATCAAACTGGCGGGTTTCAAATCCTTCGTGGACCCCACCACGGTCAACCTGCCCGGCAATCTCTGTGCCGTGGTCGGCCCCAACGGCTGCGGTAAATCCAACATCATCGACGCCGTACGCTGGGTGATGGGGGAGATTTCCGCCAAACACTTGCGCGGCGAGTCGATGGCCGATGTCATCTTCAGCGGTTCGGGCACCCGCAAACCGGTGGCGCAGGCCACCATCGAACTGATTTTCGACAATTCCGCCGGTACCCTGGGCGGTGAATATGCGGCCTACGCGGAAATCTCCGTCAAGCGCCGGGTATCGCGGGATGGGCAGTCCGCCTACTTCCTCAACGGCAGCCGCTGTCGCCGTCGCGATGTCACCGACGTGTTTCTGGGTACCGGACTGGGTCCCCGCAGTTACGCCATCATCGAGCAGGGCATGATCTCGGGCCTGATCGAATCGCGGCCGGAAGATCTGCGGGTCTATATCGAGGAAGCGGCGGGTATTTCCAAGTACAAGGAGCGGCGCAAGGACACCGAGACCCGCATCCGCCACACCCGTGAGAACCTCGAACGGCTCACCGATATTCGCGACGAAATGGGGCGCCAGCTCGACCGCCTGGAACGCCAGGCCGCCGCCGCCGAGAAGTATCGTGTGCTCAAGGCCGAAGAGCGCCAGCTCAATGCCCAGCATCTGGCGCTCAACTGGCGCGACTACGATGCGGATGCGCGCGGCCGCGAAGCCGTGATCGCGGAGCAGGCGACCGCGCTCGAAGCCCTGATTGCCGAGCGCCATGGGGCGGAGGCGGCCCTGGAACGTCTGCGCGCCGATCACGTTGGCGCCAATGAGGTGCTCAACAGCGCGCAGCAGCAGTTCTACGCCATCGGCGCGGAAGTGTCGGCGGTCGAGCAGAAAATCCAGCACGGCAAGGAACAGATCCGCCGCCTGCGCGCCGACCTGGAGCAGGTCGAGCGCAATCTGGTGGAATCCCGCCAGCATCTCGAAAACGACACCCTGCGCAACACGGCCTGGACCGCGGAACTGGCCGAGGTGACGCCCGCGCGGGAGGCCGCACAGCGGCAATCCGCCGCCGCCGCCGAACTCCAGGAGGACGAGCGCCTGCTGCACGACGTTCAGCAGCGCTGGGAAGTCGCGCAGCGCGAAAGCGCTGAGGCCCAGCGGCGCATGGATCAGACGCAGGCGCGCATCCAGCATCTGGACAGCGCCACCACGCGGACGGCGGACCGTTTGCGGCGCCTGCGGGCAGAGCTTGCCGAAGTGAATGCCGCGCTGCCCAGCGCGGACCTGGAAGCCCTTGGGCGGCAACTGGCCGAGCAGGAGCGGGCCAACGCGGTGCAGCAGGAGGAGCGCGCGCAAATCTCGTCCGCGATCGCCGCGACGCGTGCGCAACAGGTGGAGATCGCCACGGCGCTCAATGCCGAACGCAAGCAATTGCAGGAGCTGCAAGGCCGGCGCGCGGGACTCGTCACCCTGCTGGATGCCGCGCGCGCGAAAGGCGAGGGCGCCGGCGCCTGGTTGAAAGCGCGTGGTCTCGAGAAGCTGCCCCGGCTCGCCGATGGCCTGGACGTGGAGCCCGGCTGGGAGCTCGCCGTCGAGACGGTGCTCGGCACCGACTTGCAGGCCCTGTGCGCTGGCGCCATCGAACCGCTGCGCGACGAGTTTGCCAGCTTCGCGCGCGGCCATTTGTCACTGGTGGAAGCCGGCGCGGTTCAGGCCGCCGCGCCGGCCGGCGAGCTGCCGCGCCTGGTCGACAAATTGCGGGATGCCCGGCCGCTGGCCGAGCCGCTGCTGGCCAACATTTATGCGGCGGACGATTTCGAATCCGGCTGGGCACAGCGCGCCGGTCTGCGTGCCGGCGAATCGATCATTTCCCGAGACGGCATCTGGTTTGGCGCCAATTGGCTGCGCCTGATCCGTGGCGACGATCTGGCGGGCGGCGTGCTGATTCGCAAACGTGAACTGGCGGCGGTGGAGCAGCAAATGCTTGCCGCCGACGCCCGTATCGCCGCCGCGGCCGCGCAGCACGGCGCCGCCGAGACGGCGATGCGCGATCTGGAAGCGCGGCGCGGCGCCACCGAGCAGCAGCTCGCGCGCGCGCAACGCGAGTATGCCGATCTACGCGCCAGACAGAGTGCCGAGCAGGCGCGGAGCAAGCAGCTCGACGAGCGCAACCAGCGCGTGCTGCGCGAGCTTGGCGAAACCGAAGCACTGCTGGCGAAAGAGGTGGCCGAGGTCGGCGACGCCCGTCGCGACCTCCAGGGGCTGCTCGATCAGATGCAGGCGGCGAACAGTGCGGTCGAGGCGATTGCCGCCGAACGGAACCGTCGCCGGGAAGCGGCCGCCGTCGTGCGGAGTGCCGCCCAACACCAGCGCGATGCCTTGCATCAACTCGATTTGCGCGAGCGTTCGCTGACCGCCCAGCTCGGCTCCGTCCGCGAGGGACTCGAGCGCATTCGTGCGCAGGTGGAGCGGCTGACCGAGCGTCGCGATGGGTTGGCCCTCGAACTGGCGGGCAGTGAAGATCCGGCGGCGCTCCTGCAACAGCAACTCCAGGACAGGCTCGCGGCGCGGCTGGCGGCGGAGACCGCGCTCGCCACCGCGCGGGCGGCGGTCGAGCGTCTCGACGCCGCGCTGCGTACCGAGGAAGCGCGACGGGTGACCGCCGAGCGTCAGGTGCAGGCACAGCGCGAGCGGCTGGAGCAACTGCGCCTGGCGGGGCGCGAAGTCCGGATCCGCGCCGACGGCATCGCGGAGCAGCTCCAGAGTCAGGGGTTCACGGTCGCAGCGCTGCTGGCCGATCTGCCGGATGGGGCCGCCGCGCCCAACTGGCAGGAGCTGCTCGATGCACTGGACCGCCGCATTCAGCGGCTGGGGCCGATCAATCTCGCCGCCGTCGACGAGTTTCGGCAACAGTCCGAACGCAAGGTTTATCTCGATGCCCAGGATGCCGAATTGCGGGATGCCCTGGAGACACTGGAAAGCGCCATCCGCAAGATCGATCGCGAAACGCGCGCACGCTTTCGGGAGACTTTCGACAAGATCAACAGCTCGCTCCAGGAGCTGTTTCCCAAACTGTTCGGCGGCGGTCAGGCGGGTCTGGAATTGACCGGCGACGACCTGCTCGACACCGGCGTGACGATCATGGCGCAACCGCCCGGCAAGCGGAATGCCACCATTCATCTGCTCTCGGGCGGCGAGAAAGCGCTGACGGCCATTGCGCTGGTATTCTCGATCTTTCAGCTCAACCCGGCGCCGTTTTGCATGCTCGACGAGGTGGATGCGCCGCTGGACGACATCAATGCCGAGCGCTACGCGCGCCTGGTGCGAGAAATGTCGGAAAAAGTCCAGTTTATTTACATCACGCATAACAAGATCAGCATGGAAATCGCGGGTCAGCTGCTCGGTGTTACCATGCATGAACCCGGGGTGTCGCGACTGGTGGCGGTGGATGTTGATGAAGCCGTTCGTCTGGCCGAGGCCGGTTGACACTGCTGCCCGGAACCCGGCGATCAATTTGAACGAGGTACGATAGAGATGGATTTTGGCCCGCGGGAGGTCCTCATCGCACTGGGCGCCCTGTTGGTGTGCGGCATCATCCTGGATGGTGTGCGCAGAATGCGGGCCGCCCGGCGCGGCAGTTTGCGCGGCCCGCGCCGGCAGTCCATTTTTGATGATGACGCGGGCACCGTGGCCGGCAACGACAACGACGAGTTGCCCGGGCCGGTGCGGGTGGTTGCGATTCGCGACGAACAGACGACGGCGGAGATCAACCAGAATCTGCGCAGGAACAGCGATACCACGTTCGCCCGTCGCACCACCGCATACCTTGAGCGCGCGCAGGGCGAGACTCGCGACACAGCGGCGCCGGCCCCGCTGGCTGACCACGAGCCACTCATCGCGCAGGATGCCGACCGCTTCACGACGCCGGTTGCGGAACCGGACACGATGACGGCGGAGCACCCGCTTCCGGACCGCTTTTCAAGGGCGAGCCAGCCACGGAAATATCCCTTGGCGAGGCAAAATCCGCACGTTCCGCACGGAGTGGAAAGCGGCGCGGCAAAGCGGCAGCGGGTGCCGATGCGCTGGCGTCCGGCGCGGGAGTTCCCGGAACCGCGGCTCCCGAAGCCGTGGAAGTGGACGCCGTCGTCATTCACCTGATGGCGCCGTCCGGACAGACCTTCAGCGCCAAACCGCTGTTTGCCGCGCTGCACAACGCCGGATTGAAATTTGGCGAGCGCAATATTTTCCACAGCTATGCCGAAGATGCATCCGGCAATGGGCAACCCCTGTCCCTGTTCAGCGTTGCCAACGCCCTCAAGCCCGGCGCGTTCGAAGGTTCCCTGCACGACTTCAGTACTCCCGGCGTCGCGTTTTTCATGCTGATCAACGACCTGTCGGAGCCGCTCGCCGTATTCGACGCCATGCTGATCGCCGCCCAGGCGGTGGCCAGGGAACTCGATGCCGAGCTCAAGGATGAACAGCGCACCGCGCTGACGCGCAGCGGCATCGCCCACTACCGGCAGCGCATTCTCGATTACAGCCGCCGGCACGGTCTTTCGGGCTGATCGTCATGCCGGATGCGGCGGCGCCCCCCGAGCTCGCACGGGAAGCGGAATTGCTGCGCGAGCAGCTCCACCATCACAACATCTGCTACTACGTCGAAGACAATCCGCGAATCAGTGACGCGCAATACGACAGTCTGCTGCGTCGGCTGCAGGACATCGAAAATCATCACCCCGATCTGCGCACGCCTGATTCACCGACCCAGCGGGTAGGCGCGCCGCCGCTCGCCGCGTTCGCGCCGGTGCGGCATGCGGTGCCCATGCTCTCCCTCGACAATGCTTTCGGGGTTGAGGAGTTGCGGGATTTCGACCGCCGCGTGCGCGAACGTCTCGGCCTCGATACCTCCCCGGACTATGTGTGCGAGCCGAAATTCGATGGCCTCGCGGTCAGTCTGCGCTATCAGGACGGCGTTTTTGTCCGTGGCGCCACCCGGGGCGACGGCGAAACCGGCGAGGATATCAGCGCCAACCTGCGTACCCTGGCTTCGATTCCCCTGCGGCTCGCCGGCGCGGCCGTGCCGCCGGCGCTGGAGGTGCGCGGCGAGGTGTATATGTCGCTGCGGGGCTTCGCGGAACTGAACGCGCGCGCCGAAAAAGCCGGGGAAAAGACTTTCGTGAATCCTCGCAATGCCGCGGCGGGCAGCTTGCGCCAACTGGATTCGCGCATCACCGCGACCCGACCCCTGCGGTTCTGCGCCTATGGGATCGGCGACGTAGAGGGTTGGGAAGATCCCGATACCCAGGTGGAAATTCTGGCGCGGCTGCGGCAGTGGGGTTTTCCGGTGAGTCCGCTGATGAAGGTGGCCGAGTCCCTGGAAGCTGTGCTCGCGTATTTCATGGACCTCGGTGAGCGGCGGACCACCCTGGACTACGCCATCGACGGCGCGGTCATCAAGGTCAACCGTCTCGATCTCCAGCGCCAACTCGGTTTCGTGGCGCGTGCGCCGCGCTCGATGATCGCCTGCAAATTTCCCGCGGAAGAAGCCACCACGACCCTGCTCGACGTGGAGTTTCAGGTCGGTCGCACGGGGGTGTTGACGCCGGTGGCGCGGCTGCGTCCGGTGTTTGTGGGGGGCGTGACGGTCGCCAACGCAACCTTGCACAACGCCGACGAGATCGCCCGGCTGGATGCGCGGATCGGGGACACGCTGGTGGTGCGCCGCGCCGGCGATGTGATTCCCCAGGTGGTGCGCGTGGTCGGCGAACTGCGACCGCCGCAGGCGCGCGCCATCGTGTTCCCTGATACCTGTCCCGTGTGTGGATCACCGCTGGAGCGGACGCCCGGTGAAGCCGCTGTGCGCTGCACCGGCGGGCTGATCTGTCGTGCCCAGCGCCGGGAGTCCATCCGGCATTTCGCCAGTCGTGGGGCGCTCGATATCGAAGGGCTCGGGGACAAGATCATTGAGCAATTGGTGGAGCGCGAACTGGTGACGACGGTGGCCGATCTGTACCGGCTCGAACGCGCCCAGCTCGCGGGCCTCGACCGCATGGCGGAAAAATCGGCGGACAATCTGCTCGCCGCCATCGCGCGCTCCCGGGAAACGACCTTGCCCCGCTTTCTGTTCGGGCTGGGTATCCGCGAGGTGGGCCAGGCGACGGCGCGGGCGCTGGCCCGGCATTTCGGGACCCTGGATGCGCTGGCGGCGGCGGATATCGAACAGTTGTTGCAGGTGCGCGATGTGGGTCCGGTGGTGGCGGAACATGTGGCGGGCTTTTTCGCCAATGCGGACAATCGCGCCGTGGTGTCGGCGCTGCGCGCGGCGGGCGTGCACTGGCCGGAGCAGCCGGTCGAGGTCGCTGCGTTGCCGCTGGCGGGCCAGACCTGGGTGCTGACCGGAACCCTGGAGCGCCTGTCCCGGGACCAGGCCAGGGAACGTCTGGAAGCCCTGGGCGCCACCGTCGCCGGCAGCGTCTCCGCGCGCACGCACACCGTGGTTGCGGGCGCCAAGGCGGGTTCTAAGCTCGACCGAGCACGCGCGCTGGGTGTGCGGATCCTCGACGAAGCGGAGTTTATGGCCTTGCTGCAATACAATAGGGACAGTTGAGCGGAGCCTAACAGGTTGCTGAAAAACTGCTAACGCAGGGGCGATGGGGGCGCCGCCACCACGCTGGTCGCAACGGCGGTCAGTTGGTGCAGATCGGCCGGATTGACGATGACGAGTCCGACGACGGGCAATAAAAATCGATTGGAGAACTGGATTGGACGGCGAGACGGTGGTGTACGGCTGCATCAAGGATTGCGTGCCGAGTCGCGAGGCGGAAGAGCGGCTGCGGATCAATCGCAGCGTGATCGAAGAATTGCCGCCACTGGAGTCCTGGCCGCTGATCTCCCGCGAGATGTTCGGTTGCCCCGCGCGCTCGCTGCTGCTCAATGGCCCGCATACCGAGGTCGTGCATTTCGGCGCCGCCTACCAGGGTATCGAGTACGAGTGGGAACTGTGGCTGCGGGAGTTCGAAGCCGTGCTGGCCCGCATGTACTGGGTATCGGCGACTGTGCACCTCGAAACCGAGCTTGCCGGCACGCACTCCTTTCACTGGGACAGCGCCGGCGACTGCCATCGACCCGGCAGTGAAGCGCCGCGCGTGCGCTGCGAGTGGAGTCACGAATCCTGAGCTGTCCCGGTCGGTCTCTGCCGGGTCGCGCGCCGCCGGGTCGGAGCGCGCAGGGTAATCACGGTGTCTGATCCCGCGCGTCCGGGGCGCTTTCGCTGGTACCTCGCCGGCGTTGGCACGGGTGCCGTCGCGATGGGGCTGCAGGTGGTGCTGTTTCCCTGGATGCTGGTCGGCGTGCTGCACGAAACCCCTTCCCGGGTCGGGCTGGCCCAGACCGCGGTGCTGGTTCCCAGTCTGCTGCTGATCCTGCTGGGCGGCGCGATTTCCGACAACCGCCATCTCGGCACCTATGTGCGGCGCCTGTTCCTGCTCTATGTATTGCCGTGCGGCGTGCTGCTGTGGGCCGCGTTGAGCGCGCGGCTCGACTACCCGCTGCTGATGCTGTTCGGTGTGTGTTACGGCACCATCACCGCCTTCGTGCAGCCGGCGCGGGAAGGGCTGTTGCCGCAGGTCCATTCCGGCAACATCCAGCAGTCGGTGGCGCAATCCACCTTTGTACAGTTTGCGGCCCAGAGCGTGGGCATCGTCGCCGCCGGGCAGTTCGACCGCATCGGCTTGCCGCTGCTGCTGCTGTTTCAGATGGCGATGTTCGTGATCGCCGGGAACCTGTTCCGCCGCGCGCAGCCGGCCCATGAAGGTTTGCAGACGGGACGGCGCCGCGAGCCCCTGGGCGTGGCGTCCGGTTTCGCGACGGTGTGGCGTCTGCCAGGGCTGCGCGCGCTGATGGCGGTGGTCAGCATCACCGGCTTTTTCGGTTTCGGCGCTTATCTGGTCGCGATTCCGCTGATGGTCCGCGAGATCTACCACGGCGGCGCCGGACTCTTCTCCGCGGTGCAATTGTGTTTCACGCTCGGCGTGTTGAGCGCGAACCTGCTCTTCATGCGCCGCGGCTCATCCCTGGGCCGCCCCGGCCGGGCGCTGATTGCGAGTCTCTTTGGCCGGGGTATCGTGCTGGCGCTGCTGGCGCTGCATCTGCCGCTGTGGGCACTGTTTCCCGGCGTGGTGGTCTGGGGCATGTTCTCCGGCATGGCCATCACCCTGGGCCGGGTGCTCACCCACACCCAGGCGCCGGATTCCCATCGCTCGCGCGTGGTATCCATCTACCAGTTGGCATTCTTCGGCACCGCGCCCCTGGGCGCCTGGCTGACGGGACAGATGATCGCCGGATTTGGCGTGTTGCCGGCGCTGGCGGCGCTGGGCGTCTGCACCCTGATCGCGTCCGCCCTCGCCACCCTTACGCCGGTGTGGCGAGCAGGCTCCGAAAGGCGATCAGCGCCGCCGTGACCGCGACGTTGAGCGATTCCACGCCGTTCGCCATGGGGATGCGCACGCGGCGTTGGGCGAGCGCCGACACGGCAGGGGATACCCCATCGGTCTCGTTGCCCAGCACATAAACGACCGAACCCTTGGGTCGGTAAGCGCACAGGTCCGTGGGCGCATCGGCGGCCAGCGCGACGATCTCGACACCCCGGGCCGCGAGTTCGGCGAGGGCGTCGGTGAGGCGGTCGCAGCGCCACAACGGGCAGCGAAACAGGGCGCCAGCGCTGGCCTTGATGACGAGCGGCGACAGGGGCGCGCAGCCCTGGCGCGGCAGCAGCAGGCCATCCAGGGGACTCGCGCAGACGGTGCGCACGATCATGCCCAGGTTCTGGGGATTGGTGACGCGATCCAGGGCGAGCAGTTGCAGCGGCGGCGCCCCGGACAGCGGCAGATCGCGATAGTCGGCGTGGCGGGGACAGTCCACGTCCGCGGCAACACCCTGGTCCTGGCGCCCGTTCTTCGAAATCCGCGCCAGTTCTTCGCGGCTGTGGTGGCGGACATCGACACCGCGGGCCTGTGCCAGCGCAAGCAGCTCGGCAACAGCGCCATCCGGTCGGTTGCTCTTCGCCAGATGCAACCGGTGTACGGACAGGTGGGCATCGCGCAGCGCTTCGAGGACCGGGTTGCGGCCGTAGACGGTAATGAATCTGGCGTAGAACTGCTTTTTTTCCTGATAATCCACGGCGGGGTGGCTCAGCCCAGACACTGCAGATAGGCTGTCACGGCGCGGGACAGGCCCATGGCGAGGGCATCCACGATCAGGGCGTGGCCGATGGAGACTTCGAGCAGTTGGGGCAGCGCGGCGGCAAAGTCGGCCAGATTGTCCAGGTTGAGGTCGTGCCCGGCGTTGACGCCGAGGCCGAGCGCGGCGGCGCACGCGGCGGCCTGTCGATAGGGCAGGAGCGCGGCGCTCCCCGTGCCTCCCGGACAGGCGGCGGCGTAGGGGCCGGTATAGAGTTCGATGCGCTCCGCGCCGAGGGCCGCGGCGCGCTCGATCTGCGCCGGGTCCGGGTCCATGAACAGGCTGACGCGCACTCCCAGCGCCTTGAGTTCCGCGATGACCGGCGCCAGCGCCTTGCCATCGCACGCGAGGTCGAAGCCGTGGTCGGAGGTGAGCTGAGTCGCCCCGTCGGGTACCAGCGTGCATTGCTGCGGGCGGGTCTCCGCCACCAGAGCCAGCAGCCCGGGATAACCGCCGCTGGCGGGCGCAAAGGGATTGCCTTCGATATTGAATTCGCGACCCGGGTAAGTCGCTACCAGCGCGGCCAGGGCGCGCACGTCGTCGGGGCGGATATGGCGCTGGTCGGGGCGCGGATGCACGGTGATCCCCGCCGCCCCCGCCGCCAGGCAAACCTTCCCGTGCGCCACCACATCGGGGTAGTTGCCGGGTCGGGAGTTGCGCAGCAGCGCGATCTTGTTCAGGTTGACGCTGAGGGCTGTCACCGCCGCGCTAGATCCGCTTCGCCTTGATGATCAGAATGGGTTCGCGGGGCGCCTGGGCCAACGCGCCGCCTTTGTTGGCAGTCGGCGTCGCGCCGATGCGATCCAGCACGTCTTCGCCCTGGACGATGTGGCCGAACACCGTGTAGCCCGGCGTGTCGCCTTTGGCGTCGAGGGAGTCGTTGTCCTTGAGGTTGAAATAAAACTGGGCGGAGGCGCTGTCCGGATCGGGCTTGCGCGCCATGGCGATGGTGCCGCGCGCGTTGCGGAGACCGCCGACGGATTCGTTCTTCACGGTGGCGCGGGTCGGGCGCTCGCTGCCGTCCGCCGTGTAGCCGCCGCCCTGGGCGACGAATCCGGCGATGACCCGATGGAACTGGAGGCCATCGTAGAAGCCGCTATCGACGTACTGGAGGAAGTTCGCCACCGTCGCCGGTGCGCGCTTCGCATCCAGTTCCACCCGCAGATCGCCGACGCTGGTGTGCAGTTCGACCACCGGTTTGTCGGCGGGAGCGGCGTTCGCCGCCGGGACGGCCAGACCGAGGCTGGTCAACGCGATCAGCGCCAGGCTTTTCAGGGTCGGTCTTTTCTGAACAAAGGTTTTCAGTTCCATTCGGAGTATCCCCGTCGTTTCGGTTTGAGCAGTGGCAGAACCATGCCCAGAAAAGCGCCCAGTGCCACCAGCAATCCGCCGAAGATGAACCAGCGCTGGATATCGTTGCTCTGGAGTTCTTCCTTGGTGGCGTGGAGCACATCGATTTCGGATTGCAGGATTTTGTTGCGCATCAGGAGCGCCTGATTTTGCGCGTACAGATCACTGGTGTCGGCGGCATCGCCGGTCGTCTGGACTTCGCTCGCGGGCGATACCGGCATGGGTGCAGCGTCGGTGGTTGCCGCCGGTCTGCCCTGACTGAGTTTCAGATTTTCAGCCTCCAGGCGCTGAATCTCCTCGCGCAGGCCGGCGAGCTGGTCCCGCGCGATCGGTTGTGACGTGAGATAACGACTGGGCAGCCAGCCGGCAGCACCCCCATCGGCTTCGACCCGGGTCCAGCCGTCGGCTGTTTCCAGCACGTTCACCGACGCGCCGGAGCGCATCCCCTGGCGGATGATGCGACAACTGCTGCAGGGTGTTTCCCGCAGGGGCACCACGATCTCATCGATGATGTAAGCGGTGTCCGCGCGTGCCGGATCGGATGTCAGGGCGGCGACGCAGAGCAGGCCGCTGGCGATGAAGAGGCGGCCCGGACGCGGAAAATCCGGGCGGCAAAAGCCCGGTAGACGAAAGCCCGAACGGCGAACGGTTGCGGTTGGCATCAGGGCAAAACTCGCTTGAAAGGTTTGACGGTCACCGAAGCGTAGACGCCCGCGGTGATATAGGGGTCATCGGCACCCCAGGCCTGCGCGGCGGCGAGCGAGGCGAATTCGGCGATCACGATGCTGCCGGTAAACCCGGCGGCGCCCGGGTTGTCCGCGTCGACCGCCGGAGTCGGCCCCGCCACCAGCAACCGGCCGGCCGCCTTGAGCGCTTCCAGTCGCGCCAGGTGCGCGGGGCGAGCCTGGAGCCGGGCGGTCAGGCTGTCGGGGATGTCCTCGCAGATGAACACGTACCACATGGATGGCGGGGCTCAACGCTGTGCCGGACCGGGCTGCGTCCGCAGGAGATCCTCGAACGTCAGGCCGGTCAGTCGCGTGATGCAGCGAAACAGGTAGAACAGCGCGCCCATCATGACCAGCGTAGCGGGGAGAGCGATCACGGGATAGCTCAACGCGGTCAGTCGTCCCAGTTGCTCGTTGTATTCGAGACTGCCGGCGGTGGCCGTGACCACCGCGGTGGCGAGCGCGTAATTGAGCGCGGAGGAAAGAAAAAACGAGCTCGCCACGATCCAGGACGCCCGCGCCAGCGCGCGTTCGAAGGATGCGACTTCGCCCCGCGTCGTCAGTTCGGTGTGGATGCGCGCGGTATCGAGCACGGCGTCGTTGAGCAACAGGCTGCGCACCAGCGGCCAGCGGGTCTTCAGGGACAGCACGATGCCGATGCCGAGGAGTCCGGGTACGGCGGCTTCCTTGAGCGCCAGATAGTGCGGCGGCAGCGCCAGCAGGCTGATGCCGCCGGTCAGAGACACGCTGATCACGCCAACGATCGAGAACAGGTTGAATTTCCGGCGGCGGGAAAAATCCCAGACGCCGTAGCCGATGGGAAAGGCGAGCGCCACGATCAGTCCCCAGGTGGTGCCCAGGGCATTGGGGCCGCTCAACTTCATCAGTACCAACGAGGGCGCGACGATATTCAGCCCGAGATTGAGTAACAGGCTTTCGCGCGGTGGCACGGGTACGGTCGTCGCGGTCATGGGGAAACGGGGTCCGGAAAGCGGTGGATTCTACCGGTTTGGCGCGTCGGGGCACAGGCGTTGCAGTACGCCAACTCGCATTTTTCCGGGACGGGTCCTATAGTGCCGCGCAGCCACCGGCGTGCCCGGCATCGGACAGAGTCATGGTCGAAACCCTGCATATCCACCCCGACAATCCGCAGGCACGCCTGCTGGGCAAGGTGGCGGACATCGTGCGCAACGGGGGTCTGGTGGCGTATCCCACCGATTCGGCCTATGCGCTCGGCTGCCATCTCGGCGACAAGGACGCGGTGGATCGCATCCGCCGCATTCGCGAACTCGACAAAAACCACAACTTCACCCTCGTGTGTCGGGATCTGTCCGAGCTGGGCAACTATGCCAAGGTGGACAATCAGGTTTTCCGTCTGCTCAAGGCGAATACGCCGGGGCCTTACACGTTCATCCTCAACGCCACCTCGGAAGTTCCGCGCCGGCTGATGCACCCCAAGCGCAAGACCATCGGACTGCGCGTGCCGGATAACGCCATCACCCAGGGTTTGCTGGCTGAACTCGGCGAGCCCCTGATGAGCGTCACGCTGATCCTGCCGGGCGACGAATACCCGTTATCCGACCCGGACGACATCCGGGATCGGCTGGGTACGCGGATCGACGCCCTGGTCGACGGCGGTTGTGGTTCGCTGGAACCCACCACCGTGATCGATCTGAGCGGCGCCGAGCCCCGGCTGCTGCGGCGCGGCATGGGCGATCCGGAGCCGTTCGGCTGCGCCTGATGCGGGCCGCGGTCACCGCGGTCCGGGCAGCGCCCTATAATGGCCGCGCCAATACGGCCATCCATGGTTACCGGAGATTCGATGAGCACAGCGGACCCCCTGGCACAGCCCGCGGTCGCGACGCCGCCCCAGGCGCCCCGCCAGGAGGAGCTGCCGTTCGCCATCGTGCTCGGCGAGCGGATGACGCAGTTGCCGGCGGATCTCTATATCCCGCCGGATGCGCTCGAAGTCGTGCTGGAAACTTTTGAAGGCCCGCTCGACCTGCTGCTGTACCTGATCCGGCGCCGCAATCTCGACATCCTGCTGGTGAACGTCGCGGAGATCACCCGCCAGTACATCGAATACATCGGCATGATGGAGGCGCTGCGCTTCGAACTGGCCGCCGAGTACCTGGTGATGGCGGCGATGCTGGCGGAGATCAAGTCCCGCATGCTGCTGCCCCGTCAGGCCGAGACCATCGAGGAGGACGACCCCCGCGCCGAACTGATTCGCCGTCTGCAGGAATACGAGCGCTTCAAGCAGGCCGCCGAGGCGCTGGACGCGCTGCCGAGGGTGGAGCGGGACATTTTCCCGGCAACGCTGCCGGCACCGGATGGCCCGCGGCAGCGCCCGCACCCCCCGGTGGAGTTGCGCGAGTTGCTGGTCGCGCTCGCCGGCGTGATGCAACGGGCGCGGCTTCAGGAACACCACCATATCCGCTTCGAGCCGCTGTCCACCCGCGCCCGCATGGCGGAAATCCTGGATCGTCTGCGCACCGACGCGTTCGTGCCTTTTGTCGCGCTGTTCCGCCTCGCGGAGGGACGCCGGGGCGTGGTGGTCACCTTTCTCGCGATCATGGAGCTGGTCAAGGAATCCCTGATCGAAATCGTCCAGGCCGAACCCTACGGCCCCATTCATGTTGCCGGGAGATCCACCGATGGAAGCTGAACGCTTGCGCATGATCATCGAAGGCGCACTGCTGGCAGCCGGGCGGCCCCTCGATCTGGCCCAGCTGGATGCGCTGTTCGACCCGCTGGAACAGCCCGGCCACGCTGCCATCCGGGCGGCGCTCGACGCCATCGCCGCCGCCAGCGCCGAACGCGCCTGGGAGTTGCGCCAGACCGCGAGCGGCTATCGGCTCCAGGTGCGCGCCGAGCTGGCGCCCTGGATCGGCCGGCTGTGGGAGGAAAAACCCCGGCGCTATTCGCGCTCGTTCCTCGAAACCCTGGTGCTTATCGCCTACCGTCAGCCGGTGACGCGGGGCGACATCGAAGCCGTGCGCGGTGTCGCCGTCAGTTCGGACACCATCAAAATCCTGCAAGAGCGCGAGTGGATCCGCGTCGTCGGGCATCGTGATGTCCCGGGCCGACCGGCGCTCTATGCCACCACCCGGCAGTTTCTGGACTATTTCAATCTGGAGAGTCTGGAGCAGCTGCCGCCCCTCAGCGAACTCAAGGATTTCGAGCTGCTGGAGCCCCAGCTGGAGCTGGCCACCGCGGTCGCGACCGGATCCCCCGCGACCGATCCGACCCCCGTCGAAGCGACCGGTGCCGATTCACTCGCCGCGGATCAGCGCTCCGCCCCTGCCACGGCACCCGCGTCATGACCGAAAAAATTCAGAAGTTGCTCGCCAATGCCGGACTGGGTTCGCGCCGGGAGATCGAAGGCTGGATCAGCAGTGGCCGGGTCACGGTCGACGGCAAGATCGCCGGCATCGGTGAGCGCGCCACCGCGACCGCCGTCATCTGCGTCGATGGTCGGCGCGTCGCGCTCGCGGAAACCGCCGCGCCCCGGGTGCTGGTTTACAACAAACCCGAAGGCGAGATCAGCACCCGCTCCGATCCGAAAGCGCGGGCCACGGTGTTTGGCGCGCTGCCCGGGCTCAAGACCGGGCGCTGGGTCGCGGTCGGGCGCCTGGACGTCAACACCAGCGGGCTGTTGCTGTTCACCAACGATGGCGAGCTCGCCAACCGCCTGATGCATCCGGCGACCGGAATCGATCGCGAATACCGGGTACGGGTGCGCGGTGAAGTGACCGACGAAATGATCGCGCGCCTCGCCGCCGGGGTCGAGCTGGACGACGGCCCCGCGCGCTTCGAGCGCATCGTGCCGGGCGGCGGCGAGAACGCCAACCGCTGGTTTTCGGTGATCGTGCGCGAAGGGCGCAACCGCGAGGTGCGGCGCCTGTGGGAGTCCCAGGGCTGCACCGTGAGCCGGCTCAAGCGGGTCCGCTACGGACCCGTGGTGCTGCCGTCGTGGATTCGTCTCGGGCAATGGGCCGATCTGCCGCCCGGGCAGATCGCCGGCCTGTACAAGGCGGCGGGGCTGGAGCGCGAGGTGGCACCCCTGGTGCCCCACGAACTTCAGCACCGCGAGCGCCAGGAGCGCCGGCTGCGGGCGGGCGGCGGGCGCCGGGGGCAGTCCCGCAAACATTAGGAACACGTTGAATAACGGTTACGCCCGCGTCCGTGGGCATAACGGTTGTTCAGAGCATCTCTAACCCTCGCCGCGCTGCACCTTCGCCGCCCATTCCTCCATGGTCAGGGTGCCGCCCTGGGCGGCGGTTTTGCCGGCGTCCCGCGGCGCGAGCGCGTCCTGCAGAAAATCGATGCGCTTCCACTCCGCGTAGGGCGTCTCGCAATCCGTGCGCGGCACATAGCGGGAGAGCGCTTCCTTGCGGTATTTGTGGATATAGCGCGGGCAGTTGATCCAGGTCTGGGACACGGCGACGCGAACGATCAGATCCGCCTCCCGGTACTCCGCCAGTAGCGGATCGTCGGCGCGCACTGACGCCGTGCCCTGAATGCGCATGCGGAATGGTTGCTCGAAATCCATCAGCAGCAGACCGACCTGGGCATTGCCCGCGATGTTGCCCATCGAGAAGAACATGCCGTTACCGTCGTAGCTGGGGAAGGCGAGGTTGCGGTCGTCCAGCACTTTCATGAAGCCCGGGTCGCCGCCCTTGTAGGACACCGTGGGGCGGCCCTGGTGATCCACCGTGGACAGGAAAAACATGTCGCGGGACGCAATGAAGGCCTTGCCCTGCTCCGACAGTTGATCGCTGACGATGGTCTGTTCGATGCGGTCCGCCATCCTGCGGGTTTGAAACTGGTCCTGCAGCGCGCGGTGCTGGTCGCCGTAGAGTTGACTCATGATTGCTCCGGTTCGCTTTGTTATGGATTGCTGGCGGGCGGCGGCATCCAATATACGGGATTTCCGGCGCGGGCTCAGCGCCGCGCCCAGGCAGCGCGCAGTCCGTCGCGAAATTCCGGCGCGGCGATTTCGATCAGGGCGCGGGCGCGCGCCTCGGTGTCGAGATGGCGCACCCGGGCCGCGCCGTATTCGGTGACGAAGATATCGGCGTCGGTGCGCAATGCGGTGGCGACGGTGCCCTGCGCCAGCGCCGGCACGATGCGCGAAATGGTGCCCCGGGCGGCGGTGGCGGCGAACGCGACGATGGAGCGGCCGCCGCGCGAGCGCACTGCGCCGCGCATGAAATCCAGACCGCCGCCGGTGCCGCTGTGCTGGCGGCCGCCGATCATCTCGGCATTCACCTGGCCGAACAGATCCACTTCGATGGCGGAGTTGATGGCGACGAAGTTGTCGATGCCGGCGAGCACGCCGTGGTCGTGGGTGTAGTTCACCGGCTTGAACAGCAATTCCGGCGCCGCCGCCGCCCAGGCGTAGCTCTCGGCATCGCCGGCCACGAATCCCGTGACGAGGCGGCCGCGGTCGATGGTCTTGGCGGCGCCGGTGATCACGCCGCGTCGCGCCAGATCGACGATGCCGTGGGAGATCATGCCGGAGTGCACGCCCAGATCGTTGTGGCCGGCGAGCGCGGCCAGCGCCGCGTCCGGGATCGCGCCCACGCCCACTTCGAGGCAGTCGCCGTCGCGTATCCATTGCGCGATGGCGGCGCCGACGGCGCGGGCGGTCGCATCGATTGCGGAACGCGGTTCCGTGCGCGGCGGGCGATCCACCGCGATTGCGTAGTGAATCGCGGCCAGCGGAATTTTCGGACAGCCGGGCGGCGCGGGCAGGGCGCGGTTGATCTCGGCGATGACCAGCCTGGCGCGGGGCAGCACGGCGGGTGCGAAATCCACGCGCAGTCCAAAGGAGCACTGGCCGTCGGCATCGGGCGCGGACACCTGCAGCAGGGCAATATCGACCGGGACTTCACGTTCCAGCCAGTCGTAGATGGCGCGGTATTGCAGGGGCACCAGCGCCACCCGGCCGGCGGCGTGGAGATCGCGCAGTCCGGCGGTGAGCATGCAGGTCAGCAGCCGCGCTTGCGGATGCAGGTCGGCGAAGGGCGAGGCCTGGGCGCCGGGGAGTACGCCGCTCACATAAGTCACTCCGGCGCTGGCTTCCGGCGCCGTCCGCAGCGCCCGACCGATGGCGCGGGGTTCGCTGGTGCCGCCCGCCACGAACACGGTCATGCCCGGGGCCAGCAGGCTGGCGACTTCGGTGGCCTCGATCCAGCGGGTCATGGCGTGGCTCGGCGCGGGTGGCCGTCGGCTGGCGCTATGCCTCAGGATGCCTGGTTGCGGCGGATGTCGAGGCCGCGCAACTGCCCTTCGGCGCGCCAGTCGTGCAGGATCTGGAAAAACTCCACGGGGCCGCGTCCGTACTGACCATTCAGGAAGCCGCCCGTCTCGTTTGCCTTGCCTTCGTTGTTGTAATAACCCGGCGTGCATTCGCTGTAGTAACGCGCACCGACCCGCGCCAGCCGGTTGATCGTCGCCACCCATTCCGCTTCGGCTTCCGCAGAAGCTTCGAGCACGTCGATGTCCTGGTCGAACGCCTGACGGACGACAAAGGCGATGTGCTCGGCCTGCTCTTTCAGCATGTGGGTGAAGTTGGCGGTGAGTGCGGTCTGCGTCATGCCCATGAAGAAGCAATTGGGAAAGCCGTGGCTGTAGAGGCCGTGAAACGTGGCGAGTCCATCGGCCCATTTTGCGCTGAGGCGGATACCGTCGCGACCGATCAGGTCGTAGCCGGATTTGTGGGTGTAATTGGTGGCCACTTCGAAGCCGGTGGCGAAGATCAGGCAATCCACTGCGTATTCGGTGCCGCCCACCACCACGCCGGTCGCGGTGATGCGGTCCACGCCCTGGCCCTGGGTATCCACCAGCGTCACATTGGGGCGGTTGTAGGTTTGCAGGTATTCATCGTGAAAGCAGGGGCGTTTGCAGAACTGCCGGTACCAGGGCTTGAGAGCCTCGGCGGTCGCCTGGTCCCGCACGACTTCGTCGACCCGCGCGCGCACCTGCTGCATTTTGCGGAAATCGGCGAGTTCCAGCGCCAGCGCGTGGTCCGCCGACGATATTTTCCCGGTGGTGTCCTTGGGCGTCATGCTGGCGAGATTGCGGAAAATCTCGGTCCAGCCGTCGTGTACCAGATCGACTTTCTGATAGCCGCCGCTCACCAGGGCATTGAAATTTTCCATGCGCTCCCGGTGCCAGCCGGGCTTCAGGCTGCGCACCCATTCGCCATCGGTCGCGCGGTTGTTGCGCACATCCACGGACGACGGCGTGCGCTGGAATACATAGAGATGTTTGGCTGCTTCGCCCAGGTGGGGAATGCACTGTACGGCGGTGGCGCCGGGTCCGATGATGCCGACGCGCTTGTCGGCCAACCCGGTCAGATTGCCCGCGGAGCTGCCGCCGGTGTAGGCGTAATCCCAGCGGCTCGTATGAAAGGTATGGCCCTTGAAGGTGGCGATGCCGGGGATGCCCGGCAGCTTGGGCCGGTTCAGCGGGCCGTTCGACATGGCCACAAAGCGGGCGCTCATGCAGTCGCCGCGATCGGTGCGGACGTTCCAGCACTGCGCGGTTTCGTCCCAGCGCATCTCCGTCACCTGGGTTTGCAGGCAGGCGTTGTCGTAGAGCCGGAAATGCCGCGCGATGGCCTGGGCGTGGGCGAGAATTTCCGGCGCGTGGGAATATTTTTCCCTGGGGATGTAACCGAGTTCTTCGAGCAGCGGCAGGTAAATATAGGATTCGATGTCGCACTGCGCGCCCGGGTAGCGGTTCCAGTACCAGGTGCCACCGAAATCCCCGCCGCGTTCGATGACGCGGATGCTCTCGACTCCCGCATCACGCAGCCGCGCGCCGGCGAGCAGGCCGCCGAAACCGCCGCCGATGATGATCACGTCCACGGCGTCGTTCAGGGGCGCGCGGGTGAAGCCCGGCGCCACATAGGGATCGTCGATATAGCGCGAAAACTCGCCGGCGATTTCCACATACTGGCGATTGCCGTCCGGGCGCAGGCGCCGGTCGCGCTCCTCGCGGTACTTGCGGCGCAGGGCTTCGGGGTCAAAATCGAGCGGGTCGGCAGACTGGGCTTGGGTGGTCATTATTGGATTCTCGTGGTGAGGTTGGAACGTATGGGGTGAGTATCTGTCCCCAAGCCTAAAACACGGCATCCACAGGTACAAACTCCAAACGCGACCGGGGTATTGGCGCGATGACGACCGCCGCTGGCGAGCCGCGACAGCCGCCGGGCCTGGTATCGGGCGTGGCGGTCCGCAACCCTAAAATCGAAAAACAAAATCGCCGACACTGAAACTATATGGACTCTGTCCAGACTAATCGCCCAGTATCCGAGGCAAGCCGGGTTGTGGACACGGGCTGAGGATGCGACCAACCCGACGGCGTCATTGTTGATGGCATTGGGTTTAAACTGAGTTGCACTGCTTTCATTCCAAGGAGATCTGCACCATGAAAATCGAAAATATGCGCGGTCTGATGCTGGCTGCCGCGGCGGCGGCCCTGTTCTCCACTGGCGCGACCTTCGCGGCCGAACCGACCGGAGCCACCGAAGCCAAGGTTCATTGCGGCGGCGTCAACTCCTGCAAGGGAACGTCCGACTGCAAGACCGCGCAGAATTCCTGCAAGGGACAGAACAGCTGCAAGGGTGTGGGTTTTAAAGCCATGACCCAGGCTGAATGCGATGCCAAAGGCGGAAAAGTCGTCAAATAAGTAGCTTCAACAGCCTGAAACCGCCGTGCGGAGCGTGGAGTTGATCCGCCTCCGCACGGTTGTCGCGGCCAGCCCTGGATAATGACATCCGATGGAACATCAGGGTATTCGTAGCAACGGTATCCAAGGCTTTGGCCTGGGACTGCGGCGCCAGCATTACGAAACCATTCTCGCCGAGCGGCCAGCAATTGACTGGTTTGAAATTCTCACCGAAAACTATCTGGTTCCGGGCGGCAAACCGCTCCACTACCTCGACCGCATCCGCGCGCTCTACCCGATGGTCATGCACGGGGTGTCGTTGTCGATCGGCAGTTCCGACCCGCTCGATCGCGCCTACCTCGCCGAGGTCAGGACGCTGATCGAGCGCATCCAGCCCGCCTGGCTGTCCGATCACCTGTGCTGGACCGGCGTCGGCGGCGTCAATCTGCACGATCTCTTGCCATTGCCCTACACCGAGGAAGCCCTGCGGCATGTCGTCGCACGGGTGCGACAGGTGCAGGATTTTCTCGGTCGGCAAATTCTGCTGGAAAATGTCTCCAGCTATCTGACCTACCAGATATCGGCGATGTCCGAGTGGGAATTTCTCGCCGCCGTCGCCAGCGAAGCCGATTGCCTGATTCTGCTCGACATCAACAACATCTATGTGAGCGCCTTCAACCACGGCTTTGACCCGCTCGCCTATCTCGAGGGTATTCCGGTGGACCGGGTGCGGCAATTTCATCTCGCCGGCCACCTGAATCTGGGCACCCATATCGTCGATACCCACGATCATCCCGTCATCGATGCGGTCTGGTCGCTGTACGAAGAAGCAGTGCGTCGCTTTGGCGCAATTCCCACCATGATCGAACGCGACGCCAACATCCCCGAGCTGAGCGAATTGCTTGCCGAACTCGAGGTCGCGCGCCGGCATGCGGCGCAGGCCGGTGCGATGGCGAAGCAAAGGCAAACGGCGTGAGCAAAGTCACGGAGTTGGCCGGGTTGCAGGCGGCTGTGCAAGGCTTTCTGCTCGATCCGGCGCGGTCCATCGAACACCTGATCGCCGCCAATGCGCGCATCGCGCCCGCAATCCAGGTTGGCGTCTATGCCGAAGCCTACCGGGCGCGTCTGGTGGAGGCGCTGGACGCCGATTTTTCCGGACTCCACACCTATCTGGGGGACGCCGAGTTTCAGCGTCTGGTGCATGCGTATCTCACCGCACACCCGTCCCGCAATTTTTCGCTGCGCTGGTTCGGCGCCGAGCTTGCCGCGTTTCTCGCCGTAATCGCGCGTTTCGAATGGGCCCAGTGCCACGCCTTCGACGCCCCCGATGTGATCGCCATCGACAGCGCGCGGCTGGCCGCCATTCCGCTGGAGCATTGGCTCGGCCTGCGGCTGCAATTTCATCCGTCCCTGGTGCGGCTCGATCTGCACACCAACGCGCCGGCCCTGTGGCTTGCGCTGAACGCGGAGCAAGTTCCACCGGCGCTGGAATATGCAGATCAACCCCAGCCGTGGCTGGTGTGGCGGCATGAGCTCAAAATCCTGTTCCGCGCCCTGACGGATGCCGAGGCTTTCGGTCTGGATCAGTTTCGCGCCAGCGCCACGTTCAGCGCCGTCTGCGAGCGGTTGTGCGACTGGTTCACTCCGGAGGAAGTACCGGCCCGGGCAGCCGGATATTTACGGTACTGGGTCGATGCCGGATTGGTCATCGAAGCGCACGGATAAGGTCGCTCGATCGCCGTGTTGCGCGTTGGCGACTGGCTAGACGGCGGCACCAAAGAGCCGACCGGCGGCCGCCGTGATGCCCATCGCGAGCGCACCCCAGAAGGCCACCCGCAGTGCACCGCGCGCAATCGACGCCCCGCCGGCATAGGCGGCGCCACCGCCCAGGATCACCAGGCTCGCGAACGCCGTCACCGATGCGATCTCCGCCACCCGCGTCGCCGGCGCCAGTGCCGCCGCCACCACGGGCACGACGGCGCCCAGGGTGAACGACAGTGCGGAAGTGAGCGCCGCCTGAATGGGGCGCGCCCGCAGGGTCTCGGTAATGCCAAGCTCGTCGCGGATGTGGGCGCCGAGCGCGTCCTTGGCCGTCAGTTGCGCGGCCACCTGTCGCGCCAGGTCCGGGTCCAGGCCGCGATCCTCATAGATCGCCGCGAGTTCCGCCGCTTCCCGCTCCGGCTCCTCCTCGAGTTCGCGTCGTTCACGTTCGAGATCCGCGCGCTCGGTATCGAGTTGCGATTGCACCGAGACATACTCGCCCGCCGCCATGGACATGGCGCCTGCCACCAGTCCCGCAACCGCGGTGAGCAGGACACTGTTTTGCGGCGCGCCGGCGGCGGCCACGCCGACGACGAGGCTCGCTACCGAGATGGTGCCGTCATTGGCGCCGAGCACCGCCGCGCGGAGCCAGCCGATGCGGTCCGCTTGTTGAAAAACTACTGCGGCAGCCATCTGCTTCGTTGCGCGGTGCTCGCTCCCTCGCCTATCTACTTGATATGTCTCGGTCGCTGCGCGCCGTGCGCCTCGCATCTGGCCGCCTCGCGACGTTTTTCAACAAGCTGCTAAACGACGCATCGTGCAATTCGCGCCCGACGGTCAACGCCATAACGGCAGCAGCGCCACGCCGGCCACTGCGGAAGCGATCAGGGGCACCGCGACACGCCAGCCTGTCGCTTTGCCGCCGATCAACACCGCCATGGTCGCCTTCGAGACATTGTTGCTGGCTGCCGCGAGCACGATGCCGGTGAGGGCGGTGGCGAGACTCACCTGGGCCACACTCAGGCGGCTCAGCGAGACGGTGATGGCATCGACATCGGCGATCCCGGAAATCAGCGCCACCCCGAGCAGTGCCTGGTCGCCGATCAGCTGCCGGGCGGCGGCACTCACCAGTACCACGCAGCTCAACAGCAGACCGAAGCCGAGCGCGGCTTTCAGTTCGACGGGATTGCTGAGGTGGCCGGTATCGAGCGCGTGGCCGTGGTTGGCCCGGCGCCACCAGTACAGTGCCGGCAGCAGGATCAGGATTTCCATGACGGCAAACGGCAGCAGCAGCGCGCCGGCCAGATCGGGATGCAGCACCAGCGTCACCACCAGCATGCGTGGCAGCATGGCGGCGCAGGAGAACAGGATTCCCCCCGCCAGCAGCATGCCGTTGTCCGGTCGTTGCCGGGCCAGGCGCGAGAAGTGCAGGGTGAGGGCGGTGGACGAAGTAAGCCCGGAGAACAGTGCGGTCAGGGCCAGGCCGCGGCGCTGGCCCAGCAGCTTGACCGCGACATAACCGCACAACGAGATGGCCGAAATCAGCACCACCATCCACCACAGCGCATAGGGGTTGAGTGCCTGCCAGGGACCGAAGTTCGCGTCGGGCAGAAAGGGCAGCACCACCACCGAGATCAACAGCAGCCGCAGCAGCGCGGAGAGCTCCTGTTCCTCCACTTTCGCCAGCCACCCGTGCAGGGTCGTTTTCAGGTCCAGCAGCAGGGTCGCCACCACGGCTGCGGCCGCGGCCAGTGCCATGTCGAAGTGGGTGGCGAGCGTACCCAGGACGAACGTGAGCAGCAGCGCCACCAGGGTGGTGATACTGATATTCGCATCCGGGGCGAGCGGCGTGGTGCGGGCGTAGGCGACCGCGAGGAGCATTGCCAGGCCGATGAAGATGAGCCCGATGGGCAGTGGCCCCAGGTCGTGGGCGAGCAGACCCGCCGCTCCGCCGAGCAGACCGGTGAGGCCGAAGGTGCGCAGTCCCGCGACCCGGCGCCCCTCGCCCAGCTCGCGGCCCTTCCAGCCGCGCTCGGCGCCGACCAGCAGGCCAATGGCCAGAGCCACGGCCAGGCGCAACGCTTCGTCGAAGGGCACGGATTCGAATGTCACGGTTTGCGAGTTTCCACCTTTGCCGGAGCGGGATGCCCTGGCGCGCAATGAGCAATCAAAGCTCGCTCACTCTAAAACCCGGCGCGCCCGGTGTCGCGCATTATTCCAGAGTGAAGTCGCGTTGCCCCGGTCAGCGGCAAACCCCGGGGCAACGGTTTTGAGCACGGCGGCGCGGGTCGTCGCGAATCGCGATCCCCCGGGGCCGCGCGGTGTTCAGTCCGGGTCGGCCAGGCAATGTCGCGGACCAAAGGGCGCGGGCTGCAATCGGTGAACCCTGACCGCAAACCGCGACCAGAGCGCTTGCGCGACATGAGCGGTCGCGGTTCAATGTTTGGCCATTTTTGGGCGCGTCGTGTTTCACGCTGCGGACGGCGTGAAACACGTCGCACCCGGAAACAGGCGGGCAGGCCCCGGCGAGCAACTTTCGGCGGGGCAGAGGAGTCCAAGCGTTGTCCAGTGTCCAGCCGGGATACTGCCACCCGATGAATTGCCTTCCGTTTGAGGAGTATCCATGTACAAAAATATGTTGGTTGCGGCACTGCTTGTCGGTACTGCGTTGACGCTGGGCGGTTGTGCATCCAGTCTCAAAGGGGACGTGTATTCCCGTGACGACGCACGCACGCCGCAGATCGTGCGCAAGGGCACCATCGAATCGTTGCGTCCGGTGCAACTGGAAGGCACCAAAACGCCCATCGGCGCGGGCACCGGCGCCGTGGTTGGCGGCCTGGCCGGCAGCAGCGTGGGCGGCGGCAAGGGCAGCCTGGTCGCGGCTGTGATCGGTGCGGTGGCGGGCGGCCTGATCGGCGCGGCAACGGAAGAGGGCTTCACGCGGACGCAGGCCGTGGAGATCACCGTGCAGGAGGACGGCGGTCTGACCCGGGCCTATGTCCAGGCGGTCAGTGAAGGTGAAGTGTTTCGCGTCGGACAGCGCGTGCGCATCAATATCGTCAATGGCAACAGCCGCGTTGCCGCGGATCAATGACCTGAGCGCAGAAAAATGGGCCGGCCCGTTGCGCAGGGAACGCTCCGGGGCGGCCCGGCGATCGCTGCCGCCGACCGAAACCGCGGCGGACGAGTCTTCAATCCGACGCCAGGGCCTCACCACCACGCTGAACAGGCGCTCCAGCGGGTAAAATCCGCCCGTTTGTCATGGCCCTGTCGCCGCCGCGCACACAGCCCTCCGGGGGGATGAATGAAATTACCGAAGCCAGTGCTCTGGACCGTCATCACCTCGCTGTTGCTGGGCCTCGCGATTGCCACCGCGCCCCAGCAGTGGGTGCCGCACGAATGGCGCGCGACGCTGTTCAGCTGGTTCGGCGCCGGCGCGTATCGGGCGTTGCCGGAATCGGAACATTATCAATTGCCCGAGGCGGGGGAGATCTGCCCGCCCGACTTCAACGGCTGGCGTCAGGAGCAGGACATCGAAGGCGTGCATATTGCGGCAGCGGCGGGTTGCGTGGCGGACAACCCCTACCTGATCGCGGCGGCGGTGAAGGGGACCAACAACGTCAGCGCGGATACCTTGCTCAAGTCCGGGCTGACGCCGGATGCCATCGTGATGGGTCGCGATCTGGACGGCGATGGCGATCCCGATGAGGTGACCATCCGGCTCGAGGTCGCCGAACTCAACGGCGGCTCGCCGGACCTGCCGGTGCCCATCACCACCTTCGATATTGCGCCCGGCATTCAGCCCGGCATGTGGGTGTTCGCGCCCAAGTCGTTCGGCATGTCGACGGAAAATTTCGAATCCCGCAAGGCCAATCCGCTGTTGCGGGCACCGGCGCCGGTGATCCGGGTGGAACAGGGCGATCGCGTGACCCTGATCCTGGAAAACAACCACTATCTGCCGCACACCATCCATCTGCATGGCGTCGATCATCCGTTTTCCGCCGATCACGGCATGCCCCATGACGAGGCCGCCGCGCACGGCGACCACGCCACGCACGGTGTGGGAACCGACGGGGTGGCGGAAACCAGCGAAATGCCGGCGCTGCCGGGTAACGCGCAGGTCTATCAGTTCGCGCCACGGGTGGCGGGCACCTTTTTCTATCACTGCCATGTGCAGGCCAACGTCCACATCCAGATGGGCATGCAGGGCATGTTCGTGGTGGAGGAAGCACGGCCGAAAAATTCCGTTCAGACGCTCAATATCGGCGCTGGCCAGGTGCGCCACCCGTCGGTCGCCGTGCGGGAGCGCTATGACCGCGAATACGATCTGCATTACTCCGATCTGTTCAAGAAGCTGTCGAGTACCGTGCAGGATTACGCCGATAGTCGTCTGCGCCTGCTGGCGCAGCATCGCGACTGGAACATCACCCAGGACAGCCCCAACTATTTTCTGCTCAACGGACGCTCGTTTCCCTACACCCTGCAGGAATCTTTGGTGGTGGTGAAGCCCAACGAGAAGGTGAAGTTGCGTATGCTGAACGGCGGTTCCGGCAACGTCGCCATCCACACCCATGGCAATCGCCTTACGGTCACGCACCTCGACGGCATTCCGCTGAATCAACAGGCGCAATACATGCGCGACGTGGTGGATATGGCGCCGGCACAGCGCCTGGATGTGGAACTGAATACCACCGACGACGGCCTGCACAACTACGGCGAGGGTGTCTGGCTGATGCACGATCACCACGAAGCCGCGCAGACCACGGACGGTATCTATCCCGGCGGCAGCATCGGCGCCATCGCCTTTGAATCCCAGCTGCTGCCGAGCGGTTTTCCCCGCGTGGAAGGCAGCGACTGGCAGAAATTCTTCACCGCTGCCTACTACCGCAAGGATGTGCCCGTGTGGCTCGACTACGATCCCGGCGGCCTGTTTGGCGAACCCGCCGCGCCGCTGCGGCCGCTGGTTCAGGCCCTGATCTTTGGCGCCGCGCTGGCCGGACTCTTGTATCAGGTGCGGGTGCTGTTGCCGCGGCGGAGACCGCTCCGATGAACCGGTTCCTGGCTGCCGGGCTGTTGCTGTTTGCGGTTGGCGTGGCCGCCGAACCCGTGGCCTCCGGGTCCGCTGCCGATACCCCGGCAACCCCGGCGGAGAAGAGTGTGGACCATTCACAAATGGACCACTCGCAAATGGATCATGCCCAGATGGACCACTCCCAGATGCAGGGCATGGATCATTCCCAAATGCCGGGAATGGATCACTCCGGACACGGCGGCCACGACATGGAATTCGATGCCGGCGGCATGGTGATGAACACCAACCGCGACCGCCTGCCCCCGGGTTGTCCGGAGATTCGCCGCGACTACGAATTCACCGTACGCGCGGGCACCCGCTACGCCGCGCCGTTTTCCGGCAACACCTTCGGCATGAGTCAGCACGCCTTCGAGGTGGAGCCGTGCAGCCGCGTCACCTTCACGTTCATCAACGAGGATGCCGTGCGGCACCAGTTCATGATCCACAAGTTGCCGCGCGACATGTATCCCCAGGGGATGTTTCACATCGAGGCCGCGGGCGGTGCCACCAAGGTTGGCACACTGATTGTGCCGCGCGAGAACCGCACCTACCTGGTTCACTGCGACATTGCCCAGCACATGGAGCAGGGCATGAAGGGCCAGCTCAGGGTGGGACGCGGCGATGGCGACCTCAGCAGTATTCCGGGCATCAGTGCGCGGTTTCGCGTGGACTACTACCGCAAACCCGTGCAACTGGTGTTGGCGGCGGCGGCGGGCTTTGCACTGACGTTGGCGGGGCTCTGGTTGTGGCGGCGCTTCGGCCGCTTCAGCTGAAAAAGCAGATCAGTGCGTTGGTGTCGAGCGCGAACATTATTGCCCCGAGTGGACCGGAGTTGCCGGCGTACCGGTGGTGTGGTTTCCGCCGTGAGGCGTGCAACGGCGTCAGCGTCCTGCGCGCCCCACTGGGTGCCGGCGCCGTCATGCCCAGGTTGTACGGCATCTTCCGGCGCGTGCTGTACAGAGTGGAAAATTTTTTGCTGCGCCTCGCCGACCGGGTCAGTACGATCGCGCCGGCGATGGGTCGGCGGGCGGTCGAAAAAGGCGCCACTTCGCAGCGTACCTGGCTGGCGCCCAACTGCGCGGATATCCGCGCGATTGCTCCGGGACCGCGCGACAATGCGGTACGCCGCGAGCTGGGGTTCGATGCCGGGCATCTGCTGGTGCTTCGGGCGGTATGGGCGCCAAGCAGGGCTTGGGTGTCGTCCGCCAGGCGGGGGCGAGTACAATAACAGCCCGGCTTCAACAGCCTTGCTTCCGGCAAGCGGGGGTGCGACCCCTGAATCCGCGGCTGGGGTCAGGCCGGTCAGAACGGTGAAAAATCCATGAAAGTTGCCGTAGTCCACGACTGGCTGACTCAGATCGCCGGCGCCGAGCGTGTTCTGGAAGAGATCCTTCGACTCTATCCCGACGCGACGCTGTTTGCGGTGATCGACTGTGTGCCTCCGGAGCAGCGCGGCTTTTTGCAGGGCCGCGCGGTGCACACGTCCTTCATCCAGAAGTTTCCCTTCGCGCGGCGCTTCTACCGGCACTATCTGTCACTGATGCCGCTGGCCGTGGAACAGCTGGATCTCTCGGGGTTCGATCTGGTGATTTCCAGCAGCCACGCGGTCGCCAAGGGGGTGTTGACCGGGCCGGACCAGCTTCACGTCAGCTACATTCATTCACCCATGCGCTATGCGTGGGATTTGCAGCATCAGTGCCTGCGCGAGAGCCGGATGGAGCGCGGGCTGCTGAGCTGGCTCGCCCGCTGGCAGTTGCACGGGCTGCGGATCTGGGATCAGCGGACCGCCAACGGCGTCGATCACATGATCGCCAATTCGGCATTCATCGCCCGGCGCATTCACAAGATTTACCGCCGCGACGCCACGGTGATCTATCCTCCCGTGGATGTCGGGATGTTCACACCGGGCGCCCCGGGCGAACGCACCGGCGAGTTCTACCTGACCGCCTCGCGGGTGGTGCCCCACAAGCGCATGGATCTCATCGTCGAAGCTTTCCGGCAGCTTCCCGACCGCCGCCTGGTGGTGATCGGCGCAGGCCCGGCGCTCAAGCGCATCCGCCACGGGGCGCCGCCGAATGTCCAGTTTCTGGGGTATCAGCCGGCCGAGGTCTTGCGGGATCACATGCGCCGCGCCCGGGCGTTCATCTTTGCGGCCGAAGAGGATTTCGGAATCATCCCGGTGGAGGCGCAAGCCTGCGGAACCCCGGTCATCGCCTTCGGGAAAGGTGGTGTCACCGAAACTGTAGTCGCCCTGGAGCACATCGGCGCTGTCAATGCATCGATCGTGAAGGCAGAGGCGATGGCGGACGCTGACGTCGGATACCGGCAGCGAGGTGCCGCCGTATCCGCGGAAGCGGGCGCGCGTGGCGGCAGTATTCATCCCATGCGGGGGTCCGGCGGCGATCATTATTCCGTCCCCGTTACGGGCCAGGGCCGCGCTCCGACCGGAGTATTTTTTCCCGAGCAGAGCGTGGAGTCCCTGCTTGCGGCGATCGCCATGTTTGAGGCGAATGAAGCGCGTTTCGATCCGGCGGCCATCCGCTGCCACGCGGAACGTTTCGCGGCGGAGCGATTTCGCGCCGAACTACAGGCTTTGATCACGCGTTGCTGGCGCGAGTGGCAGGCCGGGCTGCAAACGCCCCGGCGGTGACAAATACGGCACCGGCGCTGGGTTCAGTGTGTCTTTGACCGGCTCCGGACGATCTGCCCCGGTCCTGTTCAGGCACACGCCGGGCTGGACACCCTGATCGGAACAAGTTGGTCTGCCTTTTGCCGCGCCGCGCCGGTAAAATGCCGCGTTTGTGCTGACGGGCGGCGCGCGGTGGCGTCACGGTCGCGTTGGTTGGCGGGCTGGGAACGTCGATGGCACCACTGGTTTGCATCGTAACTCTCAATTGGCGGGGCGCGGACGATACCCTCGCCTGCGTCGAGTCGTTGCGCCTGCTCACCTATTCCAATTATCGCATTCTGATGGTTGACAACGGGTCCGGCGACGACTCCGTGGTGCGCATTGCGGAGGCCTGTCCGGATATCGATCTGATGGAAACCGGTGCGAACCTGGGGTTTGCCGGGGGCTGCAATGTGGGCATCCGGCGCGCTTTGGCGCTGGGCGCCGACTATGTCTGGCTGCTCAACAGCGATACCCGGGCGGATCCGGGCGCATTGACCGCGATGGTTGAACTGGCCGAGGCCGATGCCGGTGTGGGCGCGGTGGGATCGTTGATCTGCGATCGTGCGAATCCCGAGCGGGTGCTGGCCTGGGGCGGCGGACGGGTCGATTTGCGGTTCGGGTGGTCGACCCACGCACTGGCGCGGGTGGCGGACGCCGAGCTCGATTACCTCACCGGGGCCAGCATGCTGTTGCGAACCCGGGCGCTGGAAGAGGTCGGCCTGCTGGATGAGCGGTATTTTCTCTACTGGGAGGAGACGGACCTGTGCTATCGCCTGCGCGAGCAGGGCTGGCGGCTGGCGGTCGCGCCGGGCAGCCGGGTGTTGCACCGGGCGCCGGAATCGTCGCAGCGCCGTCTGCGGCAGAAGGACCGGCATTTCAATCAGTCCGCGGTGCGGTTTCTGTTTCGCTACGCCAAGCATCCCTGGCCGGCGGTCCTGGTGGGCGGGTCACTGCGCTTTTGCAAGCGGTTGCTGCGCGGCGAATTTGGTCGTGCGCGGGCCGTGGTGCGGGGTCTGTTCTGCGGTCTGCGGCAGCGTCATTCCTGATGGCGCCGTTCCAAAGGGTGCGCGGATTGCGATGGACGCGGATTCCGTGCTGACGGGATCGCCCGGCGGTGTGGTCAGGGCTGCCGCACGCTGCGCAACGGCACGGCGAAAATTCTCCCGGTGAAGGTTCTTCTGCTGGCTCCCGAGCAGGGTGGACCCTGCGGTGTGCTGGATTATGCGCTGCGCCTGGCGGCGGCCTTGCAGGAATCCGGGGTCCGCGTGACCATCGCGCACGGCGAGCGCAAGGGCCGGCTTTCGGTCCGCGCGGTGGCGGCACAGGCGCGTGCGCTCAGGCCCGATATCGTCCATGTGCAATATCCGATGGCCCGCTACGGCAGCTCGCTGATGCCCCACTGGCTGGCGCAGTTGCCGCGTTGTCGCACTGTGGTAACCCTGCACGAGTTCTCCCGGGCGCACCTGCTGCGCCGGATCGCCGGACTGGCGTTCAGCCGCGCCGATGCGCTGGTGTTCACCAATGCCTTCGAGCGCGCAGCCTTTGGGCACTGGTATCCCTGGAGCCGGGGCCGCGGTCATGTCATTCCCATCGGTTCCAATATTCCCTGGTTGAGCGCGCGGGAGGCGAGAGATCGGGATGAAGTCTGTTATTTCGGCCTGATCCGGCCCGAAAAAGGCCTGGAGGCATTTCTCGCTCTGGCCCGGCTGGCGGCGGACGCGGCGCCGGAGCTGCGCTTTCGGGTGCTGGGCGCGATTCCGGCCGGACAGCGCGCGTACTGCGCGCAGATGCGGCAAGCGTCCGGTGGGCTGCCGCGTTTGATCTGGGACCTCGGCCGCGGCGACGGCGAAGTAGCGCAGCGGCTGGCGGAGACCGGGTTTGTGTATCTGCCGTATCCGGATGGCGCCTCGGAGCGTCGCGGGACCTTGCTGGCCGCACTGGGGAATGGCGCGGCGGTCATCACCAGCCGGGGACCACAGACGCCGCCCGGTCTGGAGTCGGTGGTGCGGTTCGCGGCCGACCCCGGGGACGCCCTCGCCCAGTTGCGGGCATTGCGCGCGGATCCGACCGCGGAGGCCAACCTGCGCCGGGCGGGGCGCGACTGGGTCGAGCGCTACGGTTGGGAGGCGATCGCGGCCGCTCACCGCGAGCTTTACGCGCGGATTGCCGGGCGTTAGCAGCATGAGGCCCCGCGCCCCGGCGGTTGCAGGCGGCGCCGCACAGCGATGAAGTTGCCCGTTTGTCCACCCTGGTTCCAGGCAGAGAACGTAGAATTCCGCTCCATACCCTGACCCCGGTGCCAACGATGCGTGACGAACAGCGACCATGAGTGAAACAGGGATGTTGGCGCACGCCCCCGGCTGCGCCGTGCTGTTTGGCGGTACCGGCTTTATCGGCAGTTTTTTCGCCCGGTTTCTGGTGGATGGCGGGCATTTTCAGCGGGTGTATCTGGTCGACCGGCAGCCGGTGGCGGCTATCGCGAGCGCCTGGCGCAGGGCGCAATTGAGCGGTGATCCCGCCATTGAATGGATCGACGCGGATGTGCGCGAGTCACTTGCCTGGGAGCCGCCGGAGCCGGTGGCGCTGATCGGCAATTTCGCGGCGGTGCATCGCGAGCCCGGGCACGCTGATGCCGAGTATTACGACACCAATCTGCGCGGTGCGGAGCAGGTCTGCGCCTGGGCGGCGCGGGTCGGCTGTACGCGTATCGTCTTTACCAGCTCGATCTCGCCTTACGGCCCGGGGACGTCGCGGCGCGATGAGCAGTCGCTGCCGGTGCCCGCGACCGCCTATGGCGGCTCCAAGCTGGTCGCCGAGCATATCCACCGCGCGTGGCAGGCGGGCGATTCGCGGCGACGCCTGGTGATCGCGCGCCCCGGCGTCGTGTTCGGGCCGGGGGAGGGCGGCAATGTGTCGCACCTGGTGCGGGCGGTGCTCGGCCGGTATTTTTTCTACACAGGCAACCGCGATACGCGCAAGGCGGGAATCTATGTACGCGAGCTGTGCGCGGCGCTGTGGTGGGCGCTTGAGCGCCAGGACGCGGCGGAGGCGGCGGTGATCCTGTTCAATGCGACCCTGTACCCGGCCCCCGCGCTCGCCGACTATGTGAAGGCGATCTGCGCCGTGGCCGGTGTCGAACGCCGGGTGCCGGGCGTGCCCTACCGGGTGCTGCTGGCCGCGGGCTGGCTGCTGGATCTGGTGGCGCGGCCGCTGGGTATCGCGCATCCCTTCAGCCCGGTGCGTATCCGCAAGCTGGTGGCGGCCAACGACATCGTGCCGGCGTATCTGCTGGCGCAGGGGTATCCGTTTCGCTACACGCTGGAAACCGCACTGGCGGACTGGCGCGCGACCTGCCCGGAGGAGTGGCATCCATGACAGTAGCGGAACGGGGCGAACGCATTCTGGTCACCGGCGGCGCGGGTTTTATCGGCTCCGCCCTGGTGCGTTTCCTGCTGACGGAGACCGCCGCCCGGGTGGCGAATCTGGACAAGCTCACCTATGCCGGCAATCCGGAATCGCTGGCGGATGTGGCCGGCTCACCGCGTTACAGCTTCCATCAGGTGGACATTGGCGACGGCCCGGCGCTGCGCGCGGTGTTCACTGCATTCCGCCCCACGGCGGTGATGCACCTGGCGGCGGAGAGCCATGTGGATCGCTCCATCGACGCGCCGGCGGAATTCATTGCCACCAATGTGCTGGGCACCGGCGTGTTGCTGGAGGCGGCGCGGGAATACTGGGCCGGGCTCGATCCCGCGGCGCGCGCCGCCTTCCGCTTTCACCACGTCTCCACCGATGAGGTGTATGGCGATCTGGCGCCGGACGCCGCGCCCTTCACCGAGGCGACGCCCTATGCGCCCAGTTCGCCCTATGCGGCCAGCAAGGCGGGCAGCGATCATCTGGTGCGGGCCTGGGGCCGTACCTACGGTCTGCCGGTGGTGGTGAGCAACTGCTCCAACAATTACGGACCGCGCCAGTTTCCCGAGAAGCTGATTCCCCACATGATCCTGAACGCGCTGGCGGGCCGGCCGCTGCCGGTGTACGGCGACGGCGCCCAGGTGCGCGACTGGCTCCATGTGGACGATCACGCCCGCGCGCTCTACCAGGTGCTGACCCGGGGTCGGGTAGGCGAGACCTACGCCATCGGTGGCCACAACGAGCAGCGCAACCGGACGGTGGTGGAGACGATCTGCGATCTGCTGGAGGAGCTCGCGCCCGTGAAGCCGCCGGGCGTGACGCGCTACCGTGATCTCATCACCCGCGTGGACGATCGTCCGGGACACGACCGCCGCTACGCCATCGACGCGGGCAAGATCGAGCGGGAACTCGGCTGGGTACCGCGGGAAACCTTTGCGACCGGGCTGCGCAAGACAGTGAACTGGTATCTGGACCACCGCGACTGGTGGCAGCGGGTGCTCTCGGGCGCCTACCGGCTGGAACGGTTGGGGGATGGCGGGCTCTGAGTCACAATGCCGCACTCCCAGCCGTACCTTCCCAGCCCGCGGATTCACTTACGCGCTGGATCAGCGGATTTACCCGGTCTTGCCCTTGGGCACCGAGCCACGAAGAGAGCAAAGCATGACGCAGTACAAGGGCATCGTACTAGCCGGGGGCAATGGCACCCGGCTGCACCCCATCACGCTCGGGGCTTCCAAGCAGTTGCTGCCGATCTACGACAAGCCGATGATCTACTACCCGCTGTCGGTGCTGATGCTGGCTGGTATCCGCGACATCCTGGTGATCTCGACGCCGGATGACCTGCCCGGCTTTCGCCGCATGCTGGGCGATGGCGGTCGTTTTGGCCTGCGTTTGCAGTACGCCGAACAGCCGCGTCCGGAAGGCTTGGCGCAGGCCTTCATCATCGGCGCGGATTTCATCGGCGCCGACAATGTGTGCCTCGTGCTGGGCGACAATATTTTTTACGGGCATCATTTTTCCGACACGCTGCGGGTGGCGGTGGAGCGGCAGCGCGGTGCCACCATCTTCGGCTATCACGTCACCGATCCGGAACGCTTCGGCGTGGTGGAGTTCGACGCCGAGCGTCGCGTGGTCAGCATCGAGGAAAAGCCCGCCAAACCCCGCTCCCGTTACGCGGTGCCGGGACTGTATTTTTACGACAACGATGTGATCGCCATCGCGCGCGGGATCGCGCCATCGCGGCGCGGCGAGCTGGAGATCACCGACGTCAATCGCGCCTATCTGGCGCGCGGCGATCTGCACGTGGAGCTGCTGGGCCGGGGATTCGCCTGGCTCGATACCGGCACTCACGAAAGCCTGCTCGAAGCGGGCATGTTCGTGCAGGCGGTCGAACACCGCCAGGGCCTCAAGATCGCCTGTCTTGAGGAAATCGGCTACCACAACGGCTGGCTGACCCGGGAGCAACTCGCCACCGAGGGGCAGGCGCTGGGCCGCACCGGCTACGGTCAGTATCTGCTGCGGCTGGTGGAGGAGGAGACCAACGGGTGGAAGTGATCGCGACCGCGCTGCCCGGCGTGCTGTTGATCAAGCCCCGCGTGTTCGGCGACGCGCGCGGATTTTTTCTGGAGACGTTCAGCGCCGAACGCTATCGCGCGCTGGCCGGCATTGCGTTGCCCTTCGTGCAGGACAACCTTTCGCGCTCGCAGCGCGGGGTGCTGCGGGGGCTTCATTTTCAGCGTACCCGACCCCAGGGCAAGCTGGTGAGCGTGACGCGGGGCGCGGTGTTCGATGTGGTGGTGGATATCGATCCGGCGTCGTCCACCTGCGGCCAGCACGTCGGCGTGGAGTTGAGCGATGTGAATCACCACCAGCTCTGGGTGCCGCCGGGCTATGCCCACGGTTTTTGCGTGCTGAGCGCGGAGGCGGATTTCATCTACAAGTGCACCGATTATTACGATCCGGCGGATGAAGGCGGCCTGGCCTGGAACTGTCCCCGCGTCGGCATCGACTGGCCGGTGCGCGACCCGGCGCTGTCCGCCAAGGATGGTGGCTACCCGACTCTCGACGTGTTGATCGGGCAGGGTCGATGACGGGCCAGGCACTCGTGCCGGTACTGGTGACCGGGGCCAACGGCCAGTTGGGACAATCCTTCCGCTGGCTGGCTCCGGAGGCGCTGGTGGACGGGATAAAGCTGATCTTCACCGAGCGTGCCGCGCTCGATGTCGCCGACGCCGATGCGGTCGCGCGATTCCTGGCTGCCAATCCGGTGCGGGCGGTGGTGAATGCGGCGGCGTATACCGCCGTGGATCGCGCGGAATCCGAGCCGGCCGCCGCCGCGCGCGCCAACGCGCTCGGCCCCGAAGTGCTCGCCCAGGCCTGCCGCGCGCGGGGCATCGCCCTGCTCCACGTTTCCACCGACTATGTTTTCGACGGGTACAAGACCGAACCCTATACCGAACTGGACCCAACCCATCCGCTCGGCGTCTACGGGCGTACCAAATTGGAAGGTGAGCAGCGCGTGCAGGCGGCGGATCCGGATGCGCTGATCCTGCGCACCGGCTGGGTGTTCAGCCAGTTCGGTCACAATTTTCTGAAAACCATGCTGAAACTGGGCGCCGAGCGCGCGTCGCTTGCGGTCGTCGCGGATCAACGGGGCGGGCCCACTTATGCGCCGGCCATTGCGCGCGTGTTGCTGCGGTTGCTTCGGCAGCGGTTCGACGGCGCGACGCCCGCCGGTGGCATCCACCATTTCGGCGGTTTCCCGCATGTGAGCTGGCACGAATTCGCGCAGGCGATTTTTGTTGAAGCGGTGCGGTTCGGTCTGCTGACGCGCGCGCCGGAAGTTCGCCCCATCACGACCGCCGAATATCCCACGGCCGCGGTGCGCCCGCGCAATGCGCGGTTATCCACCGCCAGGTTGGCGCGGGTGCTGGAGGGGCTCGGCAACGACTGGCGCCCGGGGTTGGCGGCGGCGCTGGCGGAACTCCAGCCGCGCGCAAGCGCGCGGGCCGAATAAGCAGGAACGGGTGGCGCGGCGCCCGCGCCGATTCAGACGTTCGCCAGTTCCTGCAAGCCGCCCAGATCCAGAATCTCGATTTCCTTTTTGTCGACCTTGAGCAGGCGCTGCTTCTGGAAGCGGCTGAACACCCGACTCACGGTTTCGACGGTGAGACCAAGATAGTTGCCGATGTCGGCGCGGGACATGGGCAGCCGGAAGCGCTGTTCCGACAGACTGCGTTTGGCGTTGCGCGCGGAAATGCTGATCAGCAGGGTCGCGAGACGTTCGTCCGCGCTGTTCTTGCCGATCAGGGCCACCAGGCGCTGGTCGTTGATGATTTCCCGACTCATCAACTGGAAGAAATGCCGCTGCAGGCTGGGCAGGGCGATGCTCAGATCTTCCAGCCGGTTGAAGGGGATTTCGCAGACCGCCGAGGTTTCCAGCGCCAGCGCCGAACT
>JACPPB010000071.1 GCA_016191205.1 Gammaproteobacteria bacterium | reverse complement strand
GCGTCGGATGACGAAGCTGCCGTCCGGCCGCTCTTCGAAATCGACCCGGCTTCCCGGCATAAGCTTCAGCTTCGCCCGCAGCCCGGCGGGCAGTGTGATCTGACCCTTGCTCGTCACCTTCGCATGATACATGGCGAAATCCCTTCGTTCCTTACATAAGGTAAGGAATCTCCGAGTTCAACGTCAGTTCCAGCTGTTCGCGTCCTTCTCGAAACCGGCGCGCTGCACGCGCACCACGCAGAAGCGCTGACCGCTCGGCGCGCGCATCACGACCCAGCGCTCGAGGCGCCGGTCCACGGTCGCGCCGAGCTTCTCGAGCCGCGCGACTTCGGCGGGGATGTCGTCGGTCTCGATATCGAGATGGATGCGGCTCTCATGCTCGACCCGCTGGATCTGCACGCTCCATTCGCCCGGCGGCGTCTCGAGCATCACGTAATTGCCGCGCGTGCCGGGATGGTCGGGGTCGACGATCAATATGCCGTTGATTCGAGACCGGTGCGTGTCGGGGGTCATTCCTTTCGATCGAACGAGTTCGAAGTCGTCAGCGGCGCAGCAGCCCCACGCCGTCGATGCGGGCGAACGTCCGGTCGAAGGTGACGGTGCGCTCGCACCCCGCCCCCGCGCCGATGAAGTGAATGAGCATGTCCGCGAGATCGCGGTGACTGCTTGCCACAGCCGCCTCGACCGCTTCCGCGTTCTCGACCACGATTTCTGACGATTCCAGCAGTCCGCGGATGAGCGGCCGGATATCGGCGGGACGGAGACCGTAGGTATCCTCTAGCACCCATGCCAGCTCGACTATCACGACAGTGCTGACGAAGCCGGGGTCCTCCGGTGTGAGTTCTTGCAGGAATCGTCGGACGAACTCCGCCTGTCGCGGGTCGTCGTTGACGAACAACCGAACGAGAAGATTCGTATCTAGCGCGATCACGATACGGAGCGCTTGAAGCGTTCGGACGCACCTTTCCTGATCGCCTCGTTCATTTCCTCGATGCTGACCGGCGGCCCATCGTATTTCACGATTCCGCAAAGATCGCGAATGCTTCCGGTCTTGCGTCGGATGACGAAGCTGCCGTCCGGCCGCTCTTCGAAATCGACCCGGCTTCCCGGCATAAGCTTCAGCTTCGCCCGCAGCCCGGCGGGCAGTGTGATCTGACCCTTGCTCGTCACCTTCGCATGATACATGGCGAAATC
>JACPPB010000070.1 GCA_016191205.1 Gammaproteobacteria bacterium | reverse complement strand
CTCGCAACCGCGCTGATCAGCCTAGTCCACGAGCAGGCCGTGGCCGCACGTGCACGCCGGGTTACTCGCCTCGTGCTCGAGATCGGCACGCTCTCCCACGTTGACACCCATGCGCTGCGGTTTGCGGTTGATGCGGCGGCCCTAGGCGGGCTGGCCGAGGGCGCCAAGCTAGAAATTCAGGAGCCAACGGGCACTGCCTATTGCCTCGATTGCGAAGGCGCCGTGGTGATCGCGGCGCGCGGAGCGCCGTGTCCCCGCTGCGACGGCGTCAAGCTGTTGGCTCAGGGCGGAGATGAGATGCGCCTTAAAGAGATGGAGGTCGTCTGATGTGTGGCACCTGCGGCTGCGGCCAGGGCGAGAAGCGGGTCGAGGATCCTCGTGTTCACCAAGCGCACGATCATCCTCACGGCGTTGTGGGACTGCATGCAGGCAGCATGGAGGGCGATCACGACCATTTGCATAAGAATGCTGCGGGGCAGATCCACAGTCATCCCGACGGCCCAGCCGGAGCGTACGAACATGCTGATCACGGCCATAGCCACGAGCATGGACGCGCGCATTGGCACGAACACAGCCACACGCATCCGGACAGCACCACCCACTCACATTCGCACAGCCATGAGCATGTGCACGAGCATGCGTCTTCGCACCAACACACGCCGGGCGACGATGCCGCCGCCGGCAAAGCGCGCCTGTTGAGCGTCGAGCGAGATATTCTCGCCAGAAATGATGCCATCGCGGCGGAAAACAGGCGCGCTTTACAAGCCGCAAAAACCCTCGCGTTCAACCTGGTCTCCAGCCCCGGTTCGGGCAAGACAGCGCTGTTGGTGGAAACGCTCAAGCAGATCGGCGACAAGTATCCGCTCGCCGTGATCGAAGGTGATCAGGAAACTACCGCGGACGCCGACCGCATCCGGGTAACCGGAGTGCCGGCAATCCAGATCAACACTGGCAAGGGTTGCCATCTCGACGCCGATCTGGTGCGCACTGCCATGGCCCGGCTTGGCACGCCGGCGAACGGCATCCTGTTCATCGAAAATGTCGGCAACCTCGTCTGTCCGGCCGGCTTCGATCTCGGCGAGGCCCACAAGGTGGTCATCGTGTCGGTGACCGAGGGCGAGGACAAGCCGCTGAAATATTCCGGCATGTTTGCAGCCTCCGCATTGATGATCGTGACCAAGACCGACCTGCTGCCGCATCTCGACTTCGACGTCGATCGCCTGATCGAGAATGCGCGGCGGATCAATCCCGCGATCGGCGTGTTGAAGCTCTCGGCGAGGAGCGGCGAAGGCATGGAACGCTGGATCCACTGGCTCGAGACCGCGCGGGCGCTCCGCCTCGCCACGGATTAGAGGGGGAGATAGCGCATGGACGATAGCGTGGACTTCGACATCGTTCATGGCGCTGCTGCCGTTGCGGCGCGTCGGCTGCGTCTGCGCATCCGCGGTCTCGTACAGGGGGTTGGCTTCCGCCCGCATGTCTGGTGGCTGGCGAAACGCAACGATCTCACCGGTTTTGCCTTGAACGACCAGGATGGCGTTCTGATCGAAGTCCAGGGCAAGGTTGACGCTTTCATCGACGACCTCGTCGCGCAGGCGCCGCCGCTCGCCCGG
>JACPPB010000064.1 GCA_016191205.1 Gammaproteobacteria bacterium | reverse complement strand
CTGGGGATTGACCTTGCCGCCCGAGGCTTTCATGACCTGGCCGACGAAAAAACCCAGCATCTTGGCTTTCTTGTCGTCGGGCGCGGCGCGGTAATCGGCTACCTGTCTGGGATTGGCCGCCACTACCTGGTCCACCAACGCCGCGATGGCGCCGCTGTCGGAGACCTGCCGCAAGCCCTTGGCCGCGATCACGGTGTCGGCATCGCTGGCGCCGTTCCAGAGCGCGTCGAACACCTGGCGGGCGATGGCGTTGGAGAGGGTGCCGTCGAGAATCCGTTGCAGCAGGCCACCGAGCTGGGCCGGACTCACCGGGCAGGCGGCGATCGCCGTCTCGGTGCTGTTGAGGCGCGCCGCGATCTCGCCCATCAGCCAGTTGGCGGCGAGTTTGGGGTCGCCGGATGCGCGTGCCGCGGCTTCGAAATAGTGTGCGGTGGGGGTGTCGGCGGCGAGCTGGCCGGCGTCGTAATCGGACAGTCCGTAGTCGGCGACAAAGCGCGCCCGGCGCGCGTCCGGCAGTTCCGGCTGGGTGGCGCGCAGCCGTTCGATCAGGGCCGGCGCGACATGCACCGGCAGCAGGTCGGGGCAGGGGAAGTAGCGGTAGTCGTTGGCTTCTTCCTTGCTGCGCATGGCGCGGGCACTGTCGGTGTCGCCGTCGTAGAGGCGGGTTTCCTGGATCACCCGGCCGCCGTCCTCCAGCACGCCGATCTGACGCGCGACTTCCTTGGCGATGGCGCGCTCCATGAACCGGAAGGAATTGAGGTTCTTGGTCTCGGTGCGGGTGCCCAGCGGGTCGCCCGGGCGACGCACCGAGATGTTGACGTCGAAGCGCATCGAGCCCTGGGACATATCGCCGTCGCTGATTCCCAGCGCGGTGACGATAGCGTGGAGTTTTTTCGCGAACGCGACGGCTTCTTCCGCGTTGCGCAGGTCGGGCTCGGTGACGATCTCGATCAGCGGGGTACCGGCGCGGTTGAGGTCGATGCCCGACAGGCCGTGGAAGTCTTCGTGCAAGGATTTGCCGGCATCCTCTTCCAGGTGGGCGTGGTGGATGCGGATGCGTTTTTCGCGCCCGTCGGCGAGCTCAATGTCGAGATGACCCGGCCCCACGATGGGATGCGCGAGCTGGGTGGTCTGGTAGCCCTTGGGGAGGTCCGGATAGAAGTAGTTTTTGCGCTCGAACACCGACACCGGATTGATTTCGCCACCGACCGCGAGTCCGAAGCGGATCGCCATTTCGACCGCGGCCCGGTTCAGCAGCGGCAGGGTGCCGGGCAGCGCCAGATCGATGGCGCAGGCCTGGGTGTTGGGCGCGGCGCCGAACGCGGTCGCGGCGCCGGAGAACAGCTTGGAGCGGGTGGCGAGCTGGAGGTGGACTTCGAGGCCGATCACGGTTTCCCAGCTCATGCGGCGGCCTCCGTCAGCGCCGGCGGCGCCAGTCGATGCCAGCCGGTCGCCAACTGGTAGCGGTGGGCGGCGTTCAGCATGCGCGCCTCGTCGAAGTAGTTGCCGATGATCTGCAGGCCCACGGGCTTGGCGTCCACCAGACCGCAGGGCACCGACAGCGCCGGCAGCCCGGCGAGGTTGGCGGCGATGGTGTAGATGTCCTCGAGGTACATGGCGACCGGATCGCCGCCCTTGGCGCCGAAGGCGAAGGCCGGGTTGGGACAGGTGGGGCCCAGGATCAGGTCCACCTTCGCGAAGGCGTCGAGAAAATCCTGCCGGATCAGGCGTCGCACCTGCTGCGCCTTGTTGTAGTAGGCGTCGTAGTAGCCGGCGGACAGGCAGTAGGTGCCGATCAGGATGCGGCGTTTGACCTCGTCGCCGAAGCCCTCTTCCCGGGAGCGCATGTACAGGTCGCGCAGATCGACCGGGTCGGCGCAGCGGTGGCCGTAGCGGACGCCGTCGAAGCGCGACAGGTTGGCGGAGGCTTCGGCGGGCGCGATCACATAGTAGGCGGGCACCGCGAGCCCGGAATGGGGCAGGCTGATGGCCACCAGGTGGGCGCCCTGGCGCTGGAATTCGGCGAGCGCCTCGCGCACCGCGCGCTCGGTGCCGGGGTTGAGGCCGGCGCCGAAATACTCGTCCGGCACGCCGATCCGCAGTCCCGCGAGGGGTTGCTCCAGGGTCGCAGCGTAGTCGGGCACGGGACGGTCGAGGCAGGTGGAATCGCGCGCGTCGAAGCCCGCCATGACCTGCAACAGCAGCGCCACGTCCTCGGCGGTGCGCGCCATGGGGCCGGCCTGGTCGAGGCTGGAGGCAAAGGCGATCATGCCCCAGCGGGACACGCGGCCGTAGGTGGGCTTGAGCCCGGTGACGCCGCACAGCGCGGCCGGCTGGCGAATGGAGCCGCCGGTATCCGAGGCGGTGGCGCCCGGCACCAGACGCGCCGCCAGCGCCGCCGCCGAGCCGCCGGACGAACCGCCCGGGACGCAGTCGGTCGCCCAGGGGTTTTTCACCGGCCCGTAGTAGCTGGTCTCGTTGGACGAGCCCATGGCGAACTCGTCCATGTTGGTCTTGCCGAGCACCACGGCGCCGGCGGCGGCGAGCCGCTCGACCACGGTGGCGTCGTAGGGTGGCACGAAGTTGTCGAGCATCCGCGAGCCGCAACTGGTGCGCAGGCCGCGCGTGCAGAAAATATCCTTGTGAGCGATGGGCAGGCCGCACAGGGCCGGCGCGGCGCCGGCGGCGAGCCGGGCGTCGGCCGCTGCCGCCTGCGCCAGCGCCGTTTCCGGCGCGGTGGTGATGAAGGCGTTGTAGCGCGGATTGGCCGCGCCGATGCGCTCCAGCAGATGGCGCGTGAGTTCGGCGCTGGAAAAGTCCCGGCGCGCCAGGCCGTGGCACATCTGGGCAAGGGTCAGGTCATGCATTGAACATTGTCCGTACAGGGCTGCGGGGTGCCGCCGGCGCGGGCGGCGTGCGCACGATCACTCGACGACTTTGGGCACCAGGTAGAGCCCGGCCTCGACCGCCGGGGCGGCGGCCTGGAGCGCGTCCCGATCGACGGTTTCGGAGACCAGATCCTCGCGCAGGCGCTGGGTGGCGTCGAGGGGGTTTGCCAGGGGCGCGATGCCGGTGGTATCGGCGGCGCGCAGTTGGTCGATCAGCTCCAGCACCCGATTGATGCCGAGTGTCGTGGCGGTGACGGTATCCTCATTGACGTGGATGCGCGCCAGCTCGGCCAATTTTTCGATGTCGGCGCGTTGGATCGACATGCTATAGTTTCCGCCTGTTTCACGAGCTTCCGGTGACGCCAACAGGGTAGCACGGATGGCCGCCCGAGCTGAATCCCGGCGCGGGAGTTGGTCCGCGGTCGCACCCCTATTCGCCGCCCGGTGGCGCCGCCGCCGGCCCCTTAGCAGGAATTCCATTTGTCCATGATCAAACGCTTGCGCGGAATGTTCTCGAACGATCTGTCGATCGACCTGGGAACCGCCAACACACTCATTTATATCGACAACAAAGGCATTGTCCTCAACGAGCCATCGGTAGTGGCGATCCGCCACCACCACGGCCAGAAATCGGTCGAGGCGGTGGGCGCCGAGGCCAAGCGCATGCTGGGCCGCACCCCGGGCAACATCACGGCCATCCGGCCGCTGAAGGACGGCGTCATCGCCGACTTTCAGGTGACCGAAAAAATGCTCCAGTACTTCATCAAGAAAGTGCATTCCCACAGCATCATCCCGCCCAGTCCGCGGGTACTGGTGTCGGTGCCCTGTCTGGCCACCGAAGTGGAAAAACGCGCGATCCGCGAATCCGCCGAGCGGGCCGGCGCGCGCGAGGTATTCCTGATCGAGGAGCCGATGGCGGCGGCGATCGGTGCCGGCATGCCGGTGCACGAGGCCTGCGGTTCGATGGTGGTGGATATCGGCGGTGGCACCACCGAGGTGGCCATCCTGTCCCTCAACGGCGTGGTGTTCTCGGATTCGATCCGCATGGGCGGCGACCGTTTCGACGAGGCGATCATCAATTTCGTGCGCCGCAAGTACGGCAGCGTGATCGGCGACGCCACCGCCGAGCGCATCAAGATGGAGATCGGCGGCGCCTACCCGAGCAAGGAAGTCCGCGAACTCGATGTGCGCGGGCGCAATCTGGCCGAAGGCGTGCCCAAGAGCTTCACGCTCAACAGCGATGAAATCCTGGAAGCCCTGCAGGAACCGCTGGCCGCCATCATCCAGGGTGTCAAACGGGTGCTCGAACAGTCGCCGCCGGAGCTCGCGTCGGACATCGCCGAGACCGGCATCGTGGTCACCGGCGGCGGCGCGCTGTTGCGGGACATCGACCTGCTGATCACTCACGAGACCGGGTTGCCGGTGATCATCGCCGAGGATCCGCTCACCTGCGTCGCGCGCGGTGGCGGCAAGGCGCTGCAGATGATGGACAAGCGCCGTCTCGATATCCTCATGACCTGAGCCGGTCGCGGGGGCGCACTGCCCCCGTGCCGGACGGTCGCGGAGTGCCATGGAGAAGAAGCTGTTCACCAAACAGGTGTCGGCGCCGCGCATGCTGCTGCTGGTGGCGCTGGCCGTGGTGCTGCTCCTCGCCGACCACTACACCGGCGTGTTCGCCCCGGCGCGGGCCTGGCTCGAAACGGCGGCGCGCCCGCTCTCCTGGCTCGGCAATGTGCCCGGCGAGGTGGCCGCATGGAGCCGCGCCAACGTCGCGGGACCGGGCGGCCTCGCGGTCGAAAACCGGCAATTGCAGGCCGAGGTGCTGGTGCTCAAGGGCCAGCTCCAGCAACTCGCCGAACTCGACGCGGAAAATGTCCGCCTGCGCACACTCCTCAATGCGCAGCAAACGGCCAAGCTGCGCCCGCTGATGGCGGAGCTGATCGGCGTCTCCCCCGATCCCCGGCGCCACCAGATCACCATCAATCGCGGCGAGCGCGACGGTGCCTTTGTCGGTCAGGCCGTGCTGGATGGCGCGGGGCTGATGGGGCAGGTGGTGCAGGTGTCGGCGGCGCGGGCGGAAGTCCTGCTGATCAGCGACGAGCGCCATGCCGTGCCGGTTCGCGTGGCGGGTACCGACGTGCGTGCCATCGCCGAGGGCACCGGGGACTACCGCCGTCTGCGCCTGCGCCATGTGCCGCCCACGCTGGAGATCGCGGTCGATGATCTGCTGGTGACCTCGGGTCTCGGGGGGCGTTTCCCCGCCGGGTATCCGGTCGGCCGGGTGGCGAGTGTCGCGCATGACCCCGGACAGCCGTTCGTCGAGGTCGCGGTTACGCCGCTGGCCGAGCTCGATCGCAGCCGGCATCTGCTGCTGGTGTTTCCCGAACCGGCGCCCGGGTCGCCTCATGGCAACTAGAGGCAACGCCGTGCTGCAGGTTGCAGGTTCGGTGGGCATCGCGCTGGTGCTGAGCATGAACGGCGTCCGCTCCTGGGCGCAGTTTCTGATGCCGCCCATGGTGCTGCTGGTCACCCTGTACTGGGTGCTGTTCGGGCCCGTTCTCTACGGGCTGGGGTTCGCGTTTCTGATCGGTCTGCTGCTGGACCTGATGCTCGGCACCCCGGCCGGGGAATACGCCCTGGCGTTCTGTGTCACGGCGTATCTCGCGCAACTGCTTGAACACCGGGTGCGTCATTTCACCATCCCGTATCAGTGTCTGGTGGCGGGGGCGTTGACGCTGGTGTTCCAGTTGATCATGGTGGCGTTTGGCCTGATCGAGGCAGGCGGCACGCTGCATCTGGCCCAGTTCTGCTCCGCGCTGGGCGCGATGCTGGTGTGGCCGCCGCTGGTGTTGCTGCTGGGACGGTTGCATGACCGCGGCTGGTGATGCCGCGCTTGCGGGTGGCCTCGGTCCCGCGCACGGCGGCACGGTGGCCATCGCGGCGGCGGACCTGGTGCTGGCGTCGGCCTCGCCGCGACGCAGTGCCTTGCTGGCGGGTATCGGCGTCCGCTTCGCCGTGGTTCCCGCGCAGCTTGACGAAACCCCCGAACCCGCCGAACTTCCGCGCGACTATGTGGCCCGCCTGGCGCTCGCCAAGGCGCGCGCCGTCGCCGCCGCCACCGGCGGTGCCCTGCCGGTGCTGGGCGCCGACACCACCGTGGTCTGCGACGGCCGTCTGCTCGGCAAGCCGGTCTCCGAAGCGGACGCGGTCGCCATGCTGATGGCGTTGTCCGGACGCACGCACCGGGTCTTCACGGCAGTCGCTCTGGTCCGGGGTGCGACCGCGGCCGGCGTCGTGGTGGAGACCGCGGTAACCTTCCGTGAACTGTCGGCCGCCGAATGCCGCGCCTACTGGCGCAGCGGCGAACCGGCGGACAAGGCCGGCGGCTACGCGCTGCAGGGCATGGGTGGTGTCTTCGTGACCCGCATCGAGGGCAGTTACTCCGGTGTGGTCGGGCTCCCGGTGGCTGAAACCTATAAACTGTTGTGCGATTTTGCCATCGACTGCGGACTGAGCCGGGTATGAGCGGAGAGATACTGATCAACATCACGCCCTCGGAGACCCGGGTCGCCCGGGTCGATAACGGCGTCTTGCAGGAAATCAGCATCGAGCGCGCGCAAAAACGCGGCCTGGTGGGCAATATTTACAAAGGCAAGGTGGTTCGGGTGATGCCCGGAATGCAGGCTGCCTTCATCGACATCGGACGCGACAAGGCCGGCTTCATCCACATCAACGACCTGCGCCCGCGCGCCGGCGAAACCGTCGACCGCTGGGCGAGCGGCGAGCGCGATATCCGGGACCTGCTGCGCGAGGGCGACCTGCTCGCGGTACAGGCGCTGAAGGACCCCATCGGGACCAAGGGGCCACGCCTCACCACCTTCCTGTCGGTGTCGTCGCGCCTGCTCGTGTTCATGCCCAAGACCGATCACATCGGCATTTCGCAGCGGATCGAGGACGAAGCCGAGCGCGAGCGCCTGCGGCAGGATCTCGAACTGGCGATCGCGGGACATGAGGTTTGCGAGGAACCCAGCGGCTACATCATCCGCACCGTGGCCGAAGGCGCGACCCGCGAGGAGCTGAGCGCGGAGGTCGCCTTCCTCCACCGGCTCTGGGCCTACGTCAAGGACAAGATCGCCTCCAGCGAGGCGGTCGGCTGTCTCTACGAGGACCTGCCGCTGACCCTGCGCACCCTGCGCGACCTCAATCCCGAGGGCATCGACCGCATCCGGGTGGATTCCGACGAGGTGTTCGATCTGTTCGGGCGCTTCACCACATACTTCAATTCCGAGGTCCGGGATCTGATCGAACGCTACCGGGGCGAACGCCCGCTGTTTTCGCTGTACGGCGTGGAGGAGGAAATCTCGCGCGCGCTGGAGCGGCGGGTCGATCTCAAGTCGGGCGGCTATCTGGTCATCGACCAGAACGAGGCGATGACCACCATCGATGTCAACACCGGCTCCTACACCGGGCGCCACAACCTCGAACAGACCATTTTCAAGACCAATGTCGAAGCCGCCGGCGCCATCGCCCGCCAGATCCGCCTGCGCAATCTGGGCGGCATCATCATCCTCGACTTCATCGACATGCAGGATCCCGAGCACCGCCGCCAGGTGCTGCGCGCGCTCGAAAATGCGCTCGCCAACGATCGCGCCAAACTCACGATTTCCGGCGTGTCCCAGCTCGGCCTGGTGGAGATGACCCGCAAGCGCACCCACGAGAACCTGCAACAGCAACTCTGCGAGCCCTGTGGTGTCTGCAACGGCAGGGGCTACATGAAGTCGCCCGAGACCGTCACCTTCGAGATATTCCGCGAGATTCTGCGTGAAGCACGGACGTTCGAGTGCGAGAAGATTCGCGTGATGGCGGCGCACAGCGTGATCGACCGCCTGCTCGCCGAGAATTCGACCGATGTCGCCGACCTCGAAGCCTTCATCAAGCGACCCATCGAGTTCCGGGTGGAGAGCGTTTATTCCCAGGAGCAGTTCGACATTGTGCCGCTCTGATCCGACGGGACGTCGCCGCCGACTCGTCCAACCACCACTGCCCGCGCGATAGCCGTGGCGGGCATGGCGGGGCGTCTGATGCGTTGGGTCTGGGCGTTTTCAGCGCTGCTCGTTATCGCTTACGCACTGGTGGTGGCGGCGGGCCGGGAGCTGCTGCCGCGGCTGGACGCTCTGCAGCCGCGGCTCGACGCCGCGCTGTCCGAACGCCTGGGAGCCGTCGTCGAGGCCCGCCAACTGAACGGCGCCTGGACCCGGTTGTCGCCGCATCTGTGGGCGGGGTCGGTGCGCGTGGCCGCCGCGCCCGGCCAGCCGCCGTTTCTGGTGATGGACGATCTCGGCGCCGAGATCGACCTGCTCCCCAGCCTGCTCGCCCGGCGGCCGGTCTGGTCCGATCTGTCGCTCGCGCGCTTGCAGGTCAGTCTCGCGGAAACGCCTTCCGGTTGGACCCTCGACAGCGGTGCGCCCAATACCCGGGGCGCGGCGGGGCAGGTGGTCGACATGCTGCTGGCCAGCCGGCGAACGCGCGTCGCCAGGACTGAAATAACCCTCCATTTCCGCTCCGGCGCCAGCGAGCTGATCACGGCGAACAATCTGTTGCTGGAAAACAGCGGCGATTTCCATCGCGCCGGCGCCGCGCTGGAAATCGCCGGAGAAGAGTTTGCGGCGGCGCTGGCGGAGTGGCGTGGCGGTGTCGGTGCGGGTGCCGTGGACTTGCGCGCCCTGGAGGGGCGCAGTTATCTGAAGCTGTCGCGGCTCAATCTCGCCGGGTCACTCGGGGTGATATTGCGCGGTCTGGCGCCGGACTGGGCGCAGCGACTGGCGCCGGTCGCGGCGCCGGTGGATGCCGAGCTCTGGTTGACGGCGCCGGGCAACGGGCGCGCCGAGATCGTGGGACGTATCGCCACCGACCGTCTGCCGTTGGGATCGGGCGTCGCGGCAAGTCCGCTGCGCGCCCTCAAGGCCGATATCACGGGCTGGCTGGGTCCGGATGACTGGGGTCTGCGCCTGCAGAACCTCGCGTGCAACTGGAATGGGCGCGACATCGAGCCGCTGACCCTGGAGTTTCGTCAGCACCTGGGGGCGGACAGCCGCAAATTCCGTCTGGCGGCGGATCATCTGGATCTCGGCACGCTCAACACCATGCTGCTGGCGACTGACATACTGCCTCCCAAGGCCGCCGAGGTGCTCGCCGCGCTGGGTCCGACGGGCCGCCTGGCGTATCCCCGGGTGGACTTCGATCTCGGCCGCCCCGACAGCGTCACCCGGATCCAGGCGGCGCTGGAAAGCGTGGCGGTCGCCTCTTGGCGCGGCAGCCCGGCGGTGACCGGCGTGTCGGGCACGCTGACGGCGACGGGTCACGGCGGCGTTCTGACCCTGGACGGCAAGACCGAGCTGGCGATGCTGTTTCCCGAGGCTTATGCCGATTTTTTCCGGGTCGGACAGGTACGGGGAGAGGTCGGATTTACCCTCAGTGAGGACTATGCGCTGCTGACCATCGGGGGGGCGGCGCTCGCCATCGACGCCAGCGGCGGCGCGGGCACCATTCGTGCCGCCTTCAGCCTGCATCAACCGCTGGCGCCCGGCGCCCATGGCGAACTCTGGCTCAGCGCCGGCATTCGCAATACCGACAGGGACTATGCCCGGCAGTACATTCCCCGGGTGCTGGAGCCCGAACTGTTGCAGTGGCTCGACCGCGCGCTGGGGGACATGCGGGTGGTCGAGGGCGGCTTCATCTGGCGCGGTTCCATCGAGAAAGAGGCCGGCCCGCGCCGCGTCATCGAGGTCTATGCCCGGGTGGCGGAGGGCGCGGTCGACTACGACCCCGAATGGCCGGGGCTGACCGATCTGAACGCCTACGTCGTGGTCGATAACACCGATGTGTCGGGTCGGGCCGAGGCCGCCACCATCGCCGGCGTCCCGGTGCGGGACATCCGGTTTCGGACGATCGAGGTGGCGGGCAACAGCAAACCCTTGCTGGCGGTCACCGCCACTGCCGCCACCGAGGTTTCGCGGGCGCTCGGCGTGCTGGCGCAATCACCGCTGCGGCGCCGGGTCGAACCGCTGCATGACTGGCAGGCGGAGGGTCCGGTCCGGGTCGCCCTGGATCTGCGGATTCCGCTGTCGAAGCAGCACTCCGGCGAGCACTACCGGGTCGCCGCCAAACTCGCGGATGCGGCGCTCACGCACCGCGCCAGCGGTCTGAAATTCGAGCGCATCCGGGGCGACCTCAGTTTTTCCGAGGTCGATGGATTGATGGCAAAGGGGCTCACAGCACGCTTCTGGGGTCAGGATCTGACGGCAACCATTCACGGCGGCACGCACGGCGAGACCTGGATCGAAGGGCGCGGCCGGGTGGCCGTGGAAGATATGCCGATGTGGCCCGACTGGCTTCGAGGCACGGTAGTCGGAGACACGGATTACTCCGCCAGTTACCGCATTCCCGGCGATGGGACAGCGCCGCAGTTGGTGGTGGAGTCCAGCCTCCAGGGCGTCCGCTCCACGCTGCCGGAGCCGTTCGCGAAAGCGAATCCCGACGCGCCACTGCCGTTGCGGCTCGGCCTGACCTTTGGCGCCGCCAGCAGCGAGCTGGACACCCGGCTTGGCGCCCGTCTGGCGGCCCGCGCCCGCTTCCGGGACGGCCGGATCGAACGCGCCGACGTCGCTCTGGGTGGGGCAGCGGCGGTGTTGCCGTCCGTGCCGGGCCTGAGCGTGCGCGGTCACGTCGATGCGCTGGATGTCGATGCCTGGCGCGCGCGCCTGCCGGCCGCGGCGGGGGCGCAGAATTTCATGAGTGCCTATGCGCCGCGCCTGAAACTGGACGTAACCACGTTGCAGGCAGCGGGCCTGCAACTCGACGGCATCAGCGTTGCCGGAGCGGTGGCCGATGGCGCCTGGCGCCTGCACGGCGACAGCGCCACGGCGGCGGGCGATCTGATCGTTCCACTGGATGGCGGCCCGGTGGGACTGTATCTGGATCACCTGGTGCTGCCCAAACCGGATTTCCTCAGCGATCAGGGCAGGCTCGCGCAAATCGATCCCCGGTCGCTTCCGGATCTCGATTTCTCCACTCAGGGTCTGCGCATCGGTGAGCGGGAGCTGGGTCATATCGGGTTCAGGTTGCGCCGGGTACTGGACGGCATTCAGGCAAGCGCCATTCGCGGCGAGATTACCGGCCTTGCCTTCGGTGCGGGGGACGCGCCCGCCACGCTCGGCTGGCGACGGTTGGGCGAGCGCGATCTGACCCGCTTCGAGGGCACCCTCGAGAGCGACAATCTGGCCGGAGTGCTGCGCGCCTGGGATTTGCCGGGCGCCATCGAGAGCGAGCGCGCGACCTTTGCGACCACCCTGGAATGGGACGACAGACCCTGGAAATTCAGCGCCCGGGCGCTGCGCGGCGAGGTGGCATTACAGATCGCCAAGGGCGCCTTTCACCGGACCTCCGGCGCCGCTTCCAACGTCGCGATGAAGCTGATCAGTCTGATCAACTTCGATACCTGGTTGCGCCGCCTGCGCCTGGATTTTTCCGACCTGTTCGCCAGCGGCGTCGCGTTCGACGAGGTCAAGACCACGCTGGCCTTCGACACCGGCACCCTGAATTTTGCCAAGCCCGTAAAAGTCGAGTTGCCCTCGGGCAGGATGCGTCTGGCAGGCCGCGCCGACCTGATTGCCGAAACCATCGACGCCCATCTGGTGGCGACCCTGCCGGTGGGCACCAACCTGCCCTGGATCGCCGCCCTGGCGGGCGGCCTGCCCGCGGCGGCCGGCGTCTATCTGACCAGCCGGGTGTTTGATCGGCAGGTCGATAAAATTTCCAGCCTGGGCTATCGGGTCACCGGTCCCTGGGAAGATCCCCACATCGAGGTCGAGCGCATTTTCAGCGATTCGGCCAAATAACGGAGGACGCGGCCATGCACCGGTTGGCAGCCATTCAACTGCGCGGCGACGGCGATCGCGATCACAACCTGGCGCGTGCCGGCGCGCTGATCGACGCGGCGGTCGACCAGGGTGCCCGGTTGCTGGTGTTGCCCGAGAATTTCGCCTATTACGGCGCTGATTCCGCCGGGCTTGCCGCGGCGGCCGGCGCGGAAAGGGACGCGTCCGGCCCGGCCCGTGCGTTTCTGGCCGAGCGTGCGCGGCGCCATGGTGTGTGGATTCTGGGCGGCACCCTGCCGCTGTTCAGCGGCCTTGCCGGGGACACCGACCCGCGACCCTTCGCCGCCGCGCTTCTCTACAACGACGGCGGCGTGGAAGTGGCGCGTTACCACAAGATCCACCTGTTCGACGTCACGGTGGCCGCTACCGGCCGCCGCTACTGCGAGTCCGACAGTTTCCGCCCTGGACAGGATCCGGTGGTGGTGCATACGCCGTTTGGCAAACTCGGCATCAGCGTGTGCTACGACCTGCGCTTTCCCGAGCTGTATCGCCACTACGCGGCGCGCGGTGCCACCCTGGTGGCGGTGCCCTCGGCCTTCACCGCCACCACCGGCGCGGCGCATTGGCGCCTGCTGTTGCGGGCGCGGGCGGTCGAGAACCAGTGCTATGTGATCGGCGCCGATCTCGGCAATCGGAAGCACCCCACGCGACCCATGTGGGGCGGCAGTGCCATCGTCGATCCCTGGGGCGAGGTGGTGGCGGAGCTCGACGACGGCGAAGGCGTCATCCTCGCGGACATCGATACCGAACGCCTGACCCGCATCCGCACCGATATGCCGGTGCTGGAGCATCGCCGTCTGGGCGTGCCGGGCGCCCGCTAGCAGGTTCCTGAAAAACTGCTGCGGGCACCATCTGCTTCGTTGCGCGGTGCTCGCTCCCTCGCCTATCGACTTGATATGTCTCGGTCGCTGCGCGCCGTGCGCCTCGCATCTGGTCCCCTCGCGACGTTTTTCGGCAACCTGCTAGGCGGCCCGCGCCGCGTCGGCCGCCGTCAGGCTGGCGCGGACTTCCGCCGCGGTAGCGGGCGCGCCGCCGGCGGCGCGGATCGCGTCCGCGGCCTCGGCAACCAGCTCGACGTTATTGCGCGGGCACTGGAACGCCGCGTCCTCCAGCCCCACCCGCACATGGCCGCCGAGAGCCACGATGGCGGGGATCAGCGGGAGCAGATCCACATGCAGCCCCGCCACCATCCAGGGCGCGCCCGGCGCTTCTTCCGCCATCAGCCTGGCGAGCGCTTCCACCGCCCAGTCGCGCGGCGGAAAACAGAACGTGAAACCGCTCGACAGCATGAAACGGAACACCGGTGTTTTGAGGCCGGGGATGTCGCGGTACAGCTTGGCGCCTTCGCGGATGAAGCCGGGCTCATAACAGGCGTAGGCGGGGCGCCAGCCGTTCTGAGCGGCGCGCTCGGCGCTCGCCCGCAGCACGCGCGGCCCGTTGATGTAGACATCGCCGTCGCCGCCGAACAGGTTGGCCGCGCTTTCGCGGGTGGAAAAGTTGCAGGAGCCGGGATCGAGCACGCCCCATTCCAGCGCGCCGCGCCGGGTCAGCTCGTCGGTGGTGGCGCAGCGCAGAGCGGCATCGTCGGGCATCGGCAGGCCCACAGCGGTCGGATAGACGATGGCATCGACCTGGCGCTGGATGCCCGCGATGAAGGTCTGGCAGTTGTCGGGATCGGTATTCTGGCGGCCACTGACCGGGTCCAGGGTATGGGCGTGGACGATGGCGGCACCCGCGTTCACACAGGCCACGCCCTCCGCGATGATTTCGGCGGCGGTGACCGGGATGTTCGGTTGCAGGGCGCGGGGCCAGGCGCCGTTCAATGCCACTTCGATCCAGACTTTCTTGCGCGCCATGGGCGGTGCCTCTTTTTTATGCGTTATGGGTGGGACGCATTCAAGCACAGCCGGGGCCGGCGACGGAACCTGCCTGCATTCGCGGCGTCCCAAGGCAGACGACAGTGCGCGGGAGCGTGAAAGCATGAACAAAAAATTGCCGGTACTGGCGGGCGTGGCGGTTGCCGCGCTGATGGTCGGGGCACTGAGCGCCGGGCGGGTCGCCTGGAGCACAGAATCCGCCATGACGGTGGCGCAGGCGCGCGCCCTGATCGCTGCGGGCGAGCACCTGGACACCATTCCCAAGCCGGTGTGGAAACAGCTGCTGACAGCGGAGCAATACGATGTGCTGTGGCGCGGCGCCACCGAGCGCCCGTTCACCGGCGCGCTCCACGCCAACAAGCAGGTTGGCACTTACCTCACCGCCGGCTGCCGGCTACCCGTGTTCCATTCCCGCGACAAATACGATTCCGGGACCGGTTGGCCCAGTTTTAGTGATGTGCTGAATCGGGACAACGTCGTGCTGAAACCGGATTGGGCCTGGGGCTTGCGGCGCACCGAGGTGCTGTCGAAGTGCGGCGAGCATCTGGGGCACGTCTTCGAGGATGGGCCGCCGCCCACCGGACTGCGCTACTGCCTGAATTCCGCCGCGCTGGTTTTCGTGCCGGAAGACCCGCTGGAGCCGGCGCCGGCGGCGCCCTGACCGGGTCGCTGCCGGCAGACTTGGCGGGGAGGGATGGTTTATCATCGCGACCCGGCCCGCGCCGCGCCAGGCAAGGCCCGTGGCGTTGAAAACCCAAATTTTTTCATGGCGTTGCACGTTGTTGTGAGGGACTTTCTTGCGTGAGGAACCTTGATGGACGCTGATACGGTCGACTCGCGGGTCGCCGGCGTACTCGACCGGCTGCGACACCTGCCCGGAGCCCTGCTGCCGATCCTCCACGAAATCCAGCACGAACTGGGTCATGTGCCGGCGGCGGCGGTGCCCGCCATCGCCGCCGCGCTCAATCTGTCGCGCGCCGAGGTCCATGGCGTGATCAGTTTCTACCATCACTTCCGCACCGCGCCCGCCGGCGAGCATGTGGTCCAGCTGTGCCGCGCCGAAGCCTGCCAGGCGGTGGGCGCGCGCGCGCTGGAAGCCCATGTGAAGCAGCGCCTGGGCGTCGAGTTTGGCGCCACCACGGCGGACGGCAAAGTGACCCTGGAGCCGGTGTACTGCCTGGGCAACTGCGCCTGTGGGCCCTCGGTGCAGGTGGACGATCAACTCCACGCGCGGGTGTCGCCGCAATCCTTCGACAACCTGCTCGCCAGGCTCGGGGTAACTTCATGAGCGTGCGGGTATTTGTTCCCGGCGACAGCACCGCCTGTGCCCTGGGCGCCGACCAGGTCGCCGCCGCCCTGGTGGAACAGGCGCGCTCCCGCGGCCTCTACATCGACCTGGTGCGCAACGGTTCGCGCGGCCTGTTCTGGCTCGAACCCCTGATCGAGGTCGAAACCGCCGCCGGGCGCGTCGCCTACGGGCCGGTGTCGGTCGCAGATGTCGCCGAGCTGTTCGACCGCGATCTGCTCGCCGGCGGCGAACATCCGCTGGCGCTGGGCCCGACCGAACAGATTCCCTACCTGCAACAGCAGACCCGGGTCAACTTCGCCCGCGCCGGGGTGATCGACCCCCTGAGCATCGCCGATTACCGCCGCACCGGCGGCTTCGCCGGGCTCGACCGGGCGCTGGCCCTGAGCGGTCAGCAGATCGTCGACGCCATCAAGACTTCCGGGCTGCGGGGTCGCGGCGGCGCGGCGTTTCCCGCCGGCATCAAGTGGCAGACGGTGCTGGACACGGCGGCGGACCAGAAATACATCGTCTGCAACGCCGACGAGGGCGATTCCGGCACTTTCGCCGACCGCCTGTTACTGGAGGCCGACCCGCTGCAACTGGTCGAAGGCATGACCATCGCCGGGCTCGCGGTGGGCGCCACCCGGGGTTACATCTATGTGCGCTCGGAGTACCCGCGCGCCTTCGCCGTCCTGCGCGCCGCCATCGCCCTGGCCCGCGAAGACGGTTACCTGGGTCCGGACGTGTGCGGCAGCGGCCGCGCCTTCGAACTGGAAGCCCGCCTCGGTGCCGGCGCCTATATCTGCGGCGAGGAGACCTCGCTGCTCGAAAGCCTCGAAGGCCGCCGCGGCCTGGTGCGCGCCAAGCCGCCGCTGCCGGCCATCCAGGGCCTGTTCGGCAAGCCGACCGTCATCAACAATGTGCTGACCCTGGCCAGCGTGGCGGCAATCCTCGCGCGCGGCGCCGACTGGTATCGCGCCCTGGGCTGCGGCCGTTCGCTCGGCACCCTGCCCATGCAGCTCGCCGGCAACATCAGGCGCGGCGGAGTGGTGGAACTGCCCTTTGGGATGAGTCTGCGCGCGTTGATCGAAGATTTCGGTGGCGGTACCGCCAGCGGCCGGCCAGTGCGCGCGGTGCAGGTGGGTGGACCGCTCGGCGCTTATCTGTCCGCCGACGAGCTCGACCTGCCGCTCGACTACGAAGCCTTTGCCGCAAAGCGCGCCATGCTTGGCCACGGCGGCGTGGTGGTGTTCGACGACAGCGTGGACATGGCGGAGCAGGCGCGTTTTGCGATGGAGTTCTGCGTTGCGGAATCCTGCGGCAAGTGCACGCCCTGCCGCATCGGCTCGGTGCGTGGCGTCGAGGTCATCGACCGCATCCGCGCCGGCACCCAGCGCGCCGACAACCTGCTGCTGCTGAAAGAACTGTGCGACACCATGGAATACGGTTCACTGTGTGCCATGGGCGGACTCACGCCGATGCCGGTGCGCAGCGCCGTGGAAAAATTTCCGGAGGATTTCGGGGCCTGACCCCGGGAGGCGAATATGCTCCAGCACCCTGAACCGAAAAATCTGGCATCGAAAAGCTTCGAACCCCAGTACTACGATCCCCCGCATGACCACTCCGAACGGGACTACGGCACGCCGCCCAGCCGGAGTGAAGCGACGGTAACGCTGCGTATCGACGGCCGCGAAGTCTCCGTCCCGGCCGGCACCTCGGTGCTGCGCGCGGCCGCCGAGTTGGGCATCAAGGTGCCCAAGCTGTGCGCCACGGATTCGCTTCAATCCTTCGGCTCCTGCCGGATGTGCATGGTGGCGATCGCAGGCCGCAAGGGCTATCCGGCGTCCTGCACCACGCCGGTCGAACCCGGCATGGTGGTCACCACCCAGACCGACGACGTGGCGCGCCTGCGCCGCAACGTGATGGAGCTGTACATCTCCGATCATCCGCTCGACTGCCTCACCTGCGCCGCCAACGGCAACTGCGAGCTGCAGGACACCGCGGGCGAGGTCGGCCTGCGCGCGGTGCGCTACGGCTACGCCGGCGCCAATCACCTCGCTGCCGAAAAAGACACCTCGAACCCGTATTTCACCTTCGATCCGGCCAAGTGCATCGTCTGCTCGCGCTGCGTGCGCGCCTGCGAGGAGACCCAGGGCACCTTCGCGTTGACCATCGACGGCCGCGGCTTTGCCTCCAGGGTCAGCGCGAGCCAGGACCAGCCCTTTGTCGATTCCGAGTGCGTGTCCTGCGGCGCCTGTGTCAACGTCTGCCCCACCGCCACCCTGATCGAAAACCGCGTGATCGAGTTCGGCCAGCCCGAGCACAGCGTCACCACCACCTGCGCCTACTGCGGCGTCGGCTGCGGCTTCAAGGCCGAGATGCGTGGCACCACGGTGGTCAACATGAAACCCTGGAAGGACGGCAAGGCCAACGAGGGCCACGCCTGCGTCAAGGGCCGTTTCGCCTTCGGCTATGCCACCCACGCCGACCGCATCACGACCCCCATGGTGCGCGAGCGCATCGACCAGCCCTGGCGCGCCGTATCCTGGGATGAAGCCTTCCAGTTCGCCGCGCAAAAGCTGCGCGCGATCCAGGAAAAATACGGCCGCAACAGTATCGGCGCCATCACCTCCTCGCGCTGCACCAACGAGGAGGTCTACATAGTCCAGAAGCTGGTGCGGGCCGGTTTCGGCAACAACAATGTCGATACCTGCGCGCGCGTTTGCCATTCGCCCACCGGCTACGGTCTCAAGACCACCTTGGGCGAATCCGCCGGCACCCAGACCTTCGCCTCCGTGGCCAAGGCCGACGTCATCCTGGTGATGGGCGCCAACCCCACGGACGCGCACCCGGTATTCGCCTCGCGGCTCAAGCGCCGCCTGCGCGAGGGCGCCAAACTCATCGTGGTGGACCCGCGCCGCATCGACCTGGTGGATTCGCCCCACGTCAAAGCCAGTCATTACCTGCCGGTGCGGCCGGGCACCAATGTCGCCTTCATCAATGCCATGGCCCATGTGGTGGTGACCGAGGGACTCGAAGATCGCGCCTTCATCGCGGCGCGCTGCGAAGCGCCCGCCTACGCCGCCTGGCGCGGTTTCGTCAGCGAGCCGCGCCATTCCCCGGAAGCCACCGAGTCGATCACCGGCATTCCGGCCGCCGAACTGCGCGCCGCCGCCCGGCTCTATGCGACGGCGGGCAATGCCGCCATCTACTACGGCCTGGGGGTGACCGAGCACAGCCAGGGTTCGACCACCGTGATGGGCATCGCCAACCTCGCCATGGCCACCGGCAACCTCGGCCGCGAAGGCGTGGGCGTGAACCCGCTGCGCGGCCAGAACAATGTGCAGGGCTCCTGCGACATGGGTTCCTTCCCCCACGAGCTGCCCGGCTACCGGCATATTTCCGAGGCCGCCACCCGCGCCAGCTTCGAAACCCAGTGGGGCGTGCAGCTCGACAGCGAACCCGGACTGCGCATCCCCAACATGTTCGATGCCGCGGTCGACGGCGACTTCAAGGGACTCTACTGCCAGGGCGAAGACATCGCCCAGTCCGATCCCAACACCCACCATGTCGAAGCGGCGCTCTCCGCCCTGGAATGTCTGGTGGTACAGGATCTGTTCCTGAACGAGACCGCCAAGTACGCCCACGTGTTTCTGCCCGGCGCTTCCTTCCTGGAAAAGGACGGCACCTTCACCAATGCCGAGCGCCGCATTTCCCGCGTGCGCAAGGCCATGCCGCCGCTCGCCGGACTGGCCGACTGGGAGGCTACCCAGGGCTTCGCCCGCGCGCTGGGCATGGACATGAACTACGCGCATCCGGGCGAAATCATGGACGAGATCGCCGCCCTCACGCCCACCTTCACCGGCGTGAGTTACGAAAAGCTCGACCGCCTGGGCAGCATCCAGTGGCCCTGCAATGACGCAGCGCCCGAGGGCACGCCCACCATGCACGAGGAGGAATTCGTGCGCGGCAAGGGGCTGTTCGTGATGACCGAATACGTGCCCACCGACGAGCGCGCCAACCGCAAGTTTCCACTGCTGCTCACCACCGGACGCATCCTCAGCCAGTACAACGTCGGCGCCCAGACCCGGCGCACCGCCAACAGCACCTGGCACCCCGAGGACATTCTGGAGATCCATCCCCACGACGCCGAAGAGCGCGGCATCGCCGAAGGCGACTGGGTCGGCATCCAGAGTCGTGTCGGCGACACCGTGCTGCGTGCCCGCATCACCGAGCGGGTACAGCCGGGCGTGGTCTACACCACCTTTCACCATCCCCTCTCGGGCGCCAATGTGGTGACCACCGACAACTCCGACTGGGCCACCAACTGCCCTGAGTACAAGGTGACCGCCGTGCAGGTGAGCAAGGTCACCGCGCCCTCGAACTGGCAGAGCCGCCAGCGCGCCTTCGATACCGAGCAGCGCGAACTGCTGCGCCGCGCCAGGCAGCGGGATGAAACGCCCACTCCCGCAAGCTGAGACGGTCGGCGCACAGGCAGCCGGCGTCGCCACCAGCATGGCCGTGGGCGCCCGCGACTGGCGCCACGGCGGCAGCGCGCAGGTCGCCGATACCGTCGCCTGCGAGTTGCCGGTGGCGCTGGTCTACAACGGCATCTCCCATGTGGTGATGATGGCGACTCCCGCCGATCTGGAAGAATTCGCCCTCGGCTTCAGTCTCACCGAAGGCATCCTCGCCCATCCGCGCGAACTCTACGACCTTGAAGTGCTGCCGCAAGCCGACGGCATCGAGGTAGCCATGACCATCGCCGCCGAACGCCTGACAGCGCTCAAGGCCGTGCGCCGCAACCTCACCGGCCGCACCGGCTGTGGCCTGTGCGGCGCCGAATCCCTCCACCAGGCGGTGCGCAAGCCGGCGCCGGTGACGGGCGACTTCCGGATCGACCACGCCGCCATCGAGCGCGCCGTCGGGCAGTTGTCGGAACACCAGCCCTTGCAGGCGCACACCGGCGCGGTGCACGGCGCTGCCTGGTGCGATGCCGCGGGCGACATTCTCGCGCTGCGCGAAGACGTCGGCCGTCACAATGCGCTCGACAAACTGATCGGCGCGCGCTGCCGGCTCGCGGCGCCCTGGGAGTCGGGCTTCGCGCTGATTTCAAGCAGGGCGAGCTACGAAATGGTGGTCAAGGCCGCGAGCCAGGGCATCGCCATCCTCGCCGCGGTGTCCGCACCCACGGCGCTTGCCATCGAGTTGGCGGAAGCAGCCAACCTCACCCTGGTCGGCTTTGCCCGCCCCGGCCGCCACATGGTCTATACCCATCCGCAACGCATCATCGGGAGTGAATGAAGGTGTCAGAGTCGTCCGTGGAACACCTGGTCAAAATGGCCAACCAGATCGTCGCCAATGTGCCGGCCCTCACCCCCGAGGCGCGCATCGAAAACGCCGCCGCGCACATGAAACGCTTCTGGACGCCCGTCATGACGGCGAAGCTGAAGGAGCACGCAAGTCACGGCGCCGGTGAGTTGAGTCCGGAGGCGGTGCGGGCGGTGGGGCTGGTTTGAGCGCCGGTCGATGAAGTGCGATTGCTTTCTGCTACAGCGGAGTGGCGGAATTAACCGGGCAGATATCGCGCCGGAGGGATCTTATCTTCCATTCGGATCGGGGCAGCCAATATTGTTCGGGTGATTTTCAGCGCCTGATCAAAACGAACAAGCTGAGCGGCAGCGTGAGCGCGAAGGGAAATTGTTACGATAATGCGTGTGCCGAGAGCTTCTTTCACTCGTTGAAGGTGGAAGCGATCCACGGTGAACGCTTCACCACACGCCAGCAGGTGCGCAACGCCGTGTTTGAATACATCGAGACAGACTACAATCGAACCCGCCGACACAGCGCCAACGGCAATATCAGCCCGGAAGCGTTTGAGGCACAACAAGCCGCTTAGCGGCGTGTCCGTTGTTGGTGGGTAAGATCAAGCATCGTGAAAGGGTCAGGCATGAGTTCTATTCAGATAGAGGTTAAGAACTGCAACAACCTTGATTCGGCTGCGATCTCGCTTGCCAAGCAGAAGCTGAACATCAAGTTTGCGCCGAATGGGACCGGCAAAAGCACCATTGCCAAGGCGGTGCTGCTCGGCGCGAAAGGGGATCAAAACCTGCTGAACGATCTCATGCCGTTCAAACTCCGAAAGGAAAACCCCGATAAAAAACAGCCGGAGGTCAAGGGTGCGGAAGCGCTGAGTAATATCATGTGCTTCAACGAGGAGTATGTCAGTCAGTTTGTTTTCAAGCCGAACGAACTCCTCAGCAACAGCTTCGACATTTTCATCAGAACCGATGCCTACAAACAGAGAGAGCAGGAAATAGAGGAGTTGGTCAGCAATATCAAGCAGTTGTTTCCCGGGAATCAGGAACTGGAAGCGTTGATCAACACGCTCAAGGAAATGGGAAGCGCCTTCAAATTGAGCAAAACTGGACTGGATAAAAAATCCACCGGCATGAAGGGGCTGTCAGCCGGCAACAAAATCAAGCATGTTCCAGCCGGTCTGGAATCTTACACACCGTTTATTCAGAGCCAAAACAGTGTGGGCTGGATCGACTGGCAAACCAAGGGCTACGATTTTGCCGACCTGTCGGATAATTGCCCATTCTGCACCTCACCTGCAGCTGACAAAAAGGAGCAGATCAAAAAGGTCGGCCAGGAATACGACAAGAATACTATCAAAAACCTGATTGCCCTGATTGGCATCATCGATAAATTAGGCGACTACTTTTCTGATAAAGCCAAAAACACTCTGACCACAATCACAACCTTGAAGGACGGCCTTGAAAAAGAGCACGAATCATTTCTTGCTACAATAAAAAAACGGATTGATGACTTTACCGAAAAACTTGAAAAGCTCAAAACGCTTTCCGCATTTCAATTTAAGGACGGGGAAAAAGTCGTCGAAAAACTCCCGGCATACAAGGTGGATTTGCAGTTTTTCCCTGAGCTTGAGTCTGCCAAAATGAAGGACGCCGTAGCCCCGATAAACGCTTCCATCGACAAAGTTATTGAGCAGGCCGGTCAGCTGCAAGGGAAGATTAATCAGCAGCGCAGCGAGATGAAGAAAACCATTGAGCGTCACCAGAAAGACATCAATGAATTTCTATCCTATGCCGGTTACCGCTACGCCGTTGAGATTGCCGGTGATGGCGAACAGGCCCAGTTGAAACTTCGCCATATCGATCACGAAGAGCACCTCAGCGGTGGCAATCAGCACCTCAGCTTTGGGGAACGAAACGCATTTGCCATCGTCCTTTTCATGTATGAATGCCTCTCCAAGAAGCCGGACCTGATCATTCTGGACGATCCAATTTCTTCGTTCGATAAAAACAAAAAGTACGCCATTCTCGAAATGCTCTTTCGGCGGGACGCCGACTCATGCCTGAAAAGCAAAACCGTTATGATGCTAACCCATGATGTAGAACCCATCATTGATACGGTCAAGTCTCTTTCTGACCAGTTCAGAAATCAGACAACGGCCTCGTTTCTAAGATTGTCGTCGGACCAAATAAGCGAATGCGGCATTGCCAAGGATGATGTACAGACCTTTTCCCAAATCTGTAAAAGTGCACTCGCCTCTGAAAAGGACGATATCGTCAAACTCATCTACCTGAGGCGCCATTTTGAAATTGCTGACAATAAGGGTGATACCTATCAGGTATTGTCAAACCTTTTTCACAAAGGAAACGGCAAAGAGCGTGGGATTGACAAACGCGAGCCGAAAGATCCAGAAGGCAACTACCCGGAAATGGATCAAGGTAAGTTTGATAGTGGATGCACTGAAATATCAAGTCATCTGAATGGCTTTTCCTACGCACAACATCTGAATCGAGTTAGTGACCTGGACGCCCTGAGGGCGCTATACAACGCGTCGTCGAATGGTTATGAAAAGCTTCAGATTTTCCGGCTGTTTGGGCTGGACGTTGAAAACTCTGTAATCCAGAAGTTCATAAATGAAACCTACCACATCGAGAATGAATTCATTAGCCAGCTCGACCCCGCCAAGTTCGACACCATCCCCGAATATGTCGTAGCTGAATGTGACAAGTTAGTGAATGGAGTGGCAGCATGACAAGGTCGCCCTCCTTCGCATCTTCGCGTGCGGATAAAGGATTTGGATTCCGTGAAATCCGTGCCTTCCGTGGTTCCCACTTTTCGCGCCTTTCGCGGAATGCCACGGAATGCCAACGGGGTCTTGCCAACGGGGTCTGCCAACGGGGTCTGCCAACGGGGTCTGGTCTGCCAACGGGGTCTGGTCTCGCATTGTAACATCCGGCCAACATGGCGTATGTCTTTGGCGTGACAAGACCGCGCCGAATAGGGAGAGCGGCCCGTGGTGGCCCCGAGTTGTTCGCCCGTAATCCTTGGACGGCCGCTCATGAATATCTCGGCATGGCTAGGCCCGCCTGATCTGATCCGCCAGATCAACAAGACTGTCCGTCACATACGTCCACTCAGCTTCCGGATAAATCTCCGCCGCCGACAGATAAAGCTTGCCCGCTTCTGGCTCCCGGGGTTTGACGGGCCCGCCAAACTCGTCCGGACGCATGATGAAAGCCGTTTGCATGCCGTGCCCCGCGGCATGGGGCAGTTCGGCCTGGTGCGCGGCGACCATGCAGACTTCCTCCGGCGCCAAACCCAGCGCGGCGATGGACTTGAGGTAGGCATCGGGATGTGGTTTGTACATTTGCGCGACCGACGCGCCAAGAATGATGTCCCACGGCAGGCCCGCATGGCGCGCGAGATTGACCATGTCGATGAAGTTGCCGTTGGACATCGGCGCAATGATGGCCTGGCCTTTGAGCAGGCGCAGCCCCGCGACGGTGTCCGGCCAGGGATCCAGACGATCCCAGACGGTGGTCAGCTCGTCCAGCTCGTGTGCCGATACCGGTTCCGGAAAATGCGCTTTCATCACCACCTCAAGATTCTCGCGCTGGATTTCGCGCAAGGGACGAAACGCGGTTTGCCGCGCGGCCTGGGTAAAGGTCGAGAGCGCGTAGGCGGTGCGCCAGGCGATGGCCATGGCGCCGGCATCGCACGTCACGCCGTGCTCGCGCGCAAAACGTTCGAACCGGCGCTTGATCGGCCCGTAGAAATCGCAGACCGTGCCGTAGGTGTCGAAGAACACCGCGCGGACTTTGTGTTCGCCTTTGCGCGGCGTGGTTTTGGCGCCGATCTTGATGGCGGCCAGCAGATCGTTCAATCCGGACATTGGTTATTTTCTCCCGGTGAATCGACGCAGAGTGTATAGGTGCACACTTGCACGGATCAACGCGCGCAGTGCCATCCATTGAATTGGCGGCTCCAGGCTGTAAGCTGGTGATCACCACATAACAGCCCACCACGGACCGGCGACACCCGCTGTCCGCAGGAGAGAAAATCATGATCACCGGAATGCCCCGCATCGCGATTGCCGCCCACGATTTCAGCGCCCTGGTCAGCCTGTTCAGGGACAAGTTTCACATGCCCGTGCTCGACCTCTCGGAGCTGAGCCGCAAGGAGTACGGCGCCGCGCTCGGCATGTGCGTGCCCGCCGGTGGCAGCAATATCGAACTGATGTGTCCCGTCGATCCGGATACACCGCTCAGCAAAAGCTTGCAGGGATTTCTGGATCGGCGCGGCGAAGGTCTGTTCGCCTTGATGCTGGAAGCGCCGGTACCCGACGATGAAGCCGCGGAGTTGGCCGGGCGCGGCCTCAACGTGATGCCGCTGATGCCCGGTGCTTTTGGCCGCGACGTCCATCCAGGCTCCACCCACGGCGTGTTGATTCGCGTCTACCCGGTGAATTCGTTCAAGGGCCAGTACAAGCGCGCGCTCGACGACCGCGCGCCGCGTCTGTCCGGCATCGTCCGCGTCATTGTGGCGGTCGAGGATATCGAGCACGCGGTGGAGGTCTACGGCAGCCAGTTCAAACTGCCCATGGGAAAAATCCTCGACGACGCCGAGCGCGGGGTCTGGTCGGCCATCTGCCGGCCGCCGACCGGCGGCGTGATCGAGCTGGTGGCGGTCAAGGATCCGTCGCGAACCTTTGCGCGCGCCATCGAGCGTCATCTCGAAGAAAAACGCGAAGGCATGTATGCCCTGGTGCTGGAATCGCCCGACCTGCCGGCAACCGCCGCATCCCTCGCCGGCCACGGGATCCGGGTGCACCCGGCGGCGGATAACCGCAATGTGCTGGAAGTGCCCCGCGAGGACGCCTTCGGGGCCTTGATCCGGATTCAGGCGGCCTGAGCGGTAGCGCGCGCCGCTGCGAATTCGTTACTCATTAAAGACGCGCCGCCCAGACACCGCCGCCGCTGAAAATCATCGAGGACCACACGCCATGACATCGCCGCTCGACGGAATCCGCATCCTGGAACTGAACCGCGTCGCGCCCGGTTCCTTCTGCACCATGATGCTGGGCGACATGGGGGCCGAAGTCCTCAAGATCGAAACCCCGGCCCAGTCCGGCGCCGCCAAACACATGGGCGCCAGGGACGACGATCTCTGGGTGCGATCGGAATTCGCCAATCGCAACAAAAAGAGCATGACGCTCAACCTGAAAGATCCGGCGGCGCAGACGCTGCTGCACGAGCTGGTCGCGAAGTCCGATGTGGTGATCGAGGGGTTCCGCCCCGGGGTCGGCGCGCGCCTGGGCGCGGATTACGCCACCCTGAGCGCGCTCAATCCGCGCCTGGTGTATTGCTCGTTGAGCGGTTTCGGACAGGACGGACCCTATCGCGACCGCGCGGGACACGACCTGAACTATCTGGCGATCGCGGGTGTACTCGGCCAGCTTGGCACCAAGGATAGCGCGCCCCCGATCCCGCTCAACATCGTCGCCGATTACGCCGGTGCCGCCCTCCATGGCGTAATCGGCATCCTGCTCGCGCTGCTCGCCCGCCAGAGCACCGGGCGCGGACAGCAGGTCGACGTGGCTTATCTGGATACCGCGTTCGCGCTGCTCACGGCGGTGCCGGGGATACGCAATTACTTCGTGGGCGGCGCGGAGGCACAACGCGGCGAAAACGTGTTTGCCGGCGCGCATCCCTACTACGCCGTGTATCCGACCCGCGACGAGCGCTGGCTGTCGGTCGGCTGCATGGAGCCCTGGCTGTGGAGCAACTTTTGCGAGGCCCTGGGGCGTCCGGATCTCAAGCGCCAGGGCATGCAGACCGACGATTTCCAGCGTTCGCCGAGCGCCGCGCAGCGCGCCGCCAAGGGCGAGATCGAGGCGATCATGCGCACCCGCACGCTCAGCGAATGGGTGGCGTTTTTCGCCGACACCGATGTGTGCGTCGGCGAGGTCAACGGGCTTGCCGAAGCCGTCAACGATCCGCAGTTGCGCCACCGCAACATGATTCTGCCCGCCGGCGATCCCCGTCAGCCCGCCGCGACCCAGCCGGGAATCGCCATCAAGCTCACCGAGACCCCCGGCTCGATACGCAGCCGCCCGCCGACACCGGGCGAACACACCGATCAGGTGCTGCGCGACCTGGGCCGCTCGCCGGCGCAGATCGCGGCGCTGCGCGCGGCGGGTGCGGTCTGAGGGAATGGTGGGGGCTGGCATCACCTACAACCGCGCGTGTCGTGCAAAAGGTTTGCCCGGGTGCGGCAATACTCCGGGCGTGCGACCCATCGCACGGCGCATCGGGCTAAACTGACCTGCCCCTAAAGTAGAGGTTCTGTCATGAACACAAAGCCGCAACAGCTCCCGTTGGAAGAGCGGATCAAGCTGGTTGAAGATCTGTGGGACAGCATTGCCACCGACCAGCAGGCTCTGCGTCTCACGGTTGAACAGAGGTTTGAACTTGATCGGCGCCTTGACGCTTACGAGATCGACAAGGACCGCGGCCGCCTGGCGAACGATGCGGTGGCTGATATACGGCGTAAACTCTCGCCTTAAACCATGACCTTCGAAGTTCGGCTTCGGCCCGAGGCAGAGCACGATTTGTCGGATGCGGCGGCCTGGTATGAGGAACAATTGTCCGGGCTGGGGCACCAGTTTCTCGATGCCGTGCTGACGGCACTCTTTTCCATTGCCGAAGCCCCGCGCAGGTATCCGCTTGTCCATAGGGATACTCTGAATAACCGTCATGCCCGCGGAGGCGGGCATCCAGAAGGCCCTGATATTCCTGGGTTCCCGCCTGCGCGGGAACGACGATCAAGTGGTTATTCAGAGTATCCATAGAAATACACGGCGCGCCCTGATGCATCGATTCCCTTTTGGCGTCTACTATCGAATCGAAAACGCTACCCGTGTCGTGCTCGCGGTAATGCACGGTAGTCGCAACCCCAGGCAGTGGAAAATTCGTACATAAACCAGACAAGAGGGATCACGTCTTGAATCGCGATGGCTGATGTCGCGCAAGGGCCTTGCTCACGAAGCCGTAGTGAAACCCCAGCGCTTCATCAATCGCACCGCGTACCCGGCCAGCCAGTTGGAGTACGGTCAATTCTCGTGGCAACGCTGTTTCCAGGAAGATGTGGTGGGCGCAGCCTGGCCTGACGGTCATCCCGGTTCAGCGTCCCCGGTGACTCTGGTATCCTCCGGACCCGTTTCGACCAATCACCGCCGTCAGGAATTCGCCATGCCGACCTATCGCTCCCACACCACCACCCGCGGCCGCAACATGGCGGGCGCGCGCTCCCTGTGGCGCGCCACCGGCATGACCGACGCGGATTTCAACAAGCCCATCATCGCGGTCGCCAACAGCTTCACGCAGTTCGTGCCCGGCCACGTGCACCTCAAGGATCTGGGCCAGCTGGTGATCGGAGAGATCGAGCGGGCCGGCGGCGTCGGCAAGGAGTTCAACACCATCGCGGTGGATGACGGTATCGCCATGGGCCACGACGGCATGCTCTATTCGCTGCCGTCGCGGGACATCATCGCGGATTCGGTCGAGTACATGGTCAATGCCCACTGCGCCGACGCCCTGGTGTGCATCTCCAACTGCGACAAGATCACGCCCGGCATGCTGATGGCGGCGTTGCGCCTCAACATCCCCACCATTTTCGTGTCCGGCGGTCCCATGGAAGCGGGCAAGACCAAACTATCGGCGCAGAAGCTGGATCTGGTCGATGCCATGATGATCGCGGTGGACGACAGCGCCAGCGACGAGAAAGTCGCCGAGTACGAGCGCTCCGCCTGTCCCACTTGCGGTTCCTGTTCCGGCATGTTCACCGCCAACTCGATGAACTGCCTGACCGAGGCGCTGGGCCTGTCGCTGCCCGGCAACGGCTCGGTGCTGGCCACCCATGCCGATCGCGAGCAACTCTTTCTGGAAGCCGGCCGGCGCATCGTCGCGCTGGCCCGCCGCCACTACGACGACGATGACTACCGGGTGCTGCCGCGCTCCATCGCCAGTTTCGGGGCGTTCGAAAACGCCATGAGTCTCGACATCGCCATGGGCGGTTCCACCAACACCATCCTGCATCTGCTGGCGGCCGCGCAGGAAGCCGAGGTGGATTTCACGCTGGCCGACATCGACCGGCTGTCCCACCAGGTACCGAACCTGTGCAAGGTGGCGCCCAGCACCCCCAAATACCACATGGAGGACGTGCATCGCGCCGGTGGCGTCATGGGCATTCTAGGCGAGCTCGACCGCGCGGGTCTGCTGCACACGGATCTGCCGACCGTGTATGCCGATACGATGGGCGAAGCGCTGGATGCCTGGGACATAAAACGCAATCCCGCGGAAGCGGTGAAAAACTTTTTCCTCGCTGGCCCGGCGGGCATTCCCACCCAGGTCGCCTTCAGTCAGGCCACGCGCTGGCCGAATCTCGATGACGATCGCGCCGAGGGCTGCATCCGCGCCGTCGCGCACGCCTACAGCAAGGACGGCGGCCTCGCGGTGCTGTACGGCAATCTCGCGCCCAACGGCTGCGTGGTGAAGACCGCCGGCGTCGACGAATCCATTCTGGTGTTCGAGGGGCCGGCGTTTGTGGTCGAGAGTCAGGAAGCGGCGGTGGACGCCATCCTCCACGACCGCGTCAAACCCGGCGCCGTGGTGGTGGTGCGCTACGAAGGCCCGCGCGGCGGACCCGGCATGCAGGAAATGCTCTATCCCACCAGCTATCTGAAATCCAGGGGCCTCGGCAAGGCCTGCGCGCTGATCACCGATGGCCGCTTCTCGGGCGGCACGTCGGGGCTCTCCATCGGCCACGTCTCGCCGGAAGCGGCCGCGGGCGGCACCATCGGCCTGGTGGAAACGGGCGATTCCATCCGCATCGACATTCCCAACCGCGCCATCGAACTCCTGGTGAGCGAGGCTGCACTTGCCACGCGCCGGGAGCGGCGCGAAAAGCTCGGCTGGCATCCGGCCGAAAAACGCCCGCGCAAAGTCTCGGCGGCGCTCAAGGCCTACGCCCTGCTCGCCACCAGCGCCGACCGCGGCGCGGTGCGGGATCTCGGCAAGCTGTAACCGGTACTTTCAAAAGCGCCGGCGCCGTCAGCGCGGCCGGATCTGAAACCGGATCCGGCTGCGCACGCCCGGCACATCCACCGGCGCGCCGGCCTGGATGCGGGGCTGATAGCGGAACTCGCGCGCCGCCGCCAGGGCGGCGGCATCAAAGACATGCACCGGACTGGCTTCGAGCACTCGCGGATAGCGGGTGGTGCCCGCTGCCGTCACGGTGAATTCCAGTACCACAAAGCCTTCGATTCCGCGCGCCAGCGCCTGGGGCGGGTAGGCCGGTTTGGGCCGGGACAGTGCCCGATACTCGCGTTCGATCGGAGGGGCAGTGATTTTTGCCGCACTGGCGGGCACTGGCGCTGGCGTCGCTTGCGGTGTCGATAGCGGGACGGCGGCCGTGCCTGCGGGCGCCCCGGCGTCGTCCCGCAACTGGGGCGGTGTCTCCGCGCCTTGGGCCGGAGGCTCGGGAGCGCTGGCTGCGGGCTGGATCGGCGTCGCTTCCGCCGGCTGCCGGACGGCGGGTTCGGCAACGGGTTCCGGTGCGGATTCACGAACCGGCTCCGGCGCGCGCTGGCGAGCCGGTTTCGGGCGGGCTGGCGGGGTCGCAAGCGCGGGCGTCAAGGACGGCAGGAGCTGGCTGGCGGTCGGCGCAACATCCTCGGGCGGAGCGTTTTTATCAGCCACCAGCCAGACCGGGATCGGGGTGTTCCCGGCGGACAGTTCGCGCCGCTGGAAGTCCGCGCGCCAGGCCAGCGCCAGCAGGGACAGCGCCAAGGCGTGGACCGCGACGCTCGCGATGATCCCGAGCCCATAGCCGCGCACTTTCATGACGCGGCCTTCCCCGCCGGGGTTCGGCTGCGGGGAAGGCGCGTGCTAATCGCCCCGCCGCTCCAGCGTGACAAAGGCATGGGCGGGGTGCCCATCCGCCGCCGGCCAGTTTTCGCAGGCGGTCTCGCGCCATTCGCGCGCGTCCAGGGACGGAAAAAAGGTATCGCCCGCCACCTCGATATCGACCCGGGTGAGATAAATGCGGTCGGCGAGGGTCAGGCATTGCGCGTAGATCTGCGCGCCGCCGATCACGAACACCGGCGTACCGAGCGCCGCGGCGCACGCCAGCCCCGCCGGCACCGAAGCGGCCACCGTCACGCCTTCGGGCGCGAACGCCGGATCGCCGCTCACCACGATGTTGGCGCGCCCCGGCAGCGGCCGGCCGATGGATTCAAAAGTCTTGCGGCCCATCAGTACCGGATGGCCCAGGGTCAGCGCCTTGAAGCGTTTGAGGTCGGCGGGCAGATGCCAGGGCAGGGCGTTGCCGGCGCCGATCACGCCGTTGCGCGCCACCGCGGCGATCAGCACCACGGCCATCAGACGGCGATGGGGGCGCTGATCCCCGGGTGCGGGTCATAGCCCTCCAGCCGGAAGTCCGCGTAGCGAAAGGCGAACAGGTCGTGCACCTCGGGATTCAGCACCATGCGGGGCAGCGGGCGCGGCGCGCGCGCAAGCTGCCGGTCGGCCTGGTCCAGGTGATTGAGGTAGAGATGGCAGTCGCCGCCGCTCCAGATGAATTCTCCCGGTTGCAGGCCGGTCACTTGCGCGAGCATCAGGGTGAGCAGGGCGTAGGAGGCGATATTGAAGGGCACGCCGAGAAAGATGTCGGCGCTGCGCTGGTAGAGCTGGCAGGAGAGCCGGCCTTCCGCGACATAGAACTGGAACAGGCAGTGGCAGGGCGCGAGCGCCATCTCGGGCAGGGCCGCGACGTTCCACGCGCTGACGATGTGGCGCCGCGAGTCGGGTGCGGTGCGGATTTGCTCGACCAGTTGCGCGAGCTGATCGATATGGCCGCCGCGGCCATCCGGCCAGTTGCGCCACTGGGCGCCGTACACCGGCCCCAGCTCGCCGTCCGCGTCCGCCCACTCGTTCCAGATCGAGACGCCGTTGCGGTTGAGATAATCCACATTGGTGTCGCCGGCGAGAAACCACAGCAGTTCGTGAATGATCGACTTGAGATGGACTTTCTTGGTGGTCACCAGCGGGAAGCCCGCCGCCAGATCGAAGCGCATCTGGTGACCGAACACCGAGAGCGTGCCGGTGCCGGTGCGGTCATCCTTGCGCGCGCCGGTGGTGCGGACGTGGCGCATCAGATCCAGATACTGGCGCATCCTCTCCTCCTCAGTGCTGCGTGCGTTGCCGCGCGCTGCCGTAAGCCCAGCCGATCAGCAGCAGCCCGGCCAGAATCATGGGCAGGCTCAGGAGCTGGCCGCGGGTGAGCCAGCCGAGCAGGTCGAAGCCGATGTTGCGGTCGGGCTCGCGCACGAATTCCACCAGAAACCGGAACAGTCCGTACAGCGCCAGGAACAGCCCGCCGACGGCACCCGTCGGCCGTTCCCGACGCGAAAACCAGAACAGCACCGCGAACAGCACGGCGCCTTCGAGCGACGCTTGATAGAGCTGCGACGGATGCCGCGCGAGCTGCTCGGGGTCGCGGGGAAACACCATGGCCCAGGGCACGTTCGTGGCGCGCCCCCAGAGTTCCTGGCCGATGAAGTTGCCGATGCGGCCCAGCCCCAGCCCGATGGGTACCAGGGGCGCGACAAAATCCGCCACCGCAAGAAACGGCTGCTGCAATTTGCGGCCATAGAGCCACAGCGCGGTCAGCACGCCCAGCAGACCGCCGTGAAAGGCCATGCCGCCCTCCCAGATCCGGAAGATCCACAGCGGGTCGGCGCTCCAGATATCGAAGTTGTAAAACAGACCCGACCCGAGCCGCCCGCCGACCACCACCCCCAGCGCGGCGTAGACGATCAGGTCGTCCACCTGCTCGCGCCGCACCGGTGCCCAGGGCTGCTGGCTGCGCCGCACCGCAAGCCACCAGGCGGCCGCGAACCCCAGCAGGTACATGAGTCCGTACCAGTGGACTTTCACCGGACCGAGCGCAACCGCGACGGGATCGATGACGGGGTAAGTCAGCATGATTGGTCCAGGGTTTATCGAAGAAGAAGCGATTGTGCGCTTTCCCGGCGTGCGCTTCAGTCGCGCAGGCTGATCACCGGCCAGCCCCGCGCGCTGGCGGCTGCCCGCAGGCGGTCATCCGGGTCCACGGCGATGGGATGGTCCACGGCTTCGAGGATCGGCAGGTCGTTGATCGAATCGCCGTAATAGTAGCTGCCGGTGAGCGCATATCCGTGTTGCACCAGCCATTCCCGCAAGCGACTGACCTTGCCGGGGCCAAAACTGGGCTCGCCCCGCACCGCGCCGGTGTAGCGGCCGGCAATGATTTCGGGTTCGGTGGCGATGATGTCGCTGATGCCCAGCTTCAGGCAGATCGGCTCCACCACGAAACGGTTGGTGGCGGTCACGATCACCGGCCGGTGGCCGCGTTCGCGGTGACTGCGGATCAACGCTTCGGCCCGGGGCAGCCACAGATCGGAAATCACTTCGCGCATGAAGCGTTCGCGGATCGCCGCGAGTTCGGCCGGTTCGGTGGCGGCGAGCGGCGCCAGCGCAAAGCGCAGGTAGGCGTGAATATCGAGCTGCCCACGCTGGTAATCCGCGTAGAACCGGGTGTTCGCGGCCTGATAGGTCTCGGCATCGACCTTGCCGATGCGCACCAGAAACTCGCCCCAGGAATAGTCGCTGTCGCCAGCGATCAGTGTGTTGTCGAGATCGAAGAGAGCCAGTTGCATGGATAGGGTCGCGGACGTGTCGGGAGTGGCGGGGATGCGGGCGGGCAGAATAGACCGATTCGTCGCGGGCCTCAACGTGCTGCGGACTCTGGCGATGGAACGGTTTCACACAGCGGTCGGGACCCATCTATTGCGGTAGGCGTGGGCCGCTCAGGAAACCAGCGGTCCCTGTTGCGGAGGGCATGTGCTTCGAAATTTAAAGAATTTGGCAGCTACGTCATGTTCGACTGCGAGGGAAACGACTGCGTTGCAGAGATCATTCGAATCCTTCACGAAAGTATGGACGTGGATTCAGCAATGACCGGCGGCTAACGTTTGAACTCAGGCCGCGGCCTGCAACGAGTTGTCAGGGCTTTGCTTGCCAAGAAATATCAATCTTTCTGTGCTGCGCCACGCAATCACGCAGATAAAGATTGATGAGGCTTTGGTACGGAACACCAGCCTCTTCTGCCATGCGCTTGAAGTAGGCGATAACATCCTCGCTCAAGCGCATCGTGACTGGCTTTTTTAGCTTTGCCGCATAAGGATTCTTGCGGGACTTCATTTTCGAAAGATCGTATTCAGCCTTCATGAGTGGCTACCTCCGTAGAAAGTACCTTCAGTTGTAGTTGCTGGGCGCGCAGAGATGATCCGGATGACTTCGCCTGCCTCTCGATCGCAGTGACAAACCAGAAGCAACTTGGCCTCACTACTCATACCGAGCATCAAAAACCGATCTTCTGCTTCAGAGTTTTCCTCATCGAAAAACTGAACCGCGAATTCGTCATAGAAGACAGTCTGAGCCTCCTCAAAAGAAACGCCGTGTTTCTTGAGATTTGAGGCTGCCTTGCTTGAATCCCATTCGAATTTTATCATGCGTACATTGTATTTACAGCGTACGCAAAGTCAATCTGGAGGAGAAAGCCCTGATCGGGATAGGAAGAAGCCTAGCGCCCCTCCATCCCGCACCACCGGACATACGGGTCACGTATCCAGCGGTTCGATGAATTGAATTCCTGCCGTGGCACAAGGCTGGGTAATCCCAAGTTGTTGAAGTAGCGCAATGGCAATTCAACTGCTTCGAGTTCGAGGCTCGTGTAGAGAACCACCGCGGCATCGCGCGTCATCCAGCGCCCGCCGTTGTACGAACCGGCAGGAGGGTCGAGCCGCAAGCGAGTCGCGCGATATGCCTGACCGCCGAACGCTTCCTTCGGCAGCGCATCCCGGCGATCAGGAAGATCCGGATCGTGAATCATTCGAGTGATCCCGTCAGAGATGCACGCCGTCGAGTAGTTGGTTGACGGCGGCGAGCACCTCATCAATGTCGCCCTGTTGAATGAGGTCGGCCGGTGTGCGGTCCTGTAGCAAGCGCTGGCGCGAGAACAGCCATAGCCGCGCGTCGCGCGGCTCATAAAGATCGGTTAGCTTGTCGACGATGAATTCCAGTTCAAGCAACTGCCGCTCGGTGCTTGCATGCGGCAACGCCTTCCCGTTGTTCCATCGGGAGACGGTCTCCGGTCGAAGGTTGAGGACGTTGGCCACGTCCGCCGAACGCAGCGCTGCTTTCGTCTGGATCGACTCCAGACGGCGTGCGATTGCATTGCTGTTGTTCATGGTGATCTCGCGTGTGGTGGGCCCAGGCCGCCGGTCTTTGGTGTCTTTCAGACGAAGGCGCTGGCCTGGCGGCCATCCGGGCGACCGGGTCAGGTTTTAATAGCTATTAGCACAGACACTTGATAGGACAAAAGTGTTGACGTTTTTATGGTGTTTTTAGATGGCAGCGCCACGCCGTAGCTGGATCAGTTGAATGATCGGCGGTATCCCGGCTGTCGGTATTTCGTGCGCGCCGCGCCGCCCTGCTACATTGCGCAGAGTCCGCACAGGGAGTTGCCCACCGATGACGCGCCTCGTCCGCCGCTTGTTCTCGATACTGTTGTTCACCCTGCCGGGCATCGCGCCGGCGGCCACGGGCGGCACGGCCATTCCCGAACCCCTCGCGCCCTGGCGCGACTGGGTGCTGCGCGACCAGCCCGAGCATGGCTGTCCGGAGCTCGCCCGCCAGCCCGGGTTGCGTCACTGCCTGTGGCCGGGCGTGCTCGATATCGCGCTGACACCGGGCGGCGCGGAGTTTCGTCAGCCTTGGGATAGCCTGGCCGACGGCCAGTGGCTGATGCTGCCCGGGGATGCCGGGCACTGGCCGCGCGCGGTGACACTCGACGGCGCGCCCGCGCCGGTGATCGAACACGAGGGTCGCCCGGCGCTGGTGGTGGGAGCCGGCGCCCATGAGGTGGCGGGGCAGTTCGTCTGGGAGCAACCGCCCCAGTCCCTGGCCGTGGACCCGGGCACCGCGCTGGTGACCCTGCGCCGCGACGGCGCTCTGCAGCGCGCGGAGCTGGATGCCGGTCACCGGCTGTGGCTGCGCGCCGGGCGTCCCGCCGACAGCGCCGCGGCGGATAGCCTCCGGATCGAGGTGTTCCGCCGTCTGGACGACGCCATACCCCTGCGCCTGCACACCGAACTGCGCCTCACGGTCACCGGTAGCGCGCGGGAAATCCTGGTGGGCCGGCTGCTGCCGGCGGAGTCCGAGACCGTCGCCCTGGAATCGCCCCTGCCCGCCCGCATCGAGGCCGATGGGCGCCTGCGCGTGCAGATGCGGCCCGGCGAGTGGCGGCTGCTGCTGGACAGCCGCTACACCGCGGCGCCGGAGCGCTTTGCCGCCGAACCCCAGGACCCGCAATGGCCGGTGCAGGAGATCTGGACGTTTCGCGCCGATCCGAATTTGCGCGGTGTTCGGCTCGGCGGCGCGCCGGCCGTCGATCCCGCGCGCCTCGACCTGCCGCCGGATTTCGGCGGACTGCCCACCCATCTGGTCACCGCGGATACGCCCCTGACGCTGACCGAAGACTATCGCGGCGACGCCAATCCGGCGGCTCCCCGTCTGCATCTGGAGCGCGAGCTGTGGCTCGATTTCGACGGCGGCGGCGCCACCGTGCGGGATCGCATCGGCGGCAGCCTCAGCCAGGGCTGGCGCCTGCAGGCGGCGCCGACGCTCGCCCTCGGCCGGGTGGCGGTCGACGGCGTCCCGCAAGTGGTGACCCGGGTTCCCGGTCTGCCCGGGCAGGGGGTGGAGGTGCGCGCCACCGAACTTCAGGTCGAAACCATCGGTCGCCTCGCCAGTCCCGCGGCGGGCGTGATCGGCTGGGAGCACGACTTCGAGCAGGCGGGGATCGAACTCAATCTGCCGCCGGGCTGGCAGCTCTGGCATGCGACCGGGCCGGATCAGGTGCGGACATCCTGGCTGTCGCGCTGGAATCTCTGGGATCTGTTTCTGTGTCTGTTGATCGTCGGCGCCACCCTGCGCATTCTCGGCTGGCGCTGGAGTCTGGTGGCGGCGGCGATGCTCGCGCTCACCTACCAGGAACCCGGCGCGCCGATCATCGGCTGGGTCGCGCTGGTGGCGGCGCTTCCCCTGTTGCGGGTGTTCCCGGCCGGTCGCGCCCGCACCTGGCTGCGCATCGGCGCCGGGTATGCCCTGGTGCTGCTGGTGCTGGCGGCACTGGGTTTTGCCGTCCAGCAGGTGCGGGCCGGACTTTACCCGCAACTGGAACAGAGCGGTCCGATCAACCCCGGTTACGGCGCTTACGGCGGCAACCTGGCGGATTCCGCGGGCGGCGTCAGCGCGCCGATGCTGGAAGCGACCGTCGCCAAAATGAAGGTGGCGCCCGCCGCGCCCGCGCCCCGGCCGCGCTATGAACCGGACGAGCAGACCCAGACCGGCCCCGGTGAACCCACCTGGCGCTGGCATCAGGTGGCGCTGGGCTGGAACGGCCCGGTGCGGTCGGCGGAAACCGTCCAGCTCTGGCTGTCGCCGCCCTGGCTGACGCGCAGCCTCAAGTTCCTGCAAGTCGCGCTGGTGGGCCTGTTTCTCTACGCGCTGGGCGCGGCGCTGTGGCGCGCCGGCAAGCCGCCGGGCAGCGATCGTCAGGCGACCGGTCATAGATCCACGGGGACCGCGGCCATTGCCGCCGTGCTGCTGGCGGTGCTGAGCGGCGGCACTCCGGACGCGGCGCGGGCCGCCAGCTTCCCGTCTCCCGAGTTGCTGGATCAGCTCAAGGCGGAACTGCTGCGCCCGCCGGCCTGCGCGCCCGAGTGCGGGAGCCTGCTGGAAGCGCGTCTCGATGTCGATGCGAACGGCAGCTTCCTGCTGCGCCTGCGCGCGGCGGCGGCCGCGCCGGTGGCATTGCCGCTGCCGCCACCGGCCGGCTGGCAACCGGTCGCGCTGCTCCGCGATGGCGCGCCGGCGGCCCTTGCGCGTATCGACGGCGTGCCCTGGGTATCGACAGCGGCGGGAGTGCGGGAGCTGGTATTGCGCGGCGAGATACGCGGCGACAGCGCCGATTTCCGTTTCCCGCTGCCGCCGCGCCTGGTGACCGTGAGCGCCCCGGGCTGGCAGGTGGACGGCCTCGACGGCACGCGGCTGCGCGGTGAAACACTGCAAGTGCAGCGCGCCGCGACCGGGGAGCGCGCCAGCCTGCTGCCGGACCCGGCGCCCGCCTTTGTCAGCGTGGAGCGCCGCTTGGCGCTCGATCTCGACTGGCAACTGACCACCACCGTCACGCGGGTCGCGCCGCTCGCCGGCGCCATCAACCTGAGTGTGCCGCTGCTGCCGGGTGAAATCGTGATCGGCGACCTGCCCCTCACGGCGGCCGGGGAAATGCCCGTCACCCTCAATCCCGGGCAGCAGCAAATGCAGTGGCGCGCGCAGTTGCCGCCGGCGGCCGAACTTGTGCTGGCGGTGCCGCGGACGGCCCATTGGGTCGAAGTGTGGCGGGTCGAGGCATCGCCGCGCTGGCACATCGCCGGCACCGGTCTGCCGGCGGTCAAGACGCCGGATTCCGCCTATTCCGAGTGGCGACCCTGGCCCGGCGAGCACCTCACGCTGAGCGCGCTGCGGCCGGAACCGGTCGCCGGCCCGGCAGTGACGGTGGAGAGCGCGGCGCTGACCCAGCGCACCGGCGCGCGGGGCGCGGGCCTGACCCTTGCCCTCAAGCTGCGCAGCAGTCTGGGCGGGGACTACCGCCTGCGGCTGCCGGTCGCCGGCGAATTGCAGCGCGTCGCGATCGACGGTGTCGAGCAGACCCGGCCCGAGCAGGACGGCGAAGTGGTGATCCCGTTGCATCCCGGGCTCCAGACCGCCGCCATCGAATGGCAACTCGACACCGGTGTCGGCACCTGGACCGCGACGCCGGCGCTGGTGCTGCCGACGCCGGCCACCAATATCGACGTCGCCCTGCAATTGCCGGGCGACCGCTGGCCGCTGTGGCTGCGCGGCCCGGACATCGGCCCCGCCATGCTCTATTGGGGCGTATTGCTGGTGGTGATCGGCGTGGCCATCGCGCTGGGTGTGCTGGTGCGACGCCTCGGGCTGTCCATCCCGGCGACCACCGGGCAATGGCTGCTGCTCGGCATCGGGATGAGCACGGTCAGCAGCGCCGGCAGTGTGGTCGTGGTGCTGTGGTTCTTTGCCCTGGAAGCGCGCCGCCGCTGGACGCCGCCCCCCGCGCTCCACAACCTGGTGCAACTGGGGCTGTTCGCGCTGACCCTGGCAGCCGCCGCCTGTCTGGCCTATACCATCCCCCAGAGCCTGCTGGCGGCGCCGGACATGCAGGTGGTCGGCAACGGTTCCAGCCACCTCGATTACCGCTGGTATCAGGATCGCGCCGCCGGCGCCCTGCCCACCGGCGCGGTGCTGAGTCTGCCGCTGTGGGTGTACCGGCTGGCGATGCTGGTGTGGTCGCTGTGGCTGGTGTTCGCCCTGCTGCGCTGGGTGCGCTGGGGCTGGGACTGCCTCGGCACTGGAGAACTGTGGCGGCGCGGCGAACCAAGGCGCAAGCGGTCCGCCGCAGGTGACCCACCGGCGGGCGCCCCGTAGAATCCTGATCAACCATCGGGGCGCGCGGCAACCACCGTGCGCCGCGTCTGTTTCGTCACTTCACTAACTATCATCAAAAAAAGGGGGAATCGTTATGGGTAATCTGTTGGCAGGCAAGGTCGCCATCGTCACCGGCGGCGGTCGGGGGCTGGGGCGCTCCCACGCGCTGGCGCTCGCGGCCGAGGGGGCCAAGGTCCTCGTCAATGATCTCGGCGGCAGCGTCGCCGGCGAAGGCGGGGATGTGTCCCCGGCGCAATCCGTGGTCGCGGAAATCCGTGCCCGGGGCGGCGAAGCGGCGGCCAACGCCGGCAACGTCACCCGCACGGCGGACGGCAAAGCCATGGTGGAGCAGGCGCTCGACACCTTCGGGCGGCTCGACATCGTGGTCAACAACGCCGGCAACATCCGCAACCAGTTGTTCGTGAAGATGAGCGAGGAGGAGTGGGACAGCGTGATCGCGGTGCATCTGCGCGCGCTCTACACCGTCACCAAGCCGGCGGCGGAAGTGTTCGCCAGACAGCGCGGCGGCCGCATCGTCAACACCGCTTCCGAAGCCGGCCTCGGCGGCTACGCGGCCTCCAACTACGCTGCCGCCAAGGAAGGCATCGTCGGATTCAGCCGCACGCTCGCGCTCGAACTCGGACCTTACGGCATCACCTGCAACGCCATCCGCCCGCGCGCCGGCACCCGCATGGCGGGCGCCGTGGACATGAAGAAAGCACTTGATCTGGCACGCCAGGGCAAGCTGCCGCTGCCCGATTTCATGTTCGAGATCGAGGAGATGGCCGAGGGCACGGAGACGTTCACGCCCGAGCTGGTCTCGCCGCTGGTGGTGTTCCTGTGCACCGACGCCGCCGCCCACGTCAACGGCCGCGACTTCATCGTCGGCGGCGGCGAGATCAGCCTGGTATCGCTGCCCGAGAAACAGCGCAGTGTGTTCACCGCCGGCCGCTGGACCCAGGAAGAACTGCAAAAACTGCTGCCGAAAACCCTGGTGCGCGGTCTGGTGAATCCCGCCGCGCCACGCTGAGGTTGTCCGTCACGCTGTCCGATTCCGTTCGTGGTGAGCTCGTCGAACCATGAACGGAATCATCGTGGCGCGAGCATTCCTGGCAGTTTTTCAGCAAACCGTTAGGGAAGCTCTGAACAACCACCCGATCGTCGTTCCCGCGCATAGCCTGCCCCCGCGAAGGCGGGGGCAGGAACCCAGGAATATCAGGGCCCTCTGGATGCCCGCCTCCGCGGGCATGACGGTTGTTCAGAGTAGCCTTAGCGGAAATCCCCCCAACGCGCCTGGCAGATGGCGAGCGCTGCCAGTGGCGCGGTCTCGGTGCGCAGCACGCGCGGACCGAGACCCACGGCGCGAAACCCGGCGGCGGTGGCCGCATCGATCTCGGCCGCCGACAGTCCGCCTTCCGGCCCGATCAGCAGGCTGACCGCGTCCGGCGCCGTGGCCTCGACGCCGGCGAGCGCGGTGGTTGCCTCCGGCGCCAGCACCAGGCGCAAGCCGGCGGCGGCCGGCAGCCAGTCCGCGAGGGGCCGCGGTGAATGGATTGCGGGCAGACGGTTGCGCCCGCACTGTTCGCAGGCGGCGATGGCGATCTGGCGCCAGTGGCCGAGCTTCTTGTCGCGCCGCTCGCCGGCGAGCCGCACCTCGGTGCGTTCGGTGACCAGCGGGCGGAGCGCGGCGACGCCCAGTTCCACGGCTTTTTGCACCACCCAGTCCATGCGCTCGCCCCGCGAGACGCCGATGGCGAGCTCGATGGCGAGCGGAGATTCATGATCCGCCGGGGCGAAGGTGCCCACCGCAACGCGCGCTTCCTGACCGCGATGTCCGGCGAGCACGGCGGCAAAGCTGCCGCCGCGACCGTTGAACAGGCGCAGCCCGGCGCCCGGCTGCAGCCGCAGTACCTTGAGCAGATGATGGCTGGGGCCGGGTTCGAGGCCGGTCTCGGCGCCCTCAGCCAGCGCCTGGTCGGTGAAAACCCGGGGAGTCGCCATCGCCGCCGTCAGTGCGCGGCAGCGAACCCGATGCTCCGCAGGATGTCCGCGGTCGCCTCGGCCTGATTGAGCGTATAGAAATGCAGCCCGGGAGCGCCGCCGGCGAGCAGGCGTTCGCACAGCCGCGCCACCACTTCGACGCCGAATTTCCGCAGACCATCGGTGTCCTCGCCCCAGTCCGCCAGGCGGTGCCGGAGCCAGCGCGGGATTTCGGCGCCGCAACTGGCGGAGAAGCGCACCAGATTCTGGTAGTGGGTGATGGGCATGATGCCGGGCACGATGGGGCGGTCGATGCCGGCCCGGGCGCAGGCGTCCAGAAGCTGAAAATAGGCGTCGGCGTTGTAGAAATACTGGGTGATGGCGGCATCGGCGCCGGCGGCGAATTTCTGGCCGAGCCAGTGGATGTCGTCGCCGTAACCGCGCGCCTCCGGGTGGATTTCCGGATAGGCCGCGACATGGATGCGGAAGTGATCGCCGCTGTGGCGGCGAATCAGGGCCACCAGCTCGTTGGCGTGCACCAGTTGCGCGGCACCGCCCATGCCCGAGGGCAGGTCACCGCGCAGGGCGACCAGGCGATGGATGCCCGCGGCGCGGTACTGGTCCACCAGTTTGAGCACGCCGTCGGCATCATCGCCGCCGAACGACAGGTGTGGCGCGACCGGGCAGCCGGCGCCATGGATGGCGAGCACCGTGGCCAGGGTATTGGCGCGGGTGGAGCCGCCCGCGCCGTAGGTCACCGAAAAGAAGTCCGGCCCGAAGGCGGTGAGCGCCGCCCGGGTGTGCTGGAGTTTGGCCGCGCCCTCCGGCGTTTTCGGCGGAAAGAACTCGAAACTGACGGGCACCCGGGTGCGCATGGGATCGGCGGGCTCCGGTTCAATAGCGGTAGTCGGGGCGCTTGAACGGCCCCTCGACCGGCACCTGGATATAGGCGGCCTGCTTGGGGGTGAGGCGGGTGATGACCCCGGCAAAGCCCCGCACCATGTGGGCGGCGACCTCTTCGTCCAGATGGCGTGGCAGCACCTCGACGCGCAGCAGCGCGCGGCGCGCTTCTTCGGGCTGTTCCGCAAAGCGCTGCTCATACAGGTGGATCTGCGCCAGCACCTGGTTGGCGAAGGAGCCGTCCATGATCCGGCTCGGGTGGCCGGTGGCATTGCCCAGATTGACCAGACGGCCTTCGGACAGCAGCAGGATGTGATCGCCGTGCGCGGCGGTCTTGGTGGCGGCGCGGTAGACCTTGTGCACCTGGGGTTTCACCTCTTCCCAGTGCCAGTGTTCGCGCATGAAGGCGGTGTCGATCTCGTGGTCGAAGTGGCCGATGTTGCACACCACCGCGCCGGATTTGAGCGCGGCCAGCATGTGGCGGTCGCAGACATCGACGTTGCCGGTGGCGGTCACCACCAGATCGGTCTGGCCGAGCAGCGCGCGGTCGATGCCCTCGGCGCCGCCGGTGTTGACGCCGCCCACATAGGGCGAGACCACTTCATAGCCGTCCATGCACGCCTGCATGGCGCAGATGGGATCGATCTCGGCCACGCGCACGATCATGCCTTCCTGACGCAGCGACTGCGCCGAGCCCTTGCCGACATCGCCGTAGCCGATCACCAGCGCGCGCTTGCCGGCCAGCAGGTGGTCGGTGCCGCGCTTGATGGCGTCGTTGAGGCTGTGGCGGCAGCCGTACTTGTTGTCGTTTTTCGATTTGGTCACCGCGTCGTTTACGTTGATCGCGGGCACTTTCAGCGTGCCTTTGGCCAGCATGTCGAGCAGACGGTGCACGCCGGTGGTGGTCTCCTCGGTGATGCCGTGGACGCGGTCGAGCGTGGCCGGATACTTGTCGTGGAGCATCCGGGTGAGGTCGCCGCCGTCGTCGAGAACCATGTTCACATCCCAGGGCGCGCCGTCCTTGAGGATGGTCTGCTCGATGCACCAGTCGTACTCGGCCTCGGTCTCGCCCTTCCAGGCGTAGACCGCGACCCCGGCGGCGGCGATGGCGGCGGCGGCGTGATCCTGGGTGGAGAAGATGTTGCACGATGACCAGCGCACCTCGGCGCCCAGCGCGCGCAGGGTTTCGATCAGCACCGCGGTCTGGATGGTCATGTGGATGCAGCCGAGAATTTTCGCACCCGCCAGCGGCTGTGCCGCGCGGTACTGTTCGCGCAGCGCCATCAGCGCGGGCATCTCGGTTTCGGCGATCTCGATTTCGCGCCGGCCCCAGTCGGCCAGATTCATGTCGGCCACTTTGTAATCGAGTTTAACGGGAGCGTTCATTGCTGCGGTTTCCTGTAAAAGAGAATTTTTGCGGGCGATTTTTCCGTGCCAGCGATCACTTGAAGCCGGCGGCGGCGCGCAGGGCATCCACTTTGTCGGTGCGCTCCCAGGTGAAAGCCGTGGCCTGGTGGACCTTCGCGATTTTTTTGCCGCCGTCGAAAACGCTGTAGTTATATTCGCGCGTGTAGGGATCGCGGCCGAAGTGGCCGTAGGACGCCGTGGGTTCGTAAATCGGGTGCAGCAGATCGAGTTGCCGGATCAGGCCGTAGGGGCGCAATTCGAATACCGCGCGAATGACCTGTACCAGGCGCTCGTCAGTGAGCTTGCCGGTGCCGAAGGTGTTGACGGAGATCGAGGTCGGCTCGGCCACGCCGATGGCGTAGGACACCTGGATTTCGCAACGATCCGCGAGGCCCGCGGCAACAATGTTTTTGGCGACGTAACGGCCGGCATAGGCCGCCGAGCGATCCACCTTTGACGGATCCTTGCCGGAAAACGCACCGCCGCCGTGGCGCGCCATGCCGCCGTAGGAATCGACGATGATCTTGCGGCCGGTGAGACCGCAGTCGCCCATCGGCCCGCCGATTTCGAAGCGGCCGGTCGGATTGATGTGAATCTTGGTGTCACTGTGGATCCATTCCCGGGGAATGACATGCTGGATGATCATTTCCATCACGCCTTCGTAAATCACTTTGTCCGAAACGTCGCCGGCGTGCTGCGTGGACAGCACGATCGCGTCGGCGGCGACCGGCTTGCCGTTCTCGTAGCGAAACGTGACCTGGGATTTCGCGTCCGGACGCAGCCAGGGCAGTTCGCCGGATTTGCGCGCTTCCGCCTGCCGTTCCACCAGACGGTGCGCGTACTGAATGGGCGCCGGCATCAGCACCGCGGTTTCGTTGGTGGCGTAGCCAAACATCAGACCCTGATCGCCGGCGCCCTGGTCTTCCGGATTCGCGCGATCGACGCCCTGATTGATGTCGGGCGACTGCGTGCCGATCAGATTGAGCACACCGCAGGTCTTGCCGTCGAAATACACCGCCGACGAGTCGTAGCCGATGCGGGTGATGACATCGCGGACGATGCCTTCGTAGTCGATGTGGGCGCTGGTGGTGATCTCGCCCGCCACAATCGCAACCCCGGTTTTGACGAGGGTTTCGCAGGCGACCCGCGCATATTTGTCCCGGGCGATGATGGCGTCGAGGATGGCATCGGAGATCTGGTCGGCGACCTTGTCGGGGTGGCCTTCCGAAACGGATTCCGAAGTGAAAATGGCGTACTCGCTCATCGGTTGTGCGTCCTCATGGCGTGAAGGATAGGTCCGGCGGTCGGCCGGATGAACTGACGAATCTGGATGCGAAAACCGTTGCGCAGCGCCAGGAACTGGCTGTCGCCGGCTTTCAGTCCCGCCGCGACCGCCCACTCGGTGAGGGCCTCCGGCGCGAAGCCGAGCCAGAGATCGCCGCAGCTCGTGCGCGCCCAGTCCTGGTCGTGGGCGCAGAGTTCGGTCACCAGCAGCGAGCCACCCGGCGTCAACAACGCGGCGAGGTCGGCGAACATGCGGGCCGGCGAGGCGTTGTGATGCAACACCATGTTGAGCGTGATCAGCGGCGCGCGCAGTCCGCTACGGAGGCCGGCGGCGGTATCGCCCAGCACGAAGTCGATATTGTCGAGTCCGCGCCGGCTGGCGAAATCCTGCGCCCGCGCCAGCATCGCCGGCGAATTGTCGAGCGCGATCACCCGGGAAAAGCGCGGTGCCAGATCGGCCAGCAGCTCGCCCTCGCCCGGTCCCACTTCGATGGCGCTGGCGTCGCCCGGTCGGCGCACCGCGTCCAGCAGTTGGGCGATGGTGTCGCCGTACTGACCGTGGCCGGCAATCAGATCCTGGTGCTCGCGGAAGGCTCCCGCATTCCTGTGGAAGAACGCCAGCGAGCTCTCGGCACGCGCCGCCTGCACGGCGCTCAACTGGGCTGTCACGGCGGCGGGCAGCTCGCTCTGGTCCAGCGCCGCGCAGAGCTGCGCGCGCAGCGCGTCGAGGCCATCGTCCTGACGGGGGGCGCGCCGATAAAAAATGCAGGTGCCCTCGCGCCGGGTCGCCACCAGCCCGGCGCCGGCGAGGATCTTGAGGTGGTGGCTCAGCGCGGGCTGACGCACGCCGAACACCTGGCACAGCTCAAGCACGCCATAGGCGTCGCGCGCCAGCACCCGCAGGATCTGCGCGCGCAGCGGGTCGCCCGCCGCCTTGCAGAGCGCGGCGATGGTGGTGAGCGGCGCGGCGCTGGCGGGCTGTCGGAGGTGCGCGAGCGTAGTCATGGCGGCGACTGTACATCAGCCGCAGCCATTCATCAAAAAATTTCGATGCAAGTTTGCCAACGCTCCGGGTCACCCGGCCCCCATGCGATCCCGGCAGGGGCCGGCATGGATTCAGGGCCACGGAGGCGGGAATGGGAAGATGGCAGCGCGGTCACTCACGTTCGAGTCATGCGCGAACGCACGGCGACGGCCATGGGGACCGACACCGTGATAGACGACGACCTCATGGATGAAGCCCTCAATGCCACCGGCCTGAAGACCCAGAAGGAAGTCGTGGAGCTGGCCTCAGGACCTTGATCAGGCTGAAAAAAACAGGCCGCCATCAAGGGGCTTCGGGGGAGTTGACCTGGGAGGGTGCCTCGGCGAGCTGAGGGCTGGCCGGTGATCGTGAAGGGATTGCGCAACTCACGGACCGGGAGTGACGGCGGGGCCATCTGAAGAGCCCCTCTTGTATCAGCACAATCCAGCACAGCGAACCGCTGACACTACTGATCATCACGCAACCGGACCAACCCTTCCTGGGCACAGGTGGCCACCAGGGTGCCGTCGCGGCGGTAAAAATGCCCGAAATTGAGCCCGCGGGACCCGCTCGCGCTGGGGCTTTCCATGGTGTAAAGCAACCAGTTGTCGACGCGAAACTCGCGATGGAACCACATGGCGTGATCGAGGCTGGCGGACTGCAAACCCGGCTCCCCGAAACGCAGGCCGTGGGGCCGCAGCGCGGTGCCCATGAGGTAGTAGTCGGACACATAGGCGAGCAGCGCGCAATGCAGCTCGGGATCGTCCGGCAGCGTGCCCGGCACCCGTACCCAAAACTGCTGTTGCGCGGAAGTTACCGCCGTCGCCCACAGCGCGTCGGGATCGACCGCCCGCATGATCACCGGTCGCGCGCTGGTATGGAACGCGCGGTGCTCGGCCGGCAGCCTCGCGGCGGCACTCAGGCGCAGATCGTATTCGTCGGGCAGGCCCTCGGGACCCGGCACCGCGGGCATCGCGATCTGGTGCGAGAGTCCGCTCTCCCGCCGCTGAAAAGATGCCGACATGATGAAGATCGGCTCTCCCTCCTGCACCGCCACCACGCGCCGGGTGGTGAAACTGCCGCCGTCGCGCACCCGCTCGACCTGATAGATGATGGGAATGCTCTTGTCACCGGGACGCAAAAAATAGGAATGCAGGGAGTGCACCGGCCGTTCCTCGCGGGTGCGCGAGGCCGCCACCAATGCCTGGCCCAGTACCTGACCGCCGAACACCGCGGCGGCGCCGATGTCCTGGTTGCTGCCGCGAAACAGATCCCGGTCGAGGCGTTCCAGGTTGAGGAGGTCAAGCAATTGATCGGGGTTCATGCTGGTACCGCAAGCTTGCTGTGGAGGGATACGGGTGTTGAGGGATACAGGTTTTGACAAGGACAGGTGTTCGGGAAATACGGGTTTCGGCGCCGCGCCTGACGGCGGCGGCGCGGCATGATACGCCATTGCCAGGGTAGCGTCGGGCGCGGCGCGCTCAGGGCTCGCGCAATGCCAGCGCGCGCTCGTAGAGCTGATTCTTCGCCGCACCCGTGAGCCGGGCGGCAAGTCCGACCGCCTGTTTCAGCGGCAGCTCTTCCAGCAGCACGCTCAACACCCGGTCGAGGTCGTCGCCAGCGGGGGCCCGCTCCGGGGCGCCGGCGACCATCAGCACCAGCTCGCCCCGGCGCTGGTTGGCGTCCGCCGCGACCCGGGCGCCGACTTCCGCCGCGGAACCGGTCAGGAAGGTTTCGAAGGCCTTGCTGATTTCGCGGCCGAGCACCAGTTCGCGCTCGGCGCCGAACACCGTCGCGATATCCGCCAGTGCTTCCTGAATCCGGTGAGGGGCTTCATAAAAAATCAGGGTGCGCGGCTCGTGCGCCAGCGCCTCCAGACGGCGCAGGCGCTCACCGGCGCGCGCCGGCAGGAAGCCCTCGAACACGAAGCGGTCACTGGGCAGGCCCGCAACGCTGAGCGCCGCCACCGCCGCGCAGGCACCGGGCACCGGCGATACGGCGAAGCCCGCCGCGCGCGCCGCGCGCACCAGCCGGTAGCCGGGATCGGAGATCAGCGGCGTACCGGCATCGGAGATCAGCGCCACGTCGCGGCCTTCGGCGAGCGCCGCCAGCACGGCCTCGCCCTGATCCGCTTCGCCGCGATCATGATAGGAGACCAGGCGCGTATCGATGCCGAAATGGCGCAGCAGGCGGCCGCTGTGGCGGGTGTCCTCGGCGGCCACCAGCGCCACGGTTTTGAGTATGTCCAGGGCGCGCGGTACCATGTCGGCCAGATTGCCGATTGGCGTCGCAACAACGTACAGGGTGCCGGCCATCATTCTTTCCTCGTCCAATACCCGTGTACTCACTACCCGTGTACTGGGCACCATCGCCGCGGCGCTCACCACCGCCCTGCTCATTGTCAGTTGCAGCTCGACTGACCACGGCACCGCGGAGCCCGCACCCGCGCTCAGCCCGATAAGTTCACCGGTTTCGGTCGCGCTCCAACAGCAAAACGCGAAGCTGCTGGCATCCGCCGCCGCCGCGCTGGCCGCCGGCGATGCCGCCGGCGCCCTGCAACTCTACAATCAGATCGACCCCACCGCACTGACCGACGACCGCCGCCTCGGTTATTTCCTGGATCGCGCCGACGCGGCCTTGCAGGAGGGCGATCTGCTGCTGGCACGCGAACTCCTGTCCAACCCGGAGCTGCTGGCGCGTCACCAGCAGTTGAGCGCTGACGCGCAGCGCCGCTGGCTCGGGCTCAGGGGCGAATTGTTCGGGCTGCTGGGGGATACGGGCAGCAGCGTCGCCGCCTACACCGAACTCACCACCGTGCTCACCGACCCCGAGGAGCGCCGCGAAATCGAACGGGCGATCTGGCAGGTGCTGGAGCGCACACCGACCAGCACCCTGAACAAACTTGCGGCGGAACCCGCCAACGCCCGCCTGCACGGCTGGTACCAACTTGCGCTCGCCAGCCGCGAACGGACCGGGGATTCCGCGGCAGTTCCGCCCGCGCTCGCGCCGGAGCATGCCGGCACCGTGCCAGGCGCCGATGCCGCCAGCGCGCCCGCCGCGGTCCCGGCGCTCCAGCGGGTCGCGCTGCTGCTGCCCCGTTCCGGAAATTACGGTCCCGCCGCCAACGCCGTTCGCGACGGTTTCATGGCCGCCGTCTTCGCCGCACAGGCGGGGGGCGCCGCGACCCCCGACGTCAAGCTGTATGACGCCGCCGGTGGCGACGTGCTCGATCTCTATCACCGTGCCGTCGCCGACGGCGCGCAACTGGTTATCGGACCGCTCGACCAGCAAGCCCTGACGCGGCTGGCGGCGGAACCCGCACTGCCGGTACCGGTGCTGGGCCTCAACGAGCTGGAGGGCGCGCCCGAGTCGACCGCCGCCAATTTCCACACGCTCGCCCTGTCCGTTGCCGACGAAGCCGAAGCAGCGGCACGCCGCGCCTGGCAGGACGGACGGCGGGCGGCGCTGGTGCTGGTCCCCGACGCCCCCTGGGGACGGCGGGCGCTGGACGCATTTAGAGATACCTTCACAGGGTTGGGTGGCGAGGTGCGGGCCGGCACGCTCTACGACATGGCGCTCAAGGACTTCGTGCCGGTGTTGCGGCCGCTGCTCGCCGTCACGGCGGGCGCCACTGCCACCCCGGGCGCGGATGCGGAACCGCCGCGCCGCCGCACGGATATCGACATGGTGTTTTTGGTCGCCTATCCGGCCCAGGGGCGCCAGATCAAGCCGACCCTCGACTTTCTGTACGCCGGCGATCTGCCGGTGTATGCCACATCGGCCATTTATACCGGGGTCGCCGACGCGGCTCGCGATGGCGATCTCGGCGAGATCCGGTTCAGCACCATGACCTGGGCGCTCGCCGATGCGACGACACCAGCCCCCGAGACCAAATTGCCACCGATCTATCGCCCGTTCTTTGCACTCGGCGCCGATGCCTATCTCGTCCACCCGTTTCTGGCGGGGGCGCAACCGAACGCCGACATCCGTGTCGCCGGCCATACCGGCACCCTGGTCCTGGACGGCGGACAACACATCCGCCGCATCCAGCCCTGGGCGCGCTTCCGCAATGGTCGGGCGTATCCGGAAAGCGAAGCGCAGTGAAGCTGCAACAGCGCGGCCGCGGGGCGGAAGCCGAACGCGCGGCGGAAACTTTCCTCCTGCGCCAGGGCCTGCGCATCGTGGCGCGCAATTACCGGACGACGCGCGGCGAGATTGATATCATCGCCGACGATGGCGGGACCCTGGCATTCATCGAGGTGCGCATGCGCTCGGGCAGTGCCTTTGGCGGCGCGGGAGAGAGTATCGACCGCCGCAAGCGTCAGCGTATCGTGGCCGCCGCGCGCCACTTCCTCGCCAGCGGCCCGTCCGCCGAGCCACCCTGTCGTTTCGATGCCATGTTGCTGACACCTCCGGCACCTCGGAATCCCGATGACTATGCCGTCGAGTGGCTCCGCGACGCGTTTCGCGCCGACGACCTCTGACCCCATGGAAGAAAGAGTCATTGCCAGCATCCACCGCAGCATCCAGGCCAAAATGGCGGTTGGCGAGCTGCTCGCGCCGCGTATCGCGCTGGCGGCGGAGCGTATCGCCACCACCTTCCTGCGCAACGGCAAGCTGCTGGTCTGCGGCGTCGGCGTCGGCCGCTATCTGGCCGGCAGCCTGCGCCACGGCGTGGCGCGCGGCTTCCACTTTGCGCGGCCGGCACTGCCCGTCATCCTGCTCGACGATTACGTCGATCCGAGCATCCCGGAAGGCGACCTTGTCGGGCTCCAGGTGCGGGCGCTGGGTCAGCCGGACGACTGCCTGGCGCTGGTCAGTCCGGGCTCCGCGCCGGCCAGTCTCGCCGGCGCCTTGCGCGCGGCGCGCGGTCGGAATATCCCCTGTATCCTGTTCAGCGGCCCGGGCGATGATCGCATGGCCGCCGAACTGGACGACGCCGACATCGAACTTTCTCCCGCTACCGATAACCAAGGCCATGCGCAGGAAATCCATCTCACAGCGATTTTCTGTCTCTGTGAACTCATCGAACACCATCTGTTTGGAGGATCCGCAACGTGAAACAACGCGGTAAATATGCACTGCTTGTGACCCTGTCCTGCTCGCTCGCCCTGGGCGGATGCGCCTCCACCCTCAACAAGGTGACCGACCGACCCTTCCAGGAGACCAAAACGGAACCCACCATCGGCACTTCCGTCGACGACGCGAAAATGGAAATACTGATCGGCGTCAACATCAAGAAAGCGCACCCGCAACTGGAATCCGCCCACGTCAATGTGCACAGCTATAACCGCCTGGTGCTGCTCACCGGCGAGGTGCCGTCCGAGGAGATGAAAACCCTGGCCGGCGATACGGCGCGCAAATACCAGGGTGCCCGCGAGGTCTTCAACGAACTTCAGGTACGCAACAATACGACCGTGCTCGCGCGCACCAGCGACAGCTGGCTCACCTCCAAAGTCACCGGCCGCCTGGTCGCCGAGAAGGGCCTGAACACCCGCGGTGTGGATGTCGTGGTCGAGGACAGCGTGGTGTATCTGATGGGGACCGTGAGTCATCGGGATTCCAACCGCATCGCCGCCATCGCCAGCCGCATCGGCGGCGTGCAGCGGGTCGTGAAAGTATTCGAGTACCTGGACTAACCAACACCACCCCTGCGCCCCGCCATGACCTCGCAACCTCTGTGGCGTCCGTCCGCTGCACGCATCAGCAAGAGCAATATGCTGGCCTACGCCCGCTTTCTGGACGCGGAGTACGGGCGACTGTTCCCCGACTACGCCGCCCTGCACCAGTGGTCGGTGAACTGCCCCGAGGATTTCTGGCGCTCGATCTGGGATTTCACCGGGGTCCGTTGCGCGCAACCCGGGCGGCGGGTGCTGGCGGACGGCGCACATTTCCCGGGCGCACGCTGGTTCCCTGACGCGCGCCTCAATTTCGCGGAAAACCTGCTGCGCCGGCGCGATGATGCCATCGCCCTGGTCGGTCGCCTGGAGAACGGCGCGCGTCGCACGCTGACTTACGCCCAGCTTCACGACGCCGTGGCGCGCGTCGCTGCCGGACTGCGCGCGCGAGGTGTGGCGTCGGGCGACCGGGTCGCCGCGTTCATGCCCAATGTGCCCGAAACCCTGATCGCCATGCTGGCGACCACCAGCATCGGCGCGGTGTGGTCGTCGTGCTCGCCGGATTTCGGCACCACCGGCGTACTGGACCGCTTCGGCCAGATCGCGCCCAAGGTGCTGTTCGCCTGCGACGGCTATCACTACAACGGCAAGGCCATCGATACGCTGCCGCGCGTGCGGGAGATCGCCGCGCACATTGCGAGCATCGATACCCTGGTGCTGGTACCCGTGCTGGATGCCGAGACCTGCCTCCCCGGCGCACTCGCGTGGGAGGCGCTGATGGGCAGCGGGCCCGTGCCCGAACTGCGCTTCGAACAGTTGCCGTTCGCGCATCCGCTCTACATCCTGTACTCGTCGGGCACCACGGGCGTGCCCAAGTGCATCGTCCATTCCGCGGGCGGCACGCTCCTCCAGCACCTGAAGGAACACCGCCTGCACGTCGATCTCAAGCCCGACGACACCTTGTTCTACTTCACCACCTGCGGCTGGATGATGTGGAACTGGTTGGCGAGCGGTCTGGCCAGCGGCGCGACCCTGGTGCTCTACGACGGCTCGCCGTTCCATCCCGCGCCCGAGACCCTGATCGACCTGATCGACGCCGAGGGCATCTCGATCTTCGGTACCAGCGCAAAATATCTGAGCGCGCTGGAAAAGGCCGGCGTCACGCCGCGCGCCAGTCACCGGCTCGCCCGTCTCCACACCGTGCTCTCCACCGGCTCACCGCTGTCCCACGAGAGCTTCCGCTACGTCTACCGGGACTTCAAAGACGATCTTTGTCTCGCCTCCATTTCCGGCGGCACCGACATCGTGTCCTGCTTCGTGCTCGGCAATCCCTGCCTGCCGGTGTGGGAGGGCGAGATCCAGTGCCGGGGGCTCGGCATGGCGGTCGCTATCTGGAACGACGCCGGCGCGCCGGTGGTGGGCGAGAAAGGCGAACTGGTGTGCACGCGGCCGTTTCCGTCCTGCCCGATCGGGTTCTGGAACGATCCCGGAGATCGCAAGTTCACGGAGGCCTATTTCTCGCGCTGGACCGGCATCTGGGCCCAGGGCGACTACGGCGAGATCACTCCCCACGGCGGCCTCGTCATCCACGGGCGCAGCGATGCGGTGCTGAATCCGGGTGGCGTGCGCATCGGCACCGCGGAAATCTACCGCCAGGTGGAAAAAATCCCGGCCGTGCTGGAGTCGGTCTGTATCGGCCAGGACTGGGACGACGATGTGCGCGTGGTGCTGTTCGTGGTGCTGCGTTCGGGTCTCGCGCTCGACGATGCCTTGCGCGACCGGATTCGCGCCACCATCCGCGCCAATGCCACCCCACGCCATGTGCCGGCGCGGATCGTCCAGGTAACGGACATTCCCCGCACGCGCAGCGGCAAGATCGCCGAGCTCGCGGTACGTCAGATCGTGCACGACCTGCCGGTGAAGAACACCGAGGCACTGGCGAACCCGGAAGCGCTCGATCTCTACCGGGGACTGTCCGCGTTGCGGAACTGACATGCCGAAACGGGCATAGCGTTATCTGCCCCCGACAATCCGCCCCCGGTAGCGCGAACTAAACGGGAATGGTTGGTGCCACGCATGGCTTTGGCGCAAGAAAAATAACGCTGTCACCCATTTTTCTTTCTTGCCATGCGTGGCGGTGTCCCTCCAGGCAGGCTCGAGCGCTTGACGCTTTCGCTCAAGGACAGCTCCCAAAATCCATTTTGGTCGTTCCCGCGCAGAGTCTGTCCCCGCGCAGGCGGGGGCAGGAACGGTGAAAGGGAATTTTAGGCGCATTCCCAACGAAGGTTACTGGAAAATAAATCTGTCACCTTTTCTTTTTTAGGGAAAAAGGATGCTACAACGCTAGACCTGAACATCCCGCTCGAATTTTCAACCGGTTTTTCATTCGGTCTCTATTTTTGCCTCTCTGACTTCATAGCAGCGTCCCTGTTTCAGCATTGAGAAAATGACGCGACAGAGGTGGCGTCCAAGTGCGCGAAT
>JACPPB010000023.1 GCA_016191205.1 Gammaproteobacteria bacterium | reverse complement strand
TTTCCCCGCGTGCCGCAACCAAAGCGAGCGCGAGAAAAGCGCCGGATAAAACGCGCGTCATGTTACGCAGCATGGCGAGCGTTTAGCGAGGTCGCCGGGAAGCGTAAACTAGAACTTTTTCGTGTGCGACACCGAGATCACGCGGCCGCGGCCAGCAAAGTAGTTCTGGAACTGGTCGATCTGGGCCCAGGGCATGATGTAATATTTGTCCGTCACATTTTCCAAGCCGATCGAGAAGTCGCCCCATTTCGTGGAGTAGTTGGCGGTGAGGTGGGCGAGCGTGAGGCTGCCGGTGTGTTCCTCGCCGGCGGCGCCGACATTGATGTCGCGGGACGCCAGGTGCTCGATGTCGAGCGTCACGCTGGCCTTGGGCATGAACCTCCAGGTGGTGGAGAGGTTGAGTTTGTCCGGGCTGACATTGCCCATGCCCTGCTGGCGAATCAACGGCCCGGTCGCGGTCGTCCGGGTGAAGCCCTTGGCGTGGGAATAGAGCGCGGTGAATTTCCACGCGGAATTCGGCCGGTATTCCCCGGTGAATTCATAGCCGCTGAGTTTGACCGGACGCCGTTGCAGGATGAAGTCCCGCGTGACGGGATCAACCGACAGCGTCGAGCCGAGGTCGGAATAGGAGCGATAATAGGAGGTGCTGAAACTGAACTGCTTGCTGCGCCAGCTCACGCCGCCCTCCTTGTTGTCGACAATGACCGCCTGCAGATCGACGATGCCGTTCACCTCCTGATTCGGGGTGTTCACGTTGCGGAGCGGGATGCCGACGTTGGGCAGGGTGAAGCCCTTGCTGTAGGAACCGAAGACCGACCAGTTCTGCGGCAGCCGCACGATGACGCCCACGTTGGGCAGCGTGTCGCTGTATTTCAGCGTCCCGCCCTTCACAAACGAGTTGTTGGCGAAATAAACGGTGGTGTAGTCGTCCACCTGGAGCTGGCCGCCCTCATGGCGCACGCCGGCGCTGACCGTCACCGGCCCGTGGTTGTAGGAGGTTTGGATAAAGGGCGCGTTGCTGGTGTAGTTCATCGGGGGCACCCACAGCCGGTCGGTGATGGCCAGACGCTGCTGCGCCTTCTCCTTCATCAGGTCGTAGCCCACGTTCATTTCCAGGCCCTCGACGGCAAAGAGATTGCTGCGAACCCAGTTGCTCCGGAAGCCTTTCTTCTGGGAGTTGATCTCCGATTGCTCGAAAAAGGAACCGATGGGCCCATACTGAGGATCCCATTTGTCCACGCCGGAGCGCTCGGCCACGAAGCGCATTTTCTGGCTGGCCTTGTAACCCATGAGGTTGAGCTTGCCGCCCAGGAGCGCACTGTGGTTGTAGGCCAGGGCATATTGGGAGAAATCATTGAACACGTTTTTCCCGCCGGGAGGCTGGCCCCGGATGAGCGAATCGGTGATGCCCAGGGCGCGGTTGCCCGCCCCGTCAGGAATATAATGCCCGAGCCCCTCGATGCGAAACTGGCTGACCGTCAGTGTAACGCGCTGGGCGCTGTTGTCGCCAAAGGTGTGACCTGCCTTGATGAACAAATTCCTCGATTCGGAATCAGTGCTGGAACCGCTGGCGCCAAAGCCTACCCGTCGGCCGTTGGCGTCATAAGAGATGCCTTCGTTTTTGTAGGAGGCGCCGAAAATCAGGTCATTGGGACCATCCTTGTGCATGTAGTTGAGCCCAACCCGATACCCCGAGCTGTCGTCACGGCCCTGGCCCCAGACCTTGGTGCGCAAGGTGGCCTCGCTGCCCTCCTTGGTCGGGGTTTTGGAGATGTAGTTGATGATGCCACCCGCAGCGCCGATGCCTTCCGAGGCCGAGGGCCCGTTGATCACTTCGATCTGTGCCACGATGTCCAGGTCGGTGAACGTGGCGTTGCGGCTGCCCTCGCGCAGCGGCGTGGTCTGGGAGATGCCGTCGAAGAGGCGGAGAGCCACGCGACCGCGCAGGGTCTCGCCGGTGTTCTGCAGTTGCTGCGTGGAGGGAGCATAGCCGGGAACAGTCCGGGCGAGCACCGCGGTCGCGTCTTCGGTCAGCAGCTGGGCATTGCTGATCTCCTGTGTGGTGATGAGTTTGATCTCGCCGGGGATCTGGTCGATCGCCTTGGGCGAGCGATAGCCGGTGGTCACGGTCATCTTTTGCAACTCGGTCACATCATCCTTCTCCTTGTCAGTGTCCGGAGCCGGGGTGGTGGTCTGGGCCCGGCCGGCGGAGGCCAGGGCCGTGAACAGCAACGCCGCGACCAAGGTCGCAACGGAGTGGGTTCGGGTGAGGCAGGTTTTCATGGGGCGTGGGTAAGCAAACGTTTGCACTTGGGTTGGTAACTGAATTTTCGGACCGGGATTGGGAAAGACGCGGTGAATGTTGACCGCGGGGGGGTGGCAAACGCGGGTTTAAGCAAACGTTTGCACAAACGACCATTTTTATTTTTAACCCTCGTGTCAACTTTTTTGTCAGCCAGTCTCAATCTGCCCCATGCACCGCCCGATGACCTTCCCCTCGCCCGCCGGCATCCGGCTGGACGGCCCGCTGGGCCGGGCGCTGGCGGCCAGTCAATCGGCGCATCTCGGCCAGTTCATCCGCGATGAGACCAGCCCCCCGATCGCCCTCTTCTGCCCGGAGCACACCCGGCACAACCACGAGGGGGACTGGTATGGCGAGCATGCCGGCAAGTGGCTCTGTGCCGCCGCACGGGCCGTGGAGCGCACGCAGGACGCCGAGCTGAAGTCCAGTCTCCGCCGCGTCGCGGATTACCTCATCAGTGTGCAGGAGCGGGACGGTTATCTCGGCACCTACGCGCCGGAGCGTCGTTTCATGTGCCGACAGGTGGCCGGTCCGCGAGCCTGGGACGGCGCGCCGGCCAAACGCACCTGGGATGTCTGGGTGCACAGCTACCTCATCCTTGGCTTGCTTGAAGCCGGCCGCGTGCTCGCCCACCCGGCCTGCATCGCCGCCGCCCGGAAAATCGCCGACCTTTGCTGGCAGACTTTCTCCACCGGCAAAATCGACATCACAACCCTCGGCAACCACCACGGGCTCTCCGCCACCATCCTGCTGGATCCGGCCGTCGAACTCTACCTGGTCACGCGGGAACCGAGATATCTGGAGCTCGCCAGGCTGATCCTGCAGCAGGCCAGCGACGCCCCCGCTCTGAAATTGCTGCCGCAGGCGTTGGCCGGCACCGATGCCGCGTTCATCGGGACCGGCAAAGCCTACCAGCTTTCCTGGAACCTGGTGGGCTTGGTCAAACTGCATCGGGCGACCGGCGAGCTCTCCTATTTGCAGGCGGTGTTGAAGGTCTGGGAAAATATCCGGCAACACCACCTGACCCTCGGCGGCGGCCCGTGGGGCGGTGTCGCGCATCGCTCGCGCGAGGTGTTCAACCCGCCGGGCTTCTTCAGTCCCTACGGCTATGTCGAGACCTGCTCCACCTTTTCGTGGATCCAGCTGAACCGCGAGCTGCTGGCCCTCACGGGCGAGGCGAAGTATGCCGACGAGATCGAGAAATCCGCCTACAACGACCTGCTCGGCGCGCAGGCGTCCGCCGGCGACAACTGGTGCTACTATTCCTTTCCCAACGGCCGCCGCGTCTTCACGACCTATTGGCGCTGTTGCAAATCGAGCGGCCCGTGGGCCCTCGAAGAACTGCCCGCGATCGCCTATGGCCTGACGGCGGCGGGCGGCATCGCCGTCAATCTCTTTAGCCCGGGCCACGCCACTGTGACCACGCCGCGAGCGGGGGCGGTCCGGCTCGACCAGGCCACGCGCTACCCGTTTGACGGCACGATCCGGATCACCGTCCGGCCCGAACGCTCCACCCCATTCGCACTTTCGCTGCGCATCCCGGGTTGGGCGGAGCAGGCCACGGTGCAGGTCAACGATGGCGCGAAAAACCCGGGCACTCCCGGCACCTACGCCGCGCTGGAACGCACCTGGCAGGCGGGCGATGTCATCACGCTGCGATTGCCGATGCCCCCGAAACTGCATCGTCAGATCAACCGCAACGTGCAGGAGTCGCGTGCGCCCGACGGCTCGCCGGTCGCGCAGGAAGTGCTGCGTTTTGAATACGCGGCCATCACGCGCGGCCCGCTGGTTTATTCGACCGGCCTTATCGACGGGTTCAAAGTGGAGGAAACAATCCGCCTGCCGGCCGATCCCGCCGCAGCCTTGGAGCTGCTCGAAGCGCCGGCCGGCGGCGAGGCTCCCGCCGTGCGGCTCAATCTCGGTTACCGCCCGCCCCTGACCTTTCTGCCCTACTACGAGGCCGGCGGCCGGGCCGACGGCACCTGGCGCCTGACCTGGCTGCAGGTCGCGCCGGATTGAATTAAGCTGGCGCGCGCCGGGCAAGCCGGGCCGTTTTCCGCAAGAATCGGCTCAGCTCTGCCAGTGTGGGCATGGCCGGAGCCGCGCCGGGTTTGGTGATGGACAGAGCCGCCACGGCCGTCCCCAGCCGGGCCGCCGCGGCGATCCGGCCCTTGTGGCGGACCAGGCCCGCCGCGAAACCGCCGCAAAACGCGTCGCCCGCGCCGGTGGTGTCCACGACCTTCAGGCTGCGATAAGCCGGGATCGATTCGTGCCCGCTTTGTGTGGAGATGAAGCAGCCCCGGCGGCCGAGCGTCACGATCACGGTGGGCACCTTGATCAGCCGGCACAGCGCGTGGAGCGCATCGCGTGACATCGCGTGCAACGCCCGCTCAGCAAACTTCGTCCGGCGGATGCGCGGCAGTTTCCGCACCAAGGCGACAAACTCGCTCTCGTTGGGGATCAGGATGTCCACATGCCGCAGCAACCGCGGATCAAAGTCGGGCCGCATGGGCGCGGGATTCAGCACGGTCGTCGCGCCGGCCCGGCGCGCGAGACGGAGCGTGTGCGCCGTGGTCGCCTGGTTGGATTCCAACTGTGTGACCACCACTTTCGCGCCCGCCAGCAGCGCCCGGGGCACGTCGCCCGGCGCCAGGCGGGCGTTGGCCCCCGGCTCGATCACGATGATGTTCTGGCCCTCGCCGTTGAGCAGGATCACGGCGGTGCCGGTGGGTTCGTCCGGCTTCAGCGCGAGCCGGCAGCCGATCCTCTCGCGGCGGTAGAACGCGGCCACCTCGGCCGCGTAGGCGCCGCGCCCCATGGCGCCGACGAATACCGTGTCCACGCCGGTGCGTCCGCAGGCGATGGCCTGGTTGGATCCCTTGCCGCCCTGGCCGACCGTGAGCCGGGCCATCACGGTCTGCCCGCGCGCCGGAAACGCCCCGCAGGCAAACGTCAGATCCTGCATGATGCTGCCGACGACGACGACTGGCGGAGAGGTGGACATGGGAAGCGAAGGAATGAAACGACCCGCATCGGGGCGAAGGGCTTTGCCCCGCGGAGACGGGCTGACGGGCAAATCAATGCAAACGTTTGCCCCCGCCTTGCGTCAAGCGCACAATTCCGACCCGGACATGGCTTCAGCAGGATTTCCGGATGATCAGCTCGGGCAGCAGCT
>JACPPB010000063.1 GCA_016191205.1 Gammaproteobacteria bacterium | reverse complement strand
CGGGGTCGAGGCCGAGCGCCAGCCAGGTGGCGGCGATCTCCAGGGTGGAACGGTGCACCATGTCCGGGTCCTGACACTTGATCAGCGCGTGGTAATCGGCGAGGAAAAAAAACGATTCGACGTCGCTGCGCCGGCTCGCGGCAATCGCGGGGCGGATCGCGCCCACATAGTTGCCGAGGTGGGGAATGCCGGGGGTGGTGATGCCGGTGAGAACGCGTTCGCGGGCCATGACTCGTTGCAACAGCTTGAAAAAGGGCCTTCATGATACCCGATTGCCTCTCCGCGCCGCCCCGCTGGACACCCCATCCCGCTGCAACGCTCCCGATCCGGCCGCGCGGAACCGCGCGCCCGGTGCGCTATGATCCGCCGCTGCGCCGTCATCTCACCGGGGGTTCCGTGTCCGCGCTGCAACGCTGCTACAACGTCGAGGATTTCCGCCGCCGCGCCCGGCGCAAACTGCCCTCCCCCCTGTTCCATTACATCGACGGCGGCGCCGACGACGAGCACACCTTGCGCGCCAACACATCGGCCTTCGACCGCTACCAGCTCGTGCCGCGCATCCTGCGGGATGTCACCCACACCGATCTGCGCACCCGGGTGCTGGGCTGCGATGTCGCCCTGCCGCTATTGCTGGCACCCACCGGGATGTCGCGCTTTTTCCACTACCAGGGCGAGCAGGCGGTGGCGCGCGCCGCGGCCACCTTCGGCACCCTGTATTCGCTCTCGACGGTATCCACCACCACCATCGAGAACGTGGCCCGCGCCACCTCCGGTCCCAAGCTGTTTCAGCTCTATGTGTTGCGCGATCCTGGCATCAACGACGAGCTGATCGACCGCTGCAGGGCGGCCGGCTTCAACGCCCTGTGCCTGACCGTGGACACCGTGGTGCAGGGCAACCGCGAGCGCGACCTGCGCACCGGCATGACGGTGCCGCCCGCGCTCACCGCGCAAAGCTTTGCGAGTTTCTTCGCGCGACCGCAGTGGTGTTACCGCTTTTTGACCTCGCCGCGCTTGCAGATGGCCAATGTCGCCCATCGCATCGCCGAAGGCAGCACCCAGGTGAGTTCGCTCGCCAGTTACATCAACGGCCAGTTCGACCGCGCCCTCAACTGGGCGGCCGCCGAGCGCATCCGCGCCCGCTGGCAGGGGCCGTTCGCCATCAAGGGAGTGTTGTGCGCCGAGGACGCGCGCCGCGCGGCGGATATCGGCGCCACCGCGGTGATCGTGTCGAACCACGGCGGCCGCCAACTGGACGGCGTGCCCGCCCCTATCGATGTCATCGCCGAGATTGCCGATGCCGTGGGCGGTCGCCTGGAGATCATTCTCGACGGCGGCGTGCGCCGCGGCACCCATGTGCTGCGCGCGCTGGCCCGGGGCGCCACCGCCTGCATGATGGGACGGCCGTACCTCTACGGACTTGCGGCGGGCGGCCAGGCGGGAGTCGAGCGGGTGCTGGAATTACTGCGCGCCGAGATCGAGCGGGGGATGATTCTGAGCGGCCGGCCGCGCATCGCGGATATCGACGCGAGCCTGATCCGGGGCGGCGAAGCCGGCTGACGCCATGTCCAGCGGGGTTCGACCGGAACCGTCATGCCCGCGAAGGCGGGCATCCAGAAGACCCTGATATCCCCGGTTTCCCGTCTCCCCGGGAACGACGCTTGGATTGTTATTCAGAGCATCCTCAAGTCAGCTTGCTGGCCAGGAAAGTCTTCAATTCGCCCCAGGCATCCTTGGCCGCCGCTTCGTTGTAGGACGCGCGGTGGTTGCAGAAGAAGCCGTGATCGGCTTCGGCATAACGCTTGATGCGGTAGTCCTTGCCCAGCTCCTTGAGTTTGGCATCCACCGCCTGGACCTGATCCAGCGGAATGAAGCCGTCCTTGTCGGCGAAGAACAACAGCATGGGTGCCTTGATCGCGCTCGCCTGGCCGAGATGGTTGGCGATGCCGCCGCCGTAGAAGGGCGCGGCGGCGGCCACCTGATCGGGCAACGCGGCGGCGGTGAGAAACGTGAGACGCCCACCCATGCAGAAACCGGTGACGCCGATCCTGTCCGCGCGCACCTTGCCGCTGTGCGCCATGAAGGCGAACGTCGCTTTCATGTCCTCGATGAATTTCTTGTCGTCCACTTTCTGCATCAGGCCGATGGCCTTGGGCAGTTCGTCGTAGCCGGTCTTGTTGTCGGGCAGTTGGCGGTAGTAGAGATCGGGCGCCAGCACCGCGTAGCCCTCGCCCGCCAGCCGCTCGGCAACCTCTTCGATGTGCTTGACCAGACCGAAGGCTTCCATCAGCACGATCACGCCGGGGAAAGGCCCGGGGCCGGCGGGCAGCATCCAGTGCGCCGGCATGGCGCCGTCGGGTGTTTTGATATCGACCATGGCTTTCTGAATCATCTCAACCTCCTGATGTTTTGTGTGGGCAACGCGCCGGATTGTAGCGAAGTTCCCGCCCCGCGCTTACCCGGCGCCGATTGGCCGCTCGCGTTTCAGCAGTCCCCAGAGCGTGAGCCCCAGTGCCAGCAGGATGGTCACGCCGCACAGTTGCAACAGACCGGTCACCACCCAGTGATCGGGGCAGGACGGCGGCGGGAATTTCGCGGCGATGGTCGGCATCAACACCGAGGCATAACCGAGCAGTCCACCGACCAGACCCGCAACGCCGTTGCTCCAGGTCCCGATCTGCAGAAGCGCGAACCAGGCTTTGAGCGCGGCAGCGCACAGTTTCAGCTCCGGCACCAGAAAGCCGAAGGCGACCATCAGGATGCCATTGACCGTGAACTCGATATGGGCCATCACGATGCCGCGAAACCAGGGCACCGCGCTCGGTGGAATCAGGCCGACGAGACAGCCCAGCGTGATTTGCGCGACACCCAGGATCAGGGTCCAGCGTCGCAGGGTGATGCGCAGGTTTGTTATGTCGTTGTTCATCGGAGCGCTCCGAGGGTTGATCCGGACTGCGCTCCCATCCTATCAGGTTGCCGAAAAGCCGCGACGGCGACTTTGCGGCAACCCGGATGGCCACCGGCTCAATACGAGCGCGGCAGCCCCATTACATGCTCGGCGATATAGTTCAACACCATCTCGCTGTTGAGCGGCGCCGTGCGCAGCAGGCGCGCCATGGGGTACATGTCGAAAATGCCGTATTCCTTGGTGAAGCCGTTGCCACCGAAGCATTGCAGCGAGGCATCGATGGCGTGGATCGCGGCTTCGGCGGCGGAGTACTTCGCCATGTTGGATTCGGCGCCACAGGGCAGGCGGCGGTCGAACAGCCAGGCCGCCTTGCGCGTCATCAGCGAAGCCAGCTCGATCTCCGTCTTGCCCTTGGCGAGCGGATGTTGCAGCGCCTGATAGGCACCGATGGGGCCTTTGAACACCACGCGCTCGTTGGCATAGGCGACGGCTTTTTCGAGGGCGTAGCGGCCCATGCCGGTGCAGACCGAGGCGAGAATGATGCGCTCGGGATTCAGGGATTCGAACAGGATCTCGAAGCCCTTGCCGACTTCGCCGAGGATGTCTTCCGGCCCGACATCGACGTCATCGAAAAACACCTGATACTGCACTTCCGGCATCTGAATGCTGACATCGATCGGATGCATCTCGATGCCCTTGGCCTTGGTGTCCACGATCACGATGGTGAAGCCGTCGGTCTTTTTCTTGACCTCGGTGTGCGCGACGTTGCGCGTCACCACCAGCATGTAATCGGATTCCTTGGCGTCGGTGATGAACGTCTTGCGACCGTTCAGCTTGAAGCGACCGTTGCCCGCGTCCTTGATCATGGTGGTGGCGCGCATGGTGTTGGTGCCGGCGTCGGGCTCGGTGATGGCGAAACAGAAGCGAATGTCACCCTTGCAACCGGCCGGCAGATATTTCTGTTTTTGCGCGTCGGTGCCGTGATCGCCGATGGGCGACAACGACATGGTGGCGCCCACCACCAGACTCAGCAGCGGGATGCCGACGTTCGACAGACCTTCCTGGAACAGCACCATTTCCAGCATGCCAAGCCCGGCGCCACCGTGGGCCTCGGGCACCATGATGCCGACGAAACCGTCCGCCGCCACCTGCCTGTACATGTCGGTGGGAAAACGCTTGTGCTCGGCGCAGTCCACCCAGTAGGCGCGATCGAACTGTTTGACCAGACTCTGGCCGTACTCGTAAATCATTTTCTGTTCGTCGGACAGTGCAAAATCCATGACAACTCCGATAGCGTTAATGGTTGAGTAACGAGCCCGATCAGTAGGAGCGCGGCAGCCCCATGACGTGTTCGCCGATGTAATTGAGCACCATCTCGCTGTTGAGCGGCGCGGTGCGGAACAGCCTTGCGAGCGGATAGATATCGAAAATGCCGTATTCCTTGGTGAAGCCGTTGCCGCCGAAACATTGCAGGGACGCATCCACGGCGTGAATGGACGCCTCGGCCGCCGCATACTTGGCCATGTTGGATTCGGCGCCGCAGGGCAGCCCCTGATCGAACAGCCAGGCCGCCTTGCGCGTCATCAGCGAGGCCAGTTCGATCTCTGTCTTGGCCTTCGCGAGTGGATGTTGCAGGGCCTGATAGGCGCCGATGGGGCCGTTGAATACCACGCGCTCATTGGCGTAGGCCACGGCCTTGTCCATCGCAAAGCGGCCCAGGCCGCAACTGATGGCGCCTACCAGGATGCGCTCGGGATTGAGGCACTCGAACAAAATATCGAAACCCTTGCCGACTTCACCCAGCACGTCCTCGGGGCCGAGATCGACGTCGTCGAAAAACACCTGATACTGCACCTCCGGCACCGGCACGCTCACCGGAATCGGGTGCATCTCGATGCCCTTGGCTTTGGTATCGACGATGAACAGCGTGAAGCCGTCGGTTTTGCGCTTCACTTCGGTGTGCGGCGTGGTGCGCGTCACCACCAGGGCGTAATCGGACTCTTTGGCATCGGTGATATAGGTCTTGCGCCCGGTGAGTTTGAAGCGGCCGTTCGCGGCGGGCTTGGCGATGGTGGTGGCGCGGATCGTATTGGTGCCGGCATCGGGCTCGGTGATGGCGAAACAGAAGCGGATATCGCCCTTGCAGGCGGCCGGCAGGTATTTTTGCTTCTGCGCCTCGGTGCCGTGCACGCCGATCGGTCCGAGAGACATGGTGGCGCCGATCACCAGACTCAGCAGCGGGATGCCCTGGTTGGACAGGCCTTCCATGAACAGATTCATCTCCAGCATGCCGAGCCCGGCGCCGCCATGGGCCTCCGGAACCATGGTGCCGACAAAACCGTCGGCGGCGATCTGCTTGTACATGGCTTCGGGAAATGCGCGGCGCTCGGCGTGCTCCATCCAGTAGGCGCGGTCGTAAGTCTTCGCGAGACTCGCGCCGTACTCGTAGATCATGGTTTGTTCCTGACTCAGTTCAAAATCCATTCAGTCCTCCCGTTCTGACCGCGCTCAGTAGGAGCGCGGCAGGCCCATCACATGTTCGGCGATGTAGTTGTGGATCATTTCGTTGTTGAAGGGAATGGTACGCATCAAGCGCGCGATCGGGAACAGATCGAAAATGCCGTATTCCTTGGTGAAACCGTTGCCGCCGAAACACTGGAGCGAGGCATCGACCGCCTTGATGCAGGCCTCGGAGCCGGCCAGCTTGGCCATGTTGGCCTCCGGCCCGCAGGGCTGGCCCTGATCGAACAGCCAGGCCGCCTTGTAGGTCATGAGCGCGGCGAGTTCGATTTCGGTCCTGGCTTTCGCGAGCGGATGCTGCAAGGCCTGATAGGCGCCGATGGGGCCTTTGAACACCACGCGCTCGTTGGCGTATTCCACCGCCCGCCCCAGCGCATAACGCCCGAGGCCGGCGCAGATCGCGCCCACCAAAATACGCTCGGGATTCAGGGTGTGGAACAGGATGTCGAAGCCGCGATCCACTTCGCCCAGCACCTGGTCCGGCGTCAGCTGCACGTCGTCGAAGAAAACCTGATATTGCATCTCGGGAATTTTCACGCTGACCGGAATCGGGTGCATCTCGATGCCCTTGGCCTTGGTGTCCACGATGAACAGCGTGAAACCGTCGGTCTTGCGCTTCACATCGGCGAACGGTGTGGTGCGGGTGACCAGTACCATGTAATCCGATTCCTGCGCGTCGGTGATGTACACCTTGCGGCCGGTGAGTTTGAAACTGCCGTCGGGCTGCGGCTTGGCGATGGTGGAAATGCGCATCGAGTTGGTGCCGGCATCCGGTTCGGTGATCGCAAAACAGAAGCGCGTGTCGCCGGCGCAGGCGGGCGGCAGGTATTTTTTCTTCTGCGCCTCGGTGCCGAAACTCGCGATCAGGCTGAGGCCCATGGTGGCACCCACCACCAGGCTCAGCAGCGGCATGCCCTGCTCCGCCAGGCTTTCGTTGAACAGCGCCATCTCGGTCATGCCGAGTCCGGCGCCACCGTAGGCCTCCGGCACCATGACGCCGACGAAGCCGTCCTGCGCGACCTTTTTATACATCTTGTCCGGGAAGCAGCCTTTTTCCGCGCATTCGACCCAGTAATCGCGGCCGATGTCGGCGGCCAGACTGCGGCCGTATTCAAAAATCATTTTCTGTTCGTCGGAAAGCATGAAATCCATGGCGCCGTCTCCGCTGCTGATGAGCGATCAATAGGATCGCGGCAAGCCGAGCACATGCTCGGCGATGTAATTCAGGATCATTTCGTTATTGACCGGCGCGGTCTTGGTGAGACGCACCAGCGGGTACAGATCGAAAATGCCGTACTCCTGGGTGAAGCCGTTGCCGCCAAAACACTGCAACGAGGCGTCCACGGCGTTGACGCCGGCCTGGGATGCCGCGAGCTTGGCCATGTTGGCCTCGGCGCCGCAGGGCAGGCCCTGATCGAACAGCCAGGCCGCCTTGCGCGCCATCAGTGAGGCCAGTTCGATTTCGGTCCTGGCTTTGGCGAGCGGATGTTGCAGTGCCTGATAGGCGCCGATGGGGCCGTTGAACACCACCCGCTCGTTGGCGTAGGCGACGGCTTTTTCGAGCGCATAGCGGCCCACGCCGGAACAGATGGCGCCGCCCAGGATGCGCTCGGGATTGAGCGATTCGAACAGGATATTGAAACCCTTGCCGACTTCGCCCAGCACAGCGTCGGGGCCCAGATCGACGTCGTCGAAGAACACCTGATACTGGATTTCCGGCAGCGGCACGCTCACCGGGATCGGGTGCATTTCGATGCCTTTTGCCTTGAGGTCCACCAGAAACAGCGTGAAACCGTCGGTCTTGCGTTTGACTTCGGTGTGCGGCGTGGTGCGCGCCACCACCAGCGCATAGTCGGATTCGCCCGCGTCGGTGATATAGGTCTTGCGCCCCGACAGGCTGAACCGCCCGTCGGCCCTGGGCTTGGCCAGGGTCGAAATACGGATGGTGTTGGTGCCGGCGTCCGGCTCGGTGATGGCGAAACAGAAGCGGATCTCGCCCTTGCACGCGGCGGGCAAAAAGCGCTGTTTTTGCGCCTCGGTACCGTGCTCGGCGAGCGGCCCCATGGACATGGTGGCGCCGATCACCAGGCTCAGCAGCGGGATGCCCTGGTTGGCCAGGCCTTCCTGAAACAGCAGCATCTCGGTCATGCCGAGCCCGGAACCACCGTAGGCTTCAGGCACCATGGTGCCGAGAAAACCGTCGGCGGCGATCTGCTGGTACATCGCCTCGGGAAAACGGTGCGCGCGGGCGTGTTCCATCCAGTAGGCGCGATCGTAGGTTTTGGCGAGCTCCGCGCCATAGCCATAAATCATTTTCTGTTCTTCGGAGATAGCGAAATTCATGGCAGGCCCATGCGGAAAATTGTTGGAAGCACCCGACCGGCATTGAGCCCCCGGCGGGGCGCCAACCTTAAGAGCCGGCGCGCGGGCGAACAATGGCGATGCCTGACTCCAAAGTCACGGTCAGGGCTACCGCCCTCAGCCCGCCAGACCTTTCAGCAGTACGCCCACGCCATACGCCATCGCCGCCGCAACACCACCGATGCCGAGCGTTTCTCCCCCCGACAGCAGCCAGGACTGATTGACGAAGCGCCCCTTGAGGGCACCCACCCAGAAGAAGGCCACGCTGGTCAGCACCGAACTCCAGAGAAAGGGATGCGGGATCGTCTCCATCACGTGCCACCGGAGCAGCCCACACCAGTTCAGGAGATAGGGGAGCAGCGGAACAAGTCCTACCAGCAGGAATGCGCTGAAGGTCGCCAGGCCGGCGCGGACCGCGTCGTGGCTGCCCAGGGTCATGCCGTGCTCTTCCTGGAGCATCACATCCACCCAGCGCTCCTTGTCGCTGGTGAGCACGCGCACGACCTCATCCAGCAATGGACCTTCGAAGCCCTTGCGCGCATAGATCTGTCTGACCTCTTCGCGCTCGCCCTCGGGCCACTTGTTGACCTCGTCCAGCTCGCGCCGCCGGGCCTGATCGCGATACTGGTTTTCGGCGCGCGTACCCAGGAAATTGCTGACCGCCATGCTGAAGCCGTCAGCCAGCAGATTGGCAAAACCCATGATGATGATGATTCCCGGCGCCAGACCCGCGCCCGCAACCCCCGCCACCACGGCAAAGGTGGTCACCGCGCCGTCGATGGCGCCGTAGACAAAATCCTTGAGATAGATGGATTCCGGCCCGCTTTCGAGCCGTGCGGCGATTTTTTCCGGATCGTGCTGGTGCTGGTACGCCTCGCGACTTTCCGGACGGGTACTGGCCATTGGCGGCTCGTGAGTGGGTGGTGCAGGCGGCGGATTTTACCGGATTACAGCGCCGGTCAGCGTTCGGAATGTCAGTGTCAGCGCCCCGGACTCAGGGCCGCGGGGGGCGGGGCAGAGCCCGGAGATGAAGTCGCGACGGCGCCGACGATCTGGTCGATCACCAACTCCACCGCGACCGTTTCCGCGCCGCGCTCGAACGGCCCCGCACGTCCTTCGATGTCGCCGGGGCTGGGCGTGGGCGTTCCCCCCAGAGCCACGCGCGCCACCACCTCGATCTTGCCGATCGACGCCAGCGGACGCGCCGGCGTCAGCGATGCCGTGTCGTCGAATTCCAGCGTGATCGGCAAATCCGCCAGCCGCAACCGCCGCGCCACCACCGGCATGGGCGGCCCCTGCCACTCGCGGACGAACACGAATACCGGCGTATCGGGAGGAATATCCGGCGGGACGCCGGCCCCCAGCGTCACCGCAATCCGCACCAGCGGTGGCGGCGGTGCTTCGCCCAGCCGCGCGCGCGCGGCGGCGATGGCGCCACGCACGGCATCGGCTTCGGGACTGGCGGGGGCCGCGGCGATGACGGCATTCCAGGCGACGATGGCGGCCCGGTAATCGCCGGCCTGAAACGCACTGATGCCGCGCAGCCCCAGGGCAATGGCATTGCCGGGGTCCCGTGCCAGCACTTGCTCGGCCTCGGCACGCACGCTGTCGGTGATTTTGCTGTCGGCCGCCAGAAACATGGCCTGCGCGTATTCGGCCCGCACCTCGGTGGCATCGGGTTCGCGCTGCAATAATTCCCGATAGGCCGCGAGCGCATCTTCCGGGTGACCGGCTTCCAGCTCCAGGCGCGCCAGAAAGAGTCGGTAATAGGTGTTGTCGGGACGCTGCACCAGCCGTTCCTTGAGGCGCGTCAGCAGCTCCGGGGAAGACACTGCGCTGTCCTGCGCCAGCAGTGCGCGCAGCGCCAGATCCGGCGCCGCCCCCAGCCGGACGTAGCCCGCGACCGCCACACCGATCACGACAACGCCGGCCAGCGCCAGCAGCCAGGCACCGCCACTGCGTTGCGGCACCGCGTTGGTGCCGGAATCGACACCCGCATCGGCGACCAGCAACAGTTCCGCTTCCGCCAGCAGTTCCCGGTGGCGTGCGGTGTCGATTTCGCCACGCCCCTGCTGTTCATCGAGTTCCTGTCGCCGCGCGCGAAAGGCCGCCACATTGCTCGCCACGCCCAGCGTCACCCGATTCGTCCGGGGGGCACGCCGCCACAAAGGGAATACGACGAACAGCAGCGCCACCACCAGCAATCCGGCAAACCCCAGCCAGCTCATCGGCGGTCATCCATGCGGTGTTCGCCGTTTTCGTCCAGCAGCCGCGTCAGGGTCGCGCGCGCCGCGCCATCCAGCACCGCTTTGGGAGGCGCGCGCCGCTGCCGCCGCACCACCAGAACCACCGTGAGCCCCGCGGCGATGAGCAACCCGCCGGGGCCCAGCCAGAGCAGGTAGGTGGCAGGCTGCCAGCGCGGGCGGTAGAGCACGAAGTCGCCGTAGCGGCCCACCAGAAAATCGATGATTTCCGTGTCGCTCTTGCCCTCACGCAACAGGCGCCGCACCTGCGCGCGCAAATCCCCGGCGATGGGCGCGTTGGAGGCGGCGAGATTCTGGTTCTGACACTGCGGGCAGCGCAGCTCGTCGATCAACGTCGCGTAGCGCGCGTTCGCCACGGCCGAGCCCAGATCCTCGATCTCGACATCGGCCAGCGCGCCCGGCGCGGACGCCCACCCCGCAATCGCCATCAGAAAAATCCGGAACGCCAGTCTCACTCGCATTTCACGGCGCCAGCCATTTGCGATACACGGGCTCGATGCGCTCGCGCCAGATCTGCGCGTTGAGAATCCCGACGTGACGATAGCGGATGACACCGGTGGCATCGACCACATAGGTTTCCGGCGCTCCGTAGACGCCCAGATCCAGCCCCAGGCGACCTTCGCCATCGGCGATCACTTCCTGATACGGATTGCCCATGTCCGCCAGCCAGCGGCGGGCAGCGGCGGGATCGTCCTTGTAATCGAGGCCGATGATGGGTATGCCTCCGGCGGCCAGCTCGACCAGGAACGGGTGTTCGTCGCGACAGGCCCCGCACCAGGTGCCCCAGACATTGAGCAGATGAGGACCACCGCGAAACAGGGTTTGATCCAGGGCCTTGTCGTCGCCCAGCGCGGGCAGCGCGAACGCCGGCAGCGGGCGATCTACCAGCACGGAGGGCAATTCCCGGGGATCGTGACCGAGCCCCAGATACAGCAGCGCCGCGAGTACCAGAAAGATGATCAGCGGTACGAACAACTTGATGCGCGCCATACGCTAAGGTCCCACCACGTTTGCAGACACCGCTGCCCGCACCGGCACCGGCCGGCGGTAGCGCCGGTCGCCCACGGCAACCACGGCGCCGATCGCAATCAGCGCGCCCCCCAGCCATAGCCAACGCACCAGCGGCTTCACATGCAGCCGCACCGCCCAGGCCGTGTCGTCCAGTGGCTCGCCCAGCACCACATAGAGATCGCGACCCAGGCCCGCGTCGATACCGGCCTCGGTCATCACCTGACCACCCTGATAGCGACGCTTCTCGGGTTCCAGATGCGCCACCGGGTGGCCGTCGCGGCGTACATCGAAAGCTCCGATCTGGGCGTGGTAGTTGGGACCATCCCGCGCGGTGACACCGTCGAAACGGAATTCATAACCGGCGACGACCTGGGTATCGCCAGGCTCCATCCGCACGTCCTGCTGGACGCTGTAACTCGACGCGACACCGGCCCCGGCGATGGCGACGGCAATGCCGAGATGGGCGCAGACCATGCCCCAGTAACCGCCGCGCAACCGCTGCAGGCCCTGCCAGCGACTCGGAGCGAACGCACTTTTGCGCCACAGATCGCGGACGGTCAGCGCGGCGATCCAGGCGGTGGCGGCCAACGCGAGCGCCGCGCCCCACTGCCAGGAACCCCAGAGCCAAGGCAGCAACCCGGCCGCGGGCACCGCCACCAGCGCGCCCAGACCCGCCGCGCGCGCCATCGGGGCGGGCGCGCTGTCCTTCCACTGCAACAGGGCGCCGATGCCCATCAACAGCGCCAACGCCAGCGTGAGCGGCACGAAAAAACTGTTGAAGTACGGCGGCCCCACGGAAATCTTGCCCCAGCCCATCACGTCGGCGACCAGCGGATAGAGGGTGCCCAGCAGGATGACCGCCGTAATCACCGCCAGCAGCCCGTTGTTCGCCAGCACGAACGCCTCCCGCGAACGCCAGCCGAAACTCGCCGGCACCCGCAGCGCGGGTGCGCGCAGTCCGTAGAGCAGCAACGAGCCGCCGATCACCACGCCCAGAAACGCCAGCACGAACACGCCGCGCGTGGGATCGCTGGCAAACGCATGGACCGAAGTCAGCACTCCGGAGCGCACCATGAAAGTCCCCAGCAGACTGAGCGCGAACGCGAAGATCGCGAGCAGCAGGGTCCAGCCGCGAAACAGTCCGCGCTTTTCCGTCACCGCGAGCGAGTGCACCAGCGCCGTGGCAATCAGCCAGGGCATGAAGGACGCGTTTTCCACCGGATCCCAGAACCACCAGCCGCCCCAGCCCAGCTCGTAGTAGGCCCACCAGCTGCCCAGCGTGATGCCGATGGTCAGAAACGCCCAGGCGATGTTGGTCCAGGGGCGGGTCCAGCGCGTCCAGGCCACGTCCATGCGCCCGCCCAGCAACGCCGCGATGGCAAACGCAAAGGGCACCGATAGCCCCACATAGCCCATGTACAGCAGCGGCGGATGCACGATGAGCCCGAAATCCTGCAACAGCGGGTTGAGATCGCGGCCCTCCGCGGGCGCCATGGGCAGCAGCCGCTCGAACGGATTGGAGGTCAGCAGCAAAAACAGGTGAAAGCCCACGGCAATCATGCCCATCACCGCGAGCACCCGCGCCACCAGTTCCGGCGGCAGCTCCCGACTGAACGCCGCCACCGCGGCGGTCCAGCCCGCCAGCACCAGCACCCACAGCAGCAGGGAGCCTTCGTGGGCGCCCCACACGGCGCTGATTTTGTAATACACGGGCAACAGACTGTTCCCGTTCTGGGCCACATAACGCACGCTGAAGTCATCGCCCAGAAACGCCGCCGCGAGACAGCCGAAGCTGATGGCGACCAGGACGAGCTGCCCGAACGCGAGCGGTCGCGCGCTGGCCATCCACAGCGGCCGGCCCAGGGTCGCGCCCAGCATCGGCACCACGGCCAGTACCAGGCTCAGGCACAGTGCGAGGATCAGTGCGAAATGTCCGTATTCGGGAATCACGGCGCGGAACTCCCTTGTGCCCCGGCATCGCGCGCGGCGCGGGCGGCATGGCCGGTTTTCATGGCATCCGCCACTTCCGGCGGCGTGTAGTTCTCGTCGTGCTTGGCCAGCACCTGATCCGCTTCCAGGGTCCGTCCGGAACGCAGGTAACCGGCAGCGACCGCCGCTTCGCCTTCGCCGAACAGGTCGGGCAGGATCCCGGTGTAGTGCACCAGCAATTCATCATTGCCGTCGGTGAGGCGAAAACTCACGCCGAGATCGCCCGGTGTCCGCGTCAGGCTGCCGCGCACCACCATGCCGCCGACCCGGATGCGCACATCGCCCGGGACGGTATCGGCCGCCACCTGGCTCGGCGTGTAGAAGAGATTCATGTTCTGGCGCAGCGCGTAGGTGGCCAGTGCGACACCGATCGAACTCACCACCAGAATGAAGACGACCACCAGCAGGCGGCGTTTGCGCAGTGGGTGCATCAGTGCTTCTGCTCCCGTGCGCCGGCCCGGCGCACCGCTTTCAGGATGGCCGCGTGCCGGCGCAGCGGCTGCACGACCAGCCAGACCAGCACCACCAGGGCAACGCCGTAGGCACTCCAGACATAGGGTCCGTGACCGCCCATGGCGAGAAATTCGGCAACGCCGTGAAACTGCGGATTCAATCTTGGTTCCTCCCCATCGCCAGCTCCCGAACCCAGCCGGTACGGCGCTCGCGCGCCAGAATTTCCGCCCGGGTGTTGAGAATCAGCACCAGCGCATAAAACACATAAAGCCCCAGAATCATCACCAGCAGGGGTTTGAACATGTCCGGATGCATGCTGGGGGCCGCGGTGAGGCGGATGGTCGCGGGCTGATGCAGGCTGTACCACCAGTCCACCGACTTGTAGATGATGGGAATGTTCACCGTGCCGACCAGCGCCAGCACCGCGCACGCGCGACCCGCGGCTTCCTGATTGGAGAATCCCTGGCGCAATGCCACCACGCCCAGATAGAGAAACAGCAGCACCAGCATGGAGGTGATGCGCGCGTCCCACACCCAGTAGGTGCCCCAGGTGGGCTTGCCCCAGACCGCGCCGCTGAACAACGCGACGAAGGTCAGCGCCGCGCCCAGCGGGGCCGCCGCCGTCATCACCATGTCGGCCAGTTTCATCCGCCAGATCAGGTGGACCGCACCCGCCACCGCCATCACGTAGTAGCCCGCGAGCGCCAGAAACGACACCGGCACATGAATGTAGATGATCCGGAAACTGTTGCCCTGGCGCGCATCGGGCGGCGCGTACACCAGCCCCCACACCAGACCCACCCCGAGCAGCAGGGCCGCCGCCACCGCCAGCCAGGGCAGCCAGTAACCGCTCGCCCGGTAAAATCCCGGCGGCGAGCCCAGCCGATGGAACCACTGCCATCTCCTAGCCATCGATCCCCGCCCGCAATGCGGCTGCCGCCGCGAAAGGTGCTACCGCCAGCGCCAGCGCGGCAATGGCCCCCAACAGCGCCAGCGGTCCCCCGCTGCCGCCGCCAGCGACCGCTTGGGTCACCGCACTGGTACCGAAAATCAACACCGGCACATAGAGCGGCAGTACCAGCAGGGACAGCAGCACACTGCGCCCCCCCAATGCCACCGTCAACGCACCGCCCACCGCGCCCAGCAGACTGAACACCAGGGTTCCCAGCGCCAGCCCGGCCAGCAGCGGCACGAAGCCGGCGTCCGGCAGAGCAAGCATCAGGCCGAGCAGTGGCGACAGCAGGGTAATGGGCAGTCCGATCACCAGCCAGTGCGCCGTCACCTTGGCCAGCACCAGCAACCACAGCGGTTGCGGCGACAGCACCAGATGTTCCAGCGCGCCATCGACAAAGTCCTCGTGAAACAGCGCATCCGCCGCCAGCAGCGTGCCGAGCAGCGCCATGATCCACACCATCCCCGGCGCGAGCCGCGTCAGGAGCGCCGGCTCCGGCCCCACCGCCAGGGGCACCAATGCGGTCACCATGACAAAAAAAATCAGCGGGTTCACGGCTTGCCCGCGCTGACGCCAGGCGAGTTGCAGGTCGCGGCGCAGCAGCGCGCCGTATCCGGCGGCCAGACCCGGCAGTTCGGGCAGTTGCGGTGCCGCCATGGCCAGCCTACCCCGCCAGCGCCAACTGGCGCACTCCGGGCAACGCCAGCGCTTGATGGCTGCTGAACACCACCGCACCGCCATCCGCCTGGTGGCGCCGCAGCAATTCCTCGACCTGGGCGGTTCCGTCCCGGTCAATGGCGGTCAGGGGTTCATCCAGAATCCACAGCGTCGCACCCGATAACGGCAGTCGCGCCAGGGCGACGCGCCGCAACAGGCCGGCCGAGAGCTGCGCGCACGGAATATCCGCCCACTCGCCCAGTCCGAGCATCGCCAAGGCCGCGTCCATCCGCTCCCGGTGCAGGGGGAACAGTCCGCCCAGCCAGCGCAGATTCTCGCGCGGCGACAACGCCCGTTTCAGACCCGGGGTATGACCGACAAACGCCAACTCCGCGAGATAGCGGCTGCGCTGCCCCGGCAGCGGCCTACCGCGCCAGCAGAGACTGCCCGCCGCGGGCGTCAGCGCGGTGGTGAGCACCCGCAGCAGGGTGGTTTTGCCGGCACCGTTGGCACCGAGAATCTGGAGAATGTCGCCACTGCGCACCGCGCCGCACAGGCCGGTAAACAACGGCACATCGTTGCGCTCGAAAGCCAGGTCCCGGAATTCGAGTAGCGGCGCCGGCGACACAGGGGACTCCCGATAAAACCGGGCGCATTATGCCGGAATCGGCGCAGGTGGAAAAACGCGGCGCCGCAACGACACTGAACAAACCGATTCGCCACCCCCAAGCGGCGAATCAGGGAACCGGCGTCAGTCGAGATCGCGTTCGAGGTCGAAATCGTAATCCCGGATCAGCTTTTCCAGACGACGCTGCTCCAGCTTTTCTTCCAGACGCTTGCGGGCTTCCATGTCGATGATGACCCGCCGCTTGTCCAGAGTGCCATGAAACGAATCGCTCTGGTTCTCGAGAAGCCCCGGCTCGATGTCTGTTTCAATCATGCGTCAAACACCCTCATGCAATGGTCCGGCTGAGTATCGGTCCAGCCAGTCACGGGAGACACGCGCGTAGACGTGCCACGCGCGCAAGGTAAGTCCAATCAACCACTTGGTCAAGAATTTTTATATCAATAAAATCATGATGTTATATAACTAACCTCAAAAAAGACCCAAGTCCTTTACCAATTCCAGGTCAGTCGGGTTATCAATATCCGGCAGCGCCAGGAGCTCGCGCCAGCGCCAGCCCAGTTGTCGCAGCCGGTCGCGGGTCTGTTCCAGCACGCGCGCGGTGCCCCAGTCGATGCCCGCGAACAGTTGCTTGTGGTTGCGCTTGAGTCCCAGCAGCACATAGCCGCCGTCCTCGGCCGGCCCCAGTACGGCGTCCACATCGGGGGCAAGCAGGAGATGAAACGCCTGCAACAGATAGCGCGTCGAAAAAAACGGGCAGTCGCTTCCCACCAGCACCACCGGACGGGCGCGCGGCAGCGCCGTCTCGAACGCATGCCACATCCGCTCACCGAGATCGGCCCCCGCCTGGGTTACCGAGGGCGCCAAATCAGCCAGCGAGGCAAAAAACGGATGGGGGGCGCTGACCCACAGTTCCACCGGCGCCAGTCGCGCCAACGCCAACTTGCCGAGCGTGTGGCGAACCAGGATCCGATGCAGTTCGGCGCTCTGTTCATCGGTCAGGACCGGACTCATGCGCGACTTGACCTGCCCCGGCACCGGCGCCTTGGCAAACTGGATCAGCAATCCCCGAGGGTAGTGAAAGACCGTGTCCACCGCGACTCCTGCCCTGATGGCTGCCGCGCCGATTGTGCCGGATTACGCCCGCCGCGCGCCGTGCCGCAAGCGCTCGCGGCAATTTTTTTCGGTGGCCTGTTGGTACCATGGCGACTCGTCTTGCCGGAGTCATCCGCCCATCATGAAGCCCATCGTGAAACGTCCCCAGTCCATCGTCGTTCTCACCGGCGCCGGCATTTCGGCGGAATCGGGTATTCGCACCTTCCGCGACAGCGGCGGCCTGTGGGAGGATCACGACATCGAGGAGGTCGCCACCTACGAAGCCTATGCGCGCAATCCCCGCAAGGTGCTGGAGTTCTACAACGCCCGCCGCCGCGACCTGCAACACCCGGACATCGCGCCCAACGCCGCGCATCTGGCGCTCGCCGAATTCGAGCGCGACTTCCCCGGCGACTTCCTCCTGATTACCCAGAACGTCGACGACCTGCACGAGCGCGCCGGCAGCCAGCGCCTGCTGCACATGCACGGCGAACTGCACAAGGTGCGCTGTCAGCGCTGCCACCAGATCTACGCAAGCCGCGAAGACATTGCACTTGCCACCCAGTGCCCCTGGTGCATGGCGGCGGGCAAGGTGCGCCCCCATATCGTCTGGTTCGGGGAGATGCCGCTGCACATGGATGAAATTCACGTGCGCCTGTCGGAGTGCGACCTGTTCGTCTCCATCGGCACTTCGGGCAACGTCTACCCGGCGGCGGGATTCGTGGAGCTGGTACACCAGCGCGGCGTCACCACCGTGGAACTGAACATGGAACCGTCGCTCGGCGAAACCCTGTTCCGCGAGCGCTACTATGGTCCGGCGAGCAAGGTGGTGCCGGAGTTCTTTTCACGCCTGCGCGGGAACTGATCGCACCGCTTCGCCTCCAACGGGCGTCTCCCGCTCAAGGAAGCGAATCAATGAACAGGCGTATCGCACGGATGGTTACCCTCGCGCTGGCGCTCGCCGCCGGCACTCTGTCGAACGGCGTGGTGGTCGCCGCGGCGGAACCCGTGCGCGCCATCTTTGCCGGCGGGTGCTTCTGGTGCGTGGAAGCGGCGTTCGACGCAGTCCCCGGCGTCATCGCCACGAATCCGGGCTATACCGGCGGGACGGTCCCCAATCCCAGCTACGAACAGGTCTCGGCCGGCGGCACCGGCCACGCCGAGGCGGTGGAAGTACTCTACGATCCGGAACTCACCAGCTACCGGCAACTGCTCGCGGTGTTCTGGCGCAACATCGACCCGTACGACGCTGGCGGCCAGTTCTGCGACCGGGGCAATCAGTATCGCAGCGCCATTTTTGCGGTCGACGCCGACCAGCGGCGGCTTGCCGAGGAAAGCCTGCACTCCCTGGCAAACAGCGGCCTGCTGAGCGCGCCCATCGCCACCAAAATTACCGATGCCGGCCCCTTCTACGCCGCCGAGAAATACCACCGCGACTATCACCTCAAAAATCCCGCCCGCTACAAGTTCTACCGCTGGAACTGCGGGCGCGACCAGCGCCTCAACGCGGTGTGGGGCAAGATCGGGAAACTTCCGTTCCAGGACCTGTAAGGGCCTGTCAACTCTATCTCCGCGCAGCGCCCGGCGCGGGCCGGGAACCCAAACATCTGTGGGCATCCGGTGCCGTGTTTTACCGGGTTTCCACCGCCGCTCTTGCGAAGATGGGCACCGCAAGGGAACGACGAAAAGGGGATTTCTGGAAGTGTCCTTGATCAGCTGTAGTTGATCGGTCATATCTTTTGGCTAATATATCCGCTTAACCGGATATACGGCTTGATCTGATCCAGATGACCACACGCATCGCAATCAACGGCTTCGGCCGCATGGGACGCCTGGCGCTGCGCGCCGCCTGGGGCTGGCCCGAACTCGAAATCGTCCACGTCAACGAGATCGCGGGCGATGCCGCCGCCGCTGCCCATCTGCTCCAGTACGATTCGGTGCATGGCACCTGGCGCCAGTCCGTCGCCGCCGAGCCGGATAAGCTGCTGATCGGCGCGCGCCACCTGGGCTACTCGCGCAATGCCGACATTGCCGCCACCGCCTGGCGCGAGCTGAACGTGGATCTGGTGGTGGACTGCACCGGCAAGTTCAAATCGAAGGAAGCGCTCGCGCCCTACTTCGCTGCCGGCGTGCGCAAGGTGGTGGTGTCGGCGCCGGTGAAGGACGGCACCCTCAATATCGTGATGGGCGTGAACGACCACAACTACGACGCCGAGTGCGACCACATCGTCACCGCCGCGTCCTGCACCACCAACTGCCTCGCCCCGGTGGTGGCGGTGATCCAGCGCGAGTTCGGCATCCGCCACGGCGCCATCACCACGGTGCACGACATCACCAACAGCCAGCGGGTGCTCGACGATTACCACCCGGATCTGCGCCGGGCGCGGGCCTCGGGTCTGTCGCTGATCCCCACCACCACCGGTTCGGCGACCGCGATCGCCGAGATATTCCCGGAATTGCGCGGGCGGCTCAACGGTCTCGCGGTGCGGGTGCCGCTCGCCAACGCCTCGCTCACCGACTGTGTGTTCGAGGTGGCGAGAGCCACCACGGTGGAAGCGGTCAACGCGGCGCTGGCCGCCGCCGCTGCGTCCGGCCGCCTCGCGGGCATTCTGGGCTACGAGGCAAAACCCCTGGTGTCGGCGGACTATCGCGGCGATACCCGCTCGGCCATCGTCGATGCCCTCTCCACCCAGGTGATCGACGGCACCATGGTCAAGGTGCTGGCCTGGTACGACAACGAGACCGGCTATGTGCACCGGTTGATGGAGCTTGCCCGCAAGGTCGCGGCGGCGCTCTGAGTCGCACCATGGACCGCGCGCTGCGCCAATACGCCCTGGTCACCGGCAGCTACTGGGCCTTCACCCTCACCGATGGCGCGCTGCGCATGCTGGTGGTGCTGTACTTCCATCAGCTCGGCTACGCGCCGCTGCAGGTGGCGCTGCTGTTTGTGTTCTACGAATTCTTCGGCGTGGTCACCAACCTGGGCGGCGGCCTGCTCGCGGCGCGGCTGGGGCTGAACGTCACCATGCAGATCGGCCTCGGGCTCCAGGTCGTCGCCCTCGCCATGCTGCTGGTCGATCCCGCGCAGCTCAGCGTGCTCTATGTGATGGTGGCGCAGGCGCTGTCGGGGATCGCCAAGGATCTCAACAAGATGGCGGCCAAGAGCAGTATCAAGCTGCTGGTGCCGGAGGGGCGCGAAGGCCAGTTGTATCGCTGGGTGGCGCTGCTCACCGGTTCCAAGAATGCGCTCAAGGGCGCGGGGTTCTTTCTCGGTGCCGTGCTGCTGGCGGCGCTGGGTTTTCGCGGCGCGGTCGGCGCCATGGCGGCGGGCCTCGCGGCGGTGTTCGCGGCGGGCCTGCTGCTGCTCGACAGCCGGCTGGGCAAAACCAGTTTCAAACCGAAATTTCGCGATCTGCTGTCCAGCAGCGGCCCGGTGAACCGACTGTCGGCGGCGCGGTTTTTTCTGTTCGGCGCGCGCGATGTCTGGTTCGTGGTGGCGCTGCCGGTGTTTCTGCAGGCGGAACTGGGCTGGAGCTTCACCGCTGTGGGCGCCTTTCTCGCCTGCTGGATACTCGGTTACGGCGCGGTGCAGGCGCTGGCGCCGCGCTTTACCGGCGAACGCGTTCCGGATGGTCGCAGCGCGCTGGGCGCGGCACTTGCCCTCGCCGCACTGCCCGCCGCCATCGCCACCAGCCTCGGGCACTTCGATCCAAACTGGGTGCTGGTGACGGGCCTGCTCGCCTTCGGCGTTCTGTTCGCGCTCAATTCGGCGATCCACTCCTACCTGATCGTCAGCCACGCCCGCGCCGATGGCGTGTCCCTCGATGTCGGGTTCTACTACATGGCCAACGCCGGCGGGCGCCTGCTCGGCACCGTGCTGTCGGGCTGGGTCTATCAGGTCGCCGGACTCGCCGCCTGCCTGTGGGTGTCCAGCGCCCTAGTGGTTGCCGCCTGCGCGCTGTCCACGCGGCTGCCACGACGCGCACTCCCTGCGCGGGATGGCGTCCGATAGCGGTTCGCCCTGTAGCACCCCCGCAATACCGCCCGGCAGCCAGTTTGGTATGCTGCCGCCCCCAATTGCGCCACCTTCGAGGCCATGATGTCGATCGAAAACCACACCCTGAGCCACGAATTTCCCGAACTCAAGGACAGGATTCACACCCTCAAGGCCAGCGATCATCACTTCGCCCGCCGCTTCGACGAGTACAACGATCTGGACCGGGAAGTGCGCCGTCTCGAGGATGAGGGCAGCCCCCGTGCCGACGAGACCATGGAAGATCTGAAGAAAAAGCGGCTCGCGCTGAAGGATGAGCTCTATAAGATGCTGACGGCCTGATCGCCGCTCGATCACTTGCAGCTTGTTGAAAAGTTGCTGCGGGACCATCTCTTCGGTGCGCGGTGTTTCAGAGTCCGCGGCACCTGGACCCCCGCCTGCGCGGGGGTGACGGGAACCCAACCACCGTCATTCCCGTGCAACGGGAACCCAACCACCGTCATTCCCGTGAAAACGGGAATCCAGATGCCGCGATATCTCCGGCTCCGAAGGCGCCTGGCCCCCTACCTCAGCCTCTCCACCGCAACTTCCTGACCACAGCTTCCTGACCACCGCTTCCTGACCACAGCTTCCCGACCACAGGGAATCCCGCCCTCGCACCCCTGCCCCGATTTTGCTAGATTCCCGGGCCGGTGCCGGCAATGGCGCCGGTTCCCCGACCCAGAGCAGCCGATGAGCCAGATCCAGTCCCGCGTCAATCCGCGCGCGGCGTCCTTCGCCGCCAACACCGATCACTACCAGGATCTGCTCGACACCCTGCGCATACGCCTGCGGGAAGCGGCCAGCGGCATCCGCGAGGCGCATATCGAGCGCCACCGCGCGCGCGGCAAACTACTGCCACGCGAGCGCATCGACCGCCTGATCGACCCCCACACGCCCTTTCTCGAACTCTCGCCGCTCGCCGCCTGGGGTCTGTACGGCAACGAAGTGCCGGCGGCGGGCATCGTCACCGGCGTTGGCCAGGTGTGCGGCGTGCACTGCATGATCATCGCCAACGACGCGACCGTGAAAGGCGGTTCGTTTTTTCATGAGACGGTGAAAAAACACGTGCGCGCCCAGGAGATCGCCGAGCAGAATCGGCTGCCCTGCATCTATCTGGTGGACTGCGGCGGCGCCTACCTGCCGGAGCAGGACCGGGTGTTCCCCGACAAGGAGCACTTCGGCAACACCTTCTATCGCCAGTGCCGCATGTCGCAGCAGGGCCTGCCCCAACTCGCCGCGGTGTTCGGCGGCTGCACCGCCGGCGGCGCCTACATCCCGGCGCTTGCCGATGAAGTCATCATGGTGCGCGGCAACGCGCGCATCCATCTGGGCGGGCCGTCCATCGTCAAGGTGGCGATCAACGAAGTGGTGGACGGCGAGACGCTGGGCGGCGCCGAGATGCACAGCCGGGTGTCCGGGGTGAACGACTATCTGGTGGACGACGAGCCGGCGGCGCTGGCGCGGCTGCGGGAGATCATCGCCAAGCTCAACTGGCCGCGGCGCTGCCACGCCGACATCCGAGCGGTGCGCCCACCCGCCTACAGCCCCGACGAGATTGCCGGCGTCATCAGCGCGGACCCCAAGGTGCCCTACGACGTGCGCGAGATCATCGCGCGCCTGGTGGACGGCAGCGATTTCCAGGAGTTCAAGCCGATTTACGGCGATACCCTGGTGTGCGGCACCGCGCATCTGCACGGCTACCCGGTGGGGATTCTCGGCAACAACGGCGCGCTGTTCTCGGAGTCGTCGCTCAAGGGCGCGCACTTCATCGAGCTGTGCAACCAGCGCCAGACACCGCTGCTGTTTCTGCACAACATCACCGGCTTCATGGTGGGCACCGAGGCCGAGCGCGGCGGCATCGCCAAGCACAGCGCCAAGATGGTCTACGCCCAGGCCAATTCCCGCGTGCCAAAATTTTCGGTGATCGTCGGCGGCTCCTACGGCGCCGGCAACTACGGCATGGCCGGGCGCGGTTTCGCGCCGCATTTCCTGTTCGCCTGGCCCGGCGCGCGCTGTGCCACCATGAGCGCCGACATCGCCAGCAACGTGATGCAGGAGCTGCGCCGCGCCAGCATCAAACACGACGACGCCGGCCTGGCCGATGACCTGCGCCGCATCGACGCCCAGGTGCGCGCCCAGTACGGCGAGCAGAGCGACCCCTACTACGCCACCGCGCGGCTCTGGGACGACGGCATCATCGAACCGGCGCAGACCCGCGACGTGCTCGGCCTGTGTCTGGCGCTGGCCGCGCTGCAACCTCCTGTGACCGGCCCGGCGCCGGTCTATCGCATGTAACGGACAAAAATAATGTTTGCATCCCTGCTGATCGCCAACCGCGGCGAGATCGCGGTCCGCATCATCCGCACCTGCCGCAAGCTCGGCATCCGGCCGCTCGCGGTCTATTCCGAAGCGGATCGCGACGCCCTGCACGTCCGGCTCGCCGATGCGGCGTTCGCGATCGGCCCGGCGGAAAGCGCGCGCTCCTACCTCGACGCCGCCACCATCGTCGCCGCTGCGCAGCGCGCCGGGGCCGAGGCCATCCACCCGGGTTACGGCTTTCTCGCCGAGAGCGAGGCGCTGATCGCCGCCTGCGAAGCCGCCGGCATCGTTTTCGTCGGACCCCACCGCGAGGCGATCCGCGCCATGGGTTCGAAGATCGAGTCGAAGGCGATCGCCGAGCGCGCCGGCGTGCCGGTGGTGCCGGGCTATCACGGCGGCGCCCAGGACGCGCCCACCCTGACGCAGGAGGCGGCGCGCATCGGTTTTCCGCTCCTGATCAAGGCGAGCGCCGGCGGCGGCGGGCGCGGCATGCGCCGCGTGGATCGCGCGGCGGACTTCGCCGAGGCGCTGGTGCAGGCCCGTGCCGAGGCGCTCGCCGGTTTCGGCGACGACCGGGTGCTGCTCGAAAAACTGGTGACCGCGCCGCGCCATATCGAAGTGCAGATCGCCGCCGACCGCCACGGCCGGGTGGTGCATCTGTTCGAGCGCGAGTGCTCGATCCAGCGCAACCATCAGAAGGTGATCGAGGAAGCGCCGGCGGCGTTCATCTCTGCGTATCAGCGCGCGGCGCTCCACACCTACGCCGTCGCGCTTGCGCGGGTGATCGACTACGACTCCCTGGGCACGGTGGAATTTCTGCTCGATAACGACAGCGGCGAAATTTATTTTCTGGAAATGAACACCCGGCTCCAGGTGGAGCATCCGGTCACCGAGTACATCACCGGGCTCGATCTGGTGGAATGGCAGTTGCGCAGCGCCGCCGGCGAACTTCTGCCCCTGACCCAGGAGCAGATCACCTGCACCGGCTGGGCGATCGAGGCGCGCGTCAACGCCGAGGATCCGGCGCGCGGTTATCTGCCCGGCACCGGCACCATCGCGTTGTACGACGCGCCCGCGGGCGACGGCATCCGGGTGGACAGCGGCGTGAGCGCGGGTTCGGTGGTCACGCCCCATTACGATTCATTGCTCGCCAAGGTGATCGCCGGCG
>JACPPB010000005.1:96101-151196 GCA_016191205.1 Gammaproteobacteria bacterium | reverse complement strand
GCAACTGGCGGCGGCGGGACTGGTCCCGACCCGCGTGCCGATTTTCGCGGTCGGCGCCGCGACCGCCGCGGCACTGCGCGAGGGCTGGGGCATCAGCGCCCGGCATCCGTCCGAGGCGAACACCGAAGGACTCCTCAAACTGCCCGAATTGCAGGCTGTCCAGGGACAGACGCTGGTGATTTTTCGCGGCGTCGGCGGGCGCGATGCGTTGCGCGCCGGTCTGCGTGAGCGCGGCGCCAGCGTGCATTACTGTGAGGTGTACCGGCGGGTGCCGGAGCGGCGCTGGGAGCCGGCGCTGGCCGCCGCGCTGGCGGCGCCCGGCCCGCTGCTGCTGGTCGCCCACAGCGGCGAAGTTTTGCGCGCGCTGAGTCAACTGCTGGAACGCGCGGACGGCTCGATGCCGCGCCCGGTTTGCCTGGTGCCGGGCGAGCGGGTGGCGGATATCGCGCGTGGGCTGGGCTTCGAACCCCGCGTCGCCGCGAGCGCCCTCGCCGCAAAAATGGAGCAGGCGGTGTGCCGCTGGTACACTCCGGAGCGCTTTCAGACATGACAACAGGAGCCCACGTGCCAGGAGAACGAGAAGAGTCGGCGGTCGGCAGGACCGGTACCGATGCGGGGGCCGCCGTACCGCGGGCAGGGTCGCGGGCGCGCAAGCTGGGTGTTCGCCTGTTGGCGGTGGCGGTGCTCGCGGTGGTCGGCTACCTGGGCTGGCAAGCGTATGGGCACCGGGTCGTGTCCGGGTTGACCGCCGGATCTCCTGAACAGCCAGCGGTCGCGCCAGGGCCGGCAACGGCGCCGGCAGCGTCCGCGGCAGCGCTTGCGGCGCTGCGCGAGCGGGTCGATAACCAGGATCGCGAGCGCGAGCAGCTGCGGACGGCGCTGACAGCACTCAAGACCGAGTTCGACCGCGAAACCAGCGCGCGCCAGGCAGCGGTTCCGGACAGCGACACGCTCGCGGTCGTGGAAGTCGAACACCTGCTGCGCCTTGCCAGTCAGCGGCTTTGGGAAGCGCGTTCGGCGGCTTCCGCGCTGGCGTTGCTGGAGCGCGCCGATACCTTGCTGGCGCCGCTGACAGATCCCGGACTCGAACCGGTGCGGGCGGCACTGGTGGCGGATATGACGGCGCTGAAGCTGGCCGGCAGCGTCGATGTCGAAGGCCTTTATCTGCGCCTGAGCGCGCTTCAGGCCGCCATCGCCACCCTGAATCCCGCGCCGCGGCCGGTGTCGATGCCGGCCGCGGACGGCGTCGCCCCGGACGCGGCCCCGCCTTCCGTTGGGTTCTGGCCGCGCCTGTGGAGCAACGCCGGTGCGGCGCTGCGGCGCTTCAGCGCCGAGCACCTCCGGGTGCGCACCCTCGATGCGCCGCCGCCCGCGCTGCTTTCCCGCGCCGCCGAAGCGCGGCTGCGGCAATATCTGGAACTGCTGCTGTCACAGGCGCAACTCGCGGTGCTGGCGCGTCAGGAGCGCATCTATCGCGATTCCCTGGGGCGGGCTGTGCAGTTGCTGGATGCGCATTTCGGATTTGATCCCCGCACCCCCGCGCTGCGCGCCGAACTCGTCGGTCTGCAAACCGAGCCCGTGGCATTGACGCTGCCCGACATCAGTTCGTCGCGGGAGCGCGTGCGGGAGTACCTGGCGCGTGACCAGCAACGCCGCGCTGGAGCAGCGCCGCGATGAGAAAGGCGCTGCTGGTGCTTGCGGCCATGTTGCTGGCGGGTGGTCTGGTGTACTGGGGCCTGGACTATGCGCGTGGCTACATCCTGATCGTGATCGGCGATCGGATGATTCAACTCAGTCTCTGGCTCAGCGCACTGCTGCTGGTGGTCGTCGGGCTGGGCTGGTACGGATTGAAGTTGCTGTGGCGCGGATTGACGCGGCCCGGGCTGAATGCCTGGCGCGGGCAGCGCGGCCGCCGCGAGGCGCGCAGCCGGCGTGCGGTCATGGTGGCGCTGGCCGATTTTTACGAAGGGCAGTGGGCGCGCGCGCGCAGTGCCCTGGTGCAGTCGGCGCCGCGCTCGGAAATTCCCGGACTCAACTATGTGCTGGCAGCGGACGCGGCGACGCGCCTGGGTCAGGACGCGGAGGCCGAGGAACTTCTGGCGGCGGCCGCGCGCGAAGTGCCGGAAGACAACGCCGCGCTGGCCCTGATGCGCGCCCGTCTGGCGGTGCGCCGCGGAGACGAGACGCGCGCCGTTGATCAATTGCGCGCGGCTCTGGCCGCGCACGTCGACCATTCCGGTCTGCTGACGGAGTTGCGTGACACTCTGCTTCGGCAGCGGGACTGGGAAAGTCTGGCTGGGTTGTTGCCGGGATTGCGGCGCGCCCGGGTGGCGGCGCCCGATGCGCTGGTGGCGCTGGAGCTACGGATATATTCCGGCCTGCTGCAGGAGTTTTCCATGGACGCTGACGCTGCTGAATCCCGGCAGCAACGCCACGCCGCCCTGGCGGAACTGTGGCAGCGGATTCCGCGCGAATCTCAGCGGCGGGGCGAGTGTGTGCGGCCCTACGCCGAGGCACTCGCCAGACTGGGCGATCCCGCCGCGGCGGAGGTGGCGTTGCGTCGGTACCTGGACCGGCACTGGGAGCCGGACCTGGTGCTGGACTGGTCCCGGGTAGCGCTCGCTGAACTGCCCCGGCATCTGGCGACCGCGGAAACCTGGCTGCGTCGCCACGGCGAGTCGTGGCAACTGTTACTGGCCTTGGGGCAGATCTGTCGGCGTCTGGCGATCTGGGGCAAGGGGCGAGATTATCTGGAGCGTGCGTTGCGTATGGCCGCCAGGCCGGAAATCCAGGCCGAAATGGCGGAAGTGTTGACCGGGCTGGGCGACCACGCCGGAGCGGCGGACTGCTATCGCCGCGGTTTACAGGACGGTCTGGCGCAGGGCTGCCTTGCGGAGCAAAGTCTGGCCCGACGATAGTACCGGTGCAGTCGGAGCGCCACGCCGCGGCGCTCCGGGAAGGGGGGCGTCAGTCGAGGCGGGGCCCGGCGGCAACGATCGCGGCGGCGACATCGAAGCGCGTGAAGTTCTCGATGAACAGACCGGCCAGTTTGCGCGCCTGGGTGTCGTAGGCGGCCGGATCGGCCCAGTTCTTGCGCGGGATCAGGTAATGGTCGTCGACGCCGGGCACATGGCGCGGTACGGCGAGATTCAGCAGCGGCAGATTGACGGTTTCCACATTATCCAGAGCTCCGCTCTGGATCGCCGCAACCACGGCACGGGTCACCGGGATGGGGAAACGTTTGCCGACGCCGCCGGCGCCCCCGGAACCACCCGTCCAGCCGGTATTGACCAGGTACACCCGGCTGCCGAAGCTCTCGGCGCGTTTCATCAGCAGTTCGGCGTAGACGCCAGCCGGCCGCGGCATGAAGGGAGCGCCGAAACAGGTCGAAAAAGTGGGGTTGATGCCCGCCTCGCCGCCCAGCTCGGTGGAGCCGACGCGGGCCGTGTAGCCGCTCAGGAAGTGGTAGGCAGCACCTTCCTTGGAGAGCACCGAGACCGGCGGCAACACACCGGTGACATCGCAAGTCAGAAAAATGATGTTGCTCGGCTCACCGGCCCGATTCGGTACACAGCGCATCGCCACGTGTTCCAGCGGGTAGCTGCAGCGACCGTTCTCTGTCAGGGCGGTGTCGCTGTAGTCAGGAATCCGGTGCTTCCCGACGACCACGTTTTCGACGATGGCTCCGAAACGGATGGCGTCCCAGATGACGGGTTCGTTTTCATGGCTCAGGTCGATGGTTTTGGCGTAACACCCGCCTTCCAGGTTGAACACCGCGCCCTCGGTCCAGCCGTGCTCATCGTCGCCGATCAGGTAACGGTCCGGGTCGGCGGAAAGCGTCGTTTTTCCGGTGCCGGACAGCCCGAAAAACAGGGTGACATCACCGGCTTCGCCGACATTGGCCGCGCAGTGCATGGGCAGCACGTCTTTTTCGGGCAGCAGGAAGTTTTGCACCGAAAACATGCCTTTTTTCAGTTCGCCCGCGTAACGCATGCCGGCGATCAGCAATTTGCGCTGTGCGAAATGGATGATGACCGCGCCCGCGCTGGTGGTGCCGTCGCGGTGCGGGTCGCAGGCAAAGCTGGCCGCATGCAGGACTTTCCACGGTTCCTTGCCCGACGGGTTGAAGCGGGGTGGCCGGATGAACATGTTGCGCGCGAACAGGCTGTGCCAGGCGGTTTCGGTGGTGACCCGGATCGGCAGGTAATGTTCAGGATCCTGGCCGACGTGGAGGTCCGACGTAAAGCGGTCGCCTTCCGCCAGATGGGCCTCGACACGGCTCCACAAGGCTTCGAAGCGCTCGGCGGCAAACGGGCGGTTGACCGGGCCCCAGGCGATGTCCTCGCTGGTGCTGGGTTCTTCCACGATGAACCGATCCGCCGGCGAACGCCCGGTGTGACGTCCCGTGGTGGTCAGCAGTGCGCCGCTGTGGGTCAGGACCCCTTCCCCCCGCTGCAGCGCCAGCTCGATCAACTCGGCGGTGCTCAGATCGGCGTACACATTGACCGCTGCCGTTTCGGTCCGGGCCATCGGGGAGTCTTGTCGCTGGGTCACTGGGGCACTCGTGCGGGCGTGGGGGCGCCAATTATGCAAAAAAAACCCCGGGGGCAACAGGCGGTCAGTGCAGGGTGGGGTCCGCGCCCAGCGCAGCGGCGGATAGTTGGGCCGCGGTGAAGTCGTAGCGTTGATGACAGAACTGGCACTGGGTCGACAACAGCGGCGAGCTCGCCAGCAGCTCGCGTACCGTGTCCGGCCCGAGGGCAACGATGGAGTCGGCAATACGCGCGCGCGAACAACTGCACGCGAACCGCAGCGGCGTCGGGTCGTAGATGCGCACCTGTTCACCGTGGAACAGGCGGTGCAACCGCGCGCCGTGGCCGAGTGTCAGTTGCTCATGGGCGCTGAGGGTGTCGGCCAGGGTGGTGAGATGCTCCCAGCAGCGTTCACGCTCGGTCCGGGTCTGGCGCTGGGCCGGGAGCGCCTGCAGCAGCAGGCCGGCGGCCGCTTCCGAATCGGCCGCGAGCCACAAGCGGGTCGGCAGTTGCTCCGAACGGGCGAAGTAATCGGAAAGACAGGCGGCGAGGCGCGGGTGTTCCAGCGGCACTATGCCCTGGTGGCGCTCGCGGCCGGGCATGGTCACGGTGATGCTCAGATGGCCGGACCCCACCAGCTGGCGCAGATCGTCGCTGAGTACGGCGCCGGTATCCGGCATGCGCGCGATGGCGCGCAGATCGTGGCGGTCGGCGCACTCCGCCATCAGCAGCGGCACCGGCCCGTCGCCCCGCGCCTGTACCGTGATCGTGCCGGCGGCTTTCAGGTTGGCGCTGATCAGGGCGGCGGCCGCGAGAAATTCGCCGAGTTGCGCTTGCAGTGCCGCCGGATAGGGATTGTGGCGATACACTTCGGCGGTGGACTGGCGCAGCGATACGATCTCGCCGCGGATATCGTAGTCCTCGAACAGAAAACGCTGGTGGATGTCGCTGAGCGTTATTGGCACAGGTCGTATCACGCGGGGTCGGAAAAATCGAGGCCACGGAACTGGATGATCTGACGACGCTGTTTTTTGCTGGGGCGTTCGTCCGGATACTGGACGCCAGCGCGTGCGGCGCGGCGGGCGGCGGCTTTCTGTTCGCGCTGGGCCAGACTTTCAGGGGTTTCGGCGTACAACAGCGCCGCTTCGGCGGCACCCCGGCGCTGCTCGGACAAGGCAGTCACCACGACGGTTTTTTCCTCCCAGCCCTGGTGGATGGTCAGGGTGACTCCCTGCTCGATTTCCTTGCTGGGTTTGGCGCGTTGACCGTTGATCTGCACCTTGCCGCCTTCGATCGCGGCTTTCGCCAGGCTGCGGGTTTTGAAAAAGCGCGCCGCCCACAGCCATTTGTCGAGCCGCACCCGCACCGCTGTGTCCACTGCCATCAGATCACCGGAAGGATGTCGTCGAAATCGGCGAGGGCCGGGAAGCGCAGTTGCTCGCGGTGGCCGCGCCGGCTGTCGGGTTGACTGATGCACAGCAGATGGGCAATGCCGTAATCCCGGGCGGCGTCGAGCACCGGCTCGCTGTCGTCGATAAACAGGGTGCGCAGCGGATCGAAGCTCACTTCGGCGGCCAGGCGCTGCCAGAACGCAGGGTCTTCCTTGGGCATGCCGTAGTCGTGCGATGAAATCATGCGGTCGAGCCCGGCGCCGATCAGGGTGCGGCTCAGCTTGAGGTTCAGGCTGTCGCGATGGGCGTTGGTGACGAGGATCCGGTGGCGCCCGCGCGCGCCCAGTTGTTCCAGCAGGGCACCGGCGCGGGGACGCTCGGCGATCAGGTGGGCGACTTCGCGCTTCAGGGCGGTCACGTCGAGCCCGAGCTGCGCCGACCAGTAATCCGTGCAATACCATTGCAGGCGGTGCTGTTCGCGCGCGAACCGGTCGTGCAGCTCGCGAATGCTGGCCTCGTGGTCGAGCCCGTGGTGCTCAGCGAAACGCCGCGGCAGATGGTGCTGCCAGAAATGGTTGTCGAAGTGGAGGTCGAGCAAGGTGCCGTCCATGTCGAGCAGAACGGTGTCGATAGCGCTCCAGTCGATCATCCAACATAATGCTCCGCGCTGTACTTGGTCCGAGGAAGTATGCCCACCCCGCCTACAATATTGAAGCGCAAAATTGTCGCGCGATCGCGTTTGTTTCGCGTCGAGCAGCTGGATTTGCGCTTCTCCAATGGCGTTGAACGCGTCTACGAGCGCCTGAGTGGCGCGGGTTATGGCGCGGTGGTGGTGGTGCCGCTGACCGCCGCGGGCGAAGTTCTGCTGGTGCGCGAATACGGCGCCGGCAGCCATCGCTACCACTGGGGTTTGCCCAAGGGCGCGGTGGATCCGGGCGAGGATGTGCTGGTCGCCGCCGACCGCGAATTAAAGGAAGAGGCGGGGCACGGCGCGCGCCGCCTGTGCGCGCTCAAACGCATCTATCTGAATCCGTTTTACATGGAGCGCGAGCTGGACATCGTGCTGGCGGAGGATCTCTACCCCGAGTCGCTCCCCGGCGACGAGCCCGAACCCCTGGCGACCATGTGCTGGCCGCTGGCGCGCCTGAGCGAATTGCTTGCCCGGGACGACGTCAACGATGCCATTTCCATCAGCGCGCTGGCCCTGGCGCGCGACCATCTCGCCGCGCGCGCTTCCTGAGCGCCGGCTCAACCCGGAGTTTGTCATGGTAGAAATCGAGGCGGTGATCGCGTTGGCCCGCGCCGCGGGCGACGCCATCCTTGAAGTTTATGAACGCGCCGATATGGGCGAACAACAAAAGGGCGATTCCAGTCCGCTGACGGAGGCCGATCTGGCGGCGCATCGGGTGCTGATGGCCGGTCTCGCGAAGTTGACGCCGGAAATTCCAGTGTTGTCGGAGGAGTCGGTTGATCCCGGCTGGGAAGTGCGGGCGAGTTGGAAGCGCTACTGGCTGGTGGATCCATTGGACGGCACCAAGGAATTCATCAAACGCAACGGCGAGTTCACCGTCAACATCGCACTGATCGACGCCGGCGTTCCTGTCTTGGGTGTGGTGAGCGTTCCGGTCACCAACATCGTGTACGCCGGCGTGCAGGGGACGGGAGCCTGGCGCGTCGATGCCGGGGGGTGCGTCGATATCAGTACGCGTTCCATGCGGGGGCGGGGGAGCAAGGAGCAGCCGGTGACGGTGGTGGCGAGTCGCAGCCACGGTGCGGATACCGTGGCGCAGTGGCTGGATGCCATCAGCCGGCGCGTGGGGGAAATTGAAACCCGCAACATGGGCAGTTCCCTGAAGTTGTGTCTGGTGGCGGAGGGCAGTGCCGATATTTATCCGCGCCTGGCGCTGACGGCGGAATGGGACACGGCGGCCGCGCAGGCGGTGGTTGAAGCGGCGGGCGGTGTGGTGCTGGCGGCGGATCTGAGCCCGCTGCGCTACAACACCAAGGCGGATCTGCTCAACCCTTATTTCTTCGTGCTCGGCGATCAGGGCTATCCCTGGCGGGAGCTGCTGGCGGAAAGTTGACAGGTTGCTGAAAAACGTCGCGATGCGCCGGATACGAGGCGCCGGCAGCGAACACTGTCCGCAGCGGTTTTTCAGCAACACGGTTGGTGTTACAGGATGTCATCCGGTAATCGGGCATCTTCACCGTCGGGTGATCCGGGCGCCGCCGAAAACGCGCCGGGTGCGGACTCCTCCAGAAACAGCTCCTCTTCGAACGCATGTCCGCCCGGGATGGCACGTAGCCCCGTATCTGGATCGATGCGCACGCTGAGAATGCCGGGAGGTCTGGGCCGGTAGACTTCCGGCGTGCCAGCGAGCGCGGCGCCCATGAAGTTCATCCAGATGGGTAACGCAGCCGTGCTGCCGTATTCGTTGGCACCGAGCACCCGGTTGTCGTCGAACCCGAACCAGACGCTCGTCACCAGGGTCGGGTTGTAGCCCGAGAACCAGGCGTCGCGGGGGCCATTGGTGGTTCCGGTCTTGCCCGCAATGTCACCGCGCTTGAGCTGCAGGGCGCGAGTGCCGGTGCCGCGGCGGATTACGTCCTTGAGCATCGAATCCATGATGTACGCAATGCGGGCGTCCATCACTCTCGGCGCGGCCGGCGCTGCTGCCGTGTTTTCAGTGCCCGGCGTGCCGCAGGCAGGGCACACGCGCTCGGGATTGGCGGTAAACAGTGGATTCCCGCTGGCGTCTTCGATGCGCTCGATCAGGTACGGTGACACGCGATAGCCGCCGTTGGCGAATATCGCGTAGCCGGTCGCCATTTGCAGGGGCGTGAAGGTGGGGGTGCCCAGCGCGAGCGACAGGTTGGGCGACAGTTCCGAGGGCTCGAAGCCAAACCGCGTCAGGGAATCGATGGCATTGTGGATGCCGACGGCTTGGAGTACGCGGATCGACACCATATTGCGGGAGAGATACAGCGCTTCGCGCAATCGCATCGGCCCATAGTACTCGCCATTGTCGTTTTCCGGCCGCCAGGGTTCCTTCTGGTCGGGGTCGTTGAATACGATGGGGGCGTCGTTGAAGATGGATGCCGCGGTAAAACCGCGCTCCAGCGCGCTGGCATATATAAAAGGCTTGAAGCTGGAGCCCGGTTGACGGCGGGCCTGGGTGGCCCGGTTGAAGTGGCTGGCGCCAAAATCAAAGCCCCCCGCCAGGGCGCGGATGGCGCCATCAAGAGGGTCCAGTGCCACCAGGGTCGCCTGCGCCTCCGGCAGCTGCGCCAATTCCCAGTGTTTGCCGGCACCGCGCAGCCGGATCAGGTCGCCAGTCTTGAATACGCCGGTGAAGTCGGTGATCGTGCGGCTGAACCGCGTTTGATCCAGGTGGCGTTTCATTCCCGCCAGGGCGTTTTTCTCGGTCAGGTCCAGCTGTGTTCCATCGCCCAGGACCACGGTGATGCCCTCGGACTTCACTTCCGTAACGACAGCCGGTACCAATCCCTGGACCACGGGCACGGTGGCCAGCTGGCTCCGCCACTGCCGGGTATCGGCGATGTGGGCTTCGGCACCGCGGTATCCATGGCGTTGATCGTAGTCGGCCAAACCGCCGGCTACTGCCCGGTCAGCGGTCAATTGCCAGTCGCCGCGAATGGTGGTGAACACGCGCAGACCGTCGGTGTAGGCGTTCTCGCCGTACTGGGCGAAGACCTCGCGGCGCGCCATCTCGGCGACATAGGGAGCCGGAATATCCAGGTGGGTCTGATAAACGCGCGCCGAGACGGGTGCCGCCACCGCGGCTTGATAGGCACTCAAGTCGATATCGCCGAGGTGAAGCATGCGCCCCAGGATCCAGTCACGGCGCTCGCGTGCGCGCTCCGGGTTGCTGGCGGGGTTGTAGGCGGAAGGCGCTTTCGGCAGGCCGGCGATCATCGCCAGCTCCGGCAGGGACAGTTCCGACAGCGGCTTCCCAAAATAGACTTCAGCGGCGGCAGCGATGCCATAGGCGCGATTGCCGAGAAAAATCTTGTTGCAGTAGAGGGTCAGGATCGCGTTCTTGTCGAGATGACCTTCGATGCGAAGTGCCAGTAATATCTCATTGAATTTTCTTACGAACGTTTGTTCCTTGGTGAGGAAGAAATTGCGCGCCACCTGCATGGTGATGGTGCTTCCCCCGGATTGTATGCTGCCGGTCCGGGCCAGCTCGAAGGCCGCCCTGGCCAGGCCATTGAGATTTACCCCCATGTGGGTATAAAACTGGTCGTCTTCGGCGGCGAGCAGGGCCTTGATGAAGAGGGGCGGGATTGCCTCGAAGTCGATGGGTTGCCGCCGCTGCTCTCCATATTCTCCAATAAGCCTCAAGTCTTGTGAGTAAAGTCGCATCGGGGTTTGAAATTTTGCGGTTTTCAGCACTTCCACCGAAGGCAGCTTCGGGCTAAGGTACAGATACAGGGCCTCCAGTACGATGAGTGTACCGCCGACCGCGGCAGAGGTCAGATGGGCGAGGAGCCGCATAATGCTCAGCGGGCGCGATGGCATTGTTGCGGTCCGTGATGGGGCTGAACAGGAAGCATAGTGGCCTGGCGTTGTTTATCTCAAGTGTTTTAGTATATATTCCGGCTAACTACGGGAAGTTAAAGCATAAACATGGGACTCTTAGGCTTGTTCGAGAGAAAGGGAAAACAACTGCTGGGGCTGGATATCAGCTCTTCTTCAGTCAAGCTCATCGAGTTGAGCCGGAGCGGTGGCCGCTTCAAGGTTGAGGCCTATCGGGTTCTCCCCTTGCCGGCCAATGCGGTGGTAGAGAAGAATGTCAAGGATGTCGCCTTGCTGGCTGATGCCATCAGGCGGGTGGTGGCCGCCGCAAAAACCAAGACGCGCGATGCGGCCGTCGCGGTGGCGGGATCGGCGGTAATTACCAAAGTCATTGACATGCCGGCCGACTTGGGCGCTTTGGGCCTGGAAAACCAGATCGCCGCCGAGGCTGACCAGTATGTGCCTTATCCGCTCGACGAGGTAGCGCTGGACTACGAGGTGCTCGGGCCGTCCGCAACCAATCCGGATCAGGTCGAGGTCATGCTGGCGGCTTGCCGGCGCGAGAACGTGGATATGCGCGTAGCCGCACTTGAAACAGCCGGGCTGCGTCCGCGTGTGATCGATGTCGAGGTATTTGCCGTCGAGCGCGCGTTTCGCTTGATCGGGGAACAATTCGAAGATATCGGTAATCAGGTCGTCGCCATCGCCGATGTAGGGGCCACCATGCTGACGTTGAGCGTCCTGGTGGACGGCAAGACGCTCTATACCCGCGAGCAATTGTTTGGCGGGAAACAGGTGACCGAAGAAATTCAGCGGCGTTACGGCCTGTCCATGGAGGAAGCCGGACAAGCGAAGCGGCAGGGCGGCCTGCCGGAAGATTATGAAACGGAGATTCTTGAGCCCTTCAGGGAGGCGTTGGTGCAGCAGATCCAGCGTTCGCTCCAGTTTTTCTTTTCCTCCAGCCAGTACAACTATGTGGACCAGCTGGTGCTGGCCGGTGGCGTGGCCGCGATGACGGGTCTCCGCCGTGAAGTCGAAGACAAACTGGGGTTGCCGACCACGGTTGCAAACCCCTTTGCGAACATGGCGATCGGCAGTGGTGTCAATGCGGTCGCACTGGCATCGGATGCGCCGGCCATGCTGATAGCGACCGGGCTCGCACTGCGAGGGTTCGAGTAACATGTCCAGCATCAATTTACTGCCTTGGCGTGACGAGTTACGCAGAGAGAGGAAACGGGCGTTTCTCGGCCATCTGGCGCTAACGGCGCTGCTGGGTGTGATCGCATTGGCGTTGTGGATTTATCTGGTCGATCTTCGCATTGAAACCCAGCAGGCGCGCAACGGCTTGTTGAGCCGGGAAATTGCTGCAATGGATGCGCAGGTCAAGGAAATCCATGAGCTGAAAAAGCGGCGCGAGCAGGTGCTCGCGCGAATGCGGGTGATACAGGAGTTGCAAGCCAACCGCCCCGATATCGTACGGGTATTCGATGAATTGGTACGTGTGATTCCTCCGGGCGTCTATCTGGAGTCGCTATCCCGAGAGGGCGATAACATCAGCCTGGTGGGTTACGCGGAATCCAATAATCGCATCTCGGCGTTCATGCGATCGCTGGGATCGTCCGCCAAGTTTCAGGAGCCCAACCTGACCCAGGTGACCGCCGACCATCGGTTGGGAGAGCAGGGCAATCGTTTCGATCTGCGTGTCAAGGTGACCAAACCTGGTTCGGCGACCGAGGGTGGTTGATCCGTGGCTCTGGGCGAAAGGAGGGAAGGTATTCGCATGACGCTTCGAGAATTGCTCAAGGAGTTCCGGTCGTTTGACCGGGCGGATTATGAATTCGAGAACATCGGTGTCTGGCCCTTGGTGGTCAGGATCGCGCTTGCGGTGGGTTTGTTTGCACTGCTGGAGGGGCTTGGTTATTACTTCAGCGTGCGCGACCTCAGCGTGGAGTTCGATCAGGCCGTGGCCCAGGAGACGCAGCTGAAAAAAGCGTTTGAAGAGAGGGCGTTTGAGGTGGCGAACCTCGAGGTTTATCGGCTTCAGATGGAGCAAATCGAGGAGTCCTTTCAGGGGCTGCTGGCGCAATTGCCGGCCGATACCGAAGTGCCCGGGTTGCTGGAGGATATCACCGAGATCGGTCTCGGCAGCAGCCTGGAGATCGGCAGCATCACGCTACAGCCGGAACAGGTTGCCGAATTCTATGTTGAATTGCCCATCAAGATAGTGGCTAGCGGCGGCTACCATGATTTCGGTTCATTTATCAGCGGGATTTCCGGCCTGCCCCGTATCGTCACGCTCCACAATTACTCCATCAAGGCGGTTGACGGGAAGCAGTTGCAACTGTCCATAGATGCCAAGACCTATCGTTACAAAGGAGATATCTAGGTCATGAGCGTCCAACATGTGCGATTGGGGTTGTTGCTGCTGGCAGCGCTGTTGGTCGGCTGTGGTGGTGATCGCGAGTTTCGGGATCTGCAGGATTTCATGGCTAAAACCCGGGCGAAGCCGGGTGGCAAGATTGATCCGATCCCCACCTTTCCACCGTACGAAGTATTCAAGTATGGGGCCATGGCCCTGCGCAGCCCCTTTGATGTACCGGCAACGGTGACCGCGCAACGCGCGTCAGGCACTCCGGCAGTGGCTCCAAACGAAGCGCGGGCGCGGGAAGTGCTGGAGAATTACAACATTGCATCGCTATCCATGGTCGGTTCGCTGTATCGGGATGGTACCCGCTGGAGCCTGATCGACGATGGAGTCGGACAGATTCATCGCGTTACGCTTGGCGGCTATATGGGTAAGAACCACGGCAGGATCGTCTCGGTCAGCGAAGACCGGACTGATGTGATTGAAATCATCCCGGACGGGGAGGGCGGCTGGGTTGAACGGCCGCGCGCCCTTTCTCTCAAGGAGAACCACTAAATGAGAAGCATGTCGCAATCAGCTGCCGGGCATCATGTGGCGCCGGGCAAGTCGAGATTGTTGTGGGCTTGGCTAGCGCTATTTTGTATGGCCGGCCACACTGTCGTGGCGGCTGTGCCGGCTACCCTGGACGACATTGCGTTCACCGCGCTGCCGGGAGGTGGTTTCGAAGCGAAGTTGAGTTTTTCTGAAGGCGTTGATAAGCCGGTCGGATACGTGATCGAGTCGCCACCGCGAATGGTGTTCGATTTTCCCAATGCGAAAAGTGCCCTGGCGCAAAAGAAGTATGCGCTTTCGTTCGATATCGCCAAAAGTGCGGTAGTGGTCACCTCCGGTGACCGCACCCGGCTTATCTTCAACTTGCGCGAGACTGTCGGCTACGACGTGAAATCGGAAGGCCACAGCGTTTCCATCCTTGTGGGTGACGGCAACGGCCGTGGTGCAGCGCGCGAGCAGTACGCCAGCAGCGCGAGTGAGCCGAACGGCGGGCCCGCAGGTGCTGGCGCAACGTTAACCACGCTTGACTTCCAACGCGGCGACGGCGGCGAAGGACTGGTTACCGTGGGGTTGGGGAAAAAGGATACAGGTATCGATGTCTCCCAGGTGGGCAAGAACATCGTGGTTATGTTCAGTCACACCAGTCTTCCTGAATCGCTGAACCGGAAGTTGGACGTCATCGATTTCGCCACGCCGGTGAAAAGCGTTGATACCACTGCGGACGGATCCGCAACCAAGATGGTGATCGAAGCAGTTGGCGAATATGACTATCTTGCCTACCAGGCAGACAACAACTATGTGGTGAGCGTGAAACCCCTTACACGCGAGCAGGAAGATGAGCGACGCAAGACCTTTCAGTACACTGGTGAAAAACTCTCGCTCAATTTTCAGAATATTGAAGTGCGGGCGCTCCTGCAGCTCATCGCCGATTTCAGTGACTTCAACCTGGTGGCAAGCGATGCGGTCAATGGCAGCATCACACTGCGCCTGAAGAATGTTCCGTGGGATCAGGCCCTCGACATCATCCTGAAGGCCAAGGGTCTGGACAAGCGCGTAGATGGTAACGTACTGATGGTTGCGCCGGCGGCCGAGATTGCCGAACGCGAGCGACTCCAGGTGGAAGCCAACAAGCAGTTGCAGGAACTGGCGCCGCTGCGCACCGAATATATCAGGATTCGCTATGCTGACGCCCGCAAGCTGTTCGATCTCTTCAATACGGACAATAAGGTCGGTAGCGGTGGCGGTGGCGGTGGTAGCAACAGCAATGAGAATGCCACCGGCTCGATTCTATCGGAGCGCGGCAATGCGATCGTGGACGAGCGCACCAACACGATTATTCTTACCGATACCGAAGACAAGATAGCCGAGTTCCGCCGTATAGTGCAGCAGATCGATATTCCGGTTCGGCAGGTCGAGATCGAGGCGCGTATCGTTGTCGCCAATACGGATTTCCGCAAGCAGCTCGGTGCGCGCTGGGGCGTTGCCGCAGTGCGGAAAGGCAGTAATAGTCTGCTGGAAGTGACGGGGCAGCGAGTAGGGCTCGACAGTGAGCCTGGAAGTCCCGCGCAGTTTTTCGGCAACGGCGGCACGTTGGATATGTCGGAAACTTTGGCAGTGGATCTTGGCGTAGCAAAGCCCACCGGCAGCATTGCGCTGGGGTTGATGCGGAATAACACCTTCCTTGATCTGGAGTTGAGCGCACTACAGAACGATGGTTATGGCGAAATCATATCGCAACCGAAAGTCATCACCAGCGACAAGAAAAAAGCGACGATCAAGTCCGGTGTCGAGATTCCTTACCAACAGTCCAGTTCGGCCGGCAACACCAACATTTCGTTCAAGGACGCGGTGCTCAAGCTGGAAGTGACGCCGCTCATCACGCCGGATAATCGTATCGTGATGACCCTGACCATAGCACAGGACTCCATTGGAAAGTTTGTGCCGTCAGGGAATAGCGGTGGCCAGGTACCGACCATCGATACCACCAACGTGGAGACAGAAGCGCTGGTGGGCGATGGTCAGACGTTGGTGCTCGGTGGTATTTTCAAAATGGAGTCCCTTGATTCGGTTGAAAAAGTGCCAGTACTCGGTGATTTGCCGGTAGTCGGTCGCCTGTTTCGCCACACATCGAAGGATCAGAAGAAGCAGGAAATCCTGATTTTCATTACGCCGAAAATCATGAACGATCTACTTCTGGATCAATGAGTGTCGCGGACAATGTGTTTCTTGTCGGTCCCATGGGGGCCGGCAAGACCACGATCGGGCGCAATCTCGCAAAAATCCTGCAGCGAACATTTGTCGATCTCGATACCGAGATCGAGCTGCGTTGCGGTGCCGGAATCCCGTGGATATTCGATCGCGAGGGCGAACAGGGTTTCCGCGATCGGGAAGCCGCGCTGCTGGAGGAACTGGCAGCGCGCGAAAAACTGGTGGTGGCCACGGGCGGCGGCGTTGTGCTGCGCCCACGGAATCGGCTCATCCTCAAGCAAGCCGGCGTAGTGGTGTTTCTTTCCGTCAGCGCCCGGGAACTGTTCGAACGTACCCGCAACGATACCCACCGTCCGCTGCTGCAGGTTCCCAATAGACGGGAAGTTGTGGAGCGTTTGGCGTCGGAACGGGACCCGCTGTACCGGGAGGTGGCGGACCTCATTTATAGCGGCGCGCGGCGCGGCCCAAAGGCGGCGGCCGAGGAGATTGCAGGATGGATCGCTGCACTGCCCTGAGTTTTGTGCCGCCCCAGCTTCTGCTGGGCTGCGGTGCAGTTGGGGGGGCGGGTAAAAGCGGCCATTGCGTTTGGTACCCGAGCCGGCACCGTTAACGGATTCCTGAGCGCACTGCTGCGCCAGGCCGATTTATTCCCCACACCCTTCGCGTACAATTGCCGCTTTGGTGGGCAAGCTGAGATGGCTTATCAGTGCGACAAGTTCGCGTCGATCTGGATACGCGCAGTTACCCAATACTGATAGGTGCCGGGTTGCTGTCGGTGCCGGGTTGCCTATCGCCCTACGTCGGTGGCAAGCAGGTGCTGGTGGTGACCAATGATCGGGTTGGGCCGCTCTATCTGCAGCGTGCAGTCGCCGCTTTCGAAGGCAAAGAGGCCGCTACCCTGGTGCTCCCAGACGGCGAGCGTCACAAGACCATGGCAACCTTGAGCCGCATTTTCGATGCCTTGATCGATGGTCGTTTTGATCGTGGGGTGACACTGGCAGCGCTGGGCGGCGGAGTGATCGGTGACCTCACCGGATTTGCGGCCGCTTGTTATCAGCGCGGTGTGGATTTCATCCAGATCCCGACTACCCTGCTGGCGCAGGTGGATTCTTCGGTCGGCGGCAAGACCGGGGTTAACCATCCCCGGGGCAAGAACATGATTGGCGCCTTTCATCAGCCGCGCTGCGTGCTTGCGGATACGGCGACCCTGGAGACATTGCCCGACCGGGAGTTGCGCGCCGGACTGGCGGAGGTGATCAAGTACGGCCTGATGGCCGACGCGGCTTTTTTCGGGTGGCTTGAAGCGCACATGAAGGCGCTCCTGGCGCGTGAATCCGAAGCCCTCGCCATCGCCATCGAGCGCTGTTGCCAGTTGAAGGCGCAGATAGTCGCCGCGGATGAGCGTGAAAGTGGAATCCGCGCCCTGCTCAATCTTGGGCACACCTTTGGCCATGCGATTGAGGCGGCTCAGAACTACGCAGGTTTGTTGCACGGGGAAGCCGTGGCGGCCGGAATGGCGATGGCCGCGCGATGTTCTGCCGACCTGGGTTGGTTATCGGATGCTGACCGCGGTCGCGCCCTGGCGCTTCTCGCCGCCGCGGGTTTGCCGACCGGGCGTCCGGCGGAACTCGACGCCGTGCAGTTGCGGGACTTCATGGCGAGCGACAAAAAAGTGAGCGAGGGCAGAGTTCGTTTGGTGCTGTTGGATGGAATTGGCGCGGCGCGACTGACTGCGGAATGTCCGGAACACATCCTTAGGGCGACGCTTGAGCGCGACACCGGCTGACCGACTGTTGAAAAGCGTCGCGAGAACGGCCGGGTGTGATGCGTGCCGCGCGCAAAGAAGCGGATAACTGCCGCGCGGTTTTTCCCCGGATAGCCGACGCTGCGCGGCATCTGAACATTCGGGATGCGCTGGCAACAGCTGTTTGAGAGGTATTGAAGACGAATGCGAGAGCTTCGAAACGACCGTCTATTGCGCGCGTTGATGCGGCAGCCGGTGGACGTGACGCCAATCTGGCTCATGCGCCAGGCCGGGCGTTACTTGCCTGAATACCGTGCGGTTCGGCAAACCGCCGGTGATTTCATGAGCCTGTGCCGGAATCCGGAACGTGCATGCGAAGTGACTTTGCAACCCCTCGCTCGCTTCGATCTGGACGCTGCGATACTCTTTTCAGACATTCTCACCATTCCGGACGCGTTGGGCCTCGGGCTTTACTTTGAAGAGGGAGAAGGCCCGCGCTTTCGCAGCCCCCTGCGTTCCAGCGCCGATATCGAAAAACTCGGCGTATTGGACACCGCGCGGGACTTGCCCTATGTGCTGGAGGCAGTGCGACTGATTCGTCGCGAATTGAATGGGGCGGTGCCCCTGATCGGGTTTTCCGGCAGTCCCTGGACGCTCGCCACCTACATGATCGAGGGAGGCAGCAGTCGCGATTTTGTCCGTACCAAGCAGTTGCTCTACAACGACCCGCAGTTGCTGCATTTGTTGCTGGACAAGCTGGCGATCTCGGTCACCGACTATCTGAACGCCCAGATAGCAGCGGGTGCCCAAGTGGTGCAAATCTTCGACACCTGGGGTGGCGCCCTGAGCGCGGCGGCGTACCGCGAATTTTCGCTTGATTACATGACCCGGATTCTGGCGGGTCTTACCCGCGAAGCCGAGGGGCGCGTGGTCCCGACCATCGTGTTCACCAAGGGTGGGTCGCCCTGGCTGAACGCCATTGCCGGCAGTGGGTGCGACGCGGTTGGGCTGGATTGGTGCATGGACATCGGGCAGGCCCGTGAGCAGATAGGCGACCGTGTCGCGCTGCAGGGCAATCTGGACCCGGCGGTGCTGCGGGCACCGGCAACCGTCGTCGTGGCCGAGGCCGCGCGGATTCTCCGGGCCTTCGGTACCGGTTCCGGGCATGTATTCAATCTCGGGCATGGCATCAGTCCGGATGTTCCCCCCGATCGGGTTGCCGCCTTGGTGGAAGCAGTTCACAGTATGTCGGTGAAGTAGCGGCAAACTGAGGCATGGTGCGCGGCGTTGGTCGGCAAAAACCACCGGTAAGTCGGAGCTCGTTGCAAATGAACGGGCTTGCCCTATGCTGAGATAGCGCGGAACCACGCGTGTGTCGGCAACAGTCGAGCCGACAAATTCCGGGCAACGGTCGATGAGGCGAAGGGACCTGACATGGCAATCAAGCAAGTCAAGATCAACGTCAACGACCTTACCATCGGCATGTACGTGTCGCAGCTCGACCGGCCTTGGGCGCACACACCGTTTCCGCTGCAAGGCTTTCAGGTCCGTACTACGGAAGACATCCATACCCTCCGCAATTACTGCGACCACGTTTATATAGATACCACGAAAGGCAAAAGTCCGCTCGCTACGCAAGTCATACCGAGTATGGACGCCCGTGGAGCCAGCGCAGTACGCCGGCCGCCATTGCTCGGTCAGCGCGATCCCGGCAAGGGCGTGATCGAACCAAGCCCCCTGGTCATACGCAAAGGGGTATACAGCATCACCGTGTCGCTGCGCGCTGAGATGCGCCATGCCCGCATTGTCATCAAGCAATTGCAGGAGCAGTTGACGGCCGCTGCCAAACAGCTCGCGCGGGGCCGGCTCGGGGACTATGACCAGCTGAAGCACAGCGCCGAGGGTATGGTTGACTCCGTGCTGCGCTGTCCCGATGCCTTTACCTGGTTGATTCGTCTGCGCCAGCATGATCAGCATACGCATGGGCACAGTCTGCGTTCGGCGCTGTGGGCGGTGCAGTTTGCGCGGTTTATCGGCATGGAGCGGCGCGAAATTTCCACCCTGTGCGTGGGAACCCTGCTCAAGGATATCGGCAAGATGCGGGTGCCGGCCGCGATCCTTCGCAAACGCAATCACTCGCCCGGGGAAGAGCTTGAGTACCGCAAGTTCGTGGCGCATGGTGTCGATATGTTGCGGGACACGCGGACCGTTGAGCCGCGCATAATTTCAGTGGTGCGCTATCACTGCGAACGCATGGATGGGTCCGGTTTTCCCGAGGGATTGGGGGGCAGCAAGATTCCGTTACTGGCGCGGATAGCGGGGATTGCCACGGTCTTCGATGCGATCAGCAACCCTTTCGAAGCCGAGCAGCCCGTGGCGCCGTCAAAGGCGGTCAGTCTGCTTTACGACATGCGCGGGATCGAGTTTCAGGAAGATCTGGTGGTCCAGTTCATCCAGTCGATCGGGCTTTATCCCGCGGGCACGCTGGTGGAGTTGACCACAGGTGATATCGGCATTGTCGTCGAACAGCACCCCGACTCGCGTCTCACCCCGCAGATAGCCGTGCTGGATCTGGGGGGCGGTGATCTCAATAAGAACTTCATCCTGATCGACCTCAAGGACCAGGAAGCGGCGCGCAGGCTCCTGGTCGAAAACGGTCGGGATAACGCCAACGAAGTGGAGCGGGTGGCCATCGCTCGTGACCTCGAGCCAACCGGTTACGATATCGATGTGTCGGCTATTTCCGGCCTGTTCATGCAGGCCGAGCAGGAGCGCCGCGCTGGCTTCATCGCGAGTCTGCGGGAGCGCTTTGGCAAGCCGCATTGAGCGCCGCCCCGGTTCCGCGGCGCGCGAGCGCAGGTTTTAACGGGGCTGGGTGAAGCGCCCCAGTTCTTCTCCCATCCGTACACTCAGTCCGGAAGTCGCCAGCGTCAGCTCTACGCCGGGTGGCGCCAGCACAATGACCGTGGAGCCGAAACGAAAACGGCCGAGCTCGGCGCCCCGCGCCAGTTCCACAGGGTTTTTCTCGAAGCGGTCTTCGCGCAACGCGGCCGGAAGATAACGGCCCTGCCAGACCGTGTCGATGCCGGCCACCAGCAGTGCGCCCACCAGTACCACCGCCATTTGCCCGGCGGGCGTATCGAACCAGCACACCAGGCGCTCGTTGCCGGCGTAAAGATTGGGCAGCGCGTGGGCGGTGCGCAGATTTACCGAGAACAGCCGGCCGGGAATGTAGCGGGTTGCGATCAGGGTGCCGGACAGCGGCATGTGGACGCGGTGGTAGTCGCGCGGCGACAGATAGATGGTTGCAAAACAACCATCGCGAAGCGCGGCGGCGCGCGCTCCGGATTCGCCCAACAGGGCTTCCAGCGTGAAGGTATGGCCCTTGGCTTGCAGCAGGCTGTTCCCCGCGATGTGGCCCGCTTCGCTGATGACGCCGTCGGCCGGTGACACCAGTGTCCGCGCATCGCCCATCAACGGGCGTACTCCGGTCCTCAGTGCGCGGGTGAAAAAATCGTTGAACGAGGCGTAGCGCTCGCAATCGGGTTCGGCCGCTTCCGTGAGGTCGATCCCGAAGCGGCGAATGGCCGCGCGGATCAGCAGCCGTCGCACCCAGGAGATGCGCGTCTCGGCGAGTCCGCCGGCGAGTCGGCTGAGCAGATGCTGGGGCAGTGCGCGTTGCAGGGCCAGGTACAGGAAATCGCGAAACTCGTGCATGAAGGGAAAGCCGTTGGTGCCGCTCAGGGTGCGGTTTGCAATTGGTGAAAGCTGACCAGGCGGCGGGAGTCCACTTCCCCGCGCTGGATGGCGGCGACGATGGCGCAACCCGGATCTTCCCGGTGCGCGCAATCGCGAAACCGGCACTGCATGGCCAGCGGCGCGAGCTCGATAAACCCGGCCATGAGGCGCTGCGGGTCCGGGCATTCCACCCCGAACTCGCGAATGCCGGGAGAGTCGATCACCGCGCCGCCGGGGACCGGATAAAACCGCGCCGTGGTGGTGGTGTGGCGACCCTTGGCCCCGGAGTCGGAGAGTGCGCCGACGGTGGCATCGGTGCCAGGAAACAGCCGGTTGATCAGCGATGATTTGCCGACGCCCGACTGCCCACAAAAAATGCTGACCTTGCCGCTCAGACGCGCGCGCAGTGCGTCAATGCCGGCGCCGGTGTGGGCGGAAACCCGCAGCACCGGATAACCCAGGGCACCGTAAGAGGCGCAGATGGCATCGACCGTCTGCTGCCCCGAGGCGGAGTCGAGATCGCATTTGTTGACCAGGATCAGGGCGCTCATGCCTTCCAGTTCGGCGGCGGCCAGGAACCGGTCGACGAGGTTGGCGTGCGGTTCCGGCGCGGGTGCGATCACGATCCCCACCTGGTCGATATTGGCGGCGAGGATCCGCACATGGTTGTTGTCGCGGCGGCGGAGCACGCTGCGCCGTGGCGCCACCGCGGTGATGACCCCGCGACGACCGCCGGTCTGCCAGAGTACGCGATCGCCCACCACGGGTTCCAGATGTGTGCGGAGGTAACAGCGCTGGCGGGGTTGTTCCGGATGTTCGGGGTCAACCACGTCCGCTTCGCGACCGTAGCGGGCGGTAACCAGGCCGGCGCGTTCGGTGCCGATGTTGTCCGGGTTGTCCGTGCCGAGGCGGTCGAGTGCGCGCTCCCGGTTGGTCCCGATCCGGCGCCGCTGTTGCAGCGACAGCCTGCGTTTTGCCATGCTCCGAAGTGCCTGTGTTGTAGGGCGCCAAGCATATAGGATAATCCCCCCGCCAGTACCGACGCCGTCCGGCGCCGATGCTGGCGCCGCCGGCTGGAGCGAAAATGAACACAGGCAACCCCGCGGATCTCCATCTGATCTGGATCGATCTGGAAATGACCGGTCTGGACACGGTCAACGACACCATCATCGAGATTGCCACCCTGGTGACCGATCGCGATCTCCACGTACTCGCCGAAGGGCCGAGTCTCGCCATTCACCGGCCGGATGCCGTGCTCGGGAAAATGGACGACTGGAACACCCGGCAGCACACTCAGTCGGGGCTGGTGCGACGGGTGCGCGCGAGCCCTTACAGCGCGCGCGATGCCGAGCTCGCAACGCTGGCGTTTCTGCGCGCCTGGGTGGCGCCCGGGATGTCGCCGATGTGCGGTAACTCGATCTGTCAGGATCGCCGTTTCCTGGCGCGGGAAATGCCGGAGCTGGAAGCCTATTTTCATTACCGCAATCTGGACGTCAGCACCGTGAAGGAATTGGCGCGGCGTTGGCGGCCGGATTTGCTCGATGGTGTGCGAAAGAACTCCCAGCATCTGGCGCTGCAGGATATTCGCGATTCGGTCGCCGAACTGAATTATTACCGCGAACACTTCATCCACTGAGGCTTGCGTGCCGACGTCCCGCGGTCGCGACCGGCACGCCGCGCCGGCATTGCTGGCCACAGCCGGGTTCGTTAAGGTAGCGCGCTGCTGTCGCGAGCGTGGACCAGCGCGCCGCAATTCCGCCGCCAACAACCTGCCCTAGGAGCACCATGAGCATTCCCTGGTTGACCGACGAAGAGCGTTTCATCGAAGAAACCGCGCGGCGTTTTGCCCGCGAGCGCCTGGCGGCAGGCTATCAGGCGCGCAGCCAGCAGGAATGCATCGACCGTTCCCTGCTGCGCGAGCTGGGCCAGCTGGGGCTGGTCGCGCCCACGCTCGCGGAGCAATACGGCGGCATCGGCGCTTCCAGCGTGGTGGCGGGCCTGGTCTGCGAAGCGCTCGCCTACGCCGACATCAACATCAGCTATGTCGCGATGACTTCGCCCCTGGTGGGCGGCGTGATTCAGGACCATGGCAGTGAGGCCATGAAGGAAGCCGTGCTGCCGCGCATTGCCGGCGGGGAAATCCTGGTGCAACTCGGACTGACCGAACCCAAGGGCGGTTCAGATGCCGCCAGTCTCGCGCTGCGCGCCACGCGCAAAGGCGACCGCTTCGTCCTCAATGGCGAGAAAACCTCCATCACCTACGGTGCCCAGGCCGAGATGATGCTGATGTTTGCGCGCACCGATCCGAAGCTGCCGGGTGCGCGCGGCGTCACGGCGTTTCTGGTGCCGCTCGATCTGCCCGGCGTGACCTGCACCCGCTTTGCGGATGTGGGCAGCCGTCCGGTCGGTCGCGGGCAGGTGTTTTTCGATGACGTCGAGATTCCCGAGACCGCGATGGTGGGCAAGGAAGGCGAAGGCTTCACCAAGGTCATGCAGGGTTTCGATCTGAGCCGTTTTCTGATCGCGCTGATGTGTATCGGCACCGCCCAGGCTTCGGTGGACGAGACCTGGCAGTACCTTCAGGACCGCGAAGCCTTCGGGCGGCCGCTCGCCAAGTTTCAGGGCACCACCTTTCCCCTCGCGGAAAGCGACAGCAAGCTCGCGGCCGTGCGCGCCCTGTCCTATCAGGGGCTGGCGCTGCGCGATCGCGGCATGCCGCACACCAAGGAAGCCGCGATGGTGAAATGGATGGGCCCCAAATGGGGGACCGACATCATCCAGGATTGCCTGGTGCTCCACGGCCACTACGGCTGGGGCATGGACCTGCCCCATTTGCAGCGCATGATCGACGTGATGGGCCTGCAGATCGGCGATGGCACTTCGCACATCATGAAATCCATCATCGCGCGCGAAACCATCGGCGCGGTCGGCGTCGCCTACAAATAGCCCTGTGAGCGCGGCTTCGGTCAGGGTGCGGCGGATTCGGGGTTACACTCGACGTGCGGCGACCTGACCCGGGGCGGAAGTTGCCGCTTGGCGGGATGGTTTCAGCGGGAATTAGGAAGTGGAGATTCGGTATGTTCAGGAAATTCCGTACCCAACCGTACTACCTGCTGTACTACATGCTGGGCTGGGCGATCGTGCTCGGAGCGATAACGGCCGGGGTCTGGATGCCGCCTGCGGGCGCGGGTGCGCAATGGCTGCTGGCACTGATGGTCGCCTTGATCATCAGTACCCGGTTCGATGCCATGCTGCTTGCGGTCATCCCGGCGATCCTGCTGACCCCCGCGCCGCTCACCACCCTGATGTGGCTGGTGCTGCTGTTCCCCGTTACCTGGACGCTGGGGATTGTTGGCGCCGTGTTCATTCACAACGCGAGCCACGACCAGTTTCACCCGCGCTGGCTGAATCCCGTGATCGGCGAGCTCACGGGCTGGTTTATGCGCACCAATCTGCTGGGCTGGAAGCTGGTGCACTATTACCACCACAAACACGCCGACGATCCCCAGCGGGATCCTCACTGTCCCGGGACCATGGCTTTCTGGCGCTACGCCAACTGGATGCAGAGCGCTTCCATGCGCTATCTGGATGCGCGCCACAAGGAAATCCACCAACTGCCTGCCTGGTATTACGGGATCGCCGGAGTCGCCGCGCTGACCGGCTTTGCGCTGATGCCGCTGAGCTGGTTCATGTTGCTGGGGCCGACCTGGTTCGCCGCGGTGTGGATGCCGATCCTGTGCTCGGGTTGGTGGCTGTTCACGGTGATCAACTACCAGACGCATCCGGTCGGTGCCGATGGCCGCAACGGGTCGGTGGATCTGGCCAGCCGCCGCTGGCAGCGCCTGGTCAATCGGGTCGGCTTTGGCGTGTTGTATCACGCCGCGCACCATCGCAATGCCCAGTTGTTCAACCCGAAGCCGCGGCGGCTCGCGTCCTGAAGGGATGCCTTCCGAACCGGGACGCGTCGTTTCAAACCCCGGGGAAAATGCCATAATCGGCCACCCGCGGACCCAACCGATAACCATTCACAGACGAGGAGACGACCATGACCATCAAGGCTGGCGATACCATGCCCGAAGGGCGCTTCACCATCATGAAAGCCGACGGCCCCGGCTCCGTCAGCAGCAAGGAATTCTTCGAAGGCAAGAAAGTGGTGCTGTTCTCCGTGCCCGGTGCCTTCACCCCGACCTGCTCGCGGCAGCATCTGCCCGGCTTTGTCGAAAAAGCCGCCGAGTTCCAGCAGAAGGGCGTCAACACCATCGCCTGCATGGCGGTCAACGATGTCTTCGTCATGGATGCCTGGGGCAAGAGTGTGCACGCCGATGGCAAGGTGACCATGCTCGCCGACGGCAATGGCGACTACGCGCGTGCGCTGGGTCTGGAGCTGGATGCCACCGGCTTCGGCATGGGCAAGCGCGGTCAGCGTTTTGCGCTGGTTGTCGACAATGGCAAGGTGGCCCAGGTCTTTGTTGAAGAAGCCGGCAAATTCAAGGTCAGTTCCGCCGAGCACGTGCTCGCCAGTCTCTGAGGCCAGTCCACTGCCAGCCGCCACCGGGCGGCTGGCAGTCTTTCTCCACTGGAAATTCGCAGTGTGCCGGGCAATCCGGGCAAGATCAGCGCCTGCCGATGTTCACATCCGCCGATCACGCGCGCCCATCAGCGAAAGCGAGGAGCGGCAGGTTCCCGTTCAGGCTGCGCTTGCCCTGTCGAGTTGCTCCATGGCTTGGCGGTCCAGCTTCAGTTCCGTGGCCTGCACCAGTTCCTGCAACTGCGCCAGTGAGGTGGCGCTGGCGATCGGCGCGGTCACCGTCGGTCGCGCCATCAACCACGCCAGCGCGATCATGCCCGGTGTGGCACTGAAACCTTCGGCAACCTGGTCGAGGGCGGTCAGAATGCGACGCCCTCGATCGTTGAGATGGTGCTTTACGAAGGCACCACGCGAGCTGCCGGCAAAATCCGCCTCGTTGCGGTATTTGCCGGTGAGAAAACCGCTCGCCAGGGCGAAATAGGGAATCACGCCGAGCGACTTCGCCTGGCACAGCGGCAGCAGCCTGTCCTCGTAAACCGCGCGGTCGATCAGGTTGTAGAGCGGCTGCAAGCTCTGGTAGGCCGGCAACCCCAGGCGGTCGCTCACCGCCAGCGCCTCATCGAGCCGTTCGGCACTGTAGTTGGAGGCGCCGATCACCCGCACCTTGCCCTGACGGATCAGCTCGGCGAAGGCGCCCAGGGTTTCCTCCAGGGGCGTCTCGGGGTCATCGACGTGGGCCTGGTACAGATCGATGTAATCGGTCTGCAGCCGGCGCAGGGAGTCCTCCACTGCCTTGAACAGATAGGCTTTCGACAGGCCTGCGCGGCCCTCGCCCATGTCCATGCCGGCCTTGGTGGCGAGGACGACGCGGTCGCGGTTGCCGCGCGCTTTCATCCACTTGCCGAGAATGACCTCCGATTCGCCGCCCTGGTTGCCGGGAATGAAGCGGGAATACACGTCGGCGGTGTCGATGAAGTCGAACCCCGCCGCCGTGAATGCATCCAGCATTTGAAAGGATGCCGCCTCGTCGAGAGTCCAGCCGAACACATTGCCGCCGAACATCAGCGGGGCGACCGTGATGGCCGACTGTCCCAGTTTGCGCTTGTCCATGGTGTCATCCTCGTCATTCAGGCGGATTTCATTGCGTTGGGGTGCTTTTCCTTTCCGGAGTTGCAAGGTTCGCGATCAACTGCGCTGACCCTAGCACAGTGATTGCGTCCGGCAAAACAGGGGCCGGCGCTGCCAAGCCCTGCCCCGGCATGCCGGGGCAAGGTGAGCCAGGCGACGATTCGGGTTGCCGACGGGGCTTGAAGCGGGCAGTCGATCTGCCGGCTGGCCGGCGGGAAGCGGTGGGGCTTGGCAGCGGTGGCGACTGCCCCGGGACCGATGGCGCTTTCTTTTTGCGGGCCAGGGAAAAATGGTACTGTGGTTCACCTGATGCCAAGCGATCCGTTCTCACCCGCGTCCACGCTGGATCTCGCCGTCCGGGTGGGTTGCGAGCTGGTTTACGAGACGAGCGCAAACACGCCAGTATTGCTGGCGTTCAAGCCGAAGCAGGACGCAATGCAGTCCATCCGGCAGGAGCGGGTGAATTTCGAGCCGAATCTGCCGGCTACCCAGTTCGAGGACGAGCATGGGAACACCGTTTACCGGCTCATGCTGGTGCCGGGCCGCAATGTCCTGAGCTACGACGCCATCGTGCGGGTTCCCGGCATACTGGAAGATTTCGCCCTGCTGGACGAACCCATTCCGCCCCACCTGCTGCCGCCGTCGATCCTGCGTTACACGCAGCCCAGCCGTTATTGCGATTCCGACAAGTTACTTGATTTTGCCTGGCAAAATTTCGGGCATCTGCCGCAGGGCGTCGCGCGCGTGCAGGGTATCTGCGACTGGCTGCATCGGAACATCGAATACCGATCGCTGTCGGGCAATCCGACACTTTCGGCCTACGACGTGATTCAGCGCGGCTACGGGGTGTGCCGCGATCTCGCGCACACCGCCGCCGCCCTGTGTCGGACCTTCAATCTGCCGGCGCGCTATGTCAGCGGTTATGTGGCGGATATCGGCTTTCCGGATCCCGGTACACCGGAGGATTTTCACGCGTATATCGAAGTTTTCATGGGCGGTTGCTGGCAGGTTTTTGATGCGCGCTTCAACGCGCCCCGCACCGGACGCATCCGGATCTCGACCGGTTACGACGCGGTGAATTGCGCCTTCACCACCCTGTATGGTCAGGCGTGCCTGGCCTATTTTCAGGTCTGGTCCTATCAGGTCGATCCGCGTGAAGTCCGGGTCGGCGATCCCGTCGATCTCTCCAAGCGTCTCTGTGGACAGACCGCGGTGCGGTATCCGCTTTCAAACCCATGAATCCCCATTGACGGTCCAGGGCCGGTCGCCGAGGTTGAACGCTGGACCCGAGGGCCGGCACGTTCGAGCCCGCCGTTCCCGGTTGACGGAGTTGGTCATCCCTTCAGGACCAGGTAATCCGCAGCATTACTCCTGATTCGCCTCATCCCAGCACGCCGGCGCTGCGCAGTTCGGCGAGCGCCGCCCTGTCGTAGCCGAGTCCCGCGAAAACCTCGTCGGTGTGCTCGCCCAACGCGGGCGCGGGCAGGCGCACCCCACAGGGTTCGCGATCGAAGATCGCCGCCGGTCGCGGCTGCCGGACCCGGCCGCCCACCGGGTGGTCGTACTCGATGATGGAGCCGCGATGAACGACGCGCGGATCCGCGATGACGTCATCGAAGTCGTTCACCTTGGCGCAGGGAACCTGGGCCTTTTCCATGCTGGCGACCAGAGCGTCGGTGGCGAAATTGACGGTGCGTTTTTTGAACTCCGCCATCATGGCGTGGGCATTGGCAAAGCGGTCGGTGATAGTCTTGAAGCGCGGATCGTTGACCAACTCGCGGCAGTCGAGAACATCGCAGGCGCCCGCGAACTCGTGATCGCCCACGGTGAACATCGCGACATGGCCGTCAGCGGTCGGCATGGTGCAGATGAACTAGGAAATCAGCGGCTTTTTCTCGCATTCGCCCACGAAGCTGTGATTCCAGAAGCCGTCGTGCCAGAGAAAGCCGAGATTGGCTTCCAGCATGGTCAGCTCCACATGGTGCCCGCCCACGCGACCGCGTTCGCGGGCGAACAGCGCTGACGAGATCGCCTGCGCGGCGGTCACCGCGGCGACCTTGTCGCAGACGATGTTTTTGACGAACTCCGGACCATTCGCGCCGGTCTGCACCCGCACCATGCCCGACACCGCCTGAATCACCAGATCGTAGACCCGGTTCTCGGCGCCGGGTCCGTCGGGGCCAAAACCGGACAGGGAAACGTAAATCAAATCCGGATTCAGTGCGTGGACCGCGTCGTAACCGTAGTCGAGGCGCTCCATCACCCCGGGCCGGGTGTTGTGCACAAACACATCGGCGCTGCGCAACAAATCCGCCATCAGCGGTCGGCTGCGGGGATCCTTCAGATCGATCGAGATCGCGCGTTTGTTGCGATTGAGGCTCAGGTAATAGCTGGTCACGCCATTGCGAATCGCGCCCAGCGCGCGAGAAGGATCGCCCGCGCCTACCTGCTCGATGCGGATCACGTCGGCACCCTGATCCGCCAGCATCAGCGTTCCCATGGGCGCGGCGACGTTGGTGGTCAGCTCGACGATGCGAATGCCTTGCAGTGGTTCCATGGCGACATCCTCGTTTGATTATAGTTATCGTTCGCTGCGACCCATGTTAGCGCGTGGGAAGTGGCTGAACCACCGCCACCCGGTGTCTATCCGGAAAACGCCTTGCCGTCGAAAGATTCCAGGGTGGCAAAGTCCTCCACCGCGCGACGTTTCAGGCGGGTCAATTGCCGCGCCGGTTTGCCGATGGGCACCACCGCGCACACCGCGTAATGTTCGGGAATGTTCAGCAGTTTCTGAACTTCCGGCTCCTGCGCCGCGGGCAGTGTGGTGATGGTGCCGCCGAAACCGGCGTTGCGGGCGCCGAGCAGGACGTTCCAGACCAGGGGATACACCGACGCGCCGCTGATGATGCCGATGCGATCCAGATGCTGGTCCAGCGCGGCGATGGCGTGGAGATCCACCACAAACACCAGGACCACGGCCGACTTCAGGTAGGGTTCCACCAGCATGGCCGGCACGGGTGTCGCGGCGATCTGGTGCGCGCTGACCTTGCTGGGAACCAGGGTATTCCAGGGGTTTTCACCCGCCTTGATTTGCGCCAGATACCGCCTGGCGGCGGGCTCGGCAAGCCTGGCCAGCGCCGCGCGGGTTGCCTGACTTTTGACGATGATGACGCGGTTGCCCTGGCGGTTGCCGCCGCTGGGTGCGAAGCGGGCAGCGTCGAGAATGCGGTAGAGCACCGCGTCGGGCAGCGGCTCGCCGGTGTATTCCCGTGCCGCGAAGGTGGTGCGCATCACTTCGTCAAGTTCCATCGCCAGCCTCCGTTTCGTTGTAGATGTGCGCGGCGCCGCCGGGCATCACGCGAATGATGGCATGACTTCGTTGACGAAGAGGGCATGCGACTCCGCCGACATGGGCAGCAGGATGTGGTAGGTCATGCCGGTTTGCTCGATGCGCGTGCGCAGCTCGTTCACCACTTCGTCGGGGGTGCCGAGCAGCGCCACCGGCGAACGCTGCGCCGTTGCGTAGTCGGGAAAGCCGAGCTGAGTGGCGATGCTGCGCAGGGCCTTGTCCGCCGCATCGCGCGCCAAACCGACCAGCGCGAAACCACTGAGTTCGATGTCCCCGGGGTCGCGCCCGGCGGCTTCGGCGTACCGGTGCAGCTCGGCGATTTTGCGTTTGAGTACGCCCATGTCGTACTTGACCGTGGCGGCGGGATCGTTGACGAAATCCTTGCCGTTGGAAGTCGGCGGAATCATGTTGAGGATGTCGGCGTGGGCCGCGGCAATTTTCAACAAGCCGGTGCCGGAGCCGCCGAGCATCAAGGGCGGATGCGGCTTCTGTATCGGGCGCGGATTGTTGTAGGCCTTGTCGATCGAAAAGTACTTGCCGGTAAAGGTGGGTTCAGCATCGCACCACATGGCTTTCAGGATCCGCACGGTTTCTTCGAGCTGGGCGAGCCGCTCGGCTGTCGATGGGAAAGGGTAGCCGTGCGCGCGATATTCCGTATCGAACCAGCCAGCACCCAGACCGAGGATGAAACGCCCGTTGCTGATCTGATCCAGGGTGGAGCTGATCTTGGCCAGCAACGCCGGACTGCGAAACGATGCCGCTACCACCGAGGGCGCCAGTCGAATGGTGCTGGTCAGGGCCGCGATGGCGGTGAGGCTGGTGAAGCATTCCAGTTGCGGGGTGTCGTGCCTGCCCAGCGGCGAGAAAAAATGGTCGTTGGTGGAGACGGAATAAAAACCGTCGCGCTCGGCCTGCAGGGCGGCGGCTTTGGCGTCGGCAAAATTTCCGGTGGGAAGAAACAAGCCAAATTTTATTTTTTTCATGGTCTTCTCCTGTGATCTGGTATTACCGAGCCATTTTCTAGCTGCTCGGCAGGCAGCTGTAAGTGGCCTCGATCAGGCGGACGCCACGCGGATCGCCGAAGATATTGGTATCCATCTGATTCATGGCATAGCCCATGCCGAGGCGCGCTCGGGTGTCGGCGAAGCCGAAGGACCCACCCCAGCCGCTGTGACCAAAGGCATCGGGATTGGGGCCGTAGAGTTCGGCCTTGTTCAGAATGAAGCCACGGCTCCAGCGCATGCGCACGCCGATGACTTCGTCCTTGCGGAAACATTCTTCCCGCGTCATTTCGGTGATGCCTTTGGCGCTGATGATGCGCCTGCCGTTCAGTGCGCCGCCGTTGGCCAGCGCGCCATAGACCTTGGCGATGCCGCGGCCGTTGCCCTGGCCATTGGCGCCGGGCACTTCCGCCGCGCGCCACGCGCGGTCATTGGCGATGTGCGCGGTCAGCGGCGGATGCGCCATCGCGCAGTAGAGGGCGTCGCTCATGCGCTTCTTGCCGCCGAGACCCGTGCCCAGTTGTTCGGAGCCGATCACCGGCAGCATGTCGGCCACGCGATGATCCTCGCTGGCGGGCAAGCCGATGTAGTAGTCGGTGTCGGCGCCGATGGGCCGCGCGACTTTTTCGGCAAACAACTGGCCCAGACTTTTTTTGCGGCCGGTGACGCGGCGCGCGACTTCGCCGGCGATATGGCCGAACACCACGGCATGGTAACCGTTGGCGGTGCCGGGTTCGAAGAACGGCCACTGCGCTGCCAGCACCGCGCAGAGTTTGTCCCAATCGTAGAGGTCGGCCATTTCCACCCGCTCGCGCGGACCGCAGATACCCGCCTGGTGCGACAGCAGTTGGGCGACCGTGACATCCTGCTTGCCCGCCGCGGCGAACTCGGGCCAGTAGTCGGCAACCGGGGCGGCGTAGTCGATCAGACCTGCGTCCGCCAGCACACCGACCACGGTGGCGGCCATGCCCTTGGTGGTCGAATAAGTATTGATAAGCGTATCGGACTGCCAGGGCCGGGTGCGCGCCGCGTCGGCGCAGCCGCCCCACAGATCGACCACGATTTCGCCTTCGATAGCCAGCGCAAACGAAGCGCCGACTTCTTTGCCGTCCGCAAAGTTGGCGGCAAAGGCATCGCGCACCTTGGCAAACTCGGGCGCACAGGTCCCCTGGATTTCGATCTCGCTGCTCATGTGTAGTCTCCCTGGTGTCGAAGTTCCGGTCAGATGTTCTTCGACGCGATGACATTGCGGGCTTCCAGATCGGCGATTTGCGCCTCGCTGTAGCCCAGCCGTTCGCGCAGGATCTCGTGGTTGTACTGTCCCAGCGTACCGGCGCGGAGATCCGGAGTATCGGGGAATTCGGAAAACCGCAGCGGCGTGCGGGGCACATGAATGTCGCCGAAGATCGCATCGGGAATGGTCCGCATCAGGCCGCGTTCCTTGCTGTGCGGCAGTGCGATCACTTCCGGAATGCTGAGAATCGGTGCGCAGGGCACCCGGTGTTTCTGCAGCAAGGCCACGGCTTCGTCGACGCTCGGCAGCGTATCCAGCCAGGCTTCGATGGCGGCGTCGAGTTCGTCCTTGTACTGGCCCATGGTTTTCAGATCGCTGAAGCGCGGATCGTTGAGCATGTCCTCGCGCCCCATCGCGGTCGCGAGGCCGCGCCATTGATGATTGACGCCCAGCAAAAAAATGTAGCGACCCTTGCACGGGTAGATGCCGACCGGGGCGAGCATGCCGTGGCGCGCGCCGGAGCGCTGGGCGACCCACTGGCCGCCGGTGGTGTCGTACATCTGCACGGCGAGCTCGTGATAGCTGAACAGCACTTCCGTCAGCGCGATATCGATGTGCTGGCCCTTGCCGCCGCGCAGCCGGTGCAGCAGCGCCGTGACGATGGCGCCGTAGGCATGGGCGCCGGTGGAGACATCGCCGAAAGCGAAATCGCCGAAGATCGGCGTGCGTCCGGGTTCGCCGAGCAGATCGATGATCCCGGAGTAGGACTGGGCGATCCAGTCGTAGCCGGGCAGTTTGGACAGCGGCCCGGTCTGGCCGAAACAGGAAATCGAGCACATCACCAGATCGGGATTGATCTTGCGCAGACTTTCCCAATCCAGCCCATGTTGCTTCATGACGCCGGGCGAGAAGTTTTCGACCACCACATCGGCCTGTTTGATCAGTTCCCGGCAGATGGCCTGGGCCTCCGGGGTGGCGAGATCCATGGCCATGGGCTTCTTGCCGACATTGTGCTGGATGAAATAGGCGCTGCGGCCTTCGCGGTGCATCGGCAGCATGCGCGCCAGCTCGCCGCCGAGCGGCTCGATCTTGATCACCTCGGCGCCGTGCTCGGCCAGCAGCTTGGTGCAGTGCGGGCCGGCGATGACATGGGTAAAGTCGACGACTTTGAAGCCTTCCAGCATTCGCTGAGTCATGGTGAGCTCCTGATTGAAAAAGGCTTTTCGCCCTTTTATAGACAGTTTTTATTTTGAAGGAGGGCCCGGTCCATCTTTTGGTTCGATTTTCCCGGGCCATCGCTACCGATTATCAACGCTACTTTCCGGAAAAGGAGAAATGTTTTTCCATGTCCCGCTCGACCTCGGCGAGGTGCGCCATGTAATTCACGAAGCCGCCGTTGTAGGTGCCGTCCTGGCGCCGGTTGTCCTCGCCTTCGAAGTTGTAATAGCCCGGAGTGCACTGCTTGTTGCGGTCGGTCTTGCCGCGGTACTTGATGACTTCCTGTACCCAGAATTCTTCGGACTCTTCCGTCACGTCCAGCGCCTGGTAGCCGTGCTTGCGCGCGTAGTCGATACAGGCGGCGATGTGACCGCCCTGGCTCTGCATCATGTCGGTGAGGTTGAACTGGAACGACGCCTGATAGCCATTCATGATGAACAGGTTGGGATAACCTCTGGAGTGAATCCCCAGCAGCGTGCGAATGCCGTCCTTGTATTTGTCGTTCAGCTCGACGCCGTTCTCGCCAATGATCCGGTTGTAGATGCCGGTTTTCTGGATCTCGAAACCGGTGGCGTAAATCAGCAGATCCAGTTCGTACTGTACGCCGTCGACCACCGGCCCTTGTGCGTTGATTTCGGTGACGCCCTTGCCGTGGGTATCGACCAGATGCACATTGGGCCGGTTGAAAGTGGGCAGATAGTCCTCGTGAAAGCAGGGCCGCTTGCACATCATCATGTACCAGGGCTTCAGCGATTCGGCGGTGGCCTTGTCCTTGACGATTTGTTCGATGCGATGATGAATGCGCATCATGGAATCGATGTTGGCGTTCTCCTGGCGCCGCAGTTTTTCCTCGCGCGGCATCGCGGCGATTTTGGCCTGCGCCTCGGGGCTCAGGGGCTTGGGCTGCAGCATCAGGTCGCGGCGCTGCATCTGCCAGCCCGCGGGCAGTTTTTTCGCCCACTCGGGATCGGTTTCCCAGTCGTCGCGAATGTCGATGGACGAGGGCGTGCGCTGGAACACATACAACGCCTTCGCGTTGGCGCCCAGACCCGGCACCGCCTGCACCGCGGTCGCGCCGGTGCCGATGATGCCGACCCGCTTGTCCTTCAGTTTGGACAAATCATCGCCGGTATAGGCGTAATCCCAGCGCGAAGTGTGAAACGAATGACCCTTGAAGGTTTCCATGCCCTTGATTTTGGTCAGCTTGGGCTTGGACAGAATGCCGTTGGCGCAGATCACGAAGCGCGCCTTCATGCGGTCGCCGCGATCGGTTTTGATATGCCACAGCCGCTCGGCCTTGTCCCAGCGCGTCTCGATCACCGTGGTCTGAAACACCGCCAGATCATAGAGCGCGTACTTCTTCGCAATCGCGCGGCAGTGTTGAAAAATCTCGTCGCCCCGCGCATAGCGGTGCTTCGGGACATAGTTCATTTCATCCAGCAGCGGCAGGTAATCGTAGGAGGGCACATCGCAGGCGATGCCTGGATAGCGGTTCCAGTACCAGGTACCGCCGACGTCGGCGCCGCGCTCCACGATGCGGATACTGTCCACGCCGATTTCGCGCAGCCGCGCCGAGGTCAGCAGCGCGGAAAAACCGCCGCCGATGAACAGGCATTCCACGCTATCGGTCAGCGGCGCGCGGGGCTTGACCGGACCCGCGTAAGGGTCCTGGTCGTATTTCGCCAGTTCACCCTGCAACTCGGTGTCGTACTGCTTGCTGCCCTCGGGCCGATAGTTGATGCGCAGATCCCGCTCCGCGGCGAAGCGCTGCTTGATGGCGTCGTAATACGCCTGCGGGTGGGTCTCCTCCGACAGTGGGTCCATCACCCCGAACTGGGGTGAATCCAGGCGGATCGCGCCATGCAGGACAATGTCTTCCGCGGTGTTGCTGCTCATGTTGTTGGCCATGTTGTTGCTCCGTGAATAAAGGGGTTCGAATACCGCAACGTGGATCGATGATTGCGGGATAGGTAAATGGGCTGTCGATCATAGCCGCTATGGGTGAGCGGGCAAACCGGACGGAAAGCGGTCGGGCGAAATGAACTCGGTGTTGATCTCGGGAGTCGGTCAGCGCCGGTTTTCCGGCGGCAGCGCCCGGATTCAGCGGGATGCGGGGAGCACGCGCGGGTGGGGCTAGCCGTTAAGGTTGGAAAATCGACCGTTGGTCGGTAATGCCGCCGTCATGATGCCTAAATTCGGCGGTTTTGACACAGGCTGCCAGCGGCGGACAAATTTTGAAAAATTATGGACTTCATGACGTTATATCGATTGGATAAGGTTGACTGTGAGCTTTTCGCGACGCCAGTAGGCGCTGCCGTGACAGTTTGACTTCGGCCGTCAAGCGGGTGCAACCTGTATTCGCTTCGAAAGGGCAAGGTCCGCGAAACGAATTTCCGGACCGCGCAACGCCACGGATTCTGGTAGCGCCACAACAAAGCCAGAACAGCCAGGCTGCCGAAAAGCACCGACGGGTTGTCGACGGATCGACAGTCGGGGTGTGATTCGGCCGGTGGCAACGCGCAACCATTCGTTTCTCCGCCGTTTCAACCCCCGCTGTTTTCCGATCACGCTGCACGCTATTTGGCTTCGACCGAAGCGCGCGCGGCGCCTTCGCCGTCCCTGTGTTTCCCGTTGGTCGGGTCCGGCAGCCGCCGGCTTCCAGGAAACTGCCCGTCGCGCGGGCTTCCGCCGCAGGCACAACGACTACAACGGGAGTACGCAACATGGAAACTTCACAACAAACCCGGGGCGAACGCGGCGGCTGGTCGCGCTCCCTGCTCCGCAAACTGATCGCGGGCCTCGCCTGCGCGGGTCTGCTGGCCGCCGGGCCGGTCGCGGCTGACGCCATCACTGGTGCCATCTACACCAGCCTGGCCGGCGGCGAGACCGTCAATGGCAATAACTACGACTTTAAAGCGGAGGTCTACCTGAACGGCGGTCCGAACAATGAGCAGTGCAATTCGGGTGCCCTGCCGCCGGGCGATTACTACTTTCAGGTTACCAGCCCGGATGGCGCAACCCTGCTTTCCACCGACGCGATTGCTGCGCGCAAGTTTCAAGTATCAGGTGGCGTGATTACCACTAACCTCGGCACACATTTATCGGAGGACAACACGGGGCCCTGTGGAGGCATTGCCATTCAACTCATACCTTACGCCGACACTCCCAACAGTGGTGGCGTCTACAAGGTGTGGGTCACCCGGGTCAGTGACTTCGCAGCGTTTTGCACCAGTGCAGACTGTTTGTTGCCTGGCGATTCCGCCAGTCTTGACGGGTTCGTGCCCGGTCATATCAAAACCGACAATTTCCGGGTGGCAGAGAGAGAGGGTCCGCCGCCACCGCCGCCCTGCGAAGAAACGAACACCTGTCCGCCGATTCCGGAGATCGGCAACCTGGATGTCTACAAATTCTACGACGCCAATGCCAACGGGGTCTGGAATTCGGGTGAGCCGCCGTTGCAAGGCTGGCCGATGACGGTGTTCCCCCCACCTTCGGGTGACACTAAATGGACTGATAGCAGCGGGCTTGCGCAGTGGCTCGGCCTCACGGTGGGCAGTTACGGGGTGCTGGAGGGAACGTCGATCCTGGGCACCTGGTTCCAGTCCGCGCCGGTGGATGCATCTCTCGCTGTGGTGAACCCGGCGGCGGTCGAGATTGTGGCAGGGGGAACTACGACGGTCAGCTTCGGCAATTACTGCATGGTGCCCAGCGGCGGCAAGACGCTGGGATTCTGGAGCAACAAGAACGGCTTCAACCGGATGAACGACGGTGGCGGTGTAGACCCTGAGTTGCTCTTGCTCACCGCCTACAACCTGCGTAACGCCGCGGGAGGCGACTTTGATCCGTCCACCTACACCGCCTTCCGTACCTGGATATTGAACGCGACCGCCACCAATATGGCCTATATGCTTTCGGCGCAACTGGCGGCGATGGTGCTCAATGTCGAAGCCGGCTTCGTGGATGGCAGCGCCTACTACATACCCTATGGCGGCACCATCAGCGCGTTGATGGCGGCAGCCAATACTTCGCTGGGCACCTATAACCTCACCACGGCGGGCAGTCCCCAGCGCGCCTACCAGGAGACATTGAAAAATCACCTGGATGCGTTGAACAACGGCGCACCCGTAGTGCCCGCGACGCCCTGTGCGTACGATTTCGACTGACGGCTGAACAGGCGTTCGACGGCACTTCGATTTTGGTGCCCTACCAAAGCCCCGCTCAATGAGCGGGGCTTTTTTTTCGGTGCGCCCCGCAAGACCCCTGCTTGGAAGTGAAAGTCCTTTGCGCTCGGCCCGATCGCGCCCGAGGAGCGCCATAAAGTCACTGGCAATGGACCTATCGTGAAGTGACGGCGCATGGCTGAACCGCCGCCACGCGGTGCAGGTGTTGCCGGACATCCTCAAAAACTACGTGGATACCGGCAAGATCAAGTTTGCGATGAAGGAATTCCCGATCGCGAGCCTCCACCCGGAAGCGGCGCGCGCCTCCCACGCCGCCCTGTGCGCCCAGGACCAGGGCAAGTACTGGGAGATGCACGATCTGCTGTTCGCCAATTTCCGCGATGCCACCGCCGAAACCTTCAAGGCCCACGGCGCCAAGCTGGGCCTGGATGCCGGACAATTCGCGGCCTGTCTGGATGATGAGAAAGACAAGGCCCGGTTGGCAGCCGACATGGAACTGGGCGCCAAACTCGGGGTGACTGGCACGCCGACCTTTTTCCTGGGTACCGCGGAGCCCGGCAGTCCCGGCAAGGTGCGCCTGACCGCGCGCATTCCGGGCGCCGTCGCCTATCCTGTGTTCAGCGGCGCCATCGACGCCGTGCTGGCGCCGGCCAAGGCCAAGCCCTGAGCGAGGGCGTGGGTGGGTGTTAAAGTTGTTGTGTCGGCCTTCGGCGGGTGCGCGGTCCGCGCGCCCAGGCCGAAGGCCGGATCAATTTTGGTCGCCGCGCGTTCGGCCGTCCTCACAACGATTTTTCAGCGACTGGGCAGGGGGGCTGGCGATGTGGTTGCACTACGGTGTCCTGCTTTAACAGCTTGTTGAAAAACTACTGCGGCAGCCACCTGCTTCGTTGCGCGGTGCTCGCTCCCTCGCCTATCTACTTGATTTGTCTCGGTCGCTGCGCGCCGTGCGCCTCGCATCTGGCCACCTCGCGACGTTTTTCAACAAGCTGCTAACCCCGTTGCCATGGGTTCCGCGCTATCTGCTACTACCGTTCGGTCGGAAAAAATTGCCGTTGGTCGGTAACATTGCCGTCATCCAGGCCTGTATTTCAGGATTTCGACGTTGCCATGCAAATTTTTAGTGCTTTCAATTCAATTCATTGAAGCCGTGAGCTTGTGCAGCTTGTTGTGATGGTCGCGCGCCGTCTCCCGCCGGGGAGTGCCTGGCGTGCCCGCGGGCCCGCTTGACCGGCCCTATAAAACGCGCGCAATCTGAACGGGCTTCGAAAAGGCAAGGTCCGCAGGATGCGTTTCTCCTTGATGCGTTTCTCCTTCGTTCGATAGCGGACCACGCAAAGCCAAGGATTCCGGCTGCACTGCGTTAGCGCTGGAATAGCCTGGCCACCGAAAAGCACCGACGGGTTGTCGCGGGATCGACAGTCGGGGGTGTCGTTCGGCGGATGGCAGCAAGCAAGACTTTTCTTCCGCCGTTTCAACCCTCCGCTGTTTTTGGATCGCGCTGCGCGCTCTGACTCTGCTTGAGTCGTGTTCGCCGTGATCGCAGTCCCTGTGTTTCCCGTCGGTGATGGCCGGCAGCTGCCGGTCCCTGAAGAGGCGCCGCGCGGCCTTCTGCCCTCGGCGCAACGAGCGCAACACAACACAGGAGTGCAACATAATGATCAGACAATCGAGCCCAGGAAACAGACGACTCATCCGCCGGGGACTGTTGGCGATTGCCAGCGTTGCCCTGGCCTGTTTGGCGAGCCCGCCATTATCGTTTGCGCAAGCACAATCGGGCCAACTCAATGCGCAACATCGCGCCGACCCCAAATATGACGTCGCGGCGCTCAAGGCAAAAGCGCAGCGAGAAGGTCAGGTTCTGGTCATCGTCGGGCTCAGCGCGCCCGGCCGGGCCTTCCGGCCGGAGGGAGAACTTCATGGTCCCGCGGACGTCGCCTTGCAGCGGCGCTCGATCGTGGCCGCCCGCGAGGCGCTGCTGGCCGATTTGCGCGGACGCAACGCGCACGCCTACAGCGACTGGGACTCCGTGCCCTATATGGCGTTAAAGGTCGATGCGGAGGCTTTGGAACATTTATCCAACTCGCCGTTGGTGTCGTCCATCCAGGAGGATTCGCTCTCGGCCCCTAATCTGGCCAGTACCGCCGCCCTGATCGGGTCCGATGTGACCTGGGCGGGAGGATTGGGCGGTGCTGGCCAGACGGTGGTGATTCTGGACACCGGTATCGACGCCGATCACCCGTTTTTCGGCAACCGGGTGAAATGGGAAGCGTGCTGGTCGAATGCGGGCGGCTCTGGTAGTGGAAATACGCTGTGTCCTGGCGGCGGCAACAGCGAAACCGGTCCCGGCTCAGCGGATGCCATGACGGCGCAATGTCTCAGTACTGGCGGTCACCTGTGCGATCACGGCACCCATGTGGCCGGAATTGCGGCCGGACAGGGCGGTACCTGGAGGAGCTACAACGGCGTGGCACCGGAAGCCGATATCATCGCCATTCAGGTATTCACGCGGTTGAACAGTGACAGCGATTGCGGCGGGGACCCGGGCGATGCGCCGTGCGTTCGGACTTACGATTCCGATCAGATCAGCGCCCTCAATTACGTCAATACCACGCTGCGCAACACCTGGACGATTGCATCGATCAACATGAGCCTGGGGGGCGGCGAACACGAGTTTGCTTGCGACGGTGATGCACGCAAAACTCCAATCGACAACTTGCGGTCGAACGGCATCGCGACCGACATTGCGGCGGGCAATGACGGCTGGACCAACACAATCGGCGCGCCGGGATGCATCTCTTCCGCGGTTACCGTCGGCTCGGTAACGGACACCGATACGCTTCCCTTCGATTCGGTTGTGCACAACATGAGCAACCTGGTCGATTTGCTGGCGGTCGGCGCCAAAGTGGACTCTTCGATTCCGGATGATGCCGAGGGCACCGGGTGGTGGGGAACTTCGATGGCCACGCCGCAGGTGACGGGTGCGTTTGCCATGATCCGCGGCATCAAGCCGTCCATGAGTATCGACGATATAGAAACCCTGCTCAAGACTACCGGCGTCCCGGTGACGGATACCCGTACTCCCATGAACCCTGCTTCCACCACAGAGAACTACGCGGGCTGGACCAAACCCCGGTTGCAACTCGATGTGGCCGCCGGCAGTTTGCTGACCGCCGACATCTCGGTGTCCAAGGACTGCAAACCCGATCTGGATAGTTATGTTTTGGCGGGGGGGACAGCAAAATGCTATATCACCGTCGTCAATAATGGTCCCGATCCGGCGCTGTCGGTGCAGTTGATCGATACCCATGTCAGCGACGGTGCTTTCAGCATCACGTCGATTGTTGCGCCTGCGGGTGTCAGCTGCACCGAAACAACCGCCGACAAGGTAGTGACCTGCGGACTGGGCAGCTTGAAAGTGGGTGAGAGCGTTCAGGTCCAGGTAAACTTGACCGCCAATGAAACCATGGACATCGACGATCAGGCGACGGCGACCACTCTTTCTCAGGACCCGAACGCCGCCAACAACAACAATACCAACCTCGCAGCCCATGACGGCGTCCACGTAAAAGGCGTCGCCGATCTTTCGTTGACCAAGACCGCATCGCCACCGTCGCCGGTTACCGCGGGGACAGACGTGACGTACACGCTTACCGCGAAGAACTGGGGTCCCTCGAAGGCGACGAATGTCGTGGTCAAGGATACCTTGCCCGCGGGCGTGACGGTCAAATCTGTCGCTGCCGTGGGGGGCACCTGCAACCCCGGTGTGCCGGGCGACGCCGCGCAACCGGCAACCTGCACTTTCGATGGTTTGCCTGTGGGTACAGAAAAAACCATGACGGTAGTCGTTACCGTCAACCCGGATGTGCAAGGCTCGCTGCTCAATAACGGTAGCGTCGCTGGCGAATCCTACGACAGCAACAATGCCAACAATTTGGCCACCGCCACTGTTGACGTTGTCAGCAAGGCGGATATCCAGATTACCAAGACCGATAGCCCGGACCCGGTGATCGCCGGCCAGGACCTTACTTATGACATCCTCGTCAGCAATGCCGGCCCCTCGACCGCGCGCAATGTGGTTATGCAGGATACATTGCCGGGCGGCGTGACATTCGCCGGATACACCGTATCCGGAGGTACCGGCACCTGTTCGATGCTGGGCTCGAATCCTTTGTCGTGCGACTTGAATGACTTGAGTCCGGGACAAAGCGTGCGGGTCATCGTCAAGGTTCATGTGAACGCGGACGTGCAACAGGAAACCCATCTGACCAACACTGCCGCGGCATCTTCTTCGGCCACGGATGAAGTCCCGGGCAATAACACGGCGAGTGCCGATACATTGGTGAACGCAGCAGCCGATCTTGCGATTACCAAGGACGCAGCGCTCGATATATCCAATCCAGCACCTCGGATTGTTTATACCGTGGTAGTGACCAACAAGGGATCATCCGATGCGCAAAGCGTGACCATCAAGGATGAGCTGCCGCTGGATCCGAAGAAGATCGTCTATCTGTTCGATACCGGCAACGGTGCTTGCGCTTACGACAAACCGACGCACGACATAAACTGCAGCATAGGCACGCTGGCGAACGGCGCCACCTGGACTGTCAAGTTCTATGTCGACTCCAAAGGGGTAACAGGTGACATTACCAACAAGGTGAGCGTTGCCTCTGCGACCGCTGATCCGGTATCGGCAAACAATACCGCTTATAAAGTGGTGAGGATCAAATCGGGAACCAGAAGATAGCCGATTCCAAAAGCCTCGCCGAACGCCATGCAACCGCTCTGGTTGCATGGCGTTTTTTTTGGGGATTTTTAACCGGCGGTAGAAGTTGGAAGGCTTTTCCTTGTGCGGCACGCGGTGGGATGCGTCGGCGACGCCATCAACGCCATCAACGCCGGGCTGGCGCCGGCGTCGGCAGCGGAGAAAAAGAAGCAGCAGGACTAAGGCTGACCAGCGCACGCGCTCCGCGATCGCCACGGACGGCGGAAGTCCGCAGGTCTGGGACGGTGTCGCGGGTTGCGGAAGGGTATTTGGCGTCCCGGAGAGGATTCGAACCTCCGACCTGCCCCTTAGGAGGGGGCCGCGCTATCCAGCTGTGCCACCGGGACGGGACGAGATTGGCCCGCGCATTATAGGAGCCCGGGCGCGGTGATCACAGTTGCGGCTCAGCGCGATCCCAGCAGCTCGTCCCTGGCCGCGTTGACCTTGGCCGCCAGATAATCGTTGCCGCCGCGATCCGGGTGGAGTTTCTGCAGCAGCCGCTTGTGGGCCTGGATGATGTCTTCGCGACTGGCGCCGGGGCTGAGGCCCAGGATGCGCCAGGCTTCGTCGGCGCCGGGCCTGTCGGAGGTTGGCGGTGCCCCGGCATTGCCTGCGGTTTCTGCACTGCCGAAACGCCGCGCCAAATAGGCATTCAACAGCAGCAGCGATTTGCGATCCCCTGGATCGAGTTCGGCGCGCAACTGTTCCAACTGTTGGCGCGTCAGCGCGGACAGCGCTTGCCCGGCAAACCGACCCGCAGTCACGGTGCCATCGATGGCACCGGTCGCCAGATCGATGCGCACTTCGAGCATCGGAGTGCGAAAGCGGGGCGCGACCCTGGGGCCTCCGGCCCGATGCCACAGGCGCAGCAGCGGCCATGCCTGCGCGGCCGTGGTGATCAGCGCCCGTGCCAGCAGCGGCAGGGCGGCGAACGCGGCGGCAAGCCAATGGACGCGACCGCTGAGGGCGAGCACCAGCGTCAGTGCAAAAAAACCGATGAAGAAACTGCGCCAGAGCAGATCGCGGCGCTGTTGCGGCGACAGCGCGCGGAAGCGGTTGCGGTGCCGCCAGGTGTACCAGAGGCCCAGGCCCAGCAGGATCAGCAGCAGCTTGCTCATCCGCTGGAGGTCTTCGCCTTACTTGGCTGCGGCAGGCGGCGCGCCGGGGAGATGGCGCATCAGCAGCGCGAACTCGCTGCCGTCGTTGCCCAAGCCGCCCTCGGGCAGCGGGAAGCGCACACGATGCCCCGAACCCGGCGCTGCCGCGATGGTTTCGCCGCGCAGATTTTCGAGGTGCTTCAACGTGAAGGTACGATTGCCCGCCGGCGTGATCAGTTCCAGTTGGTCGCCGGTCTCGAAGCGGTTTTTGACTTCGATGGTGATCCAGCCGCGGTCGGCGTCGAGTTCGGCGATGTCGCCCACGAACTGCTGCTGGGTGTTGCCGGAGTTGCCCTGATCGTAGTTCTGGTACGCCTCGGGGACGTGGCGCCGGTAGAAGCCTTCGGTGTAGCCCCGGTTGGCGAGGTGGTCGAGCTCGCGCATCAGCCCCATGTCGAAGGGCACGCCGTTGACCGCCTCGTCAATGGCGCGGCGATAGGTCTGGGCAGTGCGCGCGACATAGTAGTGGGATTTGGTGCGGCCCTCGATTTTCAGGGACTTGATGCCCATCTCCACCATGCGCGGGACGTGCTGCACGGCGCGCAGGTCCTTGGAGTTCATGATGTAGGTGCCGTGCTCGTCTTCGTAGGCCGGCATCAGCTCGCCCGGGCGGCTGGCTTCCTGGAGCAGCACGAGCGGGCTTTCTTCCGCTTCCTGGGGCGCCGCGTCGGCCGGGTTCCAGGCGCCGACCGGTTGCACCGGAATGATGTCGCCGGTCTCGGTCTGGGTGGCTTCGTGGGCCTGGTATTTCCAGCGGCAGGCGTTGGTGCAGGCGCCCTGGTTGGGGTCGCGATGATTCATGTAGCCCGACAGCAGACAGCGGCCGGAATAGGCTATGCAGAGCGCGCCATGCACGAAGACCTCGAGTTCCATCTGCGGGCACTGGTCGCGAATCTCTTCGATTTCCTCCAGCGACAGTTCGCGCGAGAGGATCACCCGGGTAACGCCCTGCCGATGCCAGAAACGCACGGTGGCGTAGTTGACCGCGTTGGCCTGTACCGACAGGTGGATCGGCATGTCCGGCCAGCGTTCGCGTACCAGCATGATCAGCCCCGGATCGGACATGATGAGGGCGTCCGGGCCCATGGCGATCACCGGCTCCATGTCCCGCAGGTAGGTGCGCACCTTGTCGTTGTGGGGCGAAATGTTGCTCGCGACGTAGAACTGCTTGCCGCCGCGATGGGCTTCGGCAACCGCTTCCGCCATGATGTCGAGGTGATTGAACTCGTTGTTGCGCACCCGCAGGCTGTAGCGCGGCTGACCGGCGTAGACGGCGTCGGCGCCATAGGCGAAGGCGTAGCGCATGCTTTTGTAGCTGCCGGCGGGCGAGAGCAGTTCGGGTTTCATGGGCGCGGTCGCGGGATGCGGATCGGCATTTTACCAGCAGCGGCGGGTCCGCACGGCGGTTCGCCTCTTATAATGTCGGCTTCCGGATAAAACATGGCGGCGCGCATGACGACCCTGGGTACTCCCTTCTCCACTACGGCGACGCGTGTGCTGCTGTGCGGCGCGGGTGAACTGGGCAAGGAAGTCGCCATCGAGCTGCAACGCCTGGGCTGCGAAGTGATTGCGCTCGACCGCTACGCCAATGCGCCGGCCATGCAGGTGGCGGATCGCTCTCATGTGCTGTCGATGCTCGATGGCACCGCGCTGCGCGCGGTGATCGAACACGAGCGGCCGCACTACATTGTTCCCGAGATCGAGGCGATTGCCACCGATACCCTGCTGGCGCTGGAAAGCGAGGGGTACAACGTCGTGCCGAGCGCACGCGCCGCCCATCTGACCATGAATCGCGAAGGCATCCGCCGGCTCGCGGCGGAAACCCTGGGTCTGCCGACATCGCCTTACCGGTTTGCCGATACCCGCGCCGAGTTCGATGCGGCGGTGGCTGTCATCGGTCTGCCGTGCGTGGTGAAACCCGTCATGAGTTCGTCGGGCAAGGGGCAGAGCCTGGTGCGCGATCCGGCGGATGTCGCCGCGGCCTGGGACTATGCCCAGGCCGGCGGGCGCGCGGGCGCTGGGCGGGTGATCGTCGAGGGTTTCGTCGCCTTCGATTACGAAATCACGTTGCTCACCGTGCGCCACCGCGATGGCACCAGTTTTTGTGCGCCCATCGGGCATCGCCAGGAGGAGGGCGACTACCGCGAGTCCTGGCAGCCGCAGCCGATGTCGGAAACCGCGCTCGAACGCGCGCGGATCATGGCGGCGCAGGTCACCGAGGCGCTGGGCGGCTGGGGCCTGTTCGGAGTCGAGTTTTTCGTGCGCGGCGACGCGGTGATTTTCAGCGAGGTATCGCCGCGCCCCCACGATACCGGGATGGTGACGCTCATCTCCCAGGATCTGTCCCAGTTTGCGCTGCACGTACGGGCCATTCTCGGGCTGCCGATACCGAACATCGTCCAGCACGGGCCGGCCGCATCCGCCGCCCTGCTGGTGGAAGGCACCTCGACCCGGGTGCGGTTTTCCGGTCTGGATGAGGCACTCAGCGCGCCGGACACCCAGTTGCGTCTGTTCGGAAAACCTGCGGTAAATGGTCGGCGCCGCATGGGCGTCTGTCTCGCGCGCGGCCAGACCATCGACGCGGCGAAAGCGCAGGCGGTGGCGATGCGCGACCGGATCCGGGTGGAACTGTAACGGCGCCGGCACAACGCGCGTGCGACGGCCAACCACCCGGCGAGGGTCGCGGTTTACTTTCCAGATAATAATCATTATCGTTTGAATCGAATGCGACCGGAGAACAATGATGCGTAAGCCACTTGGATTGCTGCTGCTCTCACTGCTGCTGGCGCCGGAAGTCTGGGCGGAGACACCGGAAATCCCGCTGGTCATCAAGGATCACCGCTTCGAACCCGCCACGGTGAAGGTGCCCGCCAACACCAAGGTGATGCTGGTGGTGGAGAATCGCGACGCCACCCCGGAGGAGTTCGAAAGTCACGACCTGCATCGCGAGAAGGTCATCGCCGGCGGCAAGACCGCGAAAATTGCCGTGGGTCCGCTCAAGCCCGGCACCTACAAGTTTTTTGGCGAGTTTCATGAGGACACCGCGCAGGGCGCGGTCGTTGTTGAATAGCAGACGGGTGATGCGATCGTGCTGAGTGCGCTGATTATCGTCTTTCGCGAGGTGCTGGAAGCAGCTCTGGTGATCGGCATCGTGTGCGCGGCAACCCGGGGTGTGCGGGGGCGCGGTGTCATGGTGACACTGGGCATCGGCGCTGGCGTGGTCGGCGCCGTGCTGGTGGCGCTGGGTGCGGAGCGGATCGCCGCGCTGGCGGCGGGCATGGGCCAGGAGCTGTTCAACGCGGCGATCCTGCTCACCGTGGTGGTCATGCTCGGCGCCCATATTTTGTGGATGTCGCGTCATGGAGAAGCGCTGGCGCGCGACGCCGGTCGCGCTGGCGAATCGGTGCGCACGGGTCAGAAGCCGCCCCGTATCCTGGCCGCGCTGGTGGGCCTCGCGGTGCTGCGCGAAGGTTCGGAAGTGGTGCTGTTTCTGTACGGTATCGCGGCGAGCGGCGCGACGGTGGGCGCGATGTTTGCCGGTTCCGCTGCCGGCATCGTGCTGGGCGCGCTGGTCGGACTCGCCCTCTACAGCGGGTTGCTGACGGTGCCTTCCCGCCATCTGTTTGCAGTGTCCTCCATATTGCTGAGCCTGCTCGCGGCGGGCATGGCCGGGCAGGCCGCGAAATTCCTTATCCAGGCGGATTATCTGCCCGCGCTGGGCTATCTCTGGGACACGTCCTGGCTGGTCAGCAACGATTCGGTATCGGGTAGGGTGCTGGGGACCTTGGTGGGTTACGAAGCCGAGCCCGCCGGCACGCAGGTGTTGTTTTATCTGGCCGTGATCGGCGTTCTCGTGGGTGGAACCTGGGGTGTGCAGCGGACCCGGCGCGCCCCGGTGCATCCATGACAGCGGTCTGAGGTTTCCGGATGGCCGCAGCGGCCTGCGCCGGGTTTGCGGTAACGGGTGCGAAAACCTCCGGGCGCAACGTTCGGAAAAACCGTTCGGCAAAAAAAAGCGCGGCGGGAGTATATATTTCCCGCCGCGCTCAGAGAGGGTCAGCCTTGATGGTGCAACCCTAGAGCGATCACCCTGATCAGGCAACCACGCCACATCGACAATGTGTACTGGTTAACAGATCGGCGGGCAGTTGCCGGCCTGCGCCTGAAAAACGGCAGTTCGCCAACCTTCTGAAATCTTGTCTGGCCGTTCAGCACGCCGGGATTCGGCGCGGACAGTCTGCTCCGGGGGCAAAAAAAGGGCGATCCCGCTCGGGACCGCCCCGGCACCGACGCTTTGCTCAGGCCACTTCGACAATCAGCTTGGCGGCAATGCGCTTGCCGTCGTCCGCCGCCTTCTGGAAGGAAGCGATCTGATCGAAGTTCATGTAGCGATAGATTTCTTTCGATTTGCTGCCGATGTCGGCGGCGTACTCGAGATATTCCTCAGGCGTCGGCAGGCGCCCCAGAATGCCGCCCACGGCGGCCAGTTCCGCCGAGGTCAGATAGACGTTGGCGCCGTCACCCAGGCGATTGGGAAAGTTCCGGGTCGAGGTCGACAGCACCGTGGTTCCCGGTGCCACGCGCGCCTGGTTGCCCATGCACAGGGAGCAGCCGGGCATCTCGGTGCGTGCGCCGGCACGCCCGAAGATGCTGTAGTAGCCTTCTTCCATCAGGGTGTGCTCGTCCATGCGGGTCGGCGGCACGATCCAGAAGCGGGTTTTCAGCGAGCCGGGTTTCACCTGCTCCAGCAGTTTGCCGGCGGCGCGGAAATGCCCGATGTTGGTCATGCAGGAGCCGATGAACACTTCGTCCACCTTGTCGCCCGCCACTTGCGACAGCAGGCGCGCGTCATCCGGGTCGTTGGGGGCGCAGACGATGGGTTCGCGGATTTCATTGAGATCGATGTCGATCACCGCGCTGTATTCGGCGTCCTTGTCCGCCGCCAGGAGTTCTGGCTTGGCGAGCCAGGCCTCCATCTTGCGGGCGCGGCGTTCGAGGGTGCGGGGATCGCCGTAACCTTCCGAGATCATCCAGCGCAGCATGGTGATGTTGGAGCGCAGGTATTCCGCGATCGATTCCTCGCTCAGGCGGATGGTGCAGCCGGAGGCGGAGCGCTCGGCGGAGGCGTCCGACAACTCGAATGCCTGTTCGACGGTGAGGGTTTCCAGCCCTTCGATTTCCAGCACGCGGCCCGAGAAGACGTTCTTCTTGCCCTGCTTGGCCACCGTCAGCAGGCCCTGCTGAATGGCGTAGTAGGGAATCGCGTGGACCAGATCCCGCAGCGTGATGCCGGGCTGCATCTGGCCCTTGAAGCGGACCAGCACAGACTCCGGCATGTCGAGGGGCATCACCCCGGTGGCGGCGGCGAATGCCACCAGGCCGGAACCCGCCGGGAACGAAATTCCGATCGGGAAGCGGGTGTGGGAGTCGCCGCCGGTGCCCACGGTGTCGGGCAGCAGCATGCGGTTGATCCAGCTGTGGATGATGCCGTCGCCGGGGCGCAGGGACACGCCGCCGCGATTCATGATGAAGTCCGGCAGCGTGTGCTGGGTCTCGATGTCCACCGGCTTGGGATAGGCCGCGGTGTGGCAGAAGGACTGCATCACCAAGTCGGTCGAGAAGCCGAGGCAGGCGAGATCCTGCAATTCGTCGCGGGTCATGGGGCCGGTGGTGTCCTGGGAGCCCACGGTGGTCATCATCGGTTCGCAATAGGCGCCGGGCCGCACGCCGGTCACGCCGCAGGCGCGGCCGACCATTTTCTGCGCGAGCGTGTAACCCTTGCCGGTGTCGGCGGGCTGTTGCGGGGTGCGGAACAGGGTGGTCGGGCCGAGTCCCAGGGTTTCGCGGGCGCGCCGGGTCAGGCCGCGACCCACGATCAGGTTGATGCGGCCGCCGGCGCGGACTTCGTCCAGCAGCACGGCGGAGCGCAGTTCAAATTCCGCCAGCACGGCGCCGGTCGCCTGATCGAGAATCTTCCCGTCGTAGGGCAGGATGTCGATGACCTGCCCGGTTTCGAGCTTTTCCACCGGCGCTTCAAACACCAGGGCGCCGGAGTCTTCCATGGTGTTGAAGAAAATCGGCGCGACCTTGCCGCCGATGCAGATACCGCCGGCGCGCTTGTTGGGGATGCCGGGCATGTCGTCGCCCGTGTACCAGAGCACCGAGTTGGTGGCGGATTTGCGCGAGGAGCCGGTGCCGACCACGTCGCCCACGAAGGCCACCGGATAACCTTTCTGTTTCAGCTCCAGGATCTGCGCTTCGGCGTTCTCCACGCCCTCGCGGGGAATCTTGTACATGGCCTTGGCGTGCAGCGGAATATCGGGCCGCGACCAGGCATCGGGGGCCGGCGACAGGTCGTCGGTGTTGGTTTCGCCGGGCACCTTGAAGACGCTGGCGGTGAGTTTTTTCGGGACTTCCGGACGCTTCAGGAACCACTCCGCAGCGGCCCAGGACTGGAGCACCGCGCGCGCCTGAACATTGCCTTTCTGGGCTTTTTCCGCGACGTCATGGAATGCATCGAACATCAGCAGGGTGTGTTTGAGTTCTTCGGCGGCCAGCGGGCCGAGTTCGGCATCGTCGAGCGCGCCCACCAGGGTCGCGATGTTGTAGCCGCCCAGCATCATGCCGAGCAGACGGATCGCGTGGGGGCGGTCGATCAGCGGCGATGTCGCCTCGCCCTTGACGATGGCCGACAGAAACCCGGCCTTGACGTAGGCGGCGGCATCCACGCCCGGCGGTACCCGGTTGGTGATCAGATCGAGCAGCAGGTCCGCTTCACCGGGCGGCGGGTTTTTCAGGAGTTCGACCAGTGCCGCCGTCCATTCCGGATTCAGGGGCTTGGGCGGTACACCCTCGGCGGCGCGTTCCTCGACATGTTTCCGATAGGCAGCTAGCACGGCAGATACTCCTGTTGGGACTATGGGCGGGCGGGTCGTCGCGGGGGAGGGCCAGTCACTCCCCGCCGGGGCCGGTGCGGCCCGGGGCCAGAATTCTACGCCAAATGAAGCGGTTTGCGCGGGTTTGTCCGGCGCGGGGCAGCGGGTGCTGGCGAGCGGCGGGCGCTGCGGGTAGAGTGCCCAACCATGGTCGCTTCTTCCCGCACAGGCATGCCCCGCACAGGTACACCCTGCATCGGCATCTGCTCCGCCGGCATCGGCGACAGTGTGTGCCGGGGCTGCATGCGCTGCGTCCATGAAGTCAGCCAGTGGAATGGTTTCACCGACGCCGAGCGGGAACTGGTGTGGGCGCGGCTCGACCGCTTTCTGGTGCAGATCGTCAACAATCGCCTGGAGCTGCGCGATGTGGCCCTGCTCGAAACCGCCCTGGCCGACTGGAACATACCCCGCGACCCGGCGCGACCGCCGCAGCGCTGGCTCTACGATCTGCTGCGCCTGGCCGGCAGCCGGATCGGCGACCCCTCGGCGTGCGGCTTTGGCGTGTTGCCCGGGTCGGAACACCTCGGCACCGCGCAACTCTGCCGCGCGATCGAGCGCGAATGGCATGCGCTCTCGCTCGCACACTTCGAACGCTATATTGCGCCGGGCCTCGGTGTCATGCAGTCTTCGTGATACACGCTGTTTTCGTGACAAGGGCAATAACAACCCATCCCGGGAGGATGCTGCAATGATCAAACTCTATGGTTTTCCGGTCAGCGATTACTACAACATGGTGAAGGTGGCCCTGCTCGAAAAAGGCTTCCAGTTCGAGGAAGTGATGGTGCGTCCGGGCGCGGACCCGGCCTTTCTGGCCAAGAGCCCGATGGGCAAGATTCCCTGCCTCGAAGTGGCGGAAGGCTTCATCACCGAGACCAATGTGATTCTCGAGTTCATCGAGGATTCATCCTCCGACCACCCGCTGCTGCCGGCCGACAGCTTTCAGCGCGCCAAGGTGCGCGAGCTGATGAAAAGCGCCGAACTCTACCTGGAGCTGGTCGCGCGGCAATTGTTCGGCGGCGTATTTTTCGGCGCGCCCCTGAGCGACGAGCTCAAGCAGTCGGTCGGTGCCCAGCTCGACAAAGGCGTCGCCGCGCTCAACAAGCTGCTCAAATTCAAGCCCTATGCGGCGGGTACGGAACTCACCTACGCCGATATCGTGCTCTATTACTCGGCCACCCTGGGCGGCATGGCGGTGGAGCGCGCCCTGGGCCGCAAGCTCGGCGACGAGATCCCGGGTCTCACCGCCTGGCTGGCGCTGATGGAAAAGAACACGGCGGTGCAGAAAGCCAATCGCGACCGCGACGCAGCCCTCAAGGCCATGATGGCGGGCTGAGGCGGCGTGGCTGTCGCGCTCGAAGCCATCCGTGCCTTTCTCCCCTGTGCCACGCCCGCCGCCTGGGTGGCGGCGGCGCTGGCGCACCCCGAAGAACTGCTGATCGATCACGCCAACTGCGAGAAGAAAGCGGCGAGCACCGCGCTCGGTCTGCTGTATCGCCACATCGACCGCCCGCCGCTGCTGCACCGGATGTCGCGCCTGGCGCGGGAGGAGCTGCGCCACTTCGAGCAGGTCGTCGCCTTCATGGAACAGCGCGGCGTGGTGTACCGGCAACTGACGGCGAGCCGCTACGCGAGCGGTCTGCGCGAGCTGGTCCGCGTCGAGGAGCCGCACCGCCTGGTCGATACCCTGATTGCCGGTGCCTTCATCGAAGCCCGCTCCTGCGAGCGTTTCGCGGCGCTGGCGCCCCACCTGGATGCCGAGCTGGGCGCGTTCTACCAGTCGCTGCTGCGCTCCGAGGCGCGTCATTTCCGGGATTATCTGGAGCTGGCCGAGACCGTCGGCGGCGACATTGCCGCGCGGATCGACCTGTTCGCCGCGCGTGAGCGGGAGCTTGTCGAGACGCCGGACACCGAGTTTCGCTTTCATTCGGGCCCGCCGGCGGGCTGAGGATCAGCGGGGGAGTCGGTTGTGGCTTTGTCAGCGCCGCACGGTTCAAAATCCCGCTTGCCGCATCCAGGTTTGGGGCGCACAGTCAAACCGCACGGTGAAACCGGACGCAAGGGCAACCTCCCGACCGGCTACCACGGGCGCACCTGAGCGCGGCGACACAACGGAGACGGTCGATGGCCACACTGGGACTCCTCGGACTCGGGCGCATGGGCGCCAACATGGCGCGCCGGCTGCGGCGCGCCGGCATCGAAGTCGTGGTGTGGAATCGCAATCCCGCCGTCGCGACCGCCCTGGCGGAGGAGACCGGAGCCGTGGCAGCCGCCGAGTTCGCCGAGCTCGTCGCCCGGCTCAGCCCGCCGCGGCGGGTGTGGCTGATGCTCCCGGCCGGGGAACCGACCCAGACCTGCCTCGACGCCATCGTGCCGCTGCTGGATGCGGGCGATCTGGTGGTCGACGGCGCCAACGCCCACTACCGGGATGCCATGCGCCGCGCCGACACGCTCGCGGCTCGGGGATTGCGGTTCGTGGACGCCGGTGTTTCGGGCGGGGTCTGGGGTCTCGACAACGGCTACGCCCTGATGCTCGGCGGCGAAGCGGACGCTATCGAGGTGCTGCGGCCCGTGCTGGAAGCCCTGGCGCCCGCCGCCGACGCGGGCTGGCTGCATTGCGGCCCGGCGGGTGCAGGCCACTTCGTGAAGATGATTCACAACGGCATCGAATACGGAATGATGCAAGCCTTTGCCGAGGGCTTTGCGCTGCTGGAGGCGCGCACGGAATTCGATCTCGATCTCGCCGCCATCGCCGAGACCTGGCGCCACGGCAGCGTGGTGCGCAGCTGGTTGCTCGACCTCATGGCCAGCTTCCTCGCGGCCGACCCCGCGACCCTGGATCAGGTGGCGCCCTATGTGGCGGATTCCGGTGAGGGCCGCTGGACGGTGATCGAAGGCGTGGAGCAGGGCGTGCCCACACCGGTGATCAGCCTCGCGCTCGCCGCGCGCTTCGCCAGTCGCGGCGGCGACGATTTCGCCAACCGCCTGCTGGCGCTGATGCGGCGCGGATTTGGCGGCCATGCCACCCGGGCGGCAGGGGAGTAAAGCGGATGGGCGAGCAGGGGCCCTGCCACTTCGTCATCTTCGGCGCCACCGGCGATCTTGCCAGCCGCAAGCTGCTGCCCGCGCTCTACGCCCTGGAGGCGCTTGACCAGCTCGGTCCCGCGTTGCGCTTCATCGCCTTTGCCCGCCGCGACTGGCAGTGCGCCGACTGGCTCGCGTACCTGGGCGCCAGTCTGGATCAGCACCTCGGCCGGGCGCGCGATGCCAGCGTCTTTGCCCGGTTCGCGGCGCGCTTCGACTATTTGCGCGGGGATCTCGGCGATGCGGAGGCCTACCGGCGCTTGCAGGACGCGATCGAGGCACCGCGCGCCGGCGGTTGTGCCGATGTGGTGTTCTATCTGGCGGTGCGGCCGGCGGAGTTTCCGGTCGTGGTCGGACATATGAGCGCGGCCGGGCTCGGCAAGGCCGCGACCCGCCACCGCATCGTGGTGGAAAAGCCCTTTGGCGAAGATATCGACAGCGCCCGCGCGCTCAATGCCTGTCTGCACAGACATTTCGACGAGGACCGGATCTACCGTATCGATCACTATCTGGGCAAGGAGACGGTACAGAATCTGCTGGTGTTCCGGTTTGCCAATACCATGATCGAGCCGGTCTGGAATCGCAATTACATCGACCATGTACAGATCACGGTCGCCGAAGCCGGTGGTGTGGGCACGCGCGCTGGCTACTACGACGGCGCTGGTGCGCTGCGCGACATGCTGCAAAGCCATCTGATGCAGTTGCTCACTCTGGTGGCCATGGAGCCGCCGGCCACGCTGGACGCCGATGCCCTGCGCGACGAGAAGGTCAAGGTGCTGCGCTCCATCCGCCCCATCGCCCCGGACGCTGTCGCGGCGCACGCGATCCGCGCCCGCTACGGGGCCGGGCAGGTCGCCGGCAAGGCGGTGCCCGGCTATTCCGAAGAACCCGGGGTCGCGACCGACTCGACGACCGAGACCTATGTCGCGGCACGGTTCTGCATCGACAACTGGCGCTGGCGGGGCGTGCCTTTCTACCTGCGCACCGGCAAGCGCCTGGCCAGGGACTTCTCCCTGGTGGCGATCTGCTTCCGTCATCCTCCGCAACTGCTGTTCCACGACGCCGGGGCGCCGCCCATCGATCCCAACTGGGTGCTGCTGTCGCTGCAACCGGACGAGTGCATGCAGATCGAGCTGCGCGCCAAGGAGCCGGGACTCGACCTGAATACCCGGGTGGTGCGGCTCGACGCCTCCTACCGTCCGGCGGGTGGGATCGCCATGGAGGCCTACCAGACCCTGTTGCTCGACGTGATCCGGGAGGATCGCAGCCTGTTCATCCGCTTCGACGAAGTGGAGTGGGCCTGGCGGGTGCTCGATCCCATCCTGCGCACCTGGGCGACGGACCGGACCGCGCCCGCGGACTATGGCGCGGGCAGTTGGGGACCGCCGGATGCCGAGCGTCTGTTCGATCGCCCGCATCACCGCTGGCGCAACAGCATTCAAGACGCGTGA
>JACPPB010000005.1:6536-96063 GCA_016191205.1 Gammaproteobacteria bacterium | reverse complement strand
CGCGGTGCCGGGTATTCGACACTGCCGGACAACTCGCCGAGCACGCCACGGCGTTGATTCTTGCCGCCGCGCGCGAAGCGATTGCCGCGCGCGGACCCTTTCACCTGGTGCTGGCGGGCGGGGAGACGCCGCTGGCGACCTACGCGCGCCTCGCCGGCGCCGGCGCCGATTGGCGGTACTGGCAGCTTTATTTCAGCGATGAACGCTGTCTGCCGGCGGGCGATCCCGGGCGCAACGACGCCCGGATTCGGCGCCAGTGGCTCGAACGGGTCGCCATTCCGGCCGGGAATATCCATGCCATCCCCGCCGAGTTGGGACCGGAACGGGCCGCCGCGCGCTATGCCGGGACCCTGGCCGGGGTTTCGGCGTTCGATCTCGTGCTGCTGGGGTTGGGTGAAGACGGACATACCGCGAGCCTGTTTCCGGGCCGACCGGTCGGCCCGGGCACGGTTCTGCCGGTGCGGGATGCGCCCAAGCCCCCGTCCGAGCGGGTTACCTTGAGCGCCTCCCGCCTGCGCCGGACACGGGCCACGATTTTTCTGATCACGGGTGCCGGCAAGCGCGCGGCGGTGGCGGCCTGGCGCGGCGGTGCCGATGTCCCGGCCGGCCATGTCGCCGGTCCCGATGCCGTGGTGACGGTACTGCTGGATGCCGCGGCCGCGCCGCCGGACTGTGTGCGCGACAGCGCCCGCCAGCCGTGACGGGGGGTGGTGGAACGGAGGGCCTCGGCGCCCCGGGATGACGGGTTATCCGGCGGTCGCGGCCAGCGGAAGCCGCACCAGCGCGAGGGCGCCGGATGAATCGAGGCGGGCGCACCAGCCGCTGGTTTCGGTCCAGTCTCCCAGCACCACGCGCTCGACGTTGCGCCCGTCCATGGAATAACTGTGCCGCCCCGGGCGGTGGGTGTGGCCGTGGATCATGGCGTCGGCACCGGAGGCGCGAAACTCCGCCAGTACCGCGTCGGCATTCACATCCATGATGTATTCGGGTTTGTTGCGGTTGTGGCGCTGGCTGGCGGCGCGCCAGTCGCGCGCGATATGGCGCCGCAGCGCCAGCGGCAGATGGCGCAGGATGAAGCGGGTAACAGGATGACGGATGCGGCGCCGAAACTGCTGGTAGGCCGCATCGTCGGTACACAGCGTATCGCCGTGGAGCAGCAGCAGGCGCCGCCCGTGGATTTCGACCAGCTCGCGATCGCCGAGCAGCCGCGCGCCGGTTTCCCGGGCAAAGCGCCGCCACACCGTGAAATCGCGGTTGCCATGGAGAAAGTACAGGGCGATGCCCCGCGCATGAACCGTGGCGAGCGCGTCGATCAGGGTGCGGGCGAAGGGGGAGTCGTCGTCGTCGCCCACCCAGGCCTCGAACAGATCGCCCAGGATATAGAGCGTGTCGGCGTCGGCACTGTGCAGGAAGTCGAGGAAAGCCCGGGTAACCCCGGGCCGCTCGGGTGTCAGATGCAGATCGGAGACGAACAGTGCCGTCACGGTGCGGAGAAAACTTCCTTCAGCGGTCGCTGTAGGCGTCGGACACCGTCACGCGCTCGATCTCGACGGTGACGGTCGGTACATCCTGATGATGGCCGGCGTTGCCGGTGGGCACGGCCTTGATCTCATCGACCACCGCCATGCCGTTCACCACCTTGCCGAACACGGCATAGCCCCAACCTCGCGCATCCTTCGCGGTGTGGTTCAGGAAGCCGTTGTCGGCAACGTTGATGAAAAACTGCGACGACGCCGAATGGGGATCGTTGGTGCGCGCCATGGCCAGCGTGCCGATGTCGTTCTTGAGGCCGTTGTCGGCTTCGTTGGCAATCGGCGGGTTGCCGCGTTTTTCGCGCATATTGGCGTCCATACCGCCGCCCTGCACCATGAACCCGGGAATGACGCGGTGAAATATGGTGCCGGCGTAGAAGTTCTCACGGCAGTACTGGAGAAAATTGGCGGCGGTTTTGGGCGCGCGGTCGAAATCCAGCTCGATGTCGATGTCGCCGTAATTGGTGTGCAGAGTGATCATGGGAATGCGCCCGGTCGCTGGCTAGGGGCTGCATGATAAGCGCTGGGGGAGGGCATGGGAATTGCGCGCTGGAGCGACGGGCTTCAGCCGGGCAGCCGGCGCACTTTGGCGGCCACGCTCTGCAACAGGTAGGCCGGTAGTTCGCGCGGGTACAGTCCCGCCGTGGCGGCGGCAAAGGACTCCCGCAATGGCTCGCGAATCGCCGTGTGCCACGCCGCCACACGATCCGGGGAGTGGCGCCGTTTGCAGATGAAAAAGCTGAACAGCGTGGGAACATCGCCGCGCGCGGTGCGCTCCTCGTCCTCGCGCAACAGCGTGGCAAGTGCAGCGCGCGCATCCTGGTCGCGTTTCTCGAACTCAACGAGATTGTTCCACAGGAGTTGATACGCGATGCCGCCGCCGAGGTCCCGCCGCGCGATGAAATCGAAATAACAACCCACCGCGTGGACAATGTCCGCTGCGTGAACCGCTTCGGTTGGGTCACCAGTGAGCATGTCTTTCAGCGCGGGGCGCAGGGGGTGTGGCGTGCGAAACCGTGGCGGGAGGCGACGATTGATCTCCCGCATTTGGCGTACTTGTGGGCGGGAATACTGGTTCCGGGACGGCCCAACGTAGTCCCAGTTCACAAAAATTCCCTCATCCGTCAGCGCGGGAGCCAAGCGTTTCAGAAATCCGTAGAGGCGGCGGGCGTGATGGAGCGCGGCAACGTTCACGATTAGATCGTAGCGTTCGGTGGGCACGAAGGAAGCGAAGTCCGATGCGAAGTACCGGATTGACCGCTCACCCCGGAGCGATTTCGCGTGCTCCAGATAGTGCTCGGCGACATCAAAGGCGTCGAAGTGTTCGGCGATGCCCCTGTCGTACAAATCGCGCTCCACCCAACCGTTGCCGCAACCGATGACCAACGCGCGCTTGCGTGGCACCTGTGCGTAATGCTGTTTCAGGTAGTCCATCCACCAGACATCCGGATTCCCGGTCGCCCGCCGGCAGAGGTACGCGAGGACCTCCGAAAGATCGTTCCAGTAACGGTCCTGGTAGTGGTTGACGGCCTCAGGCATCGTAAACTCTCTCCCGACACGACGGGCGGGTCCTTGGTTGTTGGCGCGGATGGCCGGCGATGAAGAGCGCCGTCTTCGGCGCGAACCGGTGTCATTGCGGGCGTCCAGGGAGTCTCTTTGCCGGGTGCCGGCGTAGCCGCGCACGATTCTAGGGCGCTGTTCGTAAAGTAGCCAGTGCAACGTCTGCTGGCCGTTCAACCAACTGTCAGGTAGCGTGGTGCCCGGAACGCCCCCGGGGCGCGCGTCGCCGGGTCGCGCCGCGCCATGATTTTGCGACCCCGGTGGGCGCGGCTATAATTCGCGCGCTTCACTCACTTCCAGGTCAATCCCAGCCGATCGGATCCACACCGGAATCCGGCATTGCAAGGTCCGCGATGGATTCCGACAAGCCCCGTAATTTTATTCAGCACATCATCGAGAACGATCTTGCCGAGGGCGCCGTCACGCAGGTGGTGACGCGCTTTCCGCCCGAGCCCAACGGCTATCTCCACATCGGCCATGCCAAATCGATCTGCCTGAATTTTGGACTGGCCGAGCAGTACGGCGGCGTCTGCAACCTGCGCTTCGACGACACCAATCCCGAGACCGAGAGCGAGGAGTTCGTCAACGCCATCATCGCCGATGTGCGCTGGCTGGGGTTTCAGTGGGATGGCGAAGTGCGCTATGCGTCGGACTATTTCGACCAGCTCCACGCCTGGGCGCTGCATCTGATCGAGGCCGGCAAGGCCTATGTGTGCGAGCTGACGCCGGACCAGATGCGCGAGTATCGCGGTACCTTGACCGAGCCCGGCCGCGACAGCCCCTATCGCGAGCGGTCGGCGGCGGAGAATCTCGCCTTGCTGGAAGCCATGCGCGCGGGTGAGGTCGAAGAAGGGAAAATGGTGTTGCGCGCCAGGATCGACATGGCCTCGCCCAATATCAATCTGCGCGATCCGGTGCTGTACCGGGTCAAGCGCATGGCGCATCACCGCAGTGGCGCGCGCTGGAACATCTACCCGTCCTACGACTTCGCCCACGGCCAGGAAGACGCCATCGAGGGCGTCACCCATTCGATTTGCACGCTCGAATTCGCCGATCACCGGCCGCTCTACGACTGGCTGCTCGACAACCTGCCGGTGCCCGCGCGACCCCGCCAGTACGAATTCGGTCGCCTCAACCTCAGCTACACCGTGACCAGCAAGCGCAAGCTCAAGCAGTTGGTCGAGGAGGGCCACGTCGACGGCTGGGACGATCCCCGCATGCCGACCCTGGCGGGGTTGCGTCGGCGCGGCGTCACGCCCGCGGCGATCCGCGCCTTTTGCGACAGCCTCGCGGTGGCCAAGACCGACGGCGTGGTGGACATGGGACAGTTCGAGCACTTCATCCGCCAGGATCTCAACGACAACGCGCCGCGCGCGCTCTGTGTGCTGCGACCGCTCAAGGTGACCCTCGGCAACTGGCCGGCGGGCAAGGTCGAGACGCTGCATCTGGCCAATCATCCGCAACGGCCGGAACTCGGGTCGCGCGAGCTGCCCTTCGGCGCCACCCTCTATATCGACCGCGACGACTTCAGCACCGATGCCGCGCTGTCCCGCAAGCAGTTCAAGCGTCTGGTGCTGGGCGACTGGGTGCGGTTGCGCGGCGCCTATGTGATCCGCGCCGACGACGTGGTGCGCGATGCGAGCGGCGCCGTGAGCGAAGTGCTGGCCTCCGTGGTGCCGGACACGCTGGGCGCCGACCCGCCCGCCGGCATCAAGCCGCGCGGCGTGATTCACTGGGTGGCGGAAGAAAACGCCGTCGATTGCGAAGTGCGTCTCTATGAGCGCCTGTTCAGCGCGCCCGAGCCCGATGTCGGCGATGGCGATTTTCGCGCCGCCATCAATCCCGGTTCGCTGGTCACGCTCACCGGCTGCAAGGCCGAAGCGAATCTGGGTCGGGCCGCGCCGGAGGTGACTTTTCAGTTCGAGCGCGAGGGCTATTTTTGTCGCGACAGTTTTTGCCGTGACCGCCACAACGGAGACCGGCTGGTGTTCAATCGCACCATCGCCCTGCGCGACACTTCCCCTGAACCGGCGGGCACCAAACCGCCGGGCACCGAAGGCCGCGCATGACACTCCAGATCTACAACACCCTGCACCGCCGCAAGGAGCTTTTCCGGCCCATCGAACCCGGCAGGATCCGCATGTACGTCTGCGGCATCACCGTCTACGACTATTGCCATATCGGCCACGCGCGGGTGATGGTGTGCTTCGACGCCATCGTGCGCTACCTGCGCAGCCGGGGCTGGGACGTCACCTATGTGCGCAACATCACCGACATCGACGACAAGATCCTCAACCGCGCCAGCGAAAACGGCGAGCCCTTCGATGCGCTGACCGCGCGCATGATCGACGCCATGCACGCCGACGAGCGCGCGCTCGGCGTGTTGCCGCCCGACATCGAGCCCCGCGCCACCGGCCACATCGACGACATCCTCGCCATGATCGGGACGCTGGTGGATGGCCACTACGCCTATGCGGCGGACAACGGCGATGTCTATTACCGGGTGCGGCGCTTTCCCGACTACGGCAAATTGAGCGGCAAGAATCCCGATGAACTGCTCGCCGGCGCGCGCGTCGATCCGGACGAAGCCAAGGAGGATCCCCGCGACTTCGCGCTCTGGAAGTCCGCGGCGCTGGGCACCGTGGGCTGGCCTTCGCCCTGGGGCTGGGGCCGGCCGGGCTGGCATATCGAATGCTCGGCCATGTCCACCTGTCATCTGGGCGAGACCTTCGACATCCACGGTGGTGGCCCCGATCTGCCTTTTCCCCATCACGAAAACGAGATCGCCCAGAGCGAAGCCGCCACCGGCAAGCCCTATGTGCACTGCTGGATGCACGCGGGTCCGGTGCGGGTGGACGACGAGAAAATGTCGAAGTCGCTCGGAAATTTTTTCACGATTCGTGAAGTGCTCGAAAAATACAATCCCGAAGTGGTGCGCTTTTTCCTGCTGTCGAGCCACTACCGGAGTCCCATCAATTATTCCGAAGATAATCTACGCGAAGCCAAGGCCGGGCTGGACGGGCTGTATTTTGCGATCCGGGAAAAGATCGGTCGCAAGGCGCCGGCCACCATCGCGCCTTTTTCCACGGAAGAAATGCGGGGCAATGCGTACTATCAGCGCTTTGTCGATGCGATGGATGACGACTTCAATACCAGCGAAGCGATCGCGCTGATGCAGGAACTTTCCGGCACCATCAACCAGCGCGAGCGCGCCGGTGAGGATTGGTCGGAGCTAGTGCGCGAATTGGTAGGGATTGGCGCGATTCTGGGGATTCTGCAGCAGGATCCTGAGGATTACTTCAAAACTTACGTTGGTCAGGGAGGGCTGAAGGTGGGAGGTTCTGCCCTGGTTGGTTTCGAAAGTGGCTTAACTAACGACGTTATCGATCAGCTGATCGAGGAACGAAACCAGGCGCGCGCCAACCGGGATTTCGCCCGCGCCGACGCCATCCGCGAGCAACTCAAGGCGGCGGGAATCGTGCTGGAAGATTCTGGCAAGGGAACCCGCTGGCGGCGGGAGTAAGGGCGCTCCCGCATAGAGGCGGCGAGAGACTCGCTCATGTGATTGTCATCAAGCGTTAGGCCGGTAATGGAGGGGGTGTGGGATGCTTGAATTACGTCCAAGTTGTGAGTGCTGCGACCGCGATCTTCCGCCGGGCTCAACCGAGGCCCGCATCTGTTCGTTTGAATGCACCTTCTGCGTTTCGTGCGCTGAAGCGAAGCTTCGCGGCATCTGTCCAAACTGCGGAGGAGAACTAATCCCGCGTCCCCGCCGTCCTGCAAACAAGCTGGCCAACAACCCGCCGTCGGTTCTGCGTATCTATAAGCCACAAGGCTGCGCAAAAACGGTCTAACCTTTCGCTTGCAGGCCGACGGCCCTGTGCGGCCTGAGTTCGAACGATGGGTGATCTGTGCGAAAAGGACGACGTACTGGGACGTACTGGAAAGTGGTGGTGCCGAAAGGCTGTAGTACCGAGAGAAACTGGCGCACCCGGAGAGATTCGAACTCCCGACCACCTGGTTCGTAGCCAGGTACTCTATCCAACTGAGCTACGGGTGCGAGGGCGGCTACTATAGGCAAGCGCCCGGGAAGGGTCAAGAAAAAGCGCCGGCAAAGCGTGCCCGGAAGACGCCCGGCGGCGCCTTCCGCACCGAAGTCAGCTGACCTGGCGCTCGCGTCCTTCCCAGTAGGGCGCGCGCAGTTCGCGGCGCAGGATCTTGCCGGACGGATTGCGCGGCAGCGCGGCGATGAAGTCGATGGATTTGGGAACCTTGAACCCCGCGATCCGGGTGCGGGCGTAGGCGATGATATCGTCCGCCGTCGCCTTGGCGCCCGGGGCCAGCACCACCACGGCCTTGATCGCCTCGCCCCACTTCGCATCGGGCACGCCGATCACCGCCACGTCGGCGACCTCGGGATGGCTGTGAAGGGCGTTTTCCACCTCGGCCGGATAGACGTTCTCGCCGCCGGTGATGATCATGTCCTTGACGCGGTCCTTGATGTAGAGATAACCCTCGGCATCCAGGCTAGCGGCGTCGCCGGTGTGGTACCAGCCATCCACCACGGTTTCGGCGGTGGATTCCGGTTTGTTCCAGTAGGACTTCATGATCCAGTCGCACTGGAGCAGGATTTCACCCACCTCCCCGGTGGGGACTTCATTGCCCGCGCCGTCGACGATCTTCACCCGCGCGCCCACCACCGGCTTGCCGCAGGAGCGCAGCCGGTTGCGCTCGGGGGCGTGTTCCGCCGGCGGCAGCTTGCTGATGAGCCCGTAGTTTTCGGTGGCGCCGTAGAGCTGCATGAACTGGCAGCCGAACACGGCCACCGCTTCGGTGAGCACGGATTCGGAAATCGGCGAGGCGCCGTAGTACATGTAGCGAAGCTGGCTGTAGTCGCGTTCGCGCACCCGCGGCTCCTGCAAGAGCATCTGGATCATGGCCGGCACGAACAGCGCGTTGGTGATCTTCTCCCGCTCCAGGGTGTCGAGCACCCGGGTGGGTTCGAATTCGGGGAACAGGTGCAGCGAGGCGCCCCGCAGCAGCGGCAACACCGTGAGGTTGATGCCGCCCACATGGAACAGCGGCATCACATTGATGAACACGGCGGTGTTGTCGACGGCCAGGATGTCGGTTTCGACGAAGGCCTGGAAGGCATTGGCGTAGCCCTGGTTGGTGAGCTGCACGCCCTTGGGTAGGCCCGTGGTGCCGCTGGTATAGAGCAGCAGGATGTCGTCGTCGCCGTGCAGTGTTACCTGGGGCCGCTGGTCCGACTGGCGGTCGCGCCAGGTTTGGTAATCGAGCCAGCGGTCGTGGCCGCCGTCGAGGGCGATGATGTGCTCGACCGACTTGAGGTTCGCTTCGATGGCTTCCACGGTGGCGTAAAAATCCTTGCCCACGAACAGTACCTGGTTGCCGGTGTAGTTCAGCAACTGCTCGATCTCGGGGCCGGCCAGACGCCAGTTGAGGCCGGCGGTGGCATGGCCGGACGCGGCGGCACCAAAAAATATCTCGAAGAATTCCGGCGAATTTTTTGCCAGGTGCGCGACGCGCTGCTGGCGCGGCACACCCAGTTCCAGCAGACCGTTGCCAACCTGCCAGGCGCGCGTGGCCAGTTCGCCAAAGGTGATCTTTTCCCCGGCAAACACGATCGCGGTGTGCTCGCTCTGGGTTTGTTGCAGTTGTTCGAAACGGTCGGCAAAAAACATGGAGTTGTTTCCCCCTTCAGCAGCGTTGGGATCGGGTGCCGGTATTGCGCGGCGCGCCACCTTACTGCCGATTACCCGAGGGTTCAAGGCGGCGGGATTGCGGCAAGACCGGCGCGCGCCGGTCTTCAGGCGGTGGCGGTCAGGATCGCGCGCAGCGGCGCCGGATGGCCTTCCCGCGTCAGTTGTGGGTTTTCGGGATCGAGAAAATCCGCGAGCGACTCGAAGCGCATCCAGTCGGTGGCGCGCTGTTCCGCCGTTGTGGTGGGAGTGACATCGACCACGGCGGGTGCGCGAAAGCCGATCTTGTGCAGCCAGGTGATCAGGGTGTCCGGCGTCGGGATGAACCAGACATTGGCCATCTTGGCGTAGCGACCTTCGGGCACCAGCACCTGTCCCGGCGCGCCGGCGATCACCAGGGTTTCCAGCACCAGTTGCCCACCCGGGCGCAGCAGTTCGCGCAGTTCGCGCAGATGATCGAAGGGCGAACGGCGGTGGTAGAGCACGCCCATGGAAAACACCGTGTCGAAGGCCGCCAGTTCCGCTGGCAGCGCCTCGATACCGAGCGGCAGCACGTCCACCGGCGCGGCGCCCGCATAGCGGCGGATGGCCTCGAACTGCACCACGAAGCGCGCCGAGGGATCGATGCCGATCACCCGCGCCGCCCCTTCCCCGTACATGCGCCAGCAGTGGTAGCCGTTGCCGCAGCCCACATCCAGCACCAGGCGCCCCGCGAGATCGTCGAGATGAGGCAGCACGCGCTGCCATTTCCAGTCCGAGCGCCATTCGGTGTCGAGGTCGAGACCGAAGAGCTGGTAGGGCCCCTTGCGCCAGGGATGCAGTTCCATGAGTGCCGCGCGCAGGCGGTCGCGCTCGCTGTCGCTGGCGTCAGCGGCGCGGCCGATCCGCACCCCGTCGCGAAAATCCACCGTGCCCGGAGTGAGTGCCGGCAGGCGTGCGAGTGCTGCCTGCCAGCGCGGCAGGTCGCCCCAGCGCTCCGCGCTCAGGCCGCGCGCGATGCGGGCCGGCAATTCGTGCGCCCAGTTCCGCAGCGGGGTTCTGGCGAGGGCGTCGAGCAGCGGTCCGTAGGCGTCCTTCATCGGAACGCGAGCAGGGAGGCGAAATTGAAGCACTGAAACCAGACATCGACTGCGGTGAAGCCCGCGTCCCGCAGCCGCGCGCGATGGGTATCGAGGGTCTCGGGCACCAGCACGTTTTCGAGCGCGGTGCGCTTCTGACTGACTTCGAGCTCGCTGTAGCCGTTGGCGCGCTTGAAGGCGTGGTGGAGATCCGTCATCAGCGCGTCGAGGCCCGGGTCGGCGAAGGCGATTTTTTCGGACAGCACCAGCACGCCGCCGGGCACCAGTCCCGCGCCGATGGCGGCGATGAGGGGGCCGCGATCCGCCGGCGGAATGAATTGCAGGGTGAAATTCAGCACCACCACCGAAGCGTTCTCGAAGCGGATGTCGCGCACATCACCGAGGCGCAGCTCGACCGGCGCGGGTGCGCTGTCGGCGGCGATCACCGCCTGGCAGCGCTCGATCATGGCGGGCGCGTTGTCGGCGGCGATGATCGTGCAGTCGCGCGCGCCGATGCCCCGCCGCAGGGCCAGCGTCGAAGCGCCCAGGGAACAGCCCAGGTCGTAACACCGGGTGCCGGGCAGGGCGTAGCGCTCGGCGATGGTCCCGGTCATGGCGACCATGGTTTCGTAGCCCGGCACCGAGCGCCGGATCATGTCCGGGAAGACCGCGACGACCTGGTGGTCGAAGCGGAATCCCGCGATCTCGGCGAGCGGCCGGGCGAAGAGCTGGTCGCGTTCGCTCACGGCAGACGCAGGGCTCAGAGCGCCATCAGGCTGAGGTTGAGCGCCGCGAGTTGCCCGGCGCGATCCGGTGCCGTGATCACCGCGGTGCTGGCGCGCTCGGGCCGCAGATACGTCGTCGCGACCCGCTGCAAGTCACCGAGTCCGACCTGCAATACCCGGTTGCGGAAGCGCTCGCGGCACGCCCGGTCGCGACCGTGCAGCTCGGCGTGAAAGGTCTGCTTGGCCTCGCCCGCCGGCGAGCCGGGTTTGTCGATGCCGCCGATCACGCCCAGGATGGCTTCCTCGACCCGCTGCGGTTCGTGGCGTTCGCTGGCGAGCCAGTCAAGCGCGCGGTCGAAGTCGGCGAGCGTGTCGCCGAGGCGGGGATCGCGGTAGGAATAGAAGCGGAACGCCGCGATGGTGCTGTCCTGGCTCGCGCCGCCGCCGTAGGCGCCGCCTTTTTCGCGGATCGCGGTGTGCAGGAAACCATTGCGCAGGAAACCGCCGAGCACGCTGAGGGGCGCGGCATCGGGATGCTCCATGGGTACCGTCGGATAGGCGCGGGCGCAGAAGTTGACCTGGGTACTGGTGGTCCAGAGCTGGTTGCTGGGTTCGCACAGCGCCGGGCGGCTGAACCCGGTGTGCGCGGTGCCGGGCGCGGGCGCGAGGTGCGCCAGAAAGCGCGCCTCGAATTCGCCCAGATGCTCGGGTTCGGCGACCAGCAGGCACTGCCGCGGCGCGGCCCGCACCAGGGCGTGCAGTTCCGCCAGTTGCCGCCCCAGGTCCGCCAGTTGTTCCGGATCGTTCAGGGCGGCGTCGAGCGCCTTGATGGCGCGGATGCCGTCGAGCCCGCCCCAGCGGTGATTGAGCAGGGCGCCGTTGCTGAAGCGCGCCGCGGCCGCCGCCATCGCAAGGCCGTGGCCATTGCCGGTGACGCTGGCTTCCATGCGCGCGCGCATCTGGGCGATCAGGTCGCGGATGCGCGGCAGTTCGTCGCAGCGCACCTGGTTCAGGGTGGTGTCCAGCAGGCGGGTCAGCTCCTCCTGGTTGACGGCGAGGCCCTTGGTGGACAGCACCAGATGACCGCGCAGCGCCTGGGCATCGTCGGGCAGCCCGCGCACGCTGGCGAAGGCGTTGACGCCGCCGCTCACCGCCGCCTGCCAGCGCTGGGTGGCGAGATAGTCGCGCGCGCCGACGCCGAGCTCCGGAATGCAACTGGCGTAGATCGGCAGCAGGTCGGTCTGCGCTTCATCGAGCTGGGGCAGCTCCAGGATCAGTTGCTGGTAGACCAGGCCGTTGGTGCCGGCGCCGTAGCTGGTGAGCGGCAGGGGCGCGGTGATGCGACGGGTCGCCGGCACATAGGCCATCTCCGACGGTACGTCGGCCAGTTCCACCTTGGGCAGGATGCTTTCGTCGTCGCTGCGGGCCTGGCGTGCGGCGAGCGCGCGCGCCTGTTCCACCAGCGCCTGTTCCTGAGCGGCATCGAGACTCGCCCGGATCGCCGCGAGCTGCTGCTTCTCGACGGCTTCGCGGCGTGCCGAGATTTCGGTGTCGGGGCGCAGCGTCAGGCGCACCCGGTGCAGGTTGTCGCGCAACAGCGTCTGCGCCAGACGCTTGATGTAGTCGGGATCCTTGATGCGGGTGCGCAGTTCCGCCAGCACCGGGTCCAGATCGAGGAGGGCGGCGGGATCGCCGCGGTGGGTGGCGCTGGCGAGCGAGGTGAGGATCAGCTGCAAACCGTAAGGGTAGCCGTCGCCGCCGATTTCGCGCTGCTTGAGTTCGAGCTGGTGCAACGCGGCCTCGACCTGATCGGCGGGCACGCCCTGCTCGGCGACCGTTTGCAGCGTGGCGAGGACGAGCTCCTCGACGGCGGCGGCGTGCTCGGGCTCGGAACCTTCCAGACCGCACACGAACAGCAGTTCCAGGTGCGAGTCGTCGAGGCCGCACAGGGGCGAGGGCGCGGTGCCGAGGTCGCTGGTTTCCAGCGCCTGCAACAGCGGCGAGGCGCTGTTGTCGAGCAGCACGGAATTCAGCAGATGCGCTTCCATGTTGGCCATCAGGTCCGTGGTCTGGCCGAGCAGCCAGCCCAGCACGACATGGGTTTTGGCGGCGGTGTCGGGTTCGTCCAGCGCATAGGCTTCCTCCACGCGCACCGGCGCCAGATAGCGTTTTTCCCGCGGCACCGCGATGACTTCGGCGAGGGGCTCGAAGCGGGTGAGCACCTGGTCCTCGAACTTGCGTTGGTGCTCGTGGGCCGGGATGTCGCCGAAGGTCATGAAGATCGCGTTGCTGGGGTGGTAGTGCGTACGGTAAAAGTCGAGCAACTGCTCATGGGTGAGGTCGAGGATGCACTCGGGATCGCCGCCGCTGTTGTGGTGGTAGGTGGTGGTGGGGTAGAGGTATTTGCTCAGCGTATGCCAGAGGGTCGAATTGACCGCGCTCATGGCGCCCTTCATCTCGTTGTACACGACACCCTTGTAGACCAGTTCCGAGGCGGGATTTTCGCCTTCGGCGAATTCCAGCCGGTGACCTTCCTGGGCGAAGTCCAGCGCGTCCAGGCGCGCGAAGAACACCGCGTCCAGATAGACATCCAGCAGATTGTTGAAGTCCTTGCGGTTCTGGCTGGCGAAGGGGTAGGCGGTCCAGTCCGAGCTGGTGAAGGCGTTCATGAAGGTGTTGAGGGAGCGCCGGATCATCATGAAAAACGGATCGCGCACCGGGTATTTTTCGCTGCCGCACAGCGCCGTGTGTTCCAGGATGTGGGCCACGCCGGTGGAGTCGTGGGGCACGGTACGCAGTGCCACCAGAAACACGTTTTCCGGGTTGTCGCTGTGGATGTGGATGTGTTCGGCGCCGGTGCGGAGATGGCGGTATTCCTGCACGTCGAGCTTGAGTGCGGGCACCGGATGACTGCGGACATGGGTGAAGGCGGCGTGGGCCCTGGCGGTCATGGGGCGGTCTCGGGAGCGGTTGGGCGGGGAACCATTCTAGCCCGAACCGATCCCGGAATTGACGCCGAAACGGGCGGCCGCGCCCGGACTTATGGGGGACAAGGCCGGTACCGTCCGGCGGGGCTGTTCTTGAACGCCATATTCGGCATGTCCGCGCAGTGCTTGCCCCCGCGAAGGCGGGGGCAGGTATCCAGAAGGATTCGATGTCTCTGGGTTCCCGCCTGCGCGGGAACGACGGCCAGGCGGTTATTCAGGACGTCCTCAGGGGATGTCGGTCACATCGCCCGGAGGCCCCACATGACGGGGATGGGGTTCGTGGGGTGCCTGTACCGGAGCGCCCTTGACCGGCACGGTGCGGAACAGGAAGTCCGCGACCGCCGTGGCGAAGACGTCATTGCGATCGCCCGCCACCATATGGCCCGCACCGGTGATGTTGACGTACTCGGCGTGGGGACACATTTCCAGAAACGACTTTGCACCTTCTTCGCTAAGCACATCCGACAACCCACCCCGCACCAGCAGTGCGGGCAGTTTGAGCGCACGGGCGCAGTCTTCCAGTCGCCGCGTGCGTGCCTCCATATCGCGGCGCGCCTGCATGAAGCGGGGATCCCAGTGCCAGCGGTACTTGCCGTCGGCGGACAGGCGCAGGTTCTTGCCGAGCCCTGCGAGGTCATTGGGCCGCTTGCGGTGGGGCTGGTAGTTGGCGATCAGGTCGGCGACTTCGTCCAGCGAATCGAACCCTTCCGGCTTGTGAGACATAAAGCCGATGATCTTGCCGACGCCCTCGGGTTCGATCTTTGGCGCGATATCGACCAGCACCAGGGCGGTGGCATCGACACGGTCCTCGCCGAGCGCCACCAGGCTGGTGCCGCCGCCCATGGAAGCACCCACCAGCACCGGGCGCTTCCCGCCCAAGGCCGCGATGATGCAGCGCAGATCTTCCACCATGATGTCCTGGCCATAGACCCCATCCGCCGACCAGTCGGAATCGCCGTGGCCGCGGGCATCGAAGGCGACGGCGTGATAACCGGCTTCCCCCAGGGCTTCGCCGGCGCCTTTCCAGGCGTGGCGGGTCTGGCCGCCACCGTGCTGGAGCAGCACCAGCGGGCCGGCCGGGTCGCCCCAGGAATCGCCCGCGATCATGATTCCGCCGACGCCGGGCCAGCGGTGCATGGGGTCCGGCGTGCCCGGAAGTCGTTTACCTGCGCTCATGGTGAATCCTGTGACGAGTTGGATGGGTCATGACCCTTTGTACACGGCACCCCGGGCACGGTCAAACCGGCTTCAGTGGTCCGGCGCACGAAACCGATGCGCGGGTTTTGAGTACCGCGGCGGTTCTGGCTACACTCGCGACCGCGGACGGTTTGGCCCGCGCCACCATTTGAGGATAACGCAGATGACCCCGAGCAACCCATCCCGACATCTATTGACGCTGGCTTTGGTACTGAGTCTCGTATGCAGCACCGCCACCCAGCCGGCCGCGGCCGCCATGATGAGCACCGCCCAGGCGGCAACCGGTACCCGTGCTGAACAGCTTGACCGCGTCGATCACTTCCTGGCGCAGGACTCGGTGCGCGGTCTGCTGGAACAGCAAGGTGTGGATCCGGCTGATGCGCGGGCGCGCGTCCAGGCCTTGAGCGACAGCGAGCTGCAGCGCATCTCGAATAATCTCGACCAGCTGCCCGCCGGCGGCAGTGTCCTCGCCGTGATTGGTCTCGTGTTTGTGGTTCTGATAATCCTCGAGATCGTCGGTGTGATCAACGTCTTCAAAGGGATCTGATTGTTGGTTTTTTGATGACCTTGGTTAGGGCCGCGGGCCTTGCGGCGGTGTTGCTGCTCGCGGCCTGCGGCCGGACTCCGGTGCTGGGTCCGACTGCTGGCGGCGACGCCCGGATCGAGCTTGCCCAGGTACCCTTTTATCCCCAGAGCGCCTACCAGTGCGGCCCCGCCGCGCTGGCGACGGTGCTTGGACCGGCCGGGGTCGTTGTCGACCCGGAGCAACTCGTCAGCGCGGTTTATCTGCCTGAAAAAAAGGGTAGCCTGCAAGTCGAACTGGTGGCCGCGGCGCGACGCTACGGCCGGGTGCCCTATCCGGTCAATCCCGATCTGACGGGTCTGCTCGATACCCTGCGTGCCGGCCATCCGGTCCTCGTATTACAGAATCTCGGCATCGCGCACTGGCCGCTGTGGCACTTTGCCGTGGTGATCGGTTTCGACGCCCGGCGCGATGAATTCATCCTGCGCTCGGGCACCACCAAGCGCGAGGTGACCTCTGCCCGGCGCTTTATGGATACCTGGAAGCTCGCCGGCAACTGGGGCCTGCTGGTGCTCCCCCCGGGCGAGTTGCCCCCTGCTGCCGACCGCGAGCGCTACCTGCGCGCGGTCACCGACATGGAAGGCGTGGCGCCACCGCAAGCGCTGCGCGAGGCCTTCGCGGCGGCGCTCGCGCGCTGGCCCGACGACCCCTGGGCGCTGGTGGGGTTGGGCAATGCCCACTATGGTGCCGGCGACGCGCGCGCGGCGGAAGCGGTGTTCCGCGATTTGCTGGCACGCGACCCGACCCACCTCGTTGCCCGCAACAATCTCGCCCAACTGTTGGGCGAGCGTGGATGTCGCGCGGCGGCGCTGGAGCTCCTCGATGCAGGGTTGGCGCAACTGGCGTCAGCCGCCCGCGAGCGCGAGCAACTGGCCGCCACGCGAGCGGAAATTCTGGCGGCCGCAACCGTGCCGGAACCGGGCGATTGTCCGCGGGTAGTCGCGGCGGGTGGTATCGAGTAGGGTCGTTGCGGGGCTACCAATGCCGCCGATCGGCACACGCCGAGCGCGCGATGCGCCGCCGGCGCAAGGAGTGGCAAGAGATGGCTTCCTGGTAAGCGATGGATCTTGGTGCAGGCCTGACCGCATCCCGTGCGGTGATGTGGGCGGGCTGGACTTGGGTGGCACTGGAGTACGCGGAAAATTCCGGAATTCCGCTGCCGCTGGCTGGTATCGGGGCGTGTGTGAGAGCGGCGACGGAGTATGCAGGTGATTGTTCAAGGGAGGGTTTTGGTAAAAGGGCAGCTCGCAACGGCACACATGAACCCGGCGAGATTCGTGCGGGATATGCGGAAATCTGCGGTGTTAAAACATGGAAGATTTCCAGATGCTCAATGGTAGCTTCATGAGATATAAATGAATAACATCTATATTGTTGTTGGTTTGTTCATTGCAATAGTGGTTATTGGCTATCTAAAAAGGCCATCGGAAAAAGAATTTGTTATTAAAGTCAAATATCGTGCCGCAAAGCTGGTTAAGGGTTCTGCGCCAGATAACTTTGTCACTGAATGCAAAGAGGTTGCAAAAATTCACAAAACAATCAAGGGTAACGTATTTGGCATCCGAAAAGATGGTGGTATTAAACTCGAGTTTTCAAAATCAATAACTGAAGCAGAGAAACAAATATTTAGAAATGTGTGGCCAAATGCTTATCTGGATGGAAATCCGCCTCCAGAATCAGGGACGCGAAAAATGGTAAAGCGGCTTTAAAAATTGGGTCTTCCCCAATCATGGTGGGTAGCTTAGCCTGATCGCCCATGAGAGACACAGTTATACAGCCAGATATTGGGCATCGCGAAGCCGTGGACAGTTACCGGAGTACAGGTCTCGCTGGCCGACGATGAAGTGGAAGTGACCGTGGCGCACGGGGGCGGCAAATTGGTGTGCCGTCAGTTCGGCAAGCCGTGCCCCGGCTACGACAAACGCATTCGCCGCTGGCGCCATCTGGACACCTGCCAGCTCAAGACCGTGCTGGTGGCGGAGGTGCCGTGGGTGGAGTGCCCGGAGCACGGTGTGGTCACGATCCGCGTTCCCTGGGCAGAACCGGGTAGCGGGTTCACGGCGCTGTTTGAATCACTGGTGATCAACTGGCTGAAAGTGGGGAGAATATTAGGGTCTGGTCTGAGAATATTAGGGTCTGAATATTAGGGTCTGGTCTTGAATATTAGTGAATATTAGGGTCTGGTCTCGCATTGTAGCATCACTGCTACCTACGGCTACGACGCCAACGAGTGAATATTAGGGTCTGGTCTCGCATTGTAGCATCACTGCTACCTACGGCTACGACGCCAACGGCAATCGCACCCAGATGAACGGTGCCTCGATCGCCACCTACGATCGTCTACTGACCTACGGCGCCAACAATAAAGGTGACAAAAAAACAATTAAGGTGACAGATTTATTTTTCCGAGATCGCAGAAGAGCAACAGTTACTGATATTGTTGATGCTGACGGCGCAAGAAAGAGGCCGGGGTCGTTTTCAAAATCGTCCATCCAGACTAATCCTCGAGCTCGATCCCATAACGTCTCATCCGTTCTATAACCGAAGCTGTCTGTTGGCTATCAACCCCCGCACCATGAAAACCATCACTCCTGGCTCTGAGATTTTCAACACCAAGCGCTTTCGTCAAGGTGTCCAGCGACGGGCCTCTGTGGCTGCACGGTAAATTCATCGCTTGCGCCCAGGGAATGGCCGATTTCTGGCTACAGAATACCCCTTGAACTGGGGGCATGGTGAAACCGTATCGAGCAACATGATCCAGCAGGATTGGCCAATCAAAGCTCGCGTTGTGAATCACGACAAGCTCATCCTTCAGGTATTCGGCGATCTGGTGCCACCGGGAATCGAACGATTCGAATTCGGCGGCCTGTTCGTTGGTAATGCCGTGTATCGCCTGTGCTTCTTCCGAAATTCGTTTTTGCGGTCGTATCTTGAACTCGACGGATTCCTCCATATCCCGGCCCCTTATTACCGTTATGCCAATCGTTACGATATCCGGCAGTCCGTTTTCGTCAGGAAGGCCGGTGGTCTCGGTATCGAGGACGCTGTAATCGTCCGGGAGTCGAGTGAAAATCCACAGCAGCTCTTTGTACATTGCCATCACCTCCCGCCGCTGCCGTCCAGAGATTCAACGCCAACGATCGTCCCTCGGTCATAGTGGTAGCGCAGATAACGCCAGTGAATGGCGTCCGAGAGCGCCTTGGGACGCATCACCCCATAGCACTCTCCTTGCGCTCTCACGCTTTGGTAGTGGATGCCGAAGCTGTTGGCGCCCCGCAACCTGGAGCCGAGTTTCTGTGCTTCACCGTAGTCATCGGGAGCGTAGATGGCGTCTCCAACCAGGTGCCGCACATCGTGAAGGACTGTCGGCCCCAACTGCGCGCGGATGACGCGCATTTCCTGGGTGGTCGTGTCGATTCTGGATTCACGGAGAAAGCGTGCCCGATGGAAGGATGATTCGGCGATGGCCACCGCCTCATCCGCGGCGCAGTAATAGATGCCGAAATCCCGATTGAAGCGACCGCCGCGACCATCCACCGGCGGGTGAGTGAAGGCCGCCATGATCCAGGACGCACCATCGCCGTACACCCGGTCTTGCGGTGGCACCAGGCGAATATCGCCCAGTTCATCCCGTAGCCGGGGGTTGGTCAGGGACTCCACGGCATAGAGCACGTCCCAATCCTGCGGGCCGGCGACGTGCTCGAACAGGTCGCTTTGGGGATAGTGCGACAGAATGACCCGATAGACCGGTTCATTGGCCGCGCTGCCGGGTAGCGTATCGATATCGATCATCAGCCGCCCCGCTCCGCATCGAGGAAGTTTCTGACCACCGCCAGATCGACCACCTGCCCGGCCAGCAATCGGTCCAGCGGGGCCGTGCCGTTGAACAGCGGGTTGTCGTTGGGGGTAGCCAGCCACTGATCGGCCAACGCCTGATCGGGCAAGAGGATTTGCAGGGATTTGTAGATTCCCAGGAGGTAGCTGGCCCGTTCCAGCAGGTCCCTGGTCAACTTGGCCTTTTCCGGCTGGCTCTTCCAGTTGTAGAGGGTCTTCTCGTTGCCGAGCCCCAACAGGGTCATCTGCTGGGCGCCGGTCAGGCGCCACTGGCTGAAAATGGCGAAAATCGCCGGCAGCAGTGAACCGGGGACGCTGGAACCACGTTGCAGCAGTTGCTCGGCGCGAGCGACCATGATCACCTCTGATACTGTATTATTACAGTGCTTGGATGCAGCCTAGCTGACTGTACTGATACAGTCAACTATCAGGGATACTTTGAAGGTGCCGGCCGTGACGGTCACGGCAAAGGCAAACGCCACAGCGAACGGCAGGATGATCCAGGACGGGTGCCAGCTGAACCGCCACACCAGTCCTGCGCTACCGGAATCCGGCGCCTGCTCCTGGCCGCAAGCGGAAGTCGGGTAAAGTCATGGGGCTCGCAAGGGAGCTGCCGCGAGCGGCCCGGGATGCCTGGGGCCGCACCCATCGAAGGCGGGCTTCCCGCCAGTCTCGCCGGGCGAGCCACGGAGCGCATCGAACATGAACAACCCACGCAGCCATCATCACCGCCATCTGGAGCAGGCCCGCGCCCAGGTCATCGAACTGTTGTCGCGGCAGGCGGTGGAACGGGCGCTGGTGGATCGCGCGGAAAATCGCAACCGCGATGTGGTGGCCCAGTTGGTGGCACGCCAACAGCAGACGGCCCTGGCGCAGCGGCTCGCCGGCTTTCACCCGGCCGACATCGCCTTCGTGCTGGAAAGTCTGGCGCCCGCAGCGCGCGATCTCGCCTGGTCGCTGGTCGCTCCCCAGCAGCGCGGTGCGGTGTTGCTGGAGGCATCCACCGCGGTGCGCCGCGCCCTGGTGCTGGCGATGCCGTCGGAGGCGGTGGCGGACGTGCTGCGCCCGCTGGCGTCTGACGACATCGCCGATCTGGTGAGCAGTTTGCCGGACGCGGCGCGTCAGGCGGTGCTCGCCCGGCTCGACGAACCCGAGCAGGTCGAGGTGCGTTCGGTGCTGTCGTTCCCGCCGGGATCGGTCGGCGCCGCCATGGATCTGGATTTCATCACCGTCCGCGAGGACGCCGCGCTGGAAGCGGTGCACCGGCTGTTGCGACGCAGCAAGAGCCTGCCGCCCCACACCAACGAACTGCTGGTGGTGGATCGCGCCAATCGGCTGCGGGGCTATCTGCGCCTCCAGCGGTTGCTGTTCGGTGATCCCGAGGCCAGCGTGGCCGACGAGATGTCGCGCGACCCGATTTATTTCTACACCGACGACCTGATGCGCGAGGCGGTGTCGGCGTTCGAAAAGTACGATCTGGTATCGGCTCCGGTGGTCAATCTGCAGGAGCAGGTCGTGGGCCGCATCACGGTGGACGCGGTGGTGGACGAAATCAACGCCCGGGCGCAGACCGAGAGCCTGCGCCAGGTGGGTCTGTCGGAGGCGGACGAAGACCTGTTCGCGCCCCTGCGCGGCGCGGTGCAGCGCCGCTGGCCGTGGCTGGCCATCAACCTGTGCACCGCCTTTGTGGCCTCGCGCGTGATCGATGCCTTCGCGCCGATCATAGCGGCGCTGGTAGCGCTGGCGGCCCTGATGCCCATCGTCGCCAGCATCGGCTGCAATTGCGGCAACCAGTCCGCGGCGCTGGTGATCCGGGGCCTGGCGCTCGATCAGTTGGGCGCGGCCCAGTTACGGCGCCTGTTGATGCGCGAGCTGTCGATCGCTGCCCTGAACGGCGCGCTGTGGGGCCTGGTGCTGGGACTCGCGACTTTACTGCTCTACCGCAACCTGGAACTGGCGCTGGTGATCGCCGCCGCGCTCACGTTGAACATGCTGGTGGCGGCGCTGGTCGGGGTGTGCGCCCCGGCGGTGCTGCACCGGTTTGGTCGCGACCCGGTGCTGGGTTCGAGCATCGTGCTGACCGCCACCACGGACTCCATGGGGTTTCTGATTTTCCTGGGTCTGGCGGCGATGTTTTTGGTATAGGAAGTGGAAGAGCCTGCTAATCCTTCCGGTCCGCGCTGACCGCGGTCGCCGGGAGAATGTCCGGATGTGCGGCGAGCAGCGTCGCGATGCGGTCCATGAGCGCGTTGCAGCGCCGGATCACCGCGCGATAGACCTCCGGTTGTGCCATGTCGATGCCGGCCCGCAGCAACAGCGGATACGGATGCTCGGAGCCGCCGGCTTTGAGAATCGAGAGATACGCCTCGCGTTCGGCCGCGCCGCCGCTCTGCACTTTTTCCATCAGCGCGTAGGCGGCGGCGAGGGAGGTCGCGTACTGATAGACGTAGAACTCGGTGTAGAAGTGCGGCACATAAGCCCATTCGACGGCATAGGCGTCGTCGACGGTCATCACGCCTTCGGCCTCGCCCAGATAGCGTTTGAGGATGTCGCCGTAGAGGCGGTTCAGTTTTTCGCCGGACAGCGCGCCACCCTGTTCGATTTCGCGATGAGTGGCGAGCTCGAATTCCGCGAACTGCGCCTGGCGAAAAAACGTGCCGCGCAGGCCCTGGAGTTCCTGGAACAGATAAAACAATTCCTCGCGCGGGGTTTTGGCGGTTGCGCTCAGATGGTTGTAGAGCAGCACCTCGTTGGCGATGGAAGCGATCTCGGCGATGAAGGTGGGGTATTCCGCTTTTGCAAACGGCTGCGTGGTATTCGCCAGCAAGGAGTGCATGGCATGGCCCCACTCGTGGGCAAAGGTGGTCAGGGATTCGAAATCGTCGTTGTGGTTGAGCAGCAGATAGGGGTGGACGTCGTAGGCGGAACCCATCATGTAGGCGCCGCTGCGTTTGCCCTCCGCCGGGCGGACGTGCATCCAGTTGTGGTTCAGGGCCTCGGTGAGGCGTAGCCCGTACTCGGGGCCGAGCGGCGTAGCGGCCGCGCGCAATGCTTCGCGGGCGTCGGCAATCGGGTAGGTGCGCTGCTTGGGAACCGGGCTCGGATAAAGATCGTAATAATGCGGGTCCGCGATGCCCAGCACTCGGGCGTGGAGACGCAGATAGCGGTGCAGGGTGCCCAGATTGGCGTTCACCTCGCGCACCAGGGTTTCGTACACCGCGGGCGGAATGGCATCCACATCGAGCGCCTGGGCCAGGCTGGAATCGAAGCCGCGCATGCGGGCGACGAAGGCGCTGGCCTTGATCTGCCCGGACAGGGTGCTCGCCAGGGTTTCGCTGTATTGGCCGTAGGCGCCGAAAAAGGCGTCGAACACGGCTTTGCGATCCGCGCGGTTGGGACCCGCGCGGTACCGGGTGTACTCGCTGGCGCGCAGCGATACGGCTTTTCCATCCGACAGGGTGATGGTGGGCCAGGCGATCTCGGCGTTGGTGAGCACGGTGTAGGTGTTGGACACCGCGCTCAGGGGATCGGCCGCCGCCGCCAGGATCTGTTCCTCGCGCGGCGACAGAACATGGGCGCCTTTGCGCAGCGTATTGCGGATCAGGAAATCGTAGTCCGCCAGCGCCGGCGTGGTGGCGAGCCAGGTTTCCAGCGTGGTGGCGCCGATGGCGATCAACTCCGGATCCAGGAAGCTCAGGGCCTCGCCGTACTGGCTGTAGAGGGTCTGGGCGCGGGAGAAGCGTTCGCCCGCCGCCGCATCGCGCAGGTCCGTATCGCGATCCAGATAGACGTAGCTGAACAGCCGCATCAGCTCGCGATAGGTGGTGTGGATGCGGTTCAGGCAGTCGGCGAGCACGGCGGCGCTTTCGGTCAGGTGGCCGCGACAGGCGCCGATTCCGGCGAGCTGCTGCCGGGTGCTGCCAAAGGCCGCTTCCCAGGCGCCCAGGTCGGGATAGAGATCGCCCAGATTCCAGGTTTCCGCATCCGCGGTGTGCGCCGGAGCCGGGTTGGCGGCCTTGGCGTCGGCCGGGGTTGCGTTGAACGCAAAGGCAATCGCGACCAGAGTCGCGGTCACTATCGGGTGCAAAGGCATCGATCAATCCTGTGGCGGTTAATTCTGTGACGATTGGGCGCCGCTGGCGAAGTCGCGGGCGATGGCAAGGGTGTCCTGGGTGTCGATCCCGGTGACGGTGCAGTCGAGGCGGCCGTCGCGCAGGCGCACGCCGAGCGCGGCGCCGACCCGGGTGGCGGTCACTTGGCCGACGCTGCGGCCGCTGCGGTCGAAGACGATGGCGTACCCGCGTTCCAGGGTGTTCAGCGGGCTCACGGCATGCAGTACGGCGGCGCGCGCTTCCAGCTGCTCGCGGGCGCGCGCGAGCAGCTGCCGCATGTGCTGCGTCAGGCCGGTGTCGAGTTGTGCAAGCCGCATGCGGGCCTGTACCAGGCGCTGGCGCGGATCATGGCGCTCGCGCCGCGCATCCAGGCGGTGCAGCCGCGCGGTGTCGGTCGCGAGGCGCGCGCGGATGGCGCTGACGAGGCGGATTTCCAGATGATCCAGATGCTGGGCCTGGCGTTCGAGGCGCTCGCGGGGATGGCGCAGACGGCGGCGCAGCGCTTCCAGGTGCGTGCCGAGCCGCTGTAATTGCGTCGCGAGGCTGCGCTCCAGCCGGCGCTGGTAGCCGGCCAGCGCCGCCAGCAGTTCGTTCTGGTCCGGACTCGCCAGTTCGGCGGCGGCCGAAGGCGTCGGGGCGCGGAGATCGGCGGCGAAATCGGCGATGGTCACATCGGTTTCGTGCCCCACGCCGCAGACGACGGGAATGGTGCTGGCCGCCACGGCGCGCGCCACCGCCTCTTCGTTGAAAGGCCACAGATCCTCCAGCGAGCCGCCGCCGCGGGTGAGGATCAGCAGGTCGCAGGCGCCGTGGCGGTTGGCGAAGTCGAGCGCGGCGACGATACCGGCCGCGGCGTCGCTGCCCTGCACGGGCGTCGGATAAATGAATACCGGCAGCGCCGGAAACCGCCGCCGCAGCACGCGCAATACATCCTGGAGGGCGGCGCCGGTCGGCGATGTCACCACGCCCAGACAGCGCGGCAGCGTCGGCAGGGCGCGCTTGCGCGCGATGTCGAACAAGCCTTCCGCGGCCAGACGCGCCTTGAGTTCGTCGAAGCGGCGCTGCAGCAGACCCTGGCCGGCCGGCTCCATGTGATCGACGATCAGTTGGTAGTCGCCGCGCGGTTCGTACAGGCCGATGCGTCCGCGCACGAGAAATTGCTGACCGGATACGGGGCGCAGGTTGAGCAGCCGGTTGCGGGTGCGAAACATCGCCGCCCGCACCTGCGCGTGCTCGTCCTTGAGGGTGAAATACCAGTGCCCGGATGCCGGGCAGGAGAAATTGGTGAGCTCGCCCTCCACCCAGAGCAGCGGCAGATGGGTTTCGAGCAACTGGCGCGCGCGGCGGTTGAGCGCGGAGACGCTCAGTATCTCGCGGGCGGGAGGAGCGGATTCGATGGGGTCCGGGGGTTCAGCCATGTGCGGTATTGTAACCTTCGTGCCCGCCGCGCCGTCCTTTCGGCGCGGCGGTTTCGGTTTACCGACCGCCGGGGCGTCGATATAATCGGGCGCCTTCCGGGACCGGCCCGCCGGCACAGGCCATGCTCAGAATCGATCAGGAAGCCCTCACCTTCGACGACGTCCTGCTGCTGCCGGGCTATTCCGACGTCATGCCGCGCGACGTCAGCCTGCACACCCGCCTCACCCGCTCCATCAGGCTCAATATCCCGCTGGTGTCCGCCGCGATGGATACCGTCACCGAGGCGCGCCTGGCGATCGCCCTGGCGCAGGAAGGCGGCATCGGCATCATCCACAAGAACATGAGCATCGAGCAGCAGGCGGCGGAAGTGCGCGCCGTGAAGAAATTCGAGAGCGGGGTCGTCAAGGACCCGATCACCATCGAAGCCGATACGCCGATTCGCGATCTGCTGGCGCTCACCCGGGAGCACAACATCTCCGGTGTGCCCGTGTTGCGCGGCGGCGATCTGGTGGGAATCGTGACCCGGCGCGATGTGCGCTTTGAAACCAACCCCGATGCGCCGGTCTCCGCCGTGATGACGCCTCGCGAGCGCCTGGTGACGGTGCGCGAAGGCGCCAGTCCGGAAGAAGTGAAACGTCTGCTGCACACGCACCGGATCGAGAAGGTGCTGGTGGTGAACGAGCGTTTCGAACTGCGCGGTCTGGTGACCGTCAAGGACATCGATAAAGCCGAGCGCTATCCGGATTCCTGCAAGGATGAGTTCGGCCGTCTGCGGGTCGGCGCTTCGGTCGGCACCGGTCCCGAGACCGACGAGCGCGTCGAGGCGCTGGTGGCCGCGGGTGTCGACGTGCTGGTGGTGGATACCGCGCACGGTCATTCCAGCGGCGTGCTGGGCCGCGTCGACTGGATCAAGCGCCGGTTTCCCGCGGTCCAGGTGATCGGCGGCAATATCGCGACCGGCGAAGCGGCCCTGGCCCTGGTCGAAGCGGGCGCCGATGCCGTCAAGGTGGGCATCGGGCCGGGGTCGATCTGTACCACCCGGGTTGTCACCGGCGTCGGCGTGCCCCAGATCAGCGCCATCGCCAATGTGGTGAAGGCGCTGGAGCACCTCGAAATCCCGGTCATCGCCGACGGCGGGGTACGGTTTTCCGGCGATATCGCCAAAGCCATTGCGGCTGGTGCCGACGTGGTGATGGTGGGCTCGCTGCTCGCCGGCACCGAGGAAGCGCCGGGCGAGATCGAGCTGTATCAGGGCCGTACCTACAAAGCCTATCGCGGCATGGGGTCCATCGGCGCCATGGCGCAGACCCAGGGTTCGAGCGACCGCTATTTCCAGGATGCGCGCGTCGGCACCGACAAGCTGGTGCCCGAGGGCATCGAGGGCCGGGTTCCCTACAAGGGCCCGGTGTCCACCATCATTCATCAACTGATGGGCGGTCTGCGCTCGGCCATGGGCTACACCGGCTGTCGCGACATCGATCTGCTGCGCAACAAGCCGCGCTTCGTGCGCATCACCGGCGCCGGCATGCAGGAAAGCCACGTCCACGACGTGGGGATCACCAAGGAAACCCCCAATTATCCGGTGGGCGGCAACTGACCCGCGCCCACTTGCCACCGCTGCTTTGCCGGCTGCGCCGGAGGGAGATGTCATGACCACCGACCTTCACGCCGCCCGCATCCTGATTCTGGATTTTGGCTCCCAGTACACCCAGTTGATCGCGCGCCGGGTGCGCGAGATCGGCGTCTATTCCGAAATCCGCCCCTTTGATCTGCCGGCCGCGGAACTGCGTGCGTTTCGCCCCCACGGGGTGATCCTGTCCGGCGGGCCGGAGTCGGTCACCGCCGCGCAGGCGCCCCGGGTGCCGCCCGAGGTGTTCGAGCTGGGCGTGCCGGTACTCGGCATCTGTTACGGGATGCAGGGCATGGCGGCGCATTTCGGCGGGCGCGTGGAGAGCTCCGATCAGCGCGAGTTCGGCTACGCCCAGGTCGCGGTGCGCAACGCCGACGCCCTGCTGCACGACATCAAGGATCATGTGGACCCGGCGACCGGAGATGCGCTCCTCGATGTCTGGATGAGCCACGGCGACCAGGTCGTGGCACTGCCCGAGGGCTTCGAGGTGATGGCGTCCACGCCGTCCTGTCTGATCGCCGGCATGTACCACCGCGACCGGCCTTTTTTCGGCCTGCAATTTCATCCGGAAGTGACGCACACGGCGCAGGGCGGGCGCATCTTCGAGCACTTCGTGCGCTCGATCTGCGGCTGCGAAGCGCTCTGGACCCCGGCCAACATCGCCGACGATGCCGTGGCCCGGGCACACGCGCTGGTGGGCGGCGACGAAGTGCTGCTCGGCCTTTCCGGCGGCGTGGACTCTTCGGTGGTGGCGGCGTTGCTGCACCGCGCCATAGGCTCCCGGCTTACCTGCGTGTTCGTCGACAACGGGCTGCTGCGCAAGGGCGAAGGCGATCAGGTCATGGATACCTTCGCCCGCAACATGGGCGTGAAAGTGATTCGCGCCGACGCGGAAGCACTGTTTCTGGAGCGCCTGCGCGGCGTCGTCGACCCCGAAGCCAAGCGCAAGATCATCGGCGCGGCGTTCATCGATGTGTTCGAGCGCGAGGCCGCGCGCCTGCCCCAGGTCAAATGGCTGGCCCAGGGCACGATTTATCCCGACGTCATCGAATCCGCCGCGGCCGGCACCGGCAAGGCCCATGTGATCAAGTCTCACCACAATGTCGGCGGTCTCCCGGACACCATGAAATTGCAGCTTATCGAGCCCCTGCGGGAACTGTTCAAGGACGAAGTCCGCCGCGTCGGACTGGAACTCGGTCTGCCCCGGGACATGGTCTACCGGCATCCGTTCCCCGGCCCGGGTCTCGGCGTACGGATCCTAGGCGAGGTGAAACACGACCATGCCGTGCTGCTGCGTGACGCCGATGCGATCTTTATCGAGGAGCTGCGCGCCGCGGCACTGTATGAAAAAGTCAGCCAGGCGTTTGCCGTTTTTCTGCCGGTGAAATCCGTCGGCGTAGTGGGCGACGCGCGCCGCTACGAACCCGTGATCGCCCTGCGCGCCGTGGAGACCATCGACTTCATGACCGCGCGCTGGGCGCATCTTCCCTACGAATTCCTGGAGCGGGTATCCAACCGCATCATCAATGAAATCGCCGGCATATCCCGGGTGGTTTACGACATTTCCGGGAAACCGCCGGCGACGATTGAGTGGGAGTGACCGGCACCGAGGACCCCGTCGTGATCCGAAAGATACTGGATCACCTGAAGGAAAAAAGGACGAATGCTCGGAGGGGTTCGGTTACCCGGGAGTCGGACGCCGCCGACAGGCCTGTTCACCTGATACCGAAACCCGACCGTTTGATTCAAGGCGCTGTGCCGTGAGCCATGACAGGGCCGCGGATTGCCAGGGGGAGGGAAAAAAAGGCGTTTAGGGTTCTTAATACGCCCGGGCGCCGAACTCATCGGCTGGGTCGGCAGGATCCGCAATCTGGTGCCGGTGATCCTCGGCAACTGATGGGTGGCAGCGTGCTGGTCGCGCTGGTCTATCACCTGATCTACCGGCGTGGCGACATGCGTTTGTTGCCGGGGTATTCTCCCCGACAGGCCGCGGTCGGCGGATGTCGAATTTTCTCCGTGGCAGTGTGCTGAAAAACTTCGCGGGGCGGCCGGATGCGGGGCCGAGGGAGCGAGCACTGCGAATCTCGCCGCGGTTGACAAACTCCCGGGGGACGTCCAAGAATCACCCAAGCGGGATTTCCGCCGTATACCACCACACAACCAGGGTCGCCGCGATGAGAAAAATTCGTTTTGCGAGTCTATTGACAGGACTCATGGGTAGCGCCGGTGCGGTTGCGCAGGCCAACAGCGCGTTTTTGACACCCGTGTCGGCGCCGACGCTTGGTGAAGCCGGGCTCGCCCTGCTGATGGTTGCCGTGGGCATTGCCGGCGGTTTTCTCGCCCGCCGCAAGAAATAACCGAAGGTCGCGTCAGCACGACGTCGGATTTTCGGGCCGCATTTGAGTGGAGCCGCTATCCGACCCGGTGCTGGCGCTGTTGCGCGGCGCGTATTTCGGAACCCTGTTCGGCGGTTTTTTCTTTTTCCTGTTGTGGGAAGGCGGCGCGCCGCGCATCGCCTTTGTCAGCGCGGCGGCCCGGCGCAGACATGTTCTGCGCAATCTCGGCATGCTCGGGCTCGTTGTGCTGATCGCCGACCTTGTCGTTGGCGGCTGGCTCCTCGGTACCGTGAACCGGATAGGTGCGGCGTCGCCCGGCCTGCTTTCGCGCTTCGATCTCGCACGGCCTGTATTGCTCGCGATTGGCATCGTCGCGATCGATCTGTTCGCCTATTGGTGGCACCGGACTTGCCATGCCATCCCCTGGTTGTGGCGGCTGCATCGGGTCCACCACAGCGATACCCATCTCGATGCCACCACGGGCGCACGCGCTCACGCGCTTGAGACATCGCTCGAAATCGTGGTGCTGGTGGGGGCAATGCTGCTGGCGGGAATACCGCTCTGGGTCGAACTGACGCGGACGCTGTTTCTCAACCCACTGTTGCTGGCCCAGCACGCCAATGTGATCGTTCCGCCGTGGTTTGAGCGCGCGGCGCGTCCGTTGATTATCACCCCCGAGATACATCGCGTTCACCATTCGCCGATTCGTGCCGAGCAGGACTCGAATTTCGGACAGATTTTCTCTATCTGGGACCGCTTGTTCGGGACCTACCGGACACCTCCGGCAATCACCACGGACGTAGGCGTTGCCGGGCTGAGTGCCGAATGCTTCCAGACGCTGACCGGAATGTGCATCACCCCTTTCCGTCGGGTCTGACAACGCCGCCTTCTACCGTCACCCGCGCAAGGGCACCGCCCCCATGTGAAGCGAGTAGCCGGAACAGGCGCTGCCGTTCAGCCGAGAAGCTGCCGCCGGTGTGGGGGAGAGCGCGCGGTGATGTTGCGGCAGACACCGCGCATCCTGCACAACTATCTGGCACGACTGGAATCCTTTGCCCCGGTGCCGTCGGCCTGGCCTGAGGTGAGCCATGTGCTGGAGTTCCGCGATGCCTCCTGACTCGACGTGGAAACCGCCGCCTGCCTGCGCAGCCACTGGGGCGCCAACTGTCTCTCCGATACCGCCGACTCGAGGAATGCTCGGACGGTGCCCTTGTCGGCCTCACCCAAGGTGGTGTATCGAAGCCGCCGCAGAATTCCCGGTAGACTGCCGTCCGGCCGGTGATGGAGAGGGCGAACTAGAGGCTACCGGCGAGGAACGCATGGATATGTTCCGGGTCTTCATGCGCCGAGTGTCGAGGTTCGCGATCATCCCCCGATGATCCCGGAGCCGGACCCGGACCCTTCAGGCTTACCTTAGGGCGGAATCTCGACACCCCTCCGGCTCATATGCCATTGGAAAAGGCTGTATCTGGCCCCTCGCGATGCTTTTCAGCAAGTTGCTGGGGCATTCCGGATTGCTCCGGAGGAGGGCAGGAATTACACTTAAAAGGCCAATATTGTGGCGAAATATCGACAACAGGGGCAGATTAAAGCTTTCTCCGCGTTCCGCTTTCGGAAACGAAAAAGAATCCAATAAAATCAATTTATTATGATGTTTATTGCCAAAATAATGTCTTTTATTTCACAATAAAGTTATGTTTGGATTTATTTTTCCTCCCGTGCGTCGCCGCCAATGAGCCGCAGGCGGTGAGCCCGTTTGCGGACCCTGGGATGGCTGCGGACAGGAGCAACTGGGGGCAGCCAGTCACCGGAAGTCGGCACGATCCTCCTGCGCATGCGCTAACACGACGTCGAGACAATCTCCCTGCTCCTTGACCGGGAGAACGAAACTGACGGGCAGCAGGCGCGCGGGCAAGGCGGGTTTCTTGTGGTAATCCGGGGTCTCTTTAGGCCGACAACGTATCGGGTTGCCGCCGCTTCGGCACCAAAACGGCGGTCCTTCGAATGCGGATCACTACGGCGGTAACAGCGCCATAACCGTGCTGGCTGCTTCTCCGCAGCAATGCAATAACGATATTATTTTGTTACAAAAAGATTTAAATGATTTATTTTGCTCCCGGGATATTGTTTTTCCTGGACTGTTTAGATGCCTTAACAGATGTTATTGTGGCGCTTATTCGCAAATAAGGTAAAAATAACTATCTTCCCTTGCCGAGAAATTGTTCCTGCCTGTCGGTCTGATTTCCAGAACGATGTGGCGCGGGCTGTCTGCGGCAAAAACACGGTGATAATCGCACTATGGCCAAAAAAATAGCACCTTTGCTCCCCTCTACCGAGGCACTGCTCAGTGCGTTCAGTGACCGTCTGCGCTTGGCACGGCTGCGGCGCCGGCTGCCCGCGAAACAGGTGGCGGCGGCGGCCGGGATGTCGCCGATGACGTTGCGTAGCCTGGAGCGGGGAGGCTCCGGGGTGACCATTGGCGCTTACCTGTCGGTTATGCAGGTACTGGGTATCGAGGAGGACCTCAACCTGCTCGCCCACGCCGATCCGGTAGGACGTCAGTTGCAGGACGCGCGGTTGCCCGCGAATCGCTCGGTGATGCGTACTCGGGCGAAAGCTGTACCGAACGCGCGGGGAGGCGATCCTGCCGACGCTGGCGTTGCGCAACTGCGGAGCTTGATCAGCGCAGTGCCCGATGAGCAATTGCGTCGGTTGTTTGCGTCGCTCGGCCAGGCTCAGGAGGAGACGCCGCGGGCGGTGCCTCTCGGCTCTGGCCAGCCGCGACCGGGTGGCGAGACGGCTGCGGGTGAGGGTGTTGCCGCGCCGGTGGCCATGCCGTCACCGCAAATAACATTTGACTGGCTGGACGCGCCGGCAAGTGACCTCAAAAGGCTGGTCAAACCCGTTCGGGAAACGCGGGGCGGGAGTGACCAGGGAACAGCCGCACAGGTCGGGAAATCGGTTGCCGCGCCGGTCACTGAAATGTCGCTGACGGCTGCATCCGACAAGCCGGGACCCGCAACTCCCGGCGAGGCATGAATTAGCAGGTTGCTGAAAAAGCGGCGCGAGGGGGCCAGATGCGAGGCGCACGGCGCGCAGCGACCGAGACCTATCAAGTGGATAGGCGAGGGAGCGAGCACCGCGCAACGAAGCAGATGGTGCCCGCAGCAGTTTTTCAGCAACCTGTTAGGGGACAGTCGTGGGCGGAAGCGGTATGTTCGCGCGGTGTGCCTGTTGGAGGAAATTCGACCATGAGAATTGTGCTGCTGTTATTCGCGCTGATGGTGCCGGCTTATCTGTTGATGTGTCAGCGCCAGACCGGTCCGGATCCTGCGGAAAAGGGTCTGCCGATTTACCGCAACGAGGTGAACAAGGCCAAAGGTGTCGAAGCCATGCTCAAGCAGGGCGTCGAGCAACGCGAAACCAACATGCAGGAGCAACTCCAAGGCGCCGAATCGCAATAACCGGGCAACCTGGACCGCACGCGGTCACGGATACAGGCGGTGGACTCGGCCGCGCCTGCTTGCTTCCCCAGGCAAGTCGAACTTAAATTGAGTCTCCGGCCAGGATGGCCGGTCGCGGCCCGCTGACGTTGGCGGGTCACTGAAGGGCCGCTGAAATGGGCCGATTCCACAGGGAGGTGCGCGGCGCATGGACAGGCGCTCACGGGGTTTCACTCTGCTCGAAATGCTGGTTGCTCTGGCGTTGCTGGCGGTGCTTGCCGCCGCCGCGGCGCCTTCGTTCAGCGGTCTTTTGCAAAGCAATCTCGCGGCGACGCACGCTGACGCGTTGATGACCTCGCTCACGCTGGCGCGCAGCGAGGCGATCAAGCGCAATCTGCGGGTTACCTTGTGCAAGTCGGCCGATGGCGCAAGTTGCACCACCGAGGGTGATTGGGCGCAGGGCTGGCTGGTGTTCGTCGATCGCGACGCCAATGGCGTGCTCGGTACCGACGAGGAAGTGCTGCGGGTGCAGTCGATACTGTCCGGCGGGTTCACGCTGGGCAACAGCAATGCCCGCAATTGGTACGCGTATCGCGCGGAGGGGTCGGCGGCAAGTTCCGGGGGTCTGGTGACCGGTACCTTTCGCGTCTGTCCTCCGGACGGCAACGTTGCCAGGGCGCGTCGTGTGGTCACCAATATCACCGGGCGACCCCAGGTCCGGGCGGGGATCGGAACCCTGAGCTGTCCCTGACCGGGCTCAGGCCGGCGCGCGCGGTTCCAGCAGTTCGCGCAGCGGCGGGGGAACGTGGGTGTCGTGACGCCCGAACCGGCTGAGGTCCGCGAGCGTCGTCCGCTCCAGCACCTGCATCACGATGGCATTCACTCCCGGCCAGCGATCCGCCAGCTCGCACTGACCCGCGATATCGCACTGGCCGTGTTCGCTGGAACAGGTGGTGAGCGCCGGGCGGCCTTCCAGGGCGGTGATGGCATCGGCGAGGCTGATGGCCTCCGGTGGGCGCGCGAGCAGGTAGCCGCCCAGGGGGCCGCGTTTGGAAAGTACCAGCCCGGCTTCGATCAGGAAGCGCATCACCTTGCGCACGGTCGGCAGTGGAACGTGCGTGAGTTCCGACAGGGTTTCCATGGACAGGCGCGCGGGCCGCACGCGGCCCAGGTGGTGCAGGATCAGCACCCCATAATCGGCGAGACGTCCCACCTTCAGCATGGCGAATTTCCCGGTCCCGAGCAGTTGTTGACCAATTGTATACCCGTGGAGTATTGAATACGATCCGGGTATCCATTAGTATCTCACCAGGCAATTTACCAAGTCTGTGCGCGCAAATCTGTCCGTCCCCGGGCAGTGCGCGATCCGTCCGCCCGGCGGGCGATCGCCAAACGGTCCGCGCAGCGAACGGGGAGTTCTCCCATGAGCAAAAACCTTGGCCAACTCGATCGCATGGTTCACGGCGCCTATGAGGCGGGCTGGACCACGGACATCGAATCCGACACCCTGGCGCCGGGCCTGAATGAAGACACTGTCCGGTTCATTTCGGCCCGCAAGCAGGAGCCCGAATGGCTGCTGCAGTGGAGGCTGAAAGCGTTTCGCCACTGGCAGACCATGGTGCATCCCGAGTGGGCACACGTTCACTACCCGCCGATCGATTACCAGAGCATTTCCTATTACTCCGCGCCGAGGCGCCCCGGCGAAGGCCCGCAAAGCCTGGACGAAGTGGACCCCGAACTGCTGCGCACCTACGAAAAACTCGGCATTCCCCTGCACGAGCGCGCGGCGCTGGCGGGTGTCGCCGTCGATGCCGTGTTCGACAGCGTTTCCGTGGTGACCACCTTCAAGGACAAACTCGCCGAGGCGGGCGTCATCTTCTGCCCGATCTCGGAAGCGGTACGTGAGCACCCCGAGCTGATCCGCAAGTATCTGGGCAGTGTGGTGCCCTTCCGCGACAATTTCTTCGCCGGGTTGAATTCGGCGGTGTTCAGCGACGGTTCCTTCGTCTATGTGCCCAAGGGCGTGCGCTGTCCCATGGAACTGTCCACCTATTTCCGCATCAACGCCCGCAATACCGGGCAGTTCGAGCGCACCCTGATCGTCGCCGATGAAGGCAGCCATGTGTCCTATCTCGAAGGCTGCACGGCCCCCCAACGCGACGAAAACCAGTTGCACGCCGCGGTGGTGGAACTGATCGCGCTCAAGGGCGCCGAGATCAAGTATTCGACCGTGCAGAACTGGTATCCGGGCGACGCCGAGGGCCGTGGCGGCATCTACAACTTCGTCACCAAGCGCGGCATTGCCCACGAGAACGCCAAGATCTCCTGGACTCAGGTGGAAACCGGCTCGGCGATCACCTGGAAATATCCGTCGGTGATCCTGCAGGGCGACAACGCGGTCGGCGAGTTCTATTCGGTCGCGCTTACGCGCGGGATGCAGCAGGCCGATACCGGCACCAAGATGGTTCATGTGGGCCGCAACACTAGATCCACCATCGTCTCCAAGGGCATCAGTGCGATGCGCGCCGAGAACTCTTATCGCGGCCTGGTGCACATCGGCGCCGGGGCGGAGAACGCCCGCAATCACACCCAGTGCGATTCGCTGCTGATCGGCGACCGCTGCGGCGCTCACACCTTTCCCTATATCGAAAGCCGCAATCCTTCCGCGACCGTCGAACACGAGGCGACCACCTCGAAGGTGGGCGATGACCAGCTCTTCCTGTGTCGCCAGCGCGGCCTGGACCCGGAAAAAGCCGTGTCCATGATCGTCAACGGATTCTGCAAACAGGTATTCCGCGAGCTGCCCATGGAGTTCGCGGTGGAAGCGGGCAAGCTGCTCGAAGTCAGTCTCGAAGGCGCGGTCGGCTGAATGCCGGGGCGCGAAATGGAGTAATCCCATGCTGAAAATCACCAATCTGCACGCCACGGTGGCGGACACGCCGATCTTGAAAGGCCTGAACCTCGAAATAAACGCGGGCGAAGTCCACGCCATCATGGGCCCCAACGGCTCGGGCAAGAGCACGCTGGCCGCGGTGCTGGCCGGCCGCGATGGCTATGAAGTCACCGCCGGCAGCATCGAATACCTGGGGCGCGATCTGCTCGCGTTGGCAGTGGAGGAGCGCGCCCGCGCCGGTGTGTTTCTGGCGTTTCAGTATCCGGTCGAGATTCCCGGCGTGTCCAACATGGAGTTTCTGCGCGCCTCGCTCGAAGCCGTGCGCAGCCATCGCGGCGAACCCAATCTGTCGGCGGTGGAATTCATGAAGCTTGCACGCGCCACCAGCGCGCAGTTGCAACTCGATCCCGAGTTTCTCAAGCGCGGCGTCAACGAAGGTTTTTCCGGCGGCGAAAAAAAGCGCAATGAAATTCTCCAGATGCTGCTGCTGCAACCCAATCTCGCGATACTGGACGAAACCGACTCCGGCCTCGACATCGATGCGTTGCAGGTGGTTGCCGACGGCGTCAACGCGCTGCGTTCTCCGGAGCGCGCCATCATCATGGTGACCCACTACCAGCGCTTGCTCGATTATGTGGTGCCGGATCAGGTTCATGTGCTGGCCGATGGACGCATCCTGCGTTCCGGCGGCCGCGAGCTGGCTCTGGAACTGGAAGCCAAAGGTTATGGCTGGCTCCGCGACGACGCGGCCTGAGGTTGGGATGACGACGATGAAGCGCAGCGAGCGCATCGAAGTTTTTGCCCGCACCGCGCGCACGCGGAGCGAGAACTTTCCTGCCGACACCGGCGTGCTGGGCCGCCTGCGCGCGGCGGGGCGCGCGGCGTTCAGCGCGGCGGAACTGCCCAATCCCAAGACCGAAGCCTGGAAATACAGCCGCATCGGGCCGCTGCTCGAACAGGGCCTGCTGGATCGCGCGCCCGCCGGCGCGGCCGCCACAGCGAGGCCCATCCCGGGACTGGACGTGCAGTCGATCGCGATTCTGGACGGTATTCCGCAGCCGCTGCCGACCTTCACCCCGGGGGTGTCGGTGACATCTTTCGCGGCGCTGAGCGGTGCCGAGGCGGCAGCCGTGGAAACCCACCTCGGCCGTCTGGCCGCGGTGTCGGAGCGGCCTTTCGTGGCGCTCAACGCGGCGCTGCTCGAAGACGGCCTGCTGATTCAGGTGGCGCCCGGCGTGGACGTGGCGTTGCCGATCGAACTCCTGCTGGCGCAGAGTGACGGCGCGGCGCCGCGCGGCGTCCATCCGCGCGTGCTGGTGATCGTCGGGCAGGGCGCCCGTGCCACGCTGATCGAACGGCACCTGGGCGCCGCCATGGCCTTCACCAACAGCGTGGTCGAAGTGGTGCTGGCGGACGGTGCACAACTGGATCATCTGCGCCTCGCGCTCGACGCCGGACGCGGCCGCTGGCTCAGCGCGCTCGACGTGGAACTGGGCCGCGCTGCGCGCTACCACCTCTGGCAGGCGCAACTGGGCGCTGCGTTTCGCCGCAACGAGATTCGTATCCGGCTGGCGGGCGAGGGCGCGGAAGTGACGGTGAGTGGCGCCGGCCTCACGCGCAACAACGCTCATCTCGACAATCAACTGTGCCTGGAGCATCGGGTTCCCCGCGGCACTTCAACACAGGTGTTTCGCAACATCGCCGGCGAGACCTCGCGCGGCATCCTGAACGGCCGCATTCACATTCATCGCGGCGCGCAAAAAACCGATGCGCAGCTCCACACCAAAAGTCTGTTGCTGTCGAGCCGTGCCGAGATCGACGTCAAACCGGAGCTGGAAATCTACGCCGATGACGTGAAGTGCGCCCACGGCGCCACGCTGGGTCAACTGGATGCGAATGCGCTGTTCTATCTGCGCTCGCGCGGCCTGGATGAAACAGCGGCGCGCACCCTGCTGAGTTTCGCGTTTCTCGCCGAAGTGGTAGACGGGTTTCCGGTCGACGCGGTGCGTGAGGCGCTGCGCCCGGCATTGGCGCAGGCGTTTGCAGCCCCGGCCGAGGAGGATGCCCCATGAGCGCGATCCAGACCGCGCACCGCGCGGCTTTCGATGTGGAAGCGGTGCGCCGCCAGTTTCCGATCCTGCATCAGGAAGTGAACGGCTATCCGCTGGTGTATCTCGACAACGCCGCCTCGGTGCAAAAGCCGGTCGCTGTGATCGACGCCATCGCCCACTATTACCGCCACGATCACGCCAACGTCCATCGCGGCGCCCATACGCTCGCGACCCGCGCCACCGACGCATTCGAAGGCGCGCGCGCCAGGGTGGCGGTTTTTCTCGGTGGCGTGGCGCGCGAAGAAATCATCTGGACCCGCGGCACCACCGAGAGCATCAATCTGGTGGCCAACAGTTGGGGCCGGGCCAATCTCCGTACCGGCGACGAAATCGTCCTCACCGAAATGGAACACCACGCCAACATCGTGCCCTGGCAGATGGTGGCGGCGGCGACCGGCGCGCGTATCCGCGTGGTGCCGGTGACCGAGGCGGGCGAGCTGGATATGGACGCGTTCCGCAATCTGCTGGGCGAGCGCACGCGCCTGGTCGCGGTGACCCAGGTCTCCAACGCGCTGGGTACCATCAATCCGGTGGCCGAGATCGTGCGCCTGGCGCATGCGGCCGGCGCGCTTGTGCTGATCGATGGCGCGCAGGCGGTGAGTCATTTTTCGATGGACGTGCGCGCCCTGGGCGCGGATTTTTATGTGTTTTCCGGACACAAACTGTTCGGCCCCACCGGCATCGGCGTGCTCTACGCGCGGCGCGAACTGCTGGATGCCATGCCTCCCTGGCAGGGCGGCGGCCAGATGATCGAGAAGGTTTCGTTCGCCGGTACGACCTACACCGAAGCCCCGTGGAAGTTCGAGGCCGGCACGCCGAATATCGCCGGTGCCGTCGGCATGGGCGCGGCCCTCGAATGGCTCGGAGCGCTGGATCGCGACGCGGCGCAGGCCCACGAGGATGCCTTGTTTGTCCGCCTCGATGCCGCGCTCGCCGTCATGCCGGGTGTGCGGCGGATCGGCACCGCGCCTTCGCGGGTGTCGGTCGCCTCGTTTCTGGTGGCAGGCGCCCACCCCACGGATGTGGGCCATCTGCTCGATCAGCAGGGCGTCGCGGTACGGGCCGGTCATCACTGCACCATGCCGCTGATGGCGCGCCTGGGCATTCCCGGCACGGTGCGTGCGTCGGTCGCGTTCTACAACACGGCGGCCGAGATCGATCGCTTTGTTGCCGCGCTGGAAAAAGTGAAAACCTTTATCTAGATGATTGTTATTGGAGAAGTCGCCATGTCCGTCCAGACATTCGAGCCCACCGCCGCGCACGCGGGTGTGCGGATGACGCCCTCCGCTGCCAGTCATGTGCGTCGCCAGCTCGACCGCGCCGGCGCCCACGCGGTGCGCGTCAGCGTCAACCGCAGCGGTTGCTCCGGCTACATGTACCAGATCGACTACGTCACCGAACCGCGCACGGAAGATCGCGAATTCAAGGTCGCCGAGAATCTTTCCGTGTTTGTCGATACCGAGGCTTTACCCCTGATGCAGGGCACCGAGATCGATCTGGTGGTCGAAGGCCTGAATTCAACGCTCAAATTCCGCAACCCCAACGCACAGATGGAATGCGGCTGCGGCGAGTCGTTCGGAGTCTGACGGATGGAACGCCGGATGGTGGTAGTGCAGCGGGACTGTCCCGCGCGCCTGGTGCCCGCCGGCACCCGCATCACCATTCCCAGGGATACCTTCGTCGGCATCACCCAGGCACTCGGCGGCAGTTACACGGTGAACGTCGGCGGCAACCTCGCGCGCGTGGATGGCACCGACGCGGATGCGCTCGGGCTGGAAGGCGTCGAGTTCACCTTTGCACCGAGCGATTCCGATCAGGTGGACGAAAAAAATGTGTGGGAAGCGCTGCGCTCGATCTACGATCCGGAAATTCCGGTCAACATTGTCGATCTCGGTTTGATCTATGTCTGCACCGTCTCCGGCAATCGCGTCGACATCACCATGACCCTGACCGCACCCGGCTGCGGCATGGGACCGGTGCTGGTGGATGACGTCAAATACCGCGTCGGCAAGGTTCCCAATGTGAAGCAGGTCGAAGTGGCGCTGGTGTTCGATCCGCCCTGGAGTCGCGCGCACATGTCGGAAGCGGCGCAACTGGAACTGGGCGTCTACTGATGGACGGCGCGGCCGATTACACCGCCGTGTTCGAGCAGGTGCCCTTCGGCCGCGGCATCGACGCCGAGGATATCGCCGAGTCGCTCGCCTTTTTCGACGACTGGGAAGACCGCTATCGCTACCTCATCGACCTCGGCAAGGAACTGCCGCCGATGCCGGAAGAACTCAAAACCGAAGACCGTTATATCCACGGCTGCCAGAGTCAGGTGTGGATCGAGCACCGCCGCGACCCGGTCACCGGGAAACTGCAATTCATCGTGGATTCGGACGCGCTCATCGTCCGGGGACTCGCGGCCATCGTCCTCGCTGCCTTCAACAACCGCACGCCCGCCGAAATCGGCACCTTCGACATCGAAGAATTTTTCGCGCGCATCGATCTGCTGCGCCATATCTCGCCTACGCGGGGCAACGGACTGCGCGCGATGGTGAGGAAAATTCGTAAATTCGCGGAAGCTGCTGCGGGTCAGAGCGTTGTCTGACGTGAGCGATTCGCGCAATTCCCGTGGCCTGTTGTGAACCACCGGGTAAATGACGTATGCGGATATGGTCGTTGCATCCCCGCTATCTCGACACCAAAGGCCTCGTGGCGTTATGGCGCGAAGGTTTGCTGGCTCAGGCGGTTATCGCGGGTCAAACGCGGGGCTACAAACATCATCCACAGTTGGCACGATTTCTGGAGTCTCCGGATCCCGGCGGGAATATCGTGGCGTATCTCCGCGGCGTATGGTCGGAGGCCGAATGTCGCGGTTATCGCTTCGACGCGAGCAAGATTGGCCGTGACGGATCCGGCAACCCACTGACGGTCACTGAAGGTCAGCTCCGCCATGAATGGGAACATCTCACCAACAAGCTTCTGATACGAGCACCGGCGTGGCTTGAGCAATTCACCGCCCTCAAACTGCCCGATCCGCATCCGCTGTTTCGGGTAATTGCGGGTGATGTCGCGGTCTGGGAAGCGACGATTGCCTCGCGTTCACAATGAATCCAAGGCCATGCTCGCGTCCGTCCGGGGCAACGCGATTATTGTGACGGCGGTATCAGTGGATCCGGATCGCCCACCTTGCCGCCCCGGACAAGTCGGACCTACTATCGGGGCATGACAAGCCGCGTCGAGCGGACAGCGGAACGCGACGAGCATTGGTGCAGCGGAGGCCCAATATGAAAGCCGGAATCTGGACCGTCGGTGTTGCGCTGTTGCTGTCTGCCTGCGGGTTTTCGCCGTATTCCCATACCAATGTCGAGCGGCGGGATCCCGCCATCGAGCTCAGTCGCGCGACGCTGCACGTGACGCCCGAGCGCGGGCGCGACGATACCCTGTTTGTGCTGGCGCTGTCGGGCGGCGGCAGCCGTGCCGCCTATTGGTCCGCCAATGTGATGCTCGCGTTGCAAACGACGTTTCCCGATCTCGACATGCTGTGTGAGGTCGATGTGATTTCCTCGGTCTCCGGCGGTTCGCTGCCGGCGGCCTATTACGGGATTTCAACCGACGCCAAGCCCTGTCCCGGTTCGGCGGCGCAGCGGGGTTACGGGCGTGAGTGGGACCGGGCAGTGGTCAGGCGATTGATGCGGAAAAATTACATCAACAAATGGTTCGGCAACTGGTTCTGGCCGACCAATATCGCCAAATACTGGGTCACTTCGTATGACCGCACCGACATCATGGCGCAAACCCTGGCGGACAATTTGTATGATCGGCGGCCCACCGGGCAAGATCTCAAGATAGGTGATTTGCTGCCTGATCGACCCTACCTGATACTCAACGCGACCAATGGCACCAGCGATTCCTTCGGCAAATCGTTCACCTTCACCGCCGAGGATTTTTCGACCATCAAGTCCGACATCAACGACTATGAGCTGGGACGCGCGGTCATGGCCACTGCCACCTTCCCCGCGGTGTTCAGCTACATGACGCTGAAAAACTTCGACAAAGATGCTTACACCCATGTGTTCGATGGCGGGAATATGGACAACCTTGGCCTCTATGGCGTATCCCGGATGTTCGATACCATGGAAACGCCGATTCCGCCGCGCGTCATCGTGATTCTGGTGGATGCGTACACGGGAAAGAGCGGCGTCGATAGCCATGACTGGGATTCGCGCAAGGTCTCCGATTTTATCGTCGACAGCAATTTTCTGGATTCGTCCGACAGTCTGCTCGCTGCCAATCGCGAAAAGACGCTGGGGGAATTTGTCGCGAAACTCACTGCCCTGAAGGACGGCGACAGCGCGAGGAAAGCCCATACGATTTTCTACCATGTCAAATTCGAGGACATCAAGGACGATGAACTCAGAAAGGAGGTCACCAACATTCCCACCAATTTCAAGATCAGCAGACCGGATGCCAGGGTGATCGACAAGGTGGTGGCGCGCCTGATGACGCCTGACAACGTCTGTCTGGCGGCGATCAGGGACATTTTGAGCGGCGGCGATTACCTTGGTGGTGACAACCCGACCTGTACCTACACCAAGTGATGCCGCCCCGCCAGCCGATGTTCAAGGTCGCGGCGCGGTTCCGCGCCCTCCGCACGGCCATCGGCAAGGCCCTGTGGCGCACTTGCGGATGTGCGGCGGCACTGGCGATCGGTGGCTGCGCCCGCCAAATCCCCTGCGACGCCATCGGTGCGCTGCCCGCCGGGGTGCCGCAGCCTCCCCGTGCCTGCGTGGTCGATGGCTGTTCGATGGCTCCGGATTTCAATTTCGCGCGCTGTTGCGACGAACATGATGCGCGCTACTGGCGTGGGGGCAGCGCGGAGGAACGCGCGTTGGCTGACGCGGAATTCGGTCAATGTGTGGCGGCGAAAAATCATCCGGTTCTGGCGAGGCTGTACTATTTCGGTGTGCGTGTCGGCGGCACGCCCTATCTGCCGACGCCCTGGCGCTGGGGTTTTGGCTGGCCTTATACCCATGGCTATGACGTTGAAGCACCTGGCACCGGTGTGCCCGCTTGTACGCGCGATGTGCCAGCTTCCGTTCCTATCGAGTCGGTCGAACCCTGAACGGAGAGGCCCGCCCTTCGACGGCTCGCGCTCGGGGTGAACGGAAACGGAGCGTGCTCGACCTACAGGCAACAGAGAAACTGCCGCGGCGGTTTTTCAGCCGCCTGACAACCCCATCGCCGCTTTCACCTGCGGCTTGAGAATCTTGCCGTTGGCGTTGCGCGGCAGCGGTTCGCGCACGATGTCGATGCGCTCGGGTACCTTGAACGCGGCGATACGCGCGGCGACATGGGCGCGCAGGGCCGCGGCATCCGCGGTGGCGCCCGCGCGCAACTGCACCATGGCGCCCACGCGTTCGCCCAGGATCGGATCGGGAATGCCTACCACGGCGACATCCAGCACTTCCGGGTGGGTGTGCAACGCGTTTTCGACTTCGATGCAGTAGATGTTCTCGCCGCCGCGCAGCAGCATGTCCTTGGCGCGATCGACCACGAACAGCGCGCCTTCCGCATCCACGTAACCCAGATCGCCGCTGCGCAGCCAGCCATCCACCAGCGCATTGGTGGTGGCTTCGGGATTGCGCCAATAACCCTTGAATACCTGCGGGCCGCGAATCCAGATTTCGCCGGTCTCACCCACCGGCAGTTCCGCGATGGCATCCCGATCCATGATCTTCACGCGCGACACCGGCGCCGGCACGCCCGCGCTGGCGGGCTTGGCCAGATAGTCCTCGGCGACATTCACGGTGGCGACGCCGGAGGTTTCGGTGAGGCCGTAGCCGTTGCTGGCCGATGCGTTCGGGAACACGTCCTTGATGCGACGCGCGAGTTCCGGCGACGGCGGGGCGCCGCCGAACAGCACCGCCATCACCGAGGAGGTGTCGTGTTGCCTGAAAACAGGCGATTCGATCACCTGCAACGGCATTGAGGGCACGCCGCCAAACGAGTTGAGACGCTCGCGTTCGATCAGCCGGATCGCGTCTTCGGGATCCCAGCGACGCATGAACACCAGTTTCGAACCCTGGATGGTGCTGCCGATCAGCATGGCGACGGAACCCGTGACATGAAACAGCGGCACGCTGATGAGCTGACCCATCTGCTGTGTGGGTGGCTGGGGCGTGCGGCCGTAGCGGAATTCGGTACGCGCGCGCAGATAGACGCCGGTGACCTGGTTGGCGCAGATGTTGCGGTGGGTGAGCAGCGCGCCCTTGGGTCGCCCGGTGGTGCCGGAGGTGTAGTAGATCGCGGCGTCGTCCTCGGGATCGAGCGCGCAGGGCGGCAGCTCTGCGGGATGGGGTTCAGCGAGCACCTCGCCCCAGGCATGAACCCGCGCCGGCAGCGCGTCGGCGCCACGCACCACGACGGTGGCTTCCAGCTCCGTCAGCGTGGGCAGATGCGGCGCGAGATTCGCCAGCCGCTCGGCGTCGACCACCAGCAGGCGGCTGCCGGAATCGGCCAGCGCATAGGCGAGTTCGCCGCCGGTCAGCCAGGCGTTGAGCGGCACGATGATGGCGCCGATCGCCACGCTGGCCCAGAACACCGCGGGCCATTCGGGATAATTGCGCATCGCCAGCGCCACGCGATCGCCCTTGCGGATGCCGAAGCGTGTCGTCAGGGCGTGGGCGAGCGCCGCAACCTGGCGGTGGTGCTCGGCGTAGGTATGACGCTCGCCTTCGTACACCAGATAGTCGCGCGCCGCGAACTGTGCGGTGTGCGCGAACGCCGCGCGCAGATGGGGAAAGCTCTGGCGCCAGCACGGGGTTTCGATGCCCCGGATGTTGAGCGTTTCGATGCCGAACGGCGAACCCGGCGCCGTCGTCAGGCGCTGATCGAGCAGCGGAACGGGGACGGGAATCGCGGCGGTCTCGGTCATGGGGACGTCTCGTGCTGATCGACAAGGCTTGTCCCAAGGGTAACCGGTATGGTCCGCGAATTGGACCCCGGCAGCGTGGCTCCGCGGTCAGGGCAAAGCGGCGATCCGCTTGCGCTGCGCGGATAGCCGCTGCAGGGCATCCGCCGCCGCCGCCGCTTTTTCGCGCTCCCGTTCCACCACGTCGGGCGGCGCATTGGCGACAAAATTGTCGTTGCCGAGTTTGCCGTTCAGACGCTGGATCTCCTGCGCGGTTTTGGCGATTTCGCGGTCGAGCCGCGCGAGTTCCGCGTCCTTGTCGATGAGCCCCGCGAGCGGCACATGGATTTCCATGGCGCCGGCGAGCACCGTCGCCGCGGCCGGTGGTTCGGCGTTCGGTTCCAGCCAGATAATGGCGTCGAGATTGGCGAGCCGCGCCAGATAGCTGCGATTGGCGTCCAGGCGGGCGCGGTCGGCGGCGTCGCCGTGGCGGAAATAGAGCGGCAGTTTGCGCCCCGGCGCGATGTTCATTTGTGATGAAGGGCATGAACGGGTGGGCGAGGCGCAAGGTCGTTTCGAGCACCCGCACCAGGGTGCGGCGCGTGCCGATTTTCAGGGCCGGGGGTGCGGCCTCGTCCCAGAGTACGGGTTTCGACAGTTCCAGATACCAGTCGCAGTAGTCGGACCACACGAATTCGTAGAGCGCCTGGGAAGCCAGGTCGAAACGGAAGCTGTCGAGTGCGGCGATCACCGCCTGCTCGGCGCGCTGCAGGCGACTGATGATCCAGCGGTCGGCGCGGGACAGCTCGTATTCGTCGTGCCCGTCCTGAGCGCAGTCCTCGCCCTCGGTGTTCATCAGCACATAGCGGGTCGCGTTCCAGAGCTTGTTGCAGAAGTTGCGGAAACCTTCGATGCGGCCGACGTCGAAGCGGACGTCGCGCCCGGTGCTGGCGAGCGAATAATAGGTGTAGCGCAGGGCATCGGTGCCGTGGGCGGCGATGCCGTCGGGGAATTCCTTGCGGGTCTGGCGGGCGATTTTCTCCGCATCCTTGGGTCGCATCAGCCCGCTGGTGCGTTTGGCCACCAGTTCTTCCAGGCCGATGCCGTCGATCAGGTCGATGGGGTCCAGCACATTGCCCTTGGATTTCGACATCTTCTGGCCCTGGCCGTCGCGCACCAGGCCGTGGACGTAGATGGTGCGAAACGGCACTTCGTCCGTGAATTCCAGGGTCAGCATGATCATGCGGGCGACCCAGAAGAAGATGATGTCGAAGCCGGTGACCAGCACGTCGGTGGGATGGAAGCCGGCCAGCTCCGCGGTCGGCTCGGGCCAGCCGAGAGTGCCGAAGGTCCACAGCCCGGAGGAGAACCAGGTGTCGAGCACGTCCTCGTCCTGGCGCAAGGGCACCGCGGCCGCGATGCCGTGCCGGCTGCGCACGTCCGCTTCCGAGCGGCCCACATAAACCTTGCCGTCGGGATCGTACCAGGCGGGAATCCGGTGTCCCCACCAGAGTTGCCGGCTGATGCACCAGTCCTGAATCTCGCGCATCCAGGCGAAATACATGTTTTCGTACTGCTTCGGCACGAAACGGATGGCGCCGCTTTCGACCGCGGCGATGGCGCGCGGCGCCAGACGTTTGGCGTCCACATACCACTGCTCGGTGAGCCAGGGTTCGATCACCACGCCGGAGCGGTCGCCGCGCGGCACCTTGAGGCGGTGGTCCTCGACCTTCTCCAGCAGCCCCAACGCGTCGAGGTCGGCCACCACGCGCTGGCGCGCCGCGAAGCGGTCGAGGCCACGGTAGGCGGGCGGGACGTTGCCGTTCAGGCGCGCATCCGCATCCAGGATATTGATCAGGGGCAGGCTGTGGCGCTCACCCAGGGCGTGGTCGTTGAAATCGTGGGCCGGCGTGATTTTCACGCAGCCGCTGCCGAATGCCGGATCTACATAGTCATCTGCGATGATCGGAATTTCCCGGTCCGCCAGCGGCAGCCGGATGCTTTTGCCCACCAGGTGGCGGTAGCGTTCATCTTGCGGATGCACCGCGACCGCGGTGTCGCCCAGCATGGTTTCGGGGCGAGTGGTGGCGACGGTGAGGTGCCCGGAGCCGTCGGCGAGGGGGTAGCGGAAGTGCCAGAGATGGCCGGCTTCCTCTTCGCTCACCACTTCGAGATCGGAAATCGCGGTGTGCAGTTGCGGATCCCAGTTGACCAGGCGCTGGCCGCGGTAGATCAGGCCTTTTTCATGGAGGCGCACGAAGGCTTCGCGCACCGCGCGCGAGAAGCCTTCGTCCATGGTGAAGCGTTCCCGCGACCAGTCGGTGGACGCGCCCAGGCGCCGCAACTGGCGCGTGATGGTACCGCCGGATTCCGCTTTCCAGCGCCACACCCGGTCGATGAAGGCCTCGCGGCCGAGATCGTGGCGGCTCAGCCCCTCGGCTTCGAGTTGCCGCTCCACCACCATCTGGGTGGCGATGCCGGCGTGGTCGGTGCCCACTTGCCACAGGGTGTTGCGTCCCTGCATGCGCCGCAAGCGGATCAGGGCGTCCATGATGGCGTCCTGAAAACCGTGGCCCATGTGCAGGCTGCCGGTGACATTGGGTGGCGGGATCATGATGCAGAAGGGCTCGCCGGCGCCGCGCGGCTTGAAGTAGCCGCGTGCTTCCCAAATCTGGTACCAGTGCTGTTCGATGGCGCCGGGCTGATAAGTCTTGTCCATAACGCGGGATGGTTCTCGTGGTGGAAGGTGGCAACGGGTGGCGCGGGGCCGGCAAGTCAAGGTCGAGAGTCAGTGATGCCCGGCATCATCAGGCCCCGTTCATGCTTCGACAAGTTCACCAGCGGAAGCAGAAGCTCTCCGTTCGTCCTGAGCTTGTCGAAGGACATGGTCCAAGGCTCCCAACGACCGAGAAATCAAGGTCGGGCGCCAGAATTCAAGGTTGAGAATTCAAGGTTGAGAATTATAGGGGCTGATCCGGCTCCGGGTCTCCGGGAACCGGCGCCACTGGCGATGGCGTTGCCGGAGGTTCCAGCACCTCGGTGAGAATGGGTATTTCCAGCACCGACAGATCGAGTTCCGCGGGGTCCGGCGCGGGATCGTCCTCCGGATCGCCCGGTTCGCGCCCGTTCATGAGGCCAGCGCGCGCGCCGGCACGCCGAGTTTGTGGTGCTGGATCGCGTAACCGCGATCGCGATAGAAACGATAGCGCTCGCGCATCTGTTCCCGCTGGTGCGGATTTTCGGCGTGGACGAATTCCGCCAGACGCTCGAAGCGGCTGAACCAGTCCGGCGCCACCGCCGCCAGGTTGATCAGCAGGCCGTGATGGTGACCCGGGTCGCCATCCAGATTCAGCGTCACGGGCGCGGCCGGATCGGGCGCGCGGCCATGGGGGATGAAGGCGGTAGGGGCGTGGCTCCAGAGCAGGGCGTCGAGCTGATCGAGCGTTGCGGCATCGGGGCAGTGAATCAGGGTGTCCATGCGCTGTGCCATCGCCTTGGCGGCGAGTTGGCAGCACAGCGCGAGGTGCGCGTCGGCGCCGCCGGTGATCTCGTAGAAACCGATTCGGGTCACGCGTTCCCTACCGCGTCGATACGGCCGAGCAGGTACTCCATCAGCAGCGGGATGGGGCGGCCGGTGGCGCCTTTCGGGCCCGAGTTCCAGGCGGTGCCGGCGATGTCCAGGTGCGCCCAGGTGTAGTCCCTGGTGAAGCGCGCCAGAAAGCAGCCGGCGGTGATGCTGCCGGCTTCGGGCCCGCCCACGTTGGCGATGTCCGCGAAGTTGCTCTTGAGCTGTTCGTCGTATTCCTTCCACAGCGGCAGCCGCCAGGCGCGGTCGCCGGAGGCCTCGCCCGCCGCCAGCAGCTCCGCCGCCAGAGTGTCGTTGGGGCTGAACAGGCCGCTCGCCTGCTTGCCCAGCGCCACCACACAGGCGCCGGTGAGGGTGGCGATGTCGATCACCACCGCCGGCTTGTAACGGGCCGCATAGGTGAGGGCGTCGCAGAGGATCAGCCGGCCCTCGGCGTCGGTGTTGAGAATCTCGATGGTCTTGCCCGACATCGACGTGACCACGTCGCCGGGCTTGGTGGCGGTGCCGCTGGGCAGGTTTTCCACCGTGGGAATGAGGCACACCAGGTGCAGCGGCAGTGCCGCCGCCGCCACGGCTTCCATCACGCCCAGGACGCTCGCCGCGCCGCACATGTCGTATTTCATTTCGTCCATTTTGGCGCCGGGCTTGAGGCTGATGCCGCCGGAGTCAAAGGTCACGCCCTTGCCGACCAGCACCACCGGTGCCTGCGCGGCGGCACCGCGGTATTCCAGCGCGATCAGGTAAGCGGGCTGCGCGGTGCCCGCGGTGACGGAGAGCAATGCGCCCATTTTCAGCTTGGCCATCTGCTTTTCGTCGAGCACCCGGACGCTGACGCCGGTATGGCGTTTGCCCAGTTCGCGGGCCTGTTCCGCGAGGTAGCCGGGCGTGCACACATTGCCGGGCAGATCGCCGAGGCGGCGCGCGCTGTTGATTCCCGTGCCGATGGCGGCGCCCAGCTCGAGACCCCGGGTGAGCGGGCGCACCTGACTGCGCTCCTCGCACACCAGGGTGAGCCGACCGAGTTTGCCGCGCTTGCCGTTGTCTTCACCGGGGCGAAATTTGTAGCCCGCCTCGCAAAACAGGCGCGCCGCCTGGCGTCCGAACGCGGTCGGCTCCCGCTCGCCGAGCAGATCCGTGACCAGCAGGGCAGCGCTCTTGGCCGGCGTGCCCTGCACCGTGCGGGCAGCGGCCGCGACCAGATTGAGAACATCGCGGGGCATGGGCGGTTCCTTGCCGGTGCCGATCAGCAACAGTCGCGTCGCCGTCAGCCCCGCAGGCTGGTGCAGCATCAGCGCCGCGCTCAACGCGCCGGTGAAATCGCCGGCATCGACCAGCGCGCTGATTTGACCACCCAGCGCGGCATCGACCGCGGCGGCGGCAGCCGGCAGCGGCAGCTTGCCCGGCACCGGGACGATCAGGCAGTCGGTTTTGAACGGGATGACGCTGCCCGCGCGGGCGCTGAATTCCAGGGCGTGGTCTGGCACGGTGACTCCAGAGACAAGTGCGGATGAATGCCGGATAATCGAGTCGCAGTGTAAGCCATGCCTCCCCCGGCACCAACCGACCCTCACACCCAACCGAGTCCGCGCCGCTACCCGTGATCATCTTTCGCTATCTCGCCCGGGATCTGCTCGCCACCACCGCGGCCGTGGCTCTCGTCCTGCTGATGGTGGTGATGAGCAGCCGCTTTGTGCAGTACCTGGCCGATGCCGCCGAGGGCAAGATCGATCCCAATGTGATCTTCGCCATCATGGGTTACCGGTTGCCGGCCTTCCTCGAACTCATCCTGCCGCTGGCGTTTTTTCTCGCCGTGCTGCTGTCCTACGGCAGGCTGTACCAGGACAGCGAAATGACGGTGTTGCACGCCTGTGGCGTCAGTCAATGGCGGATCGCGGCTTACACCCTCGTCGTGGCAGTGGTGGTCGCGGGCGTCGTGGCCTGGCTGAGTTTATTGCTGAGCCCCCAGGGCATGGCGCGCGCCGAGGTGCTGGTGGATGCGCAGAAAGCCCGCGGCGAGTTCGACGCCATGGAGGGTGGCAAATTTTACCCGCTGCACGGCGGCAAGGGCGTCAGTTATGCCGAACAGGTGCTTCCCGATGGCCACATGGACAAGGTGTTTCTGGTCGAGGCGGGAGCCGATGCCGAAGGCAAGCCGAGCATGGTGATCGTGGTGGCCGAGCGTGGCGAACCGAAGCGCTCCGAGGAGGGTCAGGCCAGCTACCTGGTGCTGACCAACGGGCACCGCTACCAGGGGGTGCCGGGCCAGGCGGATTTCGACGTGACCCAGTTCGTCGAATACGGTCAGCGGCTTGCCAGACCCGCGCCCCGCAACCGACCCGGCTGGAGCGATTCCATCCCTACGAGCGCATTGCGCGGATCCTCCGATCCGAAATACGTCGCCGCTTTGCAATGGCGCTATTCCACGGCGTTGCTGGTATTGGTGGTGACTTTGATGGCACTGCCTCTGAGCCGCACCGATCCCCGCAAAGGCCGCTATGCGCACATCCTGCCGGCGGTGTTCCTGTACATCGGTTACCTCGTGAGTCTCAACGCGGCGCGCGGCGCGGTTGAGGCCGGCGCCGTTTCGCCCGCGCTCGGCCTGTGGTGGATCCACCTCATGTTTCTCGGTATCGGCGCCGCCCTGATGCTGTGGTGGATGGGCTGGCGGCCCCGACGCCCGGGCGCCGGGTTGGTGCGCGCCTGATGCGGCAGCTATCCCGCTACACCGGTCGGACGGTACTCGGCGCCACCGCCGTCGTGCTGTTGGTACTTCTGGCCCTCGATGCCATCGCCGCGTTGATCGACGGCCTGCGCGATCTGCGCAACGCTTTCGATTTTCCCGAATTGCTGTTGTATGTCCTCGTCACGATGCCGGCGCGCATCTATGACAGCCTGCCCTTCGCCGTGCTGATCGGCGCCCTGGTTGGCCTGGGCAGTCTGGCCGGCAGCAGCGAACTGGTCGTGATGCGTACGGCGGGTGTATCGCTGCTGCGGATCGCCGGTTTCGCGGCGCGGCCCGTGCTGCTGCTGATCGTCGCCGGCGGTCTGCTCGGCGAATTTGTGGTGCCGGTATCGGGACAGTGGGCCGAGAGCCGCAAAATGGCATTGCTCGGCGAGCAGGAGACTTTTTCGGCGCGCAGCGGCGTGTGGAATCGCGAGGGCGATGAGTTCATGCACTTCAACGCCATCTATCCCGGCGGGCATTTGGCGGGGGTCGCGCGTTACCGCTTTGACGCCGACTACCGGCTGCGGGAAGCGAGTTTCGCGGCGCGCGCCAATTTTCGCGGCGATCACTGGGTCGAAGAGGATGGCGTCATCACGCGTCTGAACGACACCGCCACCGAGATCGACCGTTTCGCCACCCGCCGCTGGGACACCGATCTCTCGCCGGATCTGCTCACCCTGACGATGATGGCGCCGGATGCGCTGCCGATGCGCCGGTTGGGCAGCTACGCCGATTACCTGGAGCGCCAGGGCCTGCAAGCGGGCGCTTACCAGCTCGCTTATTGGTCCAAGGTTCTGCAACCGGCGGTCATTTTCAGCCTGTTGCTGGTCGCCGTATCTTTCGTGTTCGGACCGCTGCGGGAGTCCACCACCGGATTCCGGGTGTTTTCCGGCGTGCTGGTCGGCGTGGTGTTTCAGACCAGCCTGAAGCTGCTCGGCCCTTCAAGCCTGGTGTTCGGATTTCCGCCCTTCTGGGCGGTGATGGCGCCCGTGCTGGTTTGCCTTGCGGTGGGATTGGTGTTGTTACGCCGCGCGGCCTGACAGTCGCAGCGGCAGCGAAGATCGGGCGGCTAACGGGATTTCGGCAGCACCACCAGACGCGTCCCGCTGCCGAGATCGTGCAGGCAATCCCCCGAGCGACTCCACAGACACCACAGATAACCCACCACCGAAGCCAGCGACAACGGCGCCAGCAGGCAGCGCAGCCAGGCTTGTCGCCACGTGGGCGGGTTGCCGTCCGGCTGTTGCAGACGCAGGCGCCAGGTTTTCATCCCCAGCGTCTGGCCGGCGCGGCGCCAGCACCAGATGTAATACAACGACAGGCACAGCCACAGTCCGGCAAGCCCCAGGTAGCCCAGCGGCTGCGCCTCACGGGCGCCGAAAAATTGCACCTGAACCGTCAGGATAATCCCGCTGTACGCAAAACCCAGCGCAATCAGCAGCAGGCCGTCGTAGACCAGCGCCGCGAGGCGGCGCCAGAGCGGCGCTGCGGGCAGGGCAGCGTAGTGACCGGTTACAGCGGTAGATGCGGATTCGGCTGACACGGGGCGCGGCTGCTTTTTGAGGGGCGGCAATGATAGCGCAGGCACCGTGGTTCGGGCTGTCGAGGTGCAAGCCCATGGTTGCGGGTTGCGCCCGCCGCAGAAAGCCAAAGGGGCGGTTTTCGCTTGCTATGATGCTGGCCTCACAGGGAGGGTTATCGCCATGCGCAGCGCTGTTGGTTTCCGTACGCACTGCCGTGACGACGAGACAAGCCCGGCTGCGTTCCCACCTGCTGGCCGGGTCGACTCCCGGCGCCAACCCGCCGGCGTACTCTCTACTTTCGGATGCGGACGACAACCACCGTCGGCCTTGCATGGCGGGCGCGCTATCAGCAACCTGTGGCACACAAGGCGCAATGTGGAAGGTTGCGGTTTCGTGGAAGTACCGCGTAACCAGGAGTTCCCCGGTGTGCTGCCGGAAACGCAGGCCACGGAATTTCCCGTGGTGTTGGATTAGGTAGCGACAACGATGACAACAACGCAAATCATGACCGAAGCCGACACCTGCCGCGAGCTGGTCACGCCAAAATTGATTGCAGCGGGTTGGGGTGCAGCGCCGCACATCATTGGCGAGCAGCGCACCTTCACCAACGGCCGCATTATCGTGACCGGTGGCCGGGTGCGCCGTGGCAAGCAGAAGCGTGCCGACTACCTGCTCTACTACCGGCGTGATCTCCCGTTGGCGGTCGTCGAAGCCAAGGAGCTGGGGCTGACTGCCGAAACGGGTGTGCAACAGGCACGGGAGTACGCCGAAATCCTCGGTCTCAAGTTCGCCTATGCCACCAATGGCCACCGCATCATCGAGATCGACTACACGGCGGGCACCGAGCGCGCGGTGGACAGGTTCGCCACACCCGCCGAACTGTGGCAGCGCCTGACGGCGGCGATCCCGGTGCCCGAGCCCGCCACGCCGCACCTGCTGGAGCCCTTCAATCTCGTCTCCGGCAAGGTACCGCGCTACTACCAGCAGATCGCGATCAATCGCGTGATCGAAGCGATTCTGCTCGGCCAGAAGCGCGTTCTGGCAACGCTGGCCACTGGCACCGGCAAGACCTGCGTGGCATTTCAAGTTTGCTGGAAGCTGTGGAGCAGCCGCTGGACAAATTCGCCGGGAGCGAATTTGGACGTACACGGTGCGCCCGAAGGGGGGGCGCCAAGGATGGCGCGCATCAGCCGCACAGGTGAATACCGCCGGCCGAAGATTCTGTTCCTTGCCGACCGCAACATCCTGGTCGATGACCCTATGGCCAAGATGTTCGCGCCGTTCGGCGACGCCCGCCACAAGATCGCCGGTGGCGACGTGAGCCAAAGCAGGGACATGTACTTCGGCATCTATCAGGCGTTGTCGACCGCCAACGAAGACGTGTTCCGCCAGTACCGCCCCGATTTTTTCGACCTCATCATCATCGACGAATGCCATCGCGGCTCCAGCCGCAACGACAGCAACTGGCGCGCCGTGCTCGATTACTTCGAACCGGCCGTACAGTTCGGCATGACCGCCACGCCGCTGCGCGAGGAATCGCGCGACAGCTACGAATACTTCGGCAACCCGGTTTACACCTACAGCTTGCGCCAGGGCATCGAGGATGGATTTCTCGCGCCTTATCGCGTGCATCGCGTCATCACCACGGTGGATGCCGCTGGCTGGCGGCCATCGAAAGACGAACTCGATCGTTTCGGTCGCCCGGTGCCGGATGACGAATACCAGACCAAAGACTTCGAGCGCGTGGTAGCCCTGCGCTCGCGCACCCGGGCGATTGCCCGGCACCTCGCCGATTTCCTCAAAGGCACCGACCGCTTCGCCAAGACGATCGTGTTCTGCGTCGATCAGGAGCACGCGGCCGAAATGCGCCAGGAGCTGGTCAATCTCAACAGCGATCTGGTCGAGCAATACCCCGACTATGCCTGCCGCGTGACTGCCGATGAAGGCACCATCGGCCTCACCCATCTTGCGCACTTTCAGGACGTCGACAAACCCACGCCGGTGATCCTGACCACCTCGCAATTGCTCACCACTGGTGTCGATGTCGAGATGGTCAAGAACGTGGTGCTCGCCCGCGTGGTCGGCTCGCGCGCCGAGTTCAAGCAGATCATCGGGCGCGGCACGCGGCTGAAGGTCGATTACGGCAAGGAATACTTCAACATCATCGACTTTACCGGCACCGCCACTCGGCACTTTGCCGACCCAGACTTCGATGGCGATCCTGCACATATCGCGGAAGTTGTTATCGATGAACAGGGAGAAGAAGTCAGTGCTACGCAGACGGAGGCACCACCATTCACCGATGCGACACTGGAAGAATACGAGCTGGCTGAAGAGCATATGATGCCGGGAGCCGGTGACGTCATAAGCGAACCCCCAGTAGAACCACGGAAATATTATGTCGACGGCGGCGAGGTCGAGGTGATCGGCCATCTGGTCTACGACCTCGACACCGACGGCAAGAAGCTCCAGGTGGTCAAGTACACCGAGTACTCGGGCCGCACCGTGCGCACCCTCTACCCGACCCGCGATGCGCTGCAATCCGCCTGGGCCAACCCCGACACCCGCGCCGAGGTGCTGCGCGAACTGACCGAGCGTGGCATCAGCTTCGATGAACTCGCCGCCAACACCGACCAACCCGAGGCTGACGCCTTCGATCTGCTGTGTCACCTGGCCTGGAATGCACCGCTGCTGACCCGTCGTCAGCGCGCCGAGCAGGCCCGCAAGGCCGCGCAGGACCTGTTCGGCCAGTACGGCGACACCGCCCGGGAAATTCTCAGACTGCTGCTCGACAAGTACATCGAACGCGGCATCCTCCAGTTCAGCGCGCTGTCCGAGCTGATGAAAGTGCAACCTTTCGACAGCTTCGGAACTCCCTCCGAGATCGCCACCCGGCATTTCGGTGGGGTCAAAGGTCTCAAAGACGCCGTATCGCGCTTGCAGACGGTTATTTACCAATAACGAGATTTCACTGAATGCCTGCCACGGACAAGAAACCAGGAACAAAACGCAGCAAAGCCCCGCTGACCACGCGCGACAATCTGTCCTCGCTGATCGGCACGGCGCGCAAGATCCTGCGCAAGGACAAGGGCCTCAACGGCGACGTGGACCGTCTGCCGCTGCTCACCTGGGTGATGTTTCTCAAGTTCCTCGACGATCTTGAAATCGTCCACCAGGAAGAGGCCGAACTCGATGGCCAGCCCTACCACCCCATCATCGAAGCGCCGTACCGCTGGCGCGACTGGGCGGCCCGTGAAGATGGTCTGAGCGGCGACGAACTACTCGCCTTCATCAACCAGGACGAATGCCACCGCGCCGACGGCTCGCGCGGCGCGGGCCTGTTCGCCTACCTGCGTGGTCTCGCCGGTAGCGGCGAGAAAGGCAGTCAGCGCGAAGTCATCGCCAACGTGTTTCGCGGCGTGCAAAACCGCATGGTCAGCGGCTACCTGCTGCGCGACATCATCAACAAGATCAACGGCATCCATTTCAGCAGCAGCGAGGAAATCCACACCCTCTCGCACCTGTACGAATCCATGCTGCGCGAAATGCGCGATGCTGCCGGCGACTCGGGCGAGTTCTACACTCCGCGCCCGGTGGTGCGTTTCATGGTGCAGGTGAGCGACCCACGCCTGGGCGAAACGGTGCTCGACCCGGCCTGTGGCACCGGCGGCTTTCTGGTGGAAGCCTATGATCACATCGCCCAGCAGGTGACCAACCCGGACCAGCGCCGCACCCTGCAGCGCGACACCCTGTTCGGGCAGGAAGCCAAACCGCTGCCCTACATGCTGGCGCAGATGAACCTGCTGCTGCACGGCCTGGAAGCACCGCAGATCGCCTACGGCAACACGCTGGAGCGCCGCATCACCGAGATCGGCCACAGCGAGCGGGTGGACGTGATCCTCACCAACCCGCCGTTCGGCGGCGAGGAGGAAGCCGGCATCAAGGCCAACTTCCCGGCCAACATGCAGACGGCGGAAACCGCGCTGCTGTTCCTGCAATACATCATGCGCAAGCTGCGCTACGCCGGCCATGGCGCCGACCAAGGCGGCCGTGCCGCCGTGGTGGTGCCCAATGGCACCCTGTTTGGCGATGGCGTGTGTGCCGTCATCAAGGAGGAGCTGCTCAAGGAGTTCCGGCTGCACACCATCGTGCGCCTGCCGCAGGGTGTGTTCGCGCCCTACACCGACATCCCGGCCAACCTGCTGTTCTTCCAGCGCGGCGGGCCGACCGACACCATCTGGTACTACGAGCTACCGCAACCCGTGGGGCGCAAGAAATACAGCAAGACCGCGCCACTGCCGTTCGAGGCTTTCGCACCCGTGCTCGACTGGTGGGATAACCGCGAGGAAGGGCCGCAAGCCTGGAAGATGGACTTCGCCGCCAAGCGCGAACAGACCATGGCCGCCGTCCGCCCGCATTGGGAATGCGCAGCAACAGAGCGCACCAATACCTTGGCGCTCGGCAAGCCGATCCGCGAGCTGGAGCAGGCGATCAGCGCCGCCGGCAATGGCGACAAAGCGGCACTGCAACCCCAACTGCGCGAACTGAAAACCCGGCAGCAGGCGCACGAACAGGCCGCCAAGACGGCGCAGGCCGCAGGCGATGCGCTCTACTGGCCGATCTACAACCTGGACCTCAAGAACCCGCACGCCGCCGAGGGACTGGAACACGCCGACCCGAAAGACCTGATCGCCGCCATGCGCAGCCACGAGACCGAGGTCATGCGTCTGTTGGCCGAAATCGAAGCGCTGGTGGCCGAGGTGCAGGCATGACCAAGCCCGCTGCGCCCGCAACCCCGGATCAGACCAACTACGCCGCCGTCCACGCCGACATCGTCGCGCTGCTGGAGGCTGCTCGTCGTGCCGCCGCGCGCAGCGTCAATGCGCTGATGACGACTTCTTATTGGGAAATCGGCCGACGCATCGTCGAATTCGAGCAGGGGGGCAAGGATCGGGCCGAGTATGGGCAAGCCCTGCTCAAGCGTTTGTCCGCAGACCTGTCTGGTCGTTTTGGCCGAGGGTTTTCCGAGCGCAATCTGGAACAAATGCGGCTGTTCTACCTCGCCTGGCCGCCAGAGCACATTTCGCAGACAGCGTCTGCGAAATTGGCCGCCTCCCGGATTTCGCAGACAGCGTCTGGGAAATTGGCTTTGAGCACGATTTCCCAATCACTGACCCGGAAATCCTTCGACCTATCTGCGCTCGCTCAAGCCTTCCCGCTGCCCTGGTCCGCCTATGTGCGTCTGCTCTCGATCAAGAACCCGCAGACGCGCGCTTTCTATGAAACCGAGGCGCTGCGTTGCGGCTGGTCGGTGCGCCAACTCGACAGGCAGATCAACAGCCAGTTTTACGAACGCATCGCCCTGTCGCGCAACAAGGCAGCCATGCTGCAAAAGGGCGAAGTGGCCGAGCCCGGCGACACCATTACGCCCGAGCAGGCCATCAAGGATCCATTCGTACTGGAGTTCCTGAACCTCAAAGACGAGTACTCCGAGTCCGACCTTGAAGCGGCGCTGATCCAGTACCTCGCCGATTTTCTGCTGGAATTGGGCGACGACTTTGCCTTCGTCGGCCGCCAGCGGCGCCTGCGGCTGGACGACACCTGGTTTCGCGTCGATTTGCTGTTCTTCCACCGCCGCCTCAAGTGCCTGTTGATCATCGACCTCAAGATCGGCAAATTCAGCCACGCCGATGCAGGGCAAATGCATCTGTATCTGAATTACGCCCGCGAGCACTGGATGAAGTCGGGCGAAAACCCTCCCGTTGGCTTGATCTTGTGTACGAGTAAAGGCAGCAACGAAGCCCACTACGCGCTGGAGGGCCTGGCCAACAAGGTGCTGGCCGCCGAATACAGGACCGTGCTGCCGGACGAGAAGCTGCTGGCCGAGGAAATGGAGAAAACTCGGCGCGAACTGGAAGCGCAGCGCAGCGGGCGTGGCGGTACTACTGAGGGCAAGGCATGAGGCCGTGGCCGAGGGTGACGCTTGGACAGGTGCTGAAACATCGAAAGGAATTCATCCTTCTTGACGACACGGAACAGTACAAGCGGTGCCGAGTTCAGTTGCACGCGAAAGGTGTCGTTCTGCGAGACACCGTGCCTGGAAGCGACATCAAGACGAAACGCCAACAGGTCTGCCACGCGGGAGAATTTCTGGTAGCTGAAATTGACGCCAAGATGGGCGGTTTCGGCATCGTTCCAGAAGCACTGGAAGGCGCCGTCGTTAGCAGTCACTACTTTCTGTTTGCGATCGACGGCGTCCAGCTCGACCGACGCTTCCTCGATTACTTCATTCGAACAACTGGATTTCGCAATCAAGTTGAAGCGCAGGGCTCAACAAACTACGCCGCTATTCGCCCCGCAAGCGTTGCCGGATACCAGATACCCCTGCCGCCGCTTCCCGAACAGCAAGCTATCGTCCGCCGCCTCGACGCGCTGGCCGACAAGGTGCGGCAGGTAAACGAACACATCGACGCCATTGAGCGCGACGCCGATCAGCTGCTCGCCGTGCGCTTTCGTGACGCCATTGCTGAAGCGCCCATGCGGCCGATGGCCGAGGTGGCGCCGCTGGTGCGACGGGAAATCGCCATAGAGCTTGAAGGCAGCTATCCGGAGCTGGGTATCCGCTCCTTTGGCAAAGGCACGTTTCACAAACCACCGCTCTCCGGTGCCGACGTCGGGACAAAGCGGTTGTTCAGCATCGAACCTGGCGACTTGCTGTTTTCCAACGTGTTTGCCTGGGAAGGCGCGATTGCCATCGCCCAACCCGGGGATGCTGGGCGTTTCGGTTCACATCGGTTCATTACATGTCATGCTGATCCTGACATCGCCAGCGTAGAGTTTCTTCGCTACTACTTCCTGACCGATGCCGGTCTGGAAAAGATCGGAGAGGCATCACCGGGTGGAGCAGGTCGGAACCGAACGCTTGGCCTTGAGAAACTGATGGCGATTCAGGTCTCGGTCCCACCGCTTTCAACGCAGCGAACCTTCGATGCCCTGCAAGCCAAGGTGGCAGAACTGAAAGCCCGCCACGCCACCATCCGCCAGACCAACGACGCGCTGATTCCCGCCACGTTGGAACGGATTTTCCAGTCAGGAGAGGCCGGACATGAGTGAATCCCCGATCCAGAATTCGCTGTTCGAGGAAGACTACCTGCTGCGCGAGCTTGGACAGGTGGCTCATGTGCCGCAGGTAGCGCTCACCGAACTGGTGGCCAATGTCTTAGCAGGCCTCATCAGATGGTGGAGTGGTGGGTGGCTTCTACTAATCCGCCGAACTAAAGAACTGCGTGGGCGTGCGACGCTTTACCCACTCAGCTGCCTAGGAGAACTTCAGGCTTAGCGCCTTTACATTGCTGGCGCGTCGATGAGCAGCGAGACGTAGTCGGACTCGAATAGCTTCTGCCGATCGCGGACCGCCAGCCGCTGCAGGCAGTACAACTGCCAGTACTCCTGCCACTGGTCGGACTTCGGGTCCAGATACTCAACCTTTAGCCCGATGCGAGGATCCTGGGCGTCCTCCCACGAGATCATCTGGGCATGGGACTGCCAACGTTTCGTGTCTAGTAGTTCGCTTGCCGCCAGCGTCGCATTGCTGCTCCCCTGATGACGGAACATCCCGCGCGTCAGCTGGGTTTCGGCGAACCTCTGTGCTCGGACTTTCACCGCCTGGAACAGCTTGACCGTCGCCGGATCGAGTTTGCCAAGCATGATCTGCGCTGCCACGTTGCCGGGCTCCTCTTTGAGCTTCTTCGTGTGCTCGTCGTAGGCGTCAAGGTAGCTCTGGATCGAGTGGCGGATGCGGTTGCCGTTGCCGTCGGACAGGATGATCTGCGGGTCGATAGGCCCAAGCTCAGACGTGTCACTCATCACGACGAAGTCGGCACCAAGCACCATCAAGGTGCCGGCGCTCTTGGCGAAGTCCGGCACGATGATGCGCAACACCGCCGTGCCGACCCTAGTACGCACCATAGAGATCAGCTTCTCGGCTGCGTCGATGTCGCCGCCCCCGGTGTGGAGCAACAGGTCGAGGTCCTCGCCGGGCGGCAGGTTGTGCAGAAGGTCGACGAAGGGCACGGTGTCGTCGCGGTCAATAGCGCAGCCGCTAGCCGACACGTAGCAGATGAACCGCCGACTACTCCGTTCTTGGATGTTCTTGATGATTGCTTGGCGCTGGTAGCGTTCCGCGTTGATGGCTTGGAAGAACGGCGTCTTGGTCGGCGTGGGCACAGAACGCTCGATGACGTTCTCGGTGTCGGTGTTCCCCTCCGGCGATGTGTCTGACTTGTCAGGGGTTGGCTTTTTGGTCATGTGCTGGTCCTTCGCTCATCCCGAGCCCAAGTGATTTTGCCCTTGCTCACGAAGAAGTGGCAGCGACGCTCGGGCGTGATGTCGTCGATGCTCGGACGGAGCGAAAACGGGCTCAGTAATTCGACGCGCCAGGCAGGGCGCCTTGTCTTGTCGAGATTTACCATCAACCGGTGGCCCCGCCCGCAAGGACAGTCGAATGCGACCCAGGTTGGGCGCTCGACTGGGCCTACCATGACAACACCTTTCCAGGGCAGCCGCTCGGGAACCTCATCACCCGCTTCCACGCGGGCGACGAGTCGCCACTTGCGCCACGGCAACGGCAGCCATTGCCACCAAGCGATGTGTTTCACGCTTGCCACGTCTGCTCCAAGAAGGGCTCGGTAATGCCCAGGCCGAGCTTGCCGCTTGCAGGATGGCAGTAGTGGCGATTGCGGGGAGCCTGGTCGTTGGTCGAGATTTCGCGCTCATGCATACGAAGCAGCACCTCGGTTGGTGCTGGTTCAGGGCCGTAGTGGATGAGGCGTTCCAGCAGTTCCCCCACGGCGGCTGCCGCGACTTTGGTGGTGTACGCCACCACAGCCGGCTCGACGCCCGGAAGTGCGGGCGCGTAGCCCTCATCAGCTAGCCGACGATGCTCGTCGGGCGCGAGCATTTCGGCGGAGGCGCGCCGAAGGTCGATCCGGTTGCGGCAGACCAAGCAAGCGGTTCCAGGTGCCAAGACGGTCACGCGTCCGTCGATGCCATCGAGTTGCCCACTCAAACCGCTGCTCAAAAGCACGCCGCAGTCGATCACGGGCATCAAAAAGTACGAGGCGACGCGGGACAGCACCAGGCGGCCAGCGTTGTCGTCTGTGCAACCAAAGACGATGTCGGCCTCCAGCAGGTGCCTGGCCGTGCCCTCCAGAGTGATCTTGGATTGATGCGTGGCTACGTCGGCGTCCGGCGCAATCCGCTGAATGTGGGCGGCGACGATGTTAATCTTGGCTCGGCCGATGTCATCGGGGAATGACCCATAAACGCGAGTGATGTTGCTAGCCGTCAGAGTGTCTGGGTCGAACAGGTCGAAGTGGCGCACCCCGAGACGCACAAGCTGCTCGGCAACGGCTGAACCGGTGCCACCACAGCCAACGATGGCGACGCGCAAGTCGCCGAGGATCTGCTGGACTTCTCCCCCGAAGGCGCGGATGTTCCGGTCGAAGTAGTCAGGCAGGGGCGTCGCCCTGTGAAGCCAGTTCGCGGTCAACCCGAAGCGTCGCCCAGTCACCCACAGTCGGTCGATGTCGGTCCGCTCCTCGTCCGATTCAATGTGCCCGGTTAATCTGAGATGTCTTCCCTCATGGGCGATGATCACAGCGCCGTAGAGTGGGCTGCCAGAACGGAGTCGAAAGAGTTCAGTTAACTCCTGGTCGACAATCTCGTCGTGCCTGCTAGGTCTTGGTGAAGATCCTTCACCTGGATGCGTGTGCAGCCAGATTGGGACCGACCGATCGGCCTCGGCTGCGCCCAACGCGGGCACGTAACCGTTGGATGAGATGCTCAGGGCCTCGACCTCGCGTACCAAATAGGCGTCGTCGGGTACCCAATGAATGACGCGGGCGAGCAGGCGGATATGGCCCGCCGGCGTAAGGACTAGCCGAGCCAGCAGCACACCGGCTGTCTCAACCTCAGCAGTAGCGGCCTCAAGAAGCTCAGTAGCGAGGTGCTCGGGTACTACTAGCGAGACCGTCATACGACCTTCTCGGGCGCGCTTTGTTCGAGGTGTCGTCGGATCAGAGCCATGAAACTCTCTAGGCAATCGACGCCGGACTGCCAGTGCCCCTCGCTAAGGTGACGGGACCATCGCTGCCACGATCGGCCAAGGTGCGGTTCGAACACCTCGGTTTGCGGGAGCGACTGACCATTGGCAAGCCGTACCGGCGGGTCGAACCACCACATGTCTGGATGCACGTCGGGGTAACCGGGGCCCAGTCGAATCAGCAAGTCCGCTATGCCATGGTCGAAGCCGGCGGGGAGCGGCCAACTTGGGAACACCACGCAAGTCATGCCCGACTCGCTCGTCACCTCGTGGGCAATGCCGCGTTGGTTCAGGTATTCCGTATCGGCTTCGGGGAGGCTCACGTCAGGCTGCTCCGGTTTTTAGCTGCGACCGAGGCTTCGGCCGGGGTTGATGGTGCCGGGAGCCGTGAAGAACCGTAGGCCGTTGCGAATCTCGACGACATCGTCGTTCTCAATCTTGCGGTCGGGGTGGCCCGGTACGACCTCGAACAGGTCGCGCTCGGGGGAGATCGGGGTCGGCGGGACCTGGCGCAACTGCGCACCGGTCATCTCAGCGTCGTGGACTTCGTACTGAGTACGGTCGATTTGGATATGAAAGCCCTTCGGATGGGGTTTGTTTTCGCTGTGATCTGACTTGTGTTCGCTAGGCATGGCGCCTCTCCTTTAGTGATACCACGGTATCAATATACCAATTGCTAATGGTACTTGCAACCTGCAGCGCACTAGTTGCACAATCAAACTATGAAACCTGCCAAGTCCATGACCATCCGTTTATCTCCCGAGCAGGCCGAGGATTTGGAGACTGTCGCGACGGTCGACAACCAGCCGATCTCAGAAGTCATTCGCGCAGCGATTGCCGAACACATCGAGGAACGCAAGCGCGACAAGCGTTTCCAGGATAGCCTGAGAGACCGCATCGAGCGTGCTCACCGGATGCTGTCTGGCAAGAAGCAACATTAGCGAAATCTAGGTAGGGCAGTAGTAACCCTTCTGAATTCTGTGGCCTTCCCTTCGGCGATTTGCCGATCACGGTGCACTTGAAGCTTAGCTTGGCGGCTTCGCCCAGGTGTTCTTGGTCGCCGCGCACGGCGCGATAGGAGCTGGTGTCGTCGTTCCGGACGGGGTCCTGCTCCAGAGCTGAATCAGCGTAACAATTCCCAGCGCAGCTTCCCACGCGGTTGCAACTTTCCCTTGCCGCGTCAATCATACCTCCGGCCCCTGAGTGTAAGAGGGTGGCCGTCACGGCGACCAACACTGCGCCAATAACCTGGCACTCATGATCTGGCGCCAACAACCAAAGGATATCCATCATGGCAACACAAACGAAAAAGCCCATCGCCGCGGCCGTCGGCGCCGCTTTCCTCGCATCGGTCACTCTGGCGCCGCTGGCGCAGGCGGCGGAAAATCCCTTTCACGCCAACAGCCTCAGCGGCGGCTACAACCTCGCCGAGAAGGCCATGACCGAGGGCAAGTGCGGCGAGGGCAAGTGCGGCGAAAGCATGAAGAAAGCGCACGAGGGCAATTGTGGCGGGGAGAAGGCCAAGACGGCGGCCGAGGGCAAGTGTGGAGGCGGCAAAGCCGCGGCCAAAGCCGAGGCGGAAGGCAAGGCCGCGGAGTCCGACACCAAACCGGCAGGCTCCGACGTCAAGCCCTGAGTCCTGAAATGTCGGCCTCGATCCCGCTGGCGGGCGCTGGTCTGGGGCTGCGGCGGACCCTTCTGGGTCCGCTGTCGTCCCGCACCGCCGCGGACGTGCAGTTTCTGGAGGTCGCGCCCGAGAACTGGATTCGTGTCGGTGGCCGCCTCGGACGTCAGTTGGCGGAATATACCGAGCGCTTTCCCTTCGTCTGCCACGGCTTGTCCCTGTCCCTGGGCTCCGCCGATGCGCTCGACCGGGATTTGCTTGCCGGGATCAAGGGATTTCTCCGGCGCCATCGTGTCCTCTGTTACTCGGAACACCTGAGCTACTGTAGCGATCAGGGCCATCTCTACGACCTGTTGCCGATGCCCTTCACCGCCGAGGCCGTCCGCCACGTGGCGGCGCGTATCCGGCAGGTGCAGGATATGCTCGAACGCCGCATCGCCATCGAAAACGTCTCCTACTATGCCGCGCCGCTGTGCGACATGAGCGAGATCGAGTTTCTCAACGCGGTACTGATGGAAGCGGATTGCGATCTGCTGCTCGACATCAACAACGTCTATGTCAACAGCGTCAATCACGGTTATGACCCGGAAGCGTTCCTGGCGCGGATTCCCGGCGCGCGCATTGCCTATGGGCACATCGCCGGCCATTTCGTGGAAGCCGAGGATCTGCTCGTGGATACCCACGGTGCCGACGTGATCGATCCGGTGTGGGCGCTGCTGCAATCGGCCTATCGGCGCTTTGGCGTTTTTCCGACGCTGCTTGAGCGCGACTTCAATCTTCCTCCGGTGGAACTGCTCCTCGCGGAAGTCGCCAGGATCGGCGCGATCCAGGCGACGGCTTTGGCCGCGCGACGTCCGACGCTGGCAATGGCATGAGCGATTGCGCTGCGGTGCCGGAGTTTCAGCGTGTGCAGCGCCAGTTTGTCGCCCATCTGCGCGATCCCGATCGCCATCCGGCGCCAGCCGATGTCGAACCGCGGCGCCTGCGGATTTACCGGGAGCTCGTTTTCAACAACATCGCGGGCTTTATCCGCAGCGGCTTCCCGGTGCTGTGCGATATCCTGGGTTCGTCGCGAACCGACGCCCTGGTGCGGGACTTCATGGCCCGGCATCGTGCGGAAGCGCCGTATTTTCTCGAGATCGGCCGCGAATTCATCGCGTATCTTCAGAACGAATACGAACCCGCCGCCGGCGATCCCGATTTCCTGCTGGAGCTGGCGCATTACGAGTGGGTGGAGCTGGCGCTGGATGTAGCGGAGATCGACTATCCGGTGGCCGGCGTCGATCCCGCGGGAGATTTGCTGTCCGGGCGGCCGCTGGTGTCACCGCTGGCGTGGAGCCTTTCCTACCGCTATCCCGTGCATCGGCTGGGGCAGGCTTACCAACCGGACGTGCCGCCGGCGCAGCCTACTTTTCTGGTGGTGTACCGCAATCGCGGCGACGAGGTGAAATTCCTGGAAGCCAATGCGGTCACCGCCCGCCTGCTGGCTCTGTTGCAGTCCGCACCGACGGCGCCGCCAGTCCGCACCGGCGCTGCCGTGTTGCGACAGATTGCCGATGAGTTGGGACGGGAGGATGTCGACGCCGTGGTGGCGGCTGGCGCGCAACTACTCGATGAATTACGGGCACTCGACATAGTTGCTGGTGTTGCCAGTGTTCCCGCATAACCAGCGTCGTCGGCCACGGTTGGGCGCGGCAGTGGCGGTTTAACGCAATTCGGAATCCAGGCGCGCCACCATCTGGCGCCATTGTTCCAGTTGCGAGGGGCTTCCGGTCTTGATCTGCTCGTTGCGGGTGCGTGAGAGCCACAGCGCCTCGGCGTTGAAGCTGTACACCGGGCGCAGATCGGCGCGTTCGCTGGCTGGCTTGATGAGGAGGTTGAGGTTGTCGAGAATCAGCGGTTCGGCATCCGGCGTCGGGTAATAGGCCAACACCATGTGGGCCTGATTGAGGGTCAGCGACTTCACGTAGGTTATGCGCAGTTTCGCGACATCCATGCCCATCGCTTTCAGCGTGAAGTACTTGGCGATGGCGAAATCCTCGCAGTCGCCGGCGTCGTGCTCGATGAATTCCGTGGGCGTCGCCCAGTAATCCGCGACGCCGTAGAGCTCCTCGTCGGACACGAAGCGGGCGCCGTTGAAGAAATCGTTTGCCAGACGCAATTTTTCCGCTTCATCAAGGTGCTGACCGCTGACGATGATATCTTTCCAGCGTTGCAGTCGGGCCGCACTGCCCTGCACATACCAGTCGTCAAACCGAGTCGATTCGTTCCAGTCGACCAGTGCCGGGTCGGCGTGGGTGGTGGTTCCCGGCAGAACGCAAGCGCATATCAACAACAGCGCGCAGCCACGCCGGGTGACAGCCGAGTTCAGTATTGAACGGGAGAATTTGCCCATGCGCGCGATGCTAGCACCGGGCCGCGGTTGCGCCGCCGATGTCACTGCCGAACTGTGACAGGGCGCGCATTTGGCAATGTTCCGCACGTTTGGCTAGACTGCCGCGATCCCTTTTGACAGGTGCGCGCGTGACTCTTTTTCGACAGTTGGTGTTGGCCGTGCTGACGCTGACGCTGTTGCTGTATGGCGTCAACAGCGCGATCAGTCTCTCCAATACGCGTGCCCTGGTGGCGCAGCAGATGGCGGTGCATGCTCAGGACGCGGCGACGTCCATCGCGCTGGCGTTGTCTCAAGGGGACATCGCTGCGGATCCGACGCTCCAGGAAGTGCTGTTTAACGCCATTTCCGATGGCGGGTATTACCAGCACATCCAGTTCCTGGGGCCCGGGGGCGATATTCGTTTGGCGAGGGAGTTTCCGGTACGGGATCTCGGCGTACCGGACTGGTTTGTCGCGCTGATGGCGTTGCCCGAGTACACCGGTCGTGCCGAGGTATCGACCGGCTGGAACCGCCTGGGCGAGGTGGTGGTGGTGAGCAATCCGGGCCAGACCTATAGCCAGCTATGGCAGTTGGCATGGGAGCAATTGCTGTGGTTCACCGTGGCCGCGATTCTGTTTTGCGGGCTTGGCATCATGGGATTGCGCTGGCTGCTGCGACCACTGCGGCGCATTGAAGCGCAGGCGGATGCCATTCGCGAGCAGCGGTTCGTTGTCCAGGACGCGCTGCCACGTGCGCGCGAGTTGCGGTCCGTCGTCGATGCCATGAACCGCATGGCGCAGCGCCTGGGTCAACTGTTCGCGAGTCAGGCGGGCATGATTGCGGACCTGCGGCGCGCCGCGGCGGTTGACCCGGTGACAGGTCTCGCCAATCGCGCGGACTTCGATGCGCAGATGAATGCCCTCGTCGCCGACCACATGGAAGCGCGGCGCGGGATGCTGGCGATCATCGCGCTGGATGATCTCGCGCGGATCAATGATCTGGCCGGCCGCACGGAGGGCAACACGCTGCTGGCAGCGATCGGCGATGGCTTGCAGGCAGGCATGGCGCAGTATCCCGGAGCCTTGGTGGCGCGCCGGCAGGGCGCCGAATTCGCGGTTTTTGTCGCTGATCTGGATGCCCGGGAGGCAGGCGTTGCGGCGCTGCGCGCGCTGCGCTGCGCCGAAGCCGTGGCTTTTCCACATCGGGAAAGGCTTCCGCCGCGGTTTCGCATGGGCTACAGCTACAGTCCGGCCATCGACCGTGAAACCGATTTGCTGGGGGAGGCGGATCAGGCGTTGCGCCAGGTTGCCCCCGGGGCAGTGCCCAATTACCTTCTCCATGGCGCCGCTGATACCGGTGCGATTCCGCTGGTGTCGCGTCCAGGCTTCGACTGGATCGATCTGATCGAGCGCCTGCTGGAGCGGCGTGCCCTCGAATTGCTCTATCAGCCCACGGTGGGCGTGCCGGGACGCAATCTAATCGGCTGCGAGGTCTACAGCCGGATGCGGACCGAGGCGGAGGTGCACGCCATTGCCGCGGGTGTATTGCTGCCGATGGTGGAGCGGGTCGGGCGCGCCGCTGCCTATGATCGCCTGGTGCTGGAACTGCTGGCCGTGCGCACCGACCTCGATTTGCCGATGTACGCGGTGAATCTCAGCATCCAGTCGGTTCAGTCGGCCGGTTTTCACGGTTGGTTGGGGGAGTTTCTGGCGGTCAACCGGGCGCTCGCCAACCGCCTGGTATTCGAGGTGCCGGAGCGGGCACTGGCCGTCGCCGAAGGTGCCACGCGCGACTTTCAGCGCCTGGTGGGCGCCCACGGCAGCGGTCTTGCGCTTGATCACTTTGGACTGGAATCGTCGAATTTTGCTTATCTGGGCAGCCTGCCGCTGGCGCATGTCAAAATCCACCGGAGCATCACCCGCGATATCGACCAGCATCGCGATAATCAGTTTTACCTGAAATTCATGGCCGAGTTGATGCGGGCTCGGGAGATTCCCTTGCTGGTCGAAGGCATCGAGCAGGAAGCCGAATGGAGCACCTGTGCCGGACTCGGCGTCGATGCCGGCCAGGGATTTTTGCTGGGCCGTCCCGAACCCCGCTGACGGCGGAGCGGCGGTTTATAATCCGCGCCCCTGAAGTCCGGACGCAGCCCCATGACTGTTCGTACCCGCGTCGCGCCGTCGCCCACGGGCGATCCCCATGTGGGCACCGCCTACATCGCGCTTTTCAATTATTGTTTTGCGCGCCGCCATGGTGGTCAGTTCATCCTGCGCATCGAGGATACGGACCGCGCGCGCAGCACGGCGGCGTCGGAAACCATGATCCTGGAAGCCCTGCGCTGGCTCGGGCTGCACTGGGACGAAGGCCCGGATGTGGGTGGTCCCCACGGTCCGTACCGGCAGAGCGAGCGCGGCGATACCTATCGCGGCTATGCCGAACAGCTCGTGGCCCAGGGCGACGCCTTCCGTTGCTTCGCTACCCCTGGCGAACTGGACGAGATGCGCCGCGGGCAGCTTGCCCGGGGCGAGACGCCGAAATATGACGGCCGGGGGCTCCAGCTCACGGATGCCGAAATACAGGCGCGGCTGGCGCGGGGCGAGCCCCATGTGATCCGCATGAAGATTCCGGCGGACGGCGTGTGCCGCTTGCAGGATCGATTGCGCGGGGAAATCGAGATTGCCTGGTCGCAGGTCGACATGCAGGTGTTGCTGAAAGCCGATGGTCTGCCCACCTATCATCTGGCGAACGTGGTGGACGATCACCTCATGGGCATCACCCACGTCATCCGCGGTGAGGAGTGGATCAACTCGGCGCCCAAACATCAGTTGCTGTACCGGTATTTCGGTTGGAAGATGCCGGAGCTGTGTCACCTGCCGCTGCTGCGCAATCCCGATCAGAGCAAACTCAGCAAACGCAGGAATCCCACCAGCATAAACTATTACCGGGCCATGGGTTATCTGCCGGAAGCCCTGCTCAATTATCTCGGGCGCATGGGCTGGGCCATGCCGGACGAAACCGAGAAATTCACCCTGGACGAAATGCTGGCGCATTTCGATCTCGACAAGGTGCATCTGGGTGGTCCCGTCTTCGATACCGCGAAGCTCGACTGGCTGAACGGACGCTGGATTCGGGAAAACCTCGACGACGCGGCGTTCGCGGATCGCGTCGCGGCCTGGGCGCTGAACCGCAATCACCTCGAACGCGTGGTCCCGCTTATCAAGGATCGGGTGGAGAAGTTCACCGATATCGCACCGATTGCCAGCTTTCTGTTGGCGGGGCTGCCCGTGCTCGGCGCCGGTGCGTTCGCTCACAAGACGCTCAGCGCCGATGACTGCGCCCGCATCCTGCAATTTTCGGCCTGGACGCTCGAAGCGCTGGGCGACTGGCGGCGCGATCCGCTTTATCAGGCGCTGAATGAACTGGCGGTGGCCATGGGCTACAAGCTGCGGGATTTCACCGCCCCGCTGTATGTCGCGGTGGCCGGGGCGACCTCGGCGCCGCCGCTGTTCGACAGCATGGTGATTCTGGGCCCGGATCTGGTGCGCGCCCGTCTGCGCGCGGCGCTGGCACATGTGGGTGGCCCGTCGAAAAAGCAGCTCAAGCAGTGGCAGCAGGACTTTGCGGCGCTCCGGAGTGCGGGCGGAGAGATCCACGCAGCAGAGGATTGATGCTTGCCGCGCGGCTTGCGGGTCGCCGGCGACGCCGTGCCGCCGCTCACCCCGCGACTCAAGTTGACACCCCTCCGGGGGCTTGCCTAGAATGCCGCTCCTCGCGCGCCGGTGGGCGTGTTTTTTATAGAGGCTTTGGGGCTATAGCTCAGCTGGGAGAGCGCTACAATGGCATTGTAGAGGTCGGCGGTTCGATCCCGCCTAGCTCCACCAATCGCGGCAAAGCGCTCCCGAACATTCGGGGGCGCTTTTCTTTTTTGCGGCGCCGGTTGAATGCGTCCGGCACTTTCACTGTCGCTTGAGTGTCTTGAATGCCATGGCTACCATGGAAAAAAATCGCGGAGCCCCAATGATTATCGGCAGCATCGTTGCCTTGGTTACCCCCATGCTGCCGGGGAGCGAGGCGATAGATTATCCGGCGCTGCGCCGGCTGGTGGACTGGCATCAGGCGGCCGGTACCGCGGCGATCGTCGCCGTCGGGACTACGGGTGAGTCGCCGACTTTGTCGGTCGAGGAACATCTGCGGGTTGTCGAGGTCTGTGTCGAGCAAGCGGCGGGGCGTTTGCCCATCATCGCGGGGACCGGAGCCAACAGCACCACCGAGGCCATTGAGCTGACCACCGGGGCGCGGGAATGCGGCGCGGATGCGTGTCTGCTGGTTACGCCGTATTACAACAAGCCGACGCAGGAAGGTTTGTATCGGCACCACCGGGCGATAGCCGAGGCCGTGGACATTGCCCAGATTCTCTACAATGTGCCGGGCCGGACGAGCTGCGACATGCTGACGGACACTGTGGTAAGGCTGGCGCAGGTACCCAATATCGTCGGTATCAAGGAGGCTACCGGAGATCTTGGACGCGCTCGCGATCTGGTCTCCCGCTGCCCGGAGGACTTCGCGGTGTATTCCGGTGACGATGCCACCGCCATGGATCTGATGCTGCTGGGCGGCAAGGGCAATATTGGCGTCACGGCCAATGTTGCACCGGAGCAGATGCGCGATCTTTGTGCCGCGGCGCTGGCCGGTGATCGGGAACGGGCAGAGGCAATCAATGCCAGGCTCCTCCCGCTGCACCGGGCGCTGTTCCTGGAGTCGAATCCGATCCCGGTGAAATGGGCAGTCGCCCAACTCGGGTTGATGGCGGATGTTATCCGGTTGCCGTTGACGCCACTCTCTCCCGGCCTGCACGCGCGGGTGAGGGAAGCGATGCAGGGCGCCGGACTCTTGTGACAGATCATGTTGTTCAGGGTTGTGGCGTGCACCATGACCGATGCGGAGATGATGCCAATCCGGCAGGATGTTTCGGGAAGGGTATCCCGTACGAGGTGATGCTGATGAAACGATTCGGGGTAGTACTTTGCTTCGCGCTGACTCTGCCTGGTTGCGGGATGTTCGCGAAGGATGGGCTTTTTCATAACCGCGCCGACGACTATCTGGTTGCTCGCGAACATCCGGTCATCAAGGTGCCCGAAGGTCTGGATGGTCAGGCGCTCGGGGAGTTGTATGTCATCCCCAATGTCGCGGAGCCTTTGATCCCGGAGACGAGGCAAGGTATCCCGCGGCCACAGCCGCTGGGGACGTCCCTGCTGGAAGAGGAAGTCAAGGTCCAGTCGCTCGGCGACAAGCGCTGGGTATGGATCAACCGGGCACCGGCGGAAGTGTGGCCGCGAGTCCGTAATATGCTCAACTCCAACGATATTGGAGTCACCCGGGCCGATGCGGCGGAAGGTGTGATCGAGACGGTTTGGGTCGAGTTTGACGACGATCCAGGCAAGCTCCACCGCTACCGCTTGCGCCTCGAGCAGGGCATGCAGGCCGATACCACCGAGGTCTCCGTCATCCACGCGGTCATGGCAAAAGACGGCCAAGCCCCCCCGTGGCCGGAATCTTCGCTCGCGGATGAGCGTGAGCGCACCATGGCAGACTTCATCGCCAGTGGTTTGGCGGGAGACGCGAATGCCGGCTCTGTATCGCTGTTGGCGCAATCCATTGGTAGCGGCGCCAAGGTTGCGGTGGTTGCGGCTGCGGACGCCGAGCCCTATCTGCTGATCAAGCTGGGGTACGACCGGTCCTGGGCGTCAGTCGCCCATTCGGTGTCCCGTGATGAGTTCCTGCTTGTCGACCAGGATCGTACCCGCGGGCTTTTCTATGTCAACCTCAAGGAAGATGTCGAACGGGAGAAACCCGGATTTTTTGCGCGCATGCTGGGAGCCGGCAAAGCCGATAGCGGAGCGCCGGTCGCAGCGAATTACCGGATCGAGCTGCACGACACCGATCAGGGTGTTCAGGTGCGCGTCAATGGCGAGAAGGATGCGCTGGAACGCACCCGGATGCTCGAATTGCTCAAGCGGATCCGTGCCAATCTGGCCTGACACCGCCGATGCGGTTCGCTTCCCTGGGCAGCGGAAGTCGTGGCAATGCCGCGCTCGTGGAGACTGGCGACGCCTGCGTATTGGTCGATTGCGGGTTTTCGGTGCGCGAGACCTGCCGGCGACTTGCCGTGCTGGGGCGTGCGCCCGCCGATCTGACCGCGATCCTGGTCACCCACGAGCACGGCGACCACGTGAGCGGCGTATTGCCGCTGGCGCGGCGGTTTGGCATCCCGGTATTGATGACTGCGGGTACCGCGCGCGCCGTGGGCGTCGGACGCGATGACCCGGTCCGGGTGATTGCCAGCGGCGCCCGGGTGGCGTTGGCCGGTATCCAGGTGGAGGCTGTGGCAGTTCCCCACGATGCACGCGAACCGGTCCAGTACATCTTCGCGGTGGCGGATCGCAAGCTGGGTATCCTGACCGATCTGGGCAGCGTCACACCTCATGTTGTGGAGCGCTATCGGCACTGCCACGGATTGCTGCTCGAAGCCAATCATGATCGTGCGCTGCTGGCTGCCGGATCCTATCCCTATGCGCTCAAACGCCGGGTCGGCGGTGATTGGGGCCATCTCAGCAACTGCCAGACGGCGGACCTGTTGCAGCGGCTTGGCGGTGACGTGCTGCGTACGCTCGTCGTCGGGCACATCAGTCAGCACAACAACAGCCCGGAGCTGGTGCGGCAAGCGTTGGCGCCGGTGACCGGGCACCTTGATCAAGTACTTTATGCCAGTCAGGACGAAGGTTTCGGCTGGCAGGAACTGTGTTGATCCACCTAGCCGAGAGGGGTGAATGCTATGGAAAAACGCGAGGAGCTCTATCGCGGCAAGGCCAAGTCGGTCTTTGCGACCGACGACCCGGAACATCTGGTGATGCTGTTTCGTGACGATACGTCCGCCTTTGACGGCAAGAAGCGCGAGCAGCTTGAACGCAAAGGGTCGGTGAATAACAGGTTCAATGCCTTCGTCATGGAGAAGCTCGCGGTGGCGGGTATCCCCACTCACTTCGTGCGTCTGCTGGATGATCGCGAGACGCTGGTCAAACGGCTGACGATGCTGCCGTTGGAATGCGTGGTCCGCAATCTTGCCGCGGGCAGCCTGTGCCGTCGCTATGGTATCGAGGAGGGGCGCGTGCTCTCCCCGCCGACCTTTGAATTCTTTCTCAAAAGCGACGCGCTTGGCGACCCCATGGTCAACGAGTACCACATCGACAGCCTGGGTTGGGCTGAAACCTGGCAAGTGGCGCGCATGAAAGAACTTACTTTCCGCATCAACGACATTCTTACGCCCCTGTTTCTCGCCGGCGGCATGGTGCTGGTGGACTACAAGCTGGAGTTTGGGCTGATAAACGGCGAGTTGATGCTTGGCGACGAGGTGACTCCCGATGGTTGCCGGGTCTGGGATCGGGACACGCTCGAAAAGCTGGACAAGGATCGATTCCGTCAGGACCTGGGTCGAGTGGTGGAGTCCTACGAGCTGATTGGCCAGCGGCTGGGGCTGACGTTTGGCTGATCACTCTGTCAGGGCCGTGCTGGCCTTCTGGGCCAGGCGAGCGAGGGCCGACGCCAGGCATCTGAGCGCCTCCATGCAGGACGCACGGGCGTGCTGCCGTGCGCGCCGTTGGCCGACAGGCTGCTGAAAAACTGCTGCGACGGTCATCGGCTTCGTTGCGCGCTGTTTGGTCCATCGCCCTTCCGGCGCCCATCTGGTTGAAATGCCGCGGTCGTTGCGTGATGCGCTCGCGCATCCGGCCGGCCCATGAGTTTTTGCGCAACCCGCCGACACGAATGCACCTACCGCGGGTTTGTTTTCCACAGTTGGAGCGAAAGCGTTAGTGCTGTTTTACAAAAGCGTTGCAACTCTTTGATTTTTATTTGCAATACACATAACTTATTGATTTTTATCAAAATTTAAATTTGGTGAAAAAATAGTCATTCTGTAAGAGTGCCGCTAAATGCAAGGTGTTTGGTGTGGTTTGTTATCTTTATCAACAAAGTTATCCACAGAAATTGTGGGTAACTGAGGCGTCGCTTCCCAACCCAGGCAATAGCTATTTCTGGCACTGCGCCGGCAGTACAACAACAACGCCGCGGGTCGTCAAGGCACTTGCTTCGGTGCAATTGAGACCAGGATTGGCGCTAAGGTCGAGTTGCGCCAAGGAGGGCATAGAAAGCAGAGGTTCGATGGTAGCGATGTGGTTATCCGCCAGATTCAGGATTTCGAGCGATCCGAAACTTTCAAGCCCCCTGAGATCCACGATGCCGGCGTGGGTACACACCAGGCGGGTGAGATCGCGGCCGGCGGTAATTTTGTTGTCACGAATGGTCTGGGCGACGCAATCGCGCAGCGCCGGATCGTCAATACGATAGTCTGTGAAGAGACGCGGAGGGCTGTGGAGCGGCTGATCGTTGAGAGTGACTTCGTACCGGTTGCACCCGGCAGCAAGAAGCATCGGCGCCAACGCAAAAAACAGGAATAGCCGCATCGGCCCGGGCCTCTCAAACTGTGATCTGCATTCTAGCCGCAGCCGGCCCCGAAAGGCTAGGATCAGCAGCTTGCACACCCACGGAGTGCGGTCGCCACGTCGCCGCCGGGATATCTCTCATCGACCATTCCTGCGGTTTTTGCCGTCTTGATCTGGAGGCTCGGAATGCCGAGATTAAACGTTGACGGCGTATTGTTTTTGAACATGCCACAAGCCTGTGTCAGGTGATCTGTCGGTGGGCGCAGCCGTGATCTCGAGTCCAGTCCCGCTGGTTGCCGTCGCCGCCGACCGCCTCAATCTGGAGGCTGGCAGGGAACTCGCCAGGAGTTTGGGGTTGGCATTCCTGGGCCCCGGGGTCGCGGCCCAGAACATGACACCCTTCGTTCTGAATCTCAGCGGTGACGGTCTCGCATTACTCAGTTCCGAAGGCCACTTCGGGGCCATCGTCTGCGATTTTACCGGCGGCCGCATGCGACACAGGTATCACCATGGCGGTGGTGTGGGGCAGGCGATCGCCCGCGCGGTGGGCATCAAGCACACGTCTGAACTGCGGATCGCGGACCTCACGGCGGGATTGGGCGAGGATGCCTTCGTGCTGGCGGGATTGGGTGCACGGGTGGTCATGGTCGAGCGGCACCCCGTCGTCGCAGCCCTGCTGGAAGACGGTTTGCGCCGTGCCCGGCAGGAGAGCCAGAACACTGGACTCCGGGCCGCGGTCGAACGCATGTCGTTGGTCGCCGCGGACGCCCGGATCTGGTTGGCGACCGGCGATCAGCCTGATGTGATCTGTCTCGATCCGATGTTTCCGGAACGTCACAAAAGCGCCTTGGTGCGCAAAGAAATGCAGGCGCTGCAGCGTCTGGTCGGCGCCGACCACGACGGCGACGAGCTCTTGGAGTTGGCTTTGGAGCGGGCGCAGTACCGGGTGGTGGTAAAGCGGGCGCGCCACGCGCCCCCGCTTGCGGGGCGCGAGCCCACCTTTGCGGTTACCGGGAAAACGACACGGTTCGATGTCTACGCGTTGCGAAAGCTTCCGGGGCCTATCGAATAGGCCGCACTCAGCGTATTTGGCGTGCCAGCGGGCAGTACTCACCCGCGACGTCCCGCCGAACAACGCTTCATCTCTCGCTGCCCACTGCCTGCCTCGCCGGGGCACACCGGTTCACACGATAACTATCCTGATGCGGGGGGGGGCAGGGGCAGCAAGGCAGCCGTGCGGATGGTGTTAACAGGCCCTAGAATAGACCCCGCCATGGCGCCCCAATCGATTACTCCGCGTATGCCTCCCCGTGCCTCCGTCCGGTCCGTCGGGCTTGTGCTGCTGACGCTGACGCTGACGCTGTCCGGCTGCGCCGGCTGGATCGAGAGCAAAATTCCCGAGGAGCCCGCGCCCGCACCGCCGCCGGCGGAACCCTTCGAGCTCAACGCGTTTCAGATCGACGCGAGGACAGAGGTCATCGGTCGCTTGCGCTACACCCGGGTGCAGGGCGAAGAGACGCTGCTCGATATCGCCCGCGCCTACGATCTGGGCTATGACGAAATCGTAAGCGCCAATCCCGATATCGATCCCTGGACGCCGGATGCGGGCGAGCGGGTACTGTTGCCCACTGCCCATGTACTGCCCGACGCGCCGCGCGCTGGCGTCGTCATCAACCTGGCCGCGCGCCGGCTGTTTTACTATCCGCCGGCGCCCAAGGGCGCGCCGCGCACCGTCATCACCCACCCCCTCGGTGTCGGCCGCGAGGGTTGGTCGACGCCGCTGGGCCGCACTCAGGTGGCGGACAAACAGGCCGCGCCGCCCTGGACCGTGCCGCCCTCGATCCGCCGCGAGCATGCCGCCAGCGGCGATCCACTGCCGGCGGTGGTGCCGGCCGGGCCGGACAATCCGCTCGGCAGCCACGCCCTGCGACTGGGCTGGCCGAGCATCCTCATCCACGGCACCAACAAGCCGGCCGGCATCGGCATGCGCGTCAGTCACGGCTGCATCCAGCTCTATCCGGAAGACATCGCGCCCCTGTTCGCGGTGGTGCCGGTGGGTACGCCGGTGACGGTGGTCGATCAGCCCTATCTGGCCGGCATCGGCCCCGATGGTCTGCTGCTGGAAGCGCACACGCCGGCGACGGCAGCGGGCAGCAAGGCCGGCGCCGCAGCGGTGAAGCAGGTCATCGAGGCGGCCCGGGCCCGCCAGCGGCCTGCGGATCGGGTGGCGGTGGATCTGGAACGGGCGCAGGCCGTCGCCGCCCGCCGCGCCGGCTACCCGCTGCCGATCGCGGTCGGTGCGCCCGACGCCGCGCATTACCTCGCGGAGATGCCCGCCGCACCGCTGCTGTCAGCGCCGGACCCGGCGCCACTGCCTGCGGACGGCGACTGGTACGTCGATCTCGGCACCTTCAAGTCTGAGCTCGGTGCGCGCCGGCTGACCGCCATGCTCGCCCACCAGGGTCCGCCCATTCCCGCCCGGCGCCTGGCGCAGGGCCGGCAATATCAGGTGCTGGCCGGTCCCTACCCCACGCGGGCGGCGGCGGTCGCGGTCGCCAAACGCATCACGCGCGACCTCGATGAAACCGGCAAGGCGGTGCGGCTCCCGCAGCTGGCGGACGCGACACCGCGCTAGCCCTCATCGCCCGGCTTTGAGCAGTTCCCAGTATTTCTGGTAGACCAGCAATGCTTCGCCGACATCTTGCTGGAACTCGGCGTTGACCAGATTCGCCGGCGCCGGGTAGATGACGCGGTCGTTGAGGATTTCGGCGTCGAGCAGCTTGCGTGCCGCCAGGTTGGGAGTGGCGTAACCGATTTCGGTGCTGATCAGCGCGGCGATGTCGGGCCGCAGCACGAAGTCGATGAAGCGGTATGCGGCTTTGGGATTGCGGGCATTTTTCGGGATCACGAAGCTGTCCATCCACAGCGCCGCGCCTTCGCGGGGATAGATGTAGGTGAGCGACGGGAGGTCCTCCCGGGCCTTGGTGGCTTCCCCGTTCCAGATCATGCCGATGTCCGTCTCGCCTTCGAGGTAGGGCATGCGGGGCGCATCCGAGTTGAAGGTGCGCACACCCGGCATCAGCTCGGCGAGCTTGTGGTAGGCGGCTTCGATCTGCGCGGGGTCGGTGGTGTTGGCGGAATAACCCAGCACGCGCAGGCCGACGTGGAAGACCTCGCGCACGTCGTTGGTCAGCATGATGCGGCCGCGGTATTGCGGCTTCCACAGATCGGCCCAGGCGGTGACAGTGGCGGGATCGATATCGGTTGCGTTCACGGCGATGCCGGTGGTGCCCCAGAGATAGGGAATGCTGTAGCCGTTGCCGGGATCGAAGGCCTGATCGACCAGCGTGGTGTCGATCTGGTCGAGCCCGTGCAGTTTGCTGTGGTCGATGGGCGCCAGCAGCCCTTCCTGCCGCATTTTGCTGACGTAATAGGTGGAGGGCACCGCGAGATCGTACGGGCTGCTGTCGTCGAGCAGTTTCAGCCGTGCATAGAGAGCTTCATTGCTGTCGTAGGTGGTGTAGATCACCTTGATGCCGGTCTCCTGGGTGAACCGGTCCAGCACTTCCTGTGGCATGTATTCGGACCAGTTGTACAGGTTCAGCACCTGCGCTTCCTGCCGGCCGCAGCCCGTCAGCGTCAATATCAGTGCACCGGCCAGCATCCACCCTTTCATCGTTTTCCCCTCGTCAACAGCAATTGCGACAACAACAGCATCAGGAGCGAGAACGCCAGCAGCAATGCGCCGAGCGCGTTCACCTCCGGCTTGAGTCCGACGCGTACCATCGAATAGATGCGCAGCGGAAGCACTTCATAGCCGGGCCCGCTGACAAAGGTACTGACCACCACGTCGTCCAGGGAAAGCGTGAAACCCCGCAGCCAGCCCGCCAGCACGGCCGGCATTATCACCGGGAGCAGCACGGTGCGCATCCGGGTCAGTTCGCGGGCACCGAGATCCTGCGCCGCCTCCAGCAGTCGGTCGTCAAACCCGCTGAGCCGCGCGGCCACCGTGATCACCACAAAGGGCAGGCAGAAGGTCACATGGGCGAGCAGCAGCGAGACGAAGCCGAGCTTTATTCCGACGACCAGAAACAGCGCCAGCAGGGAAATGGCGAGTACGATATCCGGCGCCATCATTACCACGAACAACATGGCCTGCAGCAAACGCCGCCCGCGGAACCGGTAGCGGTGCAGGGCGAGCGCGGTCAGGGTGCCGATCAGGGTGGACAGGGTGGCGGCCGCGAACGCCAGCAGCAGCGAATTCCACATCGACTGCACCATGGCATCGTTGGCGAGCAGCGCCCGGTACCAGCGCAGACTCAGGCCGCCTCAGCGGTAGCCGGTGTGCGCGTCATTGAAGGAGTACACCACCAGCACGCCGATGGGCAGATACAGCAGGCCGTAGACCAGGGCCAGATAGATCCGCGCCAGCCAGCCGGTCATGGGGTCGTCTCTCGCGGGGTCGTCTCCGGTCGCGAAAGGGCTTCGCCGAGGCGCCCTCGGCTCAGGTGGTAGGCCCACAGCAGCAGCGCCATGGCCGCAGTCAGCAGTACGCTGGCGGCAGCGCCGAAGGGCCAGTCCCGCGCATCCAGAAACTGATCCTTGATGATGTTGCCCACCAGCAGGTTTTTTGCGCCTCCCAGCACGTCCGCGACATAGAACATGCCCATTGCCGGCAGCAGCACCAGCAGCACGCCGGCGATGGCGCCGGGCAGGGTCAGCGGGACGATGACATGGACAAAGGTTGCCAGCCTCCCGGCACCGAGATCCCGGGAGGCGAGCAGCAGCTCCGGGCGCAGATCCTCGAACACCGCATGGAGCGGCAGAATCATGAACGGCAGCAGCAGATACACCAAGCCGAAAATCACCGCGCCTTCGGTGTAAAGCATGGCTACGGGCGTGTCGATGATACCGAGCGTCAGCAGGACCGGGTTGATCAGCCCGTTGGTCGCGAGCAGCAGTTTGATCGCGTAGATGCGTACCAGCGAGTTGGTCCAGAACGGCAGGATCAGCAGAAAGATCAGGAGCGGCCGAACGCGAAATCCGGCCGGCGGCGCTCGCGGCGCAGGCCGCGGATGTCGAGCGTAACGCGATCACTGGTCAGCGCGACCACGCGCGCCGGGAACAGATTGGTCTCGCCCACGAAGCGGGCGGTGAACAGGTTGGCGGGGCGCTCGTAGATATCCCGGGGCGTGCCCAGTTGCTGCAGAACGCCCTCGCGCAGCACCGCGATGCGGTCCGACATCGAGAGCGCCTCTTCTTGGTCGTGGGTCACGAACAGAAAGGTGATACCGAGTTCCCGCTGCAACCGCTTGAGCTCGACCTGCATGGCGCGGCGCAGTTTGTAATCGAGCGCCGACAGGGGTTCGTCGAGCAGCAACAGGCGCGGGCGCTTGATCAGGGCGCGGGCAATGGCCACCCGCTGCTGCTGGCCGCCGGAGAGTTGATGCGGCTTGCGCCGGGCGAAATCGCCCAGTTCGACCATGGCCAGCGCCTCCGCCACCCGCGCCGCGATTTCGTCCTTCGGCCGTTTCTCCCGGCGCAGGCCGTAGGCGATGTTCTCGAACACGCTCAGGTGTGGAAACAGCGCATAGCTCTGGAATACGGTGTTGAGCGGGCGCCGCTCCGGCGGCACGGCGGTGATGTCCGCGCCGGCGAGCGCAATGGTGCCGGTGTCGGGGGGCTCGAAGCCCGCGATCAGGCGCAGCAGCGTGGTCTTGCCGCAGCCCGAGGGTCCGAGCAGGGTGAGAAATTCCCCATCCAGAATATCGAGCGTCAGGTCGCCGAGCGCCGCGCGACCGTCGTAGCGTTTGCCGATGTTGCGGAGGGAGAGCAGGGTCGGGTTCATGGGCGCGGGCGCAAAAGTCGGGCGCCATTTTGGGAAAACCGGCGGGGATTGTCATGTGTCGCTTGCGCCGCCCGGCTGCCCCGCTTCGGTTTACTCTCGCGACGGGCTGGGCTAGCATCCGCGCGCCATCCCTAACCTGCTGTTCCAGCCGCGAGTACCGCCCGATGTCAGTCGAACCGAACCCCCGCCTGGGGCCATTGTCGGCCGTCATTTTTTCCACACGTTGGATGCAACTGCCGCTCTATCTGGGCCTTATCGCCGCGCAGGGCGTCTATGTCATCCTGTTCATCAAGGAGTTGTGGCACCTCATCATGGGCGCCATGAATCTGGGCGAGCAGGAAGTGATGCTGATCGTGCTGGCGCTGATCGACGTGGTGATGATCTCGAACCTGCTGGTGATGGTGATCATCGGCGGCTACGAGACCTTCGTCTCGCGGTTGGGACTCCAGGGCCATCCCGATCAGCCGGAATGGCTGTCCCACGTCAACGCGTCGGTGCTCAAGGTCAAACTGGCGATGGCGATCATCGGCATCTCGTCGATCCATCTGTTGAAAACGTTTATCGAGGCGGGTTCGCTGGGCGCCTTGCCGCCCTGTGCAACGGCGGCGGCGGGCGTCAAATGCGCGACCGCCACCGAAACCGGGGTCATGTGGCAGACCATCATCCACATGGCGTTCATCGTATCGGCGCTGGGGATTGCCTGGACCGACAGGGTCATGCAGGGCACCGTACCGCGCACCCCGCACCGCGACGCGTAGACCGCCGCCGAACCGCACGAATTCCCGACTCCGGAGTATGCGGCTGACCGGGATTGCGGTCAGCGTGCCAGGCGCCCGCACCGGTGACAAACCTCACTCCACCGCCGTCATCACCGCGAGTTTGTCGATCCCGGCGCGCTGGATCACGGCCATGACCTTGGCGACGCGCCCGTAGCCGACGCCGTTGTCCGCGTTCAGTTGGAGGCTCAGTTCGGGGCTCGTGGCCTTGAGTTGTTTCAGTGTCGGGTCGAGAGCCTCGAACGCGATTTCCTTCTGGTCGAGGAAGATGCGGCCGTCGCGCTCGATGGTCACGCTGGCCGAGCGCTTCACGTCCGGGGCGGCGGTGGCGACGGTCTTGGGCAGCGTGACGCGGACGGCGTTGTTGAGCAGCGGCGCGGTGATGATGAACACCACCAGCAACACCAGCATCACATCGACCAACGGCGTGACATTGATCTCGCTCATCAGTGGATCGTCTTCGCCTTGCGTGTTGAAAGCCATGGGTTTCATGCCTTCCCGACCGGCGCGGGGCCATCGGTGGGCAGTGCTACTTCCATGAAGTCGGTGGCAAAGCCATCGAGCGCGGCGGTGGCAATGCGCTGACGGCGCAGCAGAATGTTGTAGGCGACCACCGCAGGAATCGCGACGGCGATCCCGATGGCGGTCGCGATCAATGCCTCGCCGATCGGACCCGCCACCACGTCGATGCTGGCGGTGCCTGCGCGGGAGATATCCTGCAGCGCGTGGCGGATACCCCACACGGTGCCGAACAGGCCCACGAACGGCGCGGTGCTGCCGATGCTCGCGAGCCAGGGCAGGCCCGCTTCCATGATCTGCCGCTCGCGCCGTAACTGGGCGCGCAGGGCGCGCTCCACGCGCTCGCGCGGGCTGCCGTGCTGGGCAAGATTATGCCCGTCGGGCCGCGCGCGCAGAGTGGCGAGCCCGGCCTGTGCCACCCGTGCGGCGGGACCTGAAAACCGCAATCCGGGAATCGCGCCGAGATCCGCGGCGGCCCAGAACGCCCTGGTAAAGGCGCGATTGCGCGTGGCGGCACCCAGGTGTTGCAGGATTTTCACCGGAATGATGGTCCAGCACACGACCGAGAACGCGATCAGCAGCAGCAGGGTGGCATTGACGATGGTCGATGAAGCGGTTCCAAACATAGGGATCGGCCGATTTTATTATTGAAAAAACGACAGCACTGTAACCCAGTCGATGATCGGCATTCCATCCGTTTTTTCCGGTGCCTTGTCTCTGAAATCAAGGCCCGGAGCAGTGACGCCGTGAGGTCAATGGCGCTCGATTGCGCCCGCGGAGTTTGTCTGCTTATCGGACGTTGTGCTTTTTGCGGGCGATAGTGCTGCTTGCATGATCCTGCCGGTGGTGCAGGGCGGCGCGTTCCTTGCCGGTCACCACGCCATCGGCCTTGGCGCGATTCTCGGCCCGCTGCACGCGGTTCTGTTGCGCTTCCAGCCGCGCCGCTTCCTGCGGGTTGAGCGCGCCGGACTCGACACCCTGTTCGATCCGGCGCTCCTGATTTTTCTCGCGCTGGTCGACTCTCGGGGTGTCAGTGCCGGCCGCGTGGGCTGTGGTGCCCGCGAGGACTGCCGCGAGGGTTGCCGCGCGCAGCGCGGGAATCAGAAATTTTTCCATGATGCCGTTCTCCGTGGTGGATGGTCGCCGGCGCGATGGTCGGCAGGGCAGACAACGGCGGGGAATGGCGCAGGTTGACCCGGGTCGTCCGAAATTGGTCCGGCGTCAGGCCATGGTAGCGATGGTGCGGCGAAACCTGAGCAGCGCGAGGCTGAACAGCGTGGTGCCGATGACGGCGATCGCCACCAGCTGCGGCCACACCACGGAAAGCCCGGCGCCGCGGTAGAGGATCGCCTGGGCCAGCATCACGAACTGGGTGGTGGGCGCGGCGAGCATGGCGATCTGCACCAGCTCCGGCATGCTCTCGCGCGGTGTCACACCGCCGGAGAGCAGCTGTAGCGGCAACAGCACCAGAATCATGAGCAGACCGAACTGCGGCATGGAGCGCGCGATGGTGCCGAGGAGAATGCCCATGGAAGTGGTGGCGAACAGGTGCAGGGCGGCGCCTGCCAGGAACAGCACAATGGAGCCTTCGATGGGCACGCCGAGCCAGCCCTGCACCACCACGGTCAGCGCAAAAGTGGCGGCGAGGAGTACCACCAGCGCCATCGCCCAGACCTTGGCGGACATGATCTCGAAGGGCGTCACCGGCATCACCAGCAGGTGCTCGACGGTGCCGTGCTCGCGCTCGCGGATCAGCGCCGCGCCGGTGAGCACGATCGACAACATGGTGATGTTGTTGATCACCTCCATCACGCCGCCGAACCAGGATTTGTTGAGTTCCGGATTGAAGCGCGCGCGCAGTTCGAGCGCCACGGTTGGCCGCGGGTCGGCGCGGTGGTGGGCAAGAAATTCCGCCACTTCGGCGCTGACCATGGTCTGCACATAGCCACTGCCGGCGAAGGCTTGGCTCATGCGCGTGGCGTCCACATTGAGCTGGATGACCGGACTGCGTCCGGCCAGCATGTCGCGCTGGAAATCCGGCGGAATATCGAGAGCGAACACATAGTTTCCGGCGTCCATGCCGGCGTCCATCTGCGGCTGGCTGATCAGTGCCGGCGGCAGAAAGTGGGGGGGATAAAAGGCGCCGATGATGCGTGTCGACAGTGGCGAACCGTCTTCATCCACGATGGCGATGGGTGCGCGGTTGAGGGTTTCCGGCATCACCGTCGCCGCCGTATAAGTCCAGAAGGTGAACGCGTAGACGATCAGCACCAGCATCACCGGATCGCGTGCCAGGCTGCGCAGCTCCTTGATCCCCAGGTTCAGAATATTGTTTGTGCGCAAACTCAGCGCTCCTGTTTTCGGGTCAGTAGCACGCCCAGTCCGATCAGGAGCGGAATCGCGAGCAGCAGGGGCACGAAGGACGGGTAGAGGTCGGCAAGGCCCAGGGCCTTGGAGAAAGTGCCACGCGTGATGGTGAGGAAATGGGTGGCGGGGTAGATGCGCCCGATCAGTGCCCCCGGGCCCACCAGCGACGACACGGGATCGATCATGCCGGAGAACTGCACGGTGGGCTGGATGGACAGCACGGCGGTGCCGAAGATCGCCGCGATCTGGCTGCGCACAAAGGTGGAAATCAGCAGTCCCACGGCGGTCGCGGCCGTCACATAGAGGAGCGCGGCGAAAGCCAGGGTCGGCAGACTGCCGGTCATGGGCACGCGAAACAGGGTCACCGCGAGCAGCCACAGCAGGGCGAAGTTGATCATCGCGAGGGCGACATAGGGCAGCTGCTTGCCGAGCAGGAATTCGAGCCGGCTCACCGGCGTGACATAGAGATTGACGATGGAACCCAGCTCCTTTTCGCGCACCACGGCGAGGGCGGCAAGCATGGCCGGGATCAGCATCAGCAGCAGCGGGAGCATTGCCGGCACCATGGCCACCAGGCTTTTCACGTCCGGGTTGTAGCGGAACCGGACTTCTATGCGCATGGGTTCCGCGGCGGCGCCCGTCGGACTCTGCGCCATCCGGGTCGCGAGCCACTGGGCGTGGATGCCCTGCACATAGCCTTGGATGGTCTCGGCACGGGTGGGCATGGCGCCGTCGATCCAGGCGGCGATGGCGACCGGGCGGCCGCGCGCGACATCGCGGCCAAAGCCGGGCGGGATTTCCACCGCCAGACCGAGCTCGCCCGCGCGCATGCGCCGGTCGAGCTCGGCGTAGTCCCGGATCGGCGGCCGCTCGGCGAAGTAGCGCGAGCCGGAAAGATTGAGCGCATAGTCGCGGCTGGCGGTGGTCTGGTCGCGGTCGAGTACCGCGAAGGTGAGGTCCTCCACATCGAGGGTGATGCCGTAGCCCATCACCAGCATCAGAATCAGGCTGCCCAGCAGCGCCAGGGTCAGGCGGATCGGATCGCGGGTGAGTTCCAGGGTTTCGCGCCGACTGTAGCTCAGCAGGCGGCGCGGATTCAGCCAGCGCTGGATTCCCGCGGACTTGCCACGCCGCGCTGTTCCTGCCGCGAGCAGTGGCGGCGCGGCCGGACCAGCAGTTTCCGCCGCGCCGGCGGCGGCCTCCAGATAGCCGACGAAGGCATTTTCCAGGGTGTCGGCGCCCCGCTCCGCCACCAGCGCCGCCGGCGCTGCGGTCGCCAGCACGCGGCCGGCGTGCATCAGCGCGATGCGGTCGCAGCGCTCGGCCTCGTTCATGAAATGGGTGGAGATGAAGATGGTCACCCCGTCGCGGCGCGACAGCTCGACCAGAGCGCGCCAGAAGCCGTCGCGGGCGATGGGGTCCACGCCCGAAGTCGGTTCGTCGAGAATCAGCAGTTCCGGTCCGTGGATCAGGGCCACGGCCAGCGACAGGCGCTGGCGCACTCCCAGGGGCAACGCGTTGGGCAAGGTGTCCATCACGCCAGCGAGATCGAAGCGCTCCGCCATCTCCCGCACCCGCCCGGGTATGCTCGCCTCGGGCAGCGCGAACAGGCGCGCGTGCAGGGCCAGGTTCTGACGCACGGTCAGTTCGGTGTACAGCGAGAACGCTTGCGACATGTAGCCGACGCGGCGGCGGGTATCCAGGTCGCGCGGATCGACCGTCTGACCGAACAGCCGGGCCTGCCCGGCGCTCGGTGGCAGCAGGCCGGTCAGCATCTTCATGGTGGTGGTCTTGCCGCAGCCGTTGGAGCCGATAAAGCCGAAGATCTCGCCGCGCTGGATACGAAAGCTGACCTGATCGACGGCGACGAAGTCGCCGAACTTCATGCTGAGGTCCTGCGCCTCGATGGCCACGTCGCCGTCACCCGGGCGCGGCGGGATCACCACGGCCTGGTGACCGCGGCGCCGGGTTTCCGGCAGCAGCGCGATGAAGGCCTCCTCCAGACTGTCGCTGGCGGTACGTTCCAGCAATGCCTGGGGTGTGCCGGTGGCCAGTACCGCGCCGGCATCCATCGCCACCAGCCAGTCGAAGCGCGCGGCTTCCTCCATGTAGGCCGTCGCCACCAGCACGCTCATGCCGGGGCGCGCCGCGCGGATGCCCGCGATCAGCTCCCAGAACTGGCGCCGCGACAGCGGATCGACGCCGGTGGTGGGCTCGTCCAGGATCAACAGGTCGGGATCGTGGATGAGGGCGCAGCACAGGCCGAGCTTCTGCTTCATGCCGCCGGAGAGCTTGCCGGCCGGGCGGTCGATGAAGGGGGCGAGTCCGGTGGCCGCGGTAAGCTCGCGGATACGGGCGGCGCGCGCGGCGCGACCGTGTCCGAACAGGCTGCCGAAGAAATCCAGGTTTTCGAAGATGGACAGCGTCGGATAGAGGTTTTTGCCGAGGCCCTGGGGCATGTAGGCGATGCGCGGGCAGACGCGCCGGCGGTGGCGGGCGTCGGCCATGTCGCCGCCCAGCACTTCGATGCGCCCGGTCTGGACCGCGCGGGCGCCCGCGATCAGGGCGAGCAGGCTCGACTTGCCGACCCCGTCGGGGCCGATCAGGCCGAGCAGCTGGCCGGCGGGCAGTTCCAGATCGACGCCGGTGAGCGCCCGCACCGCACCGTAGCGCAGACCGATGCCGGTGAGGCGCGCAACGGGCGCGCGGTTCGCGGGCGCGGTACTCACTGAAAACTCACGGCTTCACCGCTCACGGGTGCGAACCTCAGGGTTTCAACGCTCAAGGTTTCAAGGTGACGGTCAACCGCTCCGGCCATTCCCGGCTCGGGTCCACGCGCACATAGGCGACCCCCGGTACGCCGGTCTTGACCTGGCGGATGTATTTTTTCAGCAGTTCCGGCTCGATGCGGGCCTTGATGCGAAACATCAGCTTGAGCCGCTCCTCCGCGGTTTCCACGGTCTTGGGCGTGAACTGGGCGACATCGGCGACAAAGGTGGCGCGCGCGGGCATCACCTGCCGGGGCAGGGCGTCGAGGATCAGACGCACTTCGGCGCCGAGCGTCACCCGCCCCGCCGCCGCAGTGGGCAGGAAGAAGGTCATGTAGACATCGCTCAGATCGACCAGGCTGAGCACCCGCCCGCCCGCCGGCAGCACCTCGCCGGGTTGCGCCACCCGGTACTGGACGCGGGCGTCGCGCGGCGCTTTCAGGACGCTGTCGGCGATGTCGGCCTGGATGCGCTCGATGGTGGCCGTGACCGCCGCCACCTGGGCCTGCGCCGCCACCACCTGGGCGCGGGCATTGCCGATGGCGGCCGCGGCGGCAGCCACCTGGGCCTGGGCCGCGGCCACCGCCGCCCGCGCGCCCTCGGTGCGGGCGCGATCATCGTCGAGGGTCTGTTCGGAGACCGCGTCGCGGCGTGCCAGATTCTCGGAACGGCCGAAACGCAGTTGGGCGGCGCGGCGCTCGGCCTCGCGCTGGGCCACCAGCGCCTGGGCGGCGGTTTTTTCGGCCTCGCGCTGGGTCACCAGACTTTGCTCGGTTTCGATCCCGATGCGGGCGCGCTGCAGGCCGGCCTCTGCCTCGCGCAGTTGGGCTTCCAGCACCGCCGTATCCATTTCCGCGAGAATCTGTCCGGCGCTGACGAAATCACCTTCATCGACCCGGATGCTGGTCACCCGGCCCGGCGTCTTGGTCGCGACGTCGATCTCGGTCGCCTCGATGCGGCCGTTGCCGCTGGCGATCCAGGGCTCGGCGGCAGCGGAGGTATAGACATGCCAGCCCCAGATCAGGCCGCCGGCGAGCGCCAGCGCGAAGGCGAGAGCGAGGTAGCGGGATCTGGACAGCGGGGGCATTGCGGTGAATCTCCTGGGCGGCGTCCAAGCGCGATCGGCGCATCTTACCCCGAACGTATCGACCGGCCGGTGACAGCGATCAGCCGCCACCGGGGTTTTTTGCTCAGTGCGCGCGGACCGTGAAGCTGTTGGCGCGCGCCAGTGCGGTTTTTACCAGCGGCAGAAAATCGCCGAACCCCCGGCCGCCGAGTGGGTGATCGTCGTTGGTGGTCAACAGGTTGGCGTGCTGGGTGGTCTGTCCGAACGGCACCACGATCTTGGCGTCGGGGCTGATGATGCCGATGTCGTTCCAGGAACTGACCACCACGAGCCGGCCCTGCTCCGCCAACAGCGGGCAGCCGAGGGAGTACTGATCCGTCGGCGTCTCGACGCCCAGCAGTGGCATCAGGGTGGCGACGAGATCGAGGTGCGAGGTGGCGTGTTCGACCACGGCGGGCGCCTGTCCGGGGATCGACATCACGAACGGCACGCGCACCTGTTCGTCGGTGAAATCGGAATTGTGGCCCCAGCGCCCGTGCTCCATGAACGCCTCGCCGTGATCGCCGGTGACGACCAGCACGGTATTGCCGGCCATGCCGCTTGCCGCGAAGGCGTCGAGCACCCGCCCGATCTGGGTGTCGATGTGGTGTGCGGCGTTGATGTAGCGGTTCTTGAAGGCCGCGAGATTGTCCCGCAGGTAGGCCGGCGACAGCTTCATATAATCGACGGACTTGAGGTAGTCCGGACGGATTACGGCACTGGCGGGGAAGTCGTAGCGGGCATGGGTGGATTCGAAGAACATGAACCGGAACTGCGGCGGCCCGGGCGCGGCCGCTTTCTCGGCAGGTGCTGGCAGCGACGCCAGCAGGCGATCGACATTGCGCACGTCGCGCTCCCAGGGCGCGCCCTGACTGTCCTGCACCAGCTCGTCAGGCTTGAAACCCGCGAAAATAGTCTGATCGAACTCGGGATAGGTGAAGGACGCGCTGGTGATCGCCAAGCGCTGGTAGTGATATTGGTCGAGCACCGAAAACAGCACCGGGGCCGTGCGATCGTGCAGGAAGCGATCCCAGTTGTTGCCATAGAGACCGTAGAACAGTGCGAACAGGCCCTGGCGCGTGCCGTTGCCGCCGCTGTAATGGTGATCGAAGCGCAGGGCGCCGGAGGAGAACTGCCACAATTTGGGCATGATCTCCGGAGTGAGCATATCGGCGCGCAGGGATTCGACCACCAGCAGGATGATGTTCGGCGGTTTGACGCCGGGGCGGACACTCAGCGGCGTCAGGGGATAGTGGACCGCGCTGTTGTCCGAGGCCGCGAGCTTGACCATGCCGTCTTGTTTGCGCTGGTACCCGAGCCGCTCCATCAGCCCGGCGGCCTTGGTCGGCTGGTACAGCGGAAAACTCGCCGCGAGATCCAGCACCTCGCCGTTGGAAAAAAAATAACTGGCCGCATAAACCCCGCGCTCGCTGAGCGTCAGCAACAGAAACAGCGCTGCCAGTACCGACAGCCGGACCCGCAGCCGGCGCGCGACGACGCCCGCCAGCAGCCAGAGCACCCAGACCGCGGCGACCGCCGCGCCCAGCACCGCAGCCAGGCTGGCCACCGACAGCTGATCGAAGCCCAGGGATGCCATGCCGCCGGGCGTGGAGATGACATTCCACACAAAGGCATTGAAATGGAAACTGTAGAGCGCATATAGGGTCAGAT
>JACPPB010000005.1:0-6499 GCA_016191205.1 Gammaproteobacteria bacterium | reverse complement strand
CGCAATGGAAATCCCGGCGACCATCCGGGGTCGTCCGGCGCCGAAGGCCGCGGCCAGCGCGCTCAGCAGTGCCGCCGGCGCCAGATAAATCGCCGGGTAGGTCGCGAGCAGCAGGAGCGGATAGACGTGCAGCCAGTCCCGGGCTGCGGTCAGGTGGGCGTTGTTGAACGTACAGATCGCGACGAGCGCGGCAAATCCGAACAGGTAGAAAACAATCAGATGACGCTTCATGGAAGTCCGCTAACCGGGGGTATTGGGCAATGGATGGCTTCGTTCATCAGGCGGCCGGGGCGGTGACCTTGCCAAGTGCGGCACGCGATTCCGCTATTGTGTGGCCAAGCGCCGACATTGCAACTGGCCGTTGCGAGGAAAGCCGAGGAAATGGAGTGCGTTGTATGCTTAACGTTGCGTTAATTCGGGTTGCGTAGATTGATGTCGTGCTTCGCAGTGCGGCCGAATCCGCGTAGCTGCGGATTGTCGCCGTGGCTCGCGGCCCATTCGCGCCCCAAACCCCTGTCCTTCACCAACTGTCTCACCCATGCCCGATATCGACGCTGATCACGATGCCCGCCCGCCTGCGGGCCACGGCCGCTTCGGCCTGATGGGCTGGATGCTGGTCGCTGCGCTCGGCTATTTCGCTGTCGCGCGCGCGGGCCTGCTGGTGCTGGCCTTTGCCGACCTGCCCCGGGACGCGATCACGCTGGCCGGCATTTTCGCCATCGGCACGGTCTACGATCTGGCGTTTTACGCGTACGCACTGCTGCCCGTGGCGCTTTACACCGTGCTGGTTCCTGACCGTTGGTGGTATTCCAGGGCCAACCGTTACTGGGTACAGGGTTGTGTGTTTGTGACGCTCTACGGACTGGGTTTTATCGTCGCCGCCGAGTTCCTTTTCTGGGACGAATTCCAGGCGCGCTTCAATTTCATTGCGGTGGATTATCTGGTCTACCGCCGCGAGGTGACGGACAACATCGTCGAATCCTATCCGGCCGCGCTGATTCTCATCGGTATCCTGATCGTCACCGCAGTGATCTATCGGATGCTGGCCCCGCACATCGAACGCAGCCTGCATCCGGCGCACATCAAGGCGGCGCGCGGGTCGCTGCGGCTGGCAATGCTCGCGGGCGCGCTCGCTGCGCCCACGCTCGCCTATGTGGGACTCGATCAGGAGCTCCACGATTTTTCCGCGAACACTTTCGCCAACGAGCTGGCGCGCAACGGGCCGTATCAGTTCATCGCGGCGTTTCGCAACAACGAACTCGATTACGCCGAGTTCTATACCAGGCTTCCGGATGCGCGTTCTTCGGCACTGATGAAGGGCGAGGTTGAAGAAGCCGTCGTATCCGGGGAGGCCTCGGCGATCTACGACATCCGCCGCTTCATCGACAACCCCGGCACGCCGACGCCCAGGAACATCATGCTGGTGATGGTCGAAAGCCTGAGCGCCGATTACCTGGGCAGCTTCGGCAATCGCGCGGGTCTCACGCCCTTTCTCGACGAGCTTGCCGGCCAGTCCCTGCAGTTCACCAACTTTTTCGCGACCGGCACCCGTACCGTGCGCGGTCTGGAAGCGGTGACGCTGTCGATTCCGCCCACGCCCGGACAATCCATCGTCAAGCGCCTGGGTCGGGAGACCGGACTCTGGTCGCTCGGCAATGTGCTGCGGGAGCAGGGCTACGACACCCGGTTCATCTACGGCGGCAACGGCTATTTCGACAACATGACTGCGTTCTTTTCCGGCACTGGCTACGCGGTGATCGACCAGGCCGGAATGCCCAAAGAGAAAAGCGGTTTCAGCAACGCCTGGGGAGTGGCGGACGAAGGCCTCTACGCCGTTGCGCTCGATGCGGCCGATCAGGCCCACGCCGCCGGGCGACCGTTTTTCTTCCACCTGATGACCACTTCCAACCATCGCCCCTATACCTACCCCGACGGCCGCATCGACATCCCCTCGGGAAGCGGCCGCGAAGGCGCGGTCAAGTACACCGACTGGGCCCTGCGCCATCTGTTCGAAACCGCGCGCGCCAAACCCTGGTTCAACGACACCCTGTTCGTGGTGGTCGCGGATCACTGCGCGGGTAGTGCCGGCAAGGTCGCGTTGCCGCTGGAGCGCTACCGCATTCCGCTGATTATCTACGGCAAGGATGTCGCGCCGGCGCGGATCGACACCGTGGCCAGCCAGATCGACGTTGCGCCCACGCTGCTCGCGCTCTTGCATCTGGACTACGCATCGGCGTTTTTCGGCAAGGACATCCTGGCCGAACCGCCCGGCGCGGGCCGCGCGCTGATCAGCACCTATCAGAGCCTGGGGCTTTACCGGCCGGGTTTGCTGTCGATCCTTTCGCCCAATCGCCGCCTGGAGCAGCAGCGCAATCCGGAAAGCGCCGCTCCCGCGGTGGCACGGCCCGCGGTGCCCGACGCCGAGTTCGAACGTGCGATTGCCTACTATCAGGGCGCCAGTTACGTTTACGATCACGGGCTGAATCGCTGGCCCGCGGACAAGCGTCTGGCGGGGCATTGAGCGTGCCGCCCGCAAGCGCAGGTTTGCCTTTGGTGGGAAGTTTTTGCGCCGTCGCGCGCTGCTGTTCTTCCCGCGTCCGCCACCGTTTGGCACCCGTTGTCTGTCAGTGAGAACCCGATGATTTCAGCCACCAGGAAACCGTGGGGCGTATCGCGCCTCGGCGCCGACCTCGTGTTTCTGGCCGGTGCCGGCACGGTGCTGGCGATCGTGCAGACGCTGCTCCGGGTCCTGCTCTACTGGCGCAACCGCGCGCTCGCCGACGGTATTCCCGGATCCACCCTGGTCGAGGCGCTGGCCACCGGGGTCCGCTTCGACCTGATCATTGTCGGCTATCTAATGCTGCTGCCGGCGCTAGCACTGCTGCTGCCGCGCGGTCTGCGCCCGCGCGCTTTCTGGGTCGCCGCGCTCACCGTGGCCAGTTCGTTGATCGTGTTTGCGGGCGTGGTCGAACTCGACTTCTACCACGAGTTTCACACCCGGCTGAACAGTCTGGCGTTCGAGTACCTGCGCGCCGATCCGGGCACGGTATCCAGCATGATCTGGAACGGCTTTCCAGTGTTGCGCTATCTCGCACTGTGGCTGGTGCTGTCGATCGGCGCGGGCTGGGCCTACCGGAAGCTGGACCGGATCACCCGCCCCGTGCCGGATGAACACCGCGCGGGCTGGGCGGTGCGCATCCCGGCGGTACTCGTGGTGCTGATGCTGCTGGGCGTTGCCAGCCGGGGCACCCTGCGCTTTGGCCCTCCGCTGCGCTGGGGCGATGCCTATCACAGCACGTTCGCGTTCGCCAATCACCTAGGGCTCAACGGCGTGTTCACGCTCGCCAAGGCGGTAGCCGCCGACGGCCGCGAGCAGAGCGCCCACTGGTTGAAGGTGATACCCGAAGCCGAAGCCCTGGCGCTCACCCGCGGGCTGGTGGTGACCGACCGTGACCAGTTGTTGCAGGCCGGCACCGCGCCCCTGTTGCGCCGCCACGAACCCGTTGCGCATGCGGGACCGCGACCGCGCAATGTCGTGTTCATCATCATGGAAAGCTTTTCGGGCGAGTTCGTGGGCGCTCTCGGTCATCCCCATGGCGTCACGCCCGCGTTTGATCGGCTCGCCGACGAGGGTTTGCTGTTCGAGCGCTTTTTCTCCAACGGCACCCACACCCATCAGGGCATGTTCGCATCCGTCGCCTGCTTTCCGAACGTGCCGGGGTTCGAGTACCTGATGCAGACGCCGGAAGGGATGCACCAATTTTCCGGTCTCGGCAATCTGCTGTCGGCGCGAGGTTTCCACAACCTCTACGTTTACAACGGCAGTTTCTCGTGGGACAACCAGAACGGTTTCTTCGGCAACCAGGGCTTCACGCATTTCATCGGGCGCGACGATTATGTCGCGCCGAAGTTCTACGACGCCACCTGGGGCGTGTCGGATGAAGACATGTTCAACCGCGCGGCGACGGAACTGGCGGCGCTGCCGAACGACAAGCCCTTTTTCGCCGTTCTGCAAACCCTCTCCAACCACACGCCCTATCACCTGCCGGATCCGCTACCGTTTGCGCCCGTACAAGGCTTCGGCGATCTGGACCAGCATCTGACGGCGATGAAGTATTCCGACTGGGCGCTGGGGAAGTTTTTCGAACAGGCGCGACGCGCACCCTGGTTCGACCAGACCCTGTTCGTGGTGGTGGGCGATCACGGTTTCGGCACTGCCACCCAGGTGACCGATATCGACCTGGCGCGCTTCCATATACCGGCGCTGCTGATCGGTCCCGGTATCCGCTCCCGGTTCGGCGCCCGCAGCACCACAGTCGCCAGCCAGGTGGACCTGGTGCCCACCGCGGTCAGTCAGCTCGGTCAGCCATTCACCCATCAGTGCTGGGGCCGCGACCTGCTGGCCTTGCCGGCGGACGATCCAGGATTTGCGGTGATCAAACCCTCCGGCAGCGACGCCACCACCGCCATCGTCGCCGGCGGCGAGATCCTGGTGCGCACCCCGGCCGGCGTCGCGAGTCTGTACGACTATCGGCTGGCGCCGCTGGCGGCGACACCTGCGCGGAACGAAGGTGAAACGGCGCGCCTCGCGCAGAATCTCACCGCCTATCTGGCGACCGCCACGCGTGCGCTGTTGACGGATTCGGTCGCGGCGCAGGCACCAACTGCCGAGCGGCGTCCACTCGTGCCAGACATCAAACGGTGAACAAATCACGAACCAAAGCGACAGCCGGTTATTTTCGCCTGGCAACTTTTTGGCAGCGGGAACGCAAAATGAATCGGCCGTTTTTCCCCGCCGTTTTTTTATGCTTTAGTGCCAGACCGGATATCCCGACCGTTCAAGGCCATGCATGAATGACCTCCAAAATATCGTCGCCGATCTCCGCGCCGAGGGCGACGAGCTATACGACTTTCTGCGCAATCTCAAAGCGGCGGATTGGGCCGGCGTCACCCGCTTCAAAGCCTGGACCGTCAACGATGTCATCGCCCATCTCTATTTTGGCGATTACCTCGGTGTTACCTCGCATCGGAATGCACAGGAGTTCCTGACCTTCATGGCGAAGGTAAAAGCGGCGGGCGAACCCTTGGTCACCTATACCCGCAAATGGCTCGACAACGAGTCCGGCGCGCCCATGCTCGAAAAGTGGCGCCGCCAGTTCACAGCCATGTGCGATCTGTTTGCCACCAGCGATCCGGACCTGCGCCTCACCTGGGCCGGACCGGACATGGGCATCAAGATGTTCACCACCGCCCGCCTGATGGAAACCTGGGCGCACAGCTGGGCGATCTACGATCTGCTCGGCGTTTCACGGCAACAATCGGATCGCATTCGTCACATTGCCACCATCGGCGCCAGAACCTACGGCTGGAGTTTTGCCAATCGCGGCCTGGAAGTTCCCGGACCCGCGCCCTATCTGGCGCTTGAAGCGCCGTCCGGGGCCGTGTGGCACTGGCACGAGCCGCAGGATGACAACCGGATCAACGGTTCCGCCGTGGAGTTCTGCCAGGTCGTTACGCAAGTGCGCAATATCGCCGATACCCGGTTGCAGGTGATGGGCGCGCCGGCCGCCGCCTGGATGGCGATTGCCCAGTGCTTTGCCGGCCCTCCCGAAAAACCTCCGGAGCCGGGAGCGCGAGGGTTGGAAAAGCAAAGAAAACCTCCCGGAAATCACTTCGAATAAGCCATTGCCTCTTCCAGTGCCAACAAGGCCACGACAATCCCAGCCTTCGGAGTCGCCAATCGTTGCCGCCTGCTTCATCGCGCGGGGGCGAAAGCCACCTCGCCATGGTCGGGCGGACCATCCGATCGCGGATTTGACCGGAGCTGACGTCAAGGTCAGATTCCCACATTCATGGTCTTTGACCGCCTTGATATCGTCCATCAGCGCTTTTCTGTTACGCTGATCCAGCCCGTTTACAAGGTTTTCTGGAGCCAGTATGTTCACCAAAGACATTTTTCGATGCGCCTTGGCGCTTGCCATTGTCGCGCCATTGCAGGGTTTTGCGGACGCACTCAATGTCAAGACTGGTGCCTGGGAAATGACCACCACGACCTTGATCACCGGCATGCCGATGCCCGCCGACGCGCTCGCGAAAATGACGCCGGAGCAGCGCGCCAGGATGGAAGCCATGATTGCCGCCCGCGCGGGCAAGCCCAGCAAGCACGTTTCGACGAGTTGCGTGACAAAAGAAGATCTCGATCAGGACAGCATGATCAAGTCCGATAATGTCGATTGCAAAAAAGACGTCATCTCCAGATCAACCACCAAAATCGTGGTGACTGAAACCTGCGATGCACCACACGCATCGACGTCCAATGTGATCATCGAGGCCAGGACACCCGAAAACGTGGTCGCCAGCATGGAAATGACGGAGCCCGGCGCCAGCGGGAAAATCCATGTGGATATCGATGGCCGGTGGCTTGGTGCCGGTTGCGCCGGCATTGGTGAGTAATTGGAGCTGGAGTTGATCCACGGCGAAGCCCTGTTGACGTCCGAGC
>JACPPB010000004.1 GCA_016191205.1 Gammaproteobacteria bacterium | reverse complement strand
GAAGGACGGCAAGACCGGCCCGCTGATTTTTGTCGTCACCGAAACCGTGGTGACAACCGAAGCCGGCGCGCCGGTGCTGAACGAAACCACCTCCCTGATCGCGAGGTAGAGCCATGACCGCATACGAGAACATCAAGGTGGGCGACGCACTGCCCAGCCGCGATCACACCGCCGGCATCGTGCAACTGTTCATGTACAACGCGGCGATCTGGAATCCCCACCGCATCCACTTCGACCACGCCTACGCCACCCAGGAAGAAGGCTACCCCGGCATCGTGCTCGACGGCCCCCTGCAGGGCGACTGGATCGGCCAGGTGGTGACCGACTGGATCGGCGATGACGCGACGCTCGTCTCCTTCGGCTACGCCAACCGCCGCGCCGCCTTTCTCGGCGAAACCATGACCGCGGGCGGACAGGTCGAAGAAAAAGACGACAGCACGCGCGAAGTGAAGGTGAGCCTGTTTCTGAAAAACGCGCAGGGTGAAGTCACCATCCCGGGCCATGCCGTGGTGCGCTTTCGCTGAATACAATTTCTTCGGCGTGCGGATGCGGCAGTTTGATTCCGTTCGTGGTGAGCCAGTCGAACCATGAACGGGATCGAATTATTCAGAGCATCCTGAGGATTTGCCCATGACCTACTGTCTTGGCATCTGCGTCGAACAGGGACTGGTGCTGGCATCCGACAGCCGCACCAGCGCCGGGGTGGATTACGCCTCGGTGTACAGCAAGATGCACGAATTCAAGCCCGCCGCCGACCGTCAGTTCGTGCTGCTCACGGCGGGCAATCTTGCGCTCAGCCAGCAGCTCGTCAGCCACCTGCGCCGCGACCTGGATTACCCCGGGCTCGCCGGCAACCTCAACAGCGCGCGCTACCTGTTCGAGGCGGCGGAATATGTGGGCGCGACCAATCTCGAAATCCAGAACACCCACGGCCCGGCGCTGCGCGCCAGCGGTCAGAGTCCAGAGGTCACGCTGATTCTGGGCGGCCAGATCGCGGGCGAGCCGCCCGGGCTGTTCATCGTCTACGCCCAGGGCAACCATGCGGCGGCGACGGCGGAGACGCCCTTCCTCCAGATCGGCGAGATCAAGTACGGCAAGCCGATGCTGGACCGGGTGGCACGCTTCGAGATGGCGCTGGATGACGCGGCGCAGCTCTCCCTGGTCAGTCTCGACGCCACCGCGCGTTCCAACCTTTCCGTCGGCCCGCCCTACGAAGTCACGATCTATCGGCGCGACAGCCTCGCCCTCGGCAAACGTTTTCTGTTTGCCGGCGACGATCCCTTTCTGGATGAACTCAGCACCACCTGGAACCGCGAGTTGTGCGCGGCGTTTCAGCAACTGCCCAGGTACCAATGGACGGGATGACAGGGCTGACTGTTACTCGCTCAGGTTCGATTGCCGCTCCCGGGTCGTCGCTTCCCCGCCATCAGTGTGGAGCCGTCCAGTGGGTATGGGCGTTGCCGGGAATGCCCTTGTGTTAGCGCCGGCCTTGAACGTTTGGCGGGCTCTTGATGGTGTAGAAGATGTCGGTTCCCGCACCCTCGCCACTCTCTACCCGCCATTCCAGGTGCTTGTTGATTTTGTAACTCAACTGCACTTTTTGCACCGCATCCAGCAGCCCGGTGAGGTAGCGGATATAGATGCGCGGCGAGAGGTAGCGCCCGAGCACCAGCGCACTGGTTTCGAGCCCCTCGCTCGACTGGATGCGCACCTCGTCAAGGCCGAGTTGCGAACCCAGGGATTTGGCGAGCGCCTCGCCTTGCGAAAGCCCCGTGCCGGTGGCGGCAGACATCAGCAGCGCGGCGTCGCTCGCGCTGGCCTGCCCCATCGGCCGACCCAGCAAGAGGTAGGACAGAATGTCGGAATCCGGGAGCTTGGGGCGGCTGTAGAGCTTCATGCTTGGTGTCTGCAGTGATCCGCTCAGGTGCAGGCCGGCGGTGATATCGCCGATGTCGCGGGCTGCCACCACGTCCACGCCGGGATCGTCGAGCGCGCTGTCGGCGTAGATCACCCGGCCTTGGACGATTGGAATTTCGCGCCCGCGAAACACATAGCTGCCGTCGCCGAGACTCAATGTTCCGGATACGCGCGCCTGCCGCTCGGGCTCTCGAACCAGCCGTATCGATCCCGCTGGCGTGCCACGTACCCCGAAGCCCTCGAACCGCACGTCGTCGCCTAGCACTATGCTGAGATCCGTGCGTAGCCGCCACCGCGAGCGAGTGGGTCCGGTCTTGGTGGCCGTGGTCTGGATGACCCGCACATCCCGCGATACGGTTACGGCATTTTCGGGGACACTTTGGGGTTCAATCCGGGCGTGAGGGATGGTCACGCGGCCCTTGATATCGATCAGATTACCGGTGAGGGTAAGCTGGAGATCGGGAGTGGCATCGAGCTGGAGTTCGCTGGTATTCGCGACGGACAGATTGGTGCCCCGAACAGCAAGCGTGGCGTTGCCGAGCGCAGGATCCCACCAGCCGTCCAGGGTGAGCACGCCGGCGCCGGAGGTGAGTTCTCCGGTGAGCGCGAGCCTTTCGGTCGCCGCGCCCGATACGCGCAGACCGATACTGCGTAATTCCAAACCCAGGGCGGGCAGGTCGGCGCGCCCGTCCGCCAAGGTCAGGCGGCCATTGATCAGTGGCTCGGAAAGTGTGCCGCTGACGGACAGATCAGCCCTCAGCTGGCCGGCTGGATGTGCGATCGATTTGACATAGGCGTCGCTCAGGTGGAGAGCGCTTGTGGAGAGTGTCAGCTTGCCCAGCAGCGGTTGCTGTTGCGGAGTCGGTGACCGCAACCGCAACCGCCAGCCGGGCAGGCTTAACTCTGCGTCCAGGCGATCGGCACTGTCGAGTCGCAGCGCGATTTGGGCGGCGAGCCCGGTATCGTCCAGGTGTAGCTGTGCGTGACTGGGCAAAAGCGGGATGACGTATTTCTCGGCGCCCTCTGCAAAGCTGATTTCGCCGGTCGTGGTGGTGACTGAGGCGTCCACGCGGACGGCGTCGATGGCAGTGCGCGACCAGTGTACGCTGGCGTCCAGGGCGCCGGTAACGTCGAGCCCGTCGGGCAGCAGGTCGCGAAAGAGGGCAAACGGTAGCTCGGTCAGGCTCACCGTGCCGCCGGTCTCGTTCGGGGTCAGGCGTGCATCGAGACAAGCGAGCGCGGGTGTGTCGCGCAAACAGATCTGGTCGAGTGCTATCCGGCCGCGCCCCAGCGTCAGGGTGGCGTCTGCGACCTGTTGCCATTTGCCGTAGCGCCCGGCATCCACGCGCAACCCAGTGATGGCGCCGCGCCACAGCAATTTGTCCGTGATGCCACCGTGACCGGTGAGACGGACGGATAGGGCCGATCCCAGCAGAGCAGCAGTGATACGGTGGCTGTCCCGGGCACCGGTGATACGCGCGGAAAGGGTGTGCCATGCCAACCCGCCTACGGCCAGATCGGCGCCAGTCGCGGCGATGTCCAGCACGCCGGTGGGGGCGAGATCGGCGCTACCCTGCAGTGTCAGTTGTCGCAGTTTCAGATCTGCGTAGGAGAGCCTGTTCAGCGCCAGGTCGAGCGCCACGCGCGGTGCCGACTGCGAGCCGCTCAGCTCGCCCTTCAGGGCAATGCGTCCCCGGGCGCTCGGGGCGAGCATGGTGAGGTCGGGCACCTCAGCCGAGAATGCGAGCTGCCAATGATCGTTAAGCGTGCCGTTGGCGTGGACGCTGGCGTTGCCAAGGGTCGCGGCAAACTGCTCGATCGTCAGGTGCGCGCCGACGAGCTCGAAGCGACCGCTGGCCCGCGCGGGCAGATCCCGGACATGCCCGGCGATATTCTGGAGTTGAACCTGGGCGCTGAGTTTGTCGCCATAGCTGCCCCGCGTCCGGATCGCACCCGAGACCTGCCCGGGCCACTGCGATGCGAACAGCGCTGGATCCAGATTTGCGAGGACGAAGTCGCCCTCCCAGGTGATGCCGGAGTTCCAGCTCAGAGCGGCTTTTCCCGAGAGGCGTGATGCATCCGCCGTCAGGGTCAGCTCGTGCGCCGCGAACTGGGTCGTGTCGCCACTCCCCGCGATTGTGATCTCGGCCTCCGGCAGGTCGTCGAGTTGTATCTTGGCGCTGCCCGCGAGCTGGTATTGATCCGGTGTGCCCGCGACGGTGAAGGCTGCCCGCGTAGCCCGCAATTGGCGTCCTGACGGCAGCGTCCGGGCACCCAGTGCCAAGTCGCCGTCTATGTCGAACCCGACCGCAGCGTCTCCCAGGTGAACCTGCCCGGACAGGTCAAGGAGCGAGTCGACACCCTTCTCGCTCAGCCTGAGGCGGCTGATTTCCACGAGTTGATCCCGATAGCCGAGTTCAAACCCCGCTTCAAGCGGGTGATCGTGGACGCCGGTTGCGACCAGCTGGCCCGTCATGCGGGCACTCGTGAGGTCACCGGCGGCCTGGAGCACCCCGGTCGCGACGGCGCCCGGGCGGCCCGGCGTCAGGGCGGCGAGGTCCAGCGCGGCGAATTTCAGCTCCAGCTTCCAGGCGAGCGCGGTCAGGGGGTCGTGCACGGTCGCATCGAGCTCGCCGGAGGCTAGCCCGGATAACTGTTGGTAGAGATGCAAGGTCGCGAGGGACCCCTCCAGGCCGCCCGTGCCGGCGAGGGTTTGTCCCGGAGATCGCGACCAGTGCCAGTCAGTGGCCAGGGCGAACGGATAACTGCCGCTGGTGGTGATCTGGCCGCGCAGGGCGAGCGCATCATCGCCCCGGGTCAGCGTCAACGCGATGTCCCGCAGCTGGTCGCCGTTACCCCGGGCGCTCAGCGTCGCCTCATCCAGGAGCGGTGCTGCGGCCGTTCCCAGCCGGAAGTCGGTGACGCGCAGTTGGTCGATAGTAACGGGAAACGGAAAGGTCAGGTCGGGCAGTGCGATGCCGGCTTCGCCGGTGGCCGGGGCAGCTGTGACCGGGTTGTAACGCACCCCGGCGAGAGCTGTCCGTACCACCAACGCGCCGTCGCGGCGGTGCCAGTCAAAGTCGAGCGTGCGGATCCAGACCCTCGGACCGGACGCGTCGCGGTAGCGCACATCCACCAGTGTCAGCGGTCCCCATAGACTGCCCTGCGCGTGCGCCACCGAAACGGCGCCAGCGGTCAGTCGTTCGGCGAGATGCAGTGCGGTGGTCAGCCCGGACTGCGTAGCACTCAGCCACAGCAACGCCGCGGCGAAAGCGGTTGCGGCGCCCACCGGGATTGCGATGGCGAGGCGACACAACCTCACAGATCCGGTCCCAGGGAGATGTGGATGAGAAAGTTGGCGTCGGGGTTGTCCAGACCTCGGGCCAGGTCCACCCGGATCGGGCCGATGGGGGTACGCGCCCGCACGCCAATCCCGACGCCGGTACGCAGCGGGTCGCCGACGCGGTTGATGGCGTTGCCCGCATCCACGAAGGCCGCGCCGCTCCAGCGCCCGGCGATGTGGTGTTCGAGCTCCAGACTGCCCACCAACAGGTGGCGACCACCTTCGACCCGGCCCTGGGCATTGGTCGGGCCCAGTTCCTCGAACTGATAACCGCGCACGCTCTGGTCGCCGCCGGCAAAAAATCGCTTGGACGGCGGCATCTTGTCGAAGCCGTCGGTCAGCGTGGTGCCAGCCTGGCCGCGCAGCAGTAGGCGTCCCGCGTCGCCCAGCGGGGCGATGTATTTGCCTGCCACACGGCCTTGCAGAAAGTGGATGTCGGAGCCCAGCGACTCCAGCGAGGTTAGTACATCGAAGCCGATCCGCCAGCCGCGGGTGGGAAAGAGGCGATCGTTCGCCCGACTGCGGTTCCAGCTTCCATAAGGCAGTACCAGAGTGGTTCGGCCGCTTTCTCCCCCGACGCGGAAATCCTCCTGCTCGGCCCTGATGCCCAGGGTCTCGGTCCAGCCGGCGCGAACTCCGGTTCTCGCCACTCCCGCGATCAGCAAACTGCTTTCGCGGCTGTCGGTGTCGAGTTGATCGGCGCGCAGCGTGAAAGACAGGTTGTCAGTCAGCGGATCGGTGAGCGGGACCAGGTATTCGATTAGTGCGGACTGATCTTTTTGGGCGAGCTTGGCCTCGGCCACCAACTGGTGGCCCGCGCTGTTGACCACCTGGCTGTGAGCGGTCGATACCCGAGCGCCGGTGTCTGTGCCGTAGCCCACACCAAAGCGGTATTTCCCGCTGCGGTCGGCGGTAGTTTCGATTGTTATCGGGATCTCGCTGACGGTGGCGATTTCGCCCCGGCGCGGCTCGATCACGACATCGGAAAAATACTGGCTGTCGAGCAGCGCGGAGCGCAGCGCCACCATTCGCTGTGGCCGATAGGGCTCCCCCGGTTGAATTTTTACAAAGCGCTGCAGCAGATCCGCGTCGTAGTGGAGTTCCCCTTGTTGGTCGAAGGTCAGGGCGCCGAAGCGATGGAGTTCCCCGGTAAACAGATGCAAACGGATATCAGCGTGATAATCGTCAGGAAAGACGTCGATGTCGTGCTCGGTAAAATTTGCATCCGGGTAGCCCTGGTTCACTGCGGACGCCAACAGACGACTCTTGAAGGCGTCGTAGGCGGGTTGATCCAGAGGCGCGCCCGGGGTCAACCCGGATTCGTCCACCAGGCGCGCCAGGGTTTCGTCTTCGTGCCCAGGCCCATCGAGCTGGATATCGACCTGGCGCAGCGCCACTTTCGCTCCGGGCTCGATCCGGTAGCTCGCCTGCCAGTTTGTGCCGGTAGCTACGAGTTCGCCGGTCACTTGGGCCTGGAAATAGCCAAACGCACGCAGCGCCGCATCGATCTGCTGTGGTGCCCGTGCGTGCAATCGCTGGATACGGCGCGCGTCGAGTTCCGGGCTCTTGCGCTCACGCCACAGACTGAGGTGATCGCGCACGTTGGTGAGGAGATCGCCGGAGACTCCGTCGATGTTCACCATCAGCGTAGCCGCCACTGCCGGCTTTGCGGCGATACACCCGAGTGCGCTGCACAGTGCAATGGCGACGATGTAACGGACGTGGTGAATGCGCGTACGCCGGCTATGGGCAGCGGTCTGGTGCACGGCCCCGGTAGCTGACAACACGGCTGGTCACCTTGCTTAACCGATACTGATGACGCCAGCAGTGGGTTTTAGCCGGGCCTCGAGTCGACCGCCGGCCGATGCGCGCAGGATATCTGCCGCCGACTGTAGTGACAACCGCTGCGCTGTCAGCGAGTTGACGCAGAGGGCTCGGGGAAAACGCGTCCCGGCGGGCCGCTGAAAATCAGCCCGGGCCAGCTTGGCAGGTCTTCGCTACGGTTCAGGGGAGAGGGTGCAGCCTGTGCGGCAAGTATGCCCGGTCCGCAGGAGTATTGACGTTGGCAAACTCCTCCGGTGGGCCGGGGGGCCGGATGGCTGCGGCGCTCAGTGTACGCAACAGCACCGCGAGCGAGCGATCCGCGGCGGGATCGGTCACCCGCGTTTCGATCGCACGCATTGCTGCGGGGGAGAGCGGCAGCCACAGCGGCAGCAGATAACCCGCGTAATGGCGCGGTCGCTGCGATTCGTTGCTTGCGGTGAGCAGTGCCGCAAGCGTGGCGGCGGAGAGCAGCGGCATATCCACCGGCACCACCAGCAGGTCGCGGCCCGGGTAATGGATACCCAGGCTGTGCAGCGCCCCGAGCGGGCCCTGCCCGGGAATCCGGTCGGCGATGCAGCCGGGCGCATCGCGGCAGACCACCACTTCGGCGAGATCCAGCGCGCGCAGTCTGGCGGTCATGTGATCGAGCAAGGTGCCGGCGCCGACCGGCAGCAGCGCCTTGTCGGTGCCCATGCGGCGGGATTGTCCGCCCGCGAGCAGGGCGCCGATGGCCTTCATACCGGGGATGTCATTGCTGCTGTTGCCGGGCGGCCCGCCAGCGTTTTGCCGCTTCGTCGTCGCTCTGTTTGGCTTCCACCCAGCGCTCCCCTTCCGGCGTGAATTCCTTTTTCCAGAACGGCGCCTCGGTTTTCAGATAGTCCATCAGGAATTCGCAGGCGGCGAAGGCTTCGCGCCGGTGGCTGCCGGTGACGGCCACGAACACGATGGGCTCGCCGGGATGCAGCATGCCGACCCGGTGGGCGATCAGCACTTGACCGAGCGGCCAGCGCGCCCGTGCCCGGCCGATGATGGCGGTCAGGGATTTTTCGGTCATGCCGGGGTAGTGTTCGAGCTGCATGGCGGTGACCGGGTTGTTGGTCAAATCCCGCACCATGCCGACAAAGGTGACCAGTGCGCCCTGGCTGTGGGCGCGGTCGTTGACCAGTTCCGCGGTCAGCGCGGCGGGATCGAGCGCCGTCGTCAAAATCCGCACGTCATCGGTCACGATCAGCCTCCGGTGGCGGGCGGAAAAAAGGCGACCTCATCGCCCGGCCGTATCGGGGTGGCGTCGTCCGCCAGCTCCTGATTCACCGCCGCCAGCACCTGACGTCCGGCAAACAGCGCGTGCCAGCTTGGGCCGCGCGCGGCGAGTTGCGCCTTGAGCGCGCCCACGGTGGTGGGTTCCGCCAGCGCCAGCGCGAGCCGCGCCAGATCGAGGGTTTCCCGCAGGCGGGCGAAGAACAGCACCTCGATCACGGGGTGCGTTCCCAGCGGCCGGTCTTGCCGCCGTCCTTCGACAGCACGCGGATGGCGCCGATCTCCATGCCCGGATCCACCGCCTTGCACATGTCGAACAGGGTCAGGGCAGCGACGGATACCGCGGTGAGCGCTTCCATTTCCACGCCCGTCTTGCCGTCGAGTTTGCATTCGGCCTGGATGCGCACGCCGTCGTCCTGCACCGCGAATTCGACCTGCACCCGCGCCAGCAGCAGCGGATGGCACAGGGGGATCAGTTCGGCGCAGCGCTTGGCGGCCATGATGCCGGCGATGCGCGCGGTGGCCAGCACATCGCCCTTCGCGTGGCCGCCGCTGCGAATCAGCGCGAGTGTCTCGGGCTGCATGGCGACGAAACCCTCGGCGCGGGCGACGCGGGTGGTCACCGCCTTGCCGCTGACATCCACCATGCTGGCTTCGCCGGCGGCATTGAGGTGCGAAAGACCGCTCACGATGAGGTTTCCCGGGTGCCGCAGTCCGCGCCCTCAACCTGCTTGAGCTGCGCGACGAAGTTGCAGGGCCGGTGGGTGGCGTCGAGCTGTTCGGCGATGATGCCGTCCCAGGCGGTGCGGCAGGCGTTGGTGGAGCCGGGAACGCAAAAGATGAGGGTGCCGTTGGAGAGACCGGCGAGCGCCCGCGACTGCACGGTGGACGAACCGATGTCGCGATGGGAAATCTGCCGGAACAGTTCACCGAAACCCTCGACCGTCACATCGAACAGGGGCGCCACCGCCTGGGGCGTCGAATCCCGGCCGGTAAAGCCGGTGCCGCCGGTGATGATGATCACCTGCACGTCGTCGGAGGCGGCCCAGACCGCGACCTGGGCGCGGATGCGGTAGAGATCGTCCTTCAGAATCCGCTTTTCCGCGAGCCGATGGCCGGCGGCGCGGAGTTTTTCCACCAGCAACTGGCCCGAGGTATCGGTCGCCTCGGTGCGGCTGTCGGAGACCGTGAGCACCGCGATCCGCAGCGGCACGAACCGGTCGGCATAGACTTTGGTCATCGGATGTCCTCCTTCAGCCGCCGAGCATGGCGAGGTGGCGGGTGCCGCCGCTGAAACCGTCCTGGAGAAAATGGCTGACTTTCTTGTCCGCCAGGCGGGCGCGCAAAAACGCGATCAGTTCGTCGCGCTGGTCGTCGGCCTGCAACAGGTGGCGCAGATCGATGCCGTGCTCCGAAAACAAACACAGGTGCAGCTTGCCGGTGGCGCTCATGCGCAGCCGGTTGCAGGTGGCGCAGAAGTCCTTGCTGTAGGGCATGATCAGGCCGATGCGGCCCCGGTAATCCGCATGGTGAAATTCCTGCGCCGGGCCGGCGTCCCGCGCGCGGATGGTCTGAGTCCAGCCCTCGGTCAGCAGACGGCGGCGCAGGTCTTCGCCGGCGACATGGTGGCGGCGGAAAAACTCGCCGTTGTCGCCGGTCTGCATCAGCTCGATGAAGCGCAGCGTGATGGGTTTGTCCCGCAGCCAGGCGAGGAAGCGGTCGATCTGGTTGTCGTTGCAGCCGCGCAGCAGCACGGTGTTGACCTTGACCGTCGCAATGCCCAGCTCCAGCGCGCGGTCGAGGCCGTCGAGCAGCTCCTGCAAACGCTCGTGGCCGGTGATGGCGTGAAACATCGCCGGGTCCAGGCTGTCGATGCTGAGGTTGAGCGCGTCCAGCCCGGCCGCGGCCCAGGTGTCGATGCGCTCGGGCAGTTTGTAGCCGTTGGTGGTGAGCGCCGCGGTGCGGATGCCGGGCGTCGCCTTCACCGCCGCGATGATGTCGGGCAGATCGGCGCGCACCGAAGGTTCGCCGCCGGTGATGCGGATCTTGGTGGTGCCGGTGGCGGCGAAGGCGGCGGCGACCCGGCGCAGCTCATCCAGGCTCAGAAAGGCACGGTCGGGCTTGCCTTCATACCCATCGGGCAGGCAATAGGTGCAACGGAAGTTGCAAACATCGGTGACGGACAGGCGCAAGTAATGAAACTCGCGCCCGAAGCTGTCCTGTAACATGGCAAACACCTTTCCAAGGACGGGAGGACGAACGGTTTCCCGCGCATCCCTCAGAACCCTTTCGGGTTCTCGGTGCCGGATTCCTGTCCCCGGTTCTCACCGCTTAAGTGCATGGTGGTGCAGTGCACGGCGGTGAGGTGGACGGTGGGGAGTTAGAGCCCCGGCACTCGGAGTTTGTCTGTGATCGCCGCGGCGGCAAGCCAGCGGCGATGTCCGGAGTGTAGCACGGCCGCCGCATGCAATGGCTTTGCTACACTCCGGGCCAGTTTCCCACGCCGCACAGGACACCTTCGATGCCACCATCCTCCGATCATCCCGCACCCCCGAGCTCTCCGGTCTGCGCCGCCGCCGCCGGCAGCGACGCCTACATGAACCGGGTCGAACCAACCGAGCTGGTGGCGTTTCTCAACCAGTTGCTGGAAGCCGAGCGCGCCGGTACCCGGGTGGCGCGGGAGTCCCGCGAGCAGTGCGCCACCGCGCCCGAGCGCCAGCTGATGGCGGACATCCACGGCGACGAAGCGCGCTGGTGCAAGATGCTCATGGAAGCCATCCCGCGCCTGGGTGGCGAGCCCTCGCTCAAGGTGGGCGACTTCCACCCGCGCGCCATGGCCATCGCCGGGCTGGACGAGCGACTGCGGTTTCTCAACCGCGGCCAGGGCTGGGTGGCCAAGCGCCTGGGCGAGATGATTCCGCGCGTCGCCGATGAGGTATTGCGCACCGAGCTGGTCGCGATGCGCGAAAACCACGACGCCAATATCGCCCGGGTCAACCGCTTCCTCGACGAGCGCCGCTAGCCACCGCAATGTTCGATCGTCTGCGCCGCTGGCGCGAAAATCGCCGCCTGCAACGCCTGGCGGTTCCGGTCGAAGCCTGGGAGGCCGCCATCGCGGACTGGCCGGTGGCCGCCCGCTATCGGGGAGAGGCGCGGACGCGGCTGCGCGACATGGCGCTGCGCTTTCTGCTGCGCAAGGAGTTCGTCGCCGCCGACGGGCTCGAAGTCACCGATGCCATGCAGCTGCGGATTGCCACCATGGCCGCCGTGCCGGTGCTGGAACTGGGCCTGGAATGGTATGACGGCTGGGTGACCCTGATTCTCTATACCGGGGCTTTCGTTCCATCGCACGACCGCGAGGATGAGTACGGCATCGTCCACACCGAGCGTGAACCCCTGACCGGCGAAACCTCGGAACACGGGCCGGTGATCCTCTCCTGGGACGACGTCGCCAGCGCCGGGGACGCCTACAACGTGGTGATCCACGAGATGGCCCACAAGCTCGACATGCGCAGCGATGGTGGTCCCAACGGCGCGCCACCCTTGCATCCGGACATGAATCCGGCCGCCTGGACGCAGGCTTTTACCGCCGCCTGGGAAGACCTCGAACATCGCGCCGACACCGACGCAGACGATGAGCTGCCCATCGATCCCTATGCACTTCAGGACGCGGGTGAATTCTTCGCGGTGACGAGTGAATGCTTTTTCGAAGCGCCGGAGCGGCTGGCGGCGTACTGGCCGGCGCTGTATCGGCAACTGAGTGCGTTCTACCGGCAGGATCCCCTCAGCCAATAATCGACAGCCCGCCCGACAGCGTTCAACCAGCCGCTGAAGCCAGCGCTGCCCCCCCGTTCGACACTTCCCGCCTCGACCAGAGTCCTGGTCACTGACCACCGAGGCTGCTTGGCTTCTCACCGGTGCGTCGTACACTGGGGAAAACTCATAACCATAAAATCACCGGAGGCTGCCATGCCTGTGCAAACGTTTCCCCCCATGACCAAGGATTTTCCCAGCTTCGACTGCGACGCCCACATCGCCGAGCCGATGGAGATCTGGGAACGCGCCGCGGAACACCTCACCCGCGCCGAACTGGCCGCGCTGAAAACCACGCTGTGGTACGACCGCGAATCTGATCAGCTGATCGTCAACGACACCGTTGGTGCCGGTATCCGCTCCAAGGAAGGGCGCGGCACCACCGCCGCCATCAATCTGATCTCGGTCGCGGGGCCGGGCATGAAGCACGCCATCCAGCGCGCGTTCAATGTCCGCAATCTGCGTGCGGAGACCGCGTTGACGAAGGCGCAATCGGCCTATATCGATCACCGCGGCGCCTACGATCCGAAGGCGCGGCTCCAGGATATGGATGTACAGGGCATCGACCAGGTGATGTTCATTCCCTCCGACATCGACACCTATCCCTGGCTGCGCAACGGCCTCGGCGCCACTGCCGCGTGCAAGGCGTACAACGAATGGGCCTGGGAAGGCTGCCAGGCCGATCCCGAGCGGCTGTTTTTCGCCGCGCTGCTGCCGTTGCAGGATCCGAAAGGGGCGGTGCGCGAGATCCACCGGGTCGCCGCCAAGGGCTGCCGGGTCGGGCTGGTGCGCCCCATCGATGCGCTGGGCAACTATCCGCTGCAGCCCAGGTTCGATCCGCTGTGGCGGGCGATGGAGGAGACCGGCATGGTCTACGGCATGCATCCGTTTCCCGCGCTGGGCTCGCTGAAACCGCCGGGTTATACCGAGCAGCACTCGGCTTCCGAACTGATCAACCGTACCGTGACCTCCGCCGACATTCCGCACTCCTTCCTCACCAACGTGCAGAACTTCCAGTCCGAGGCCTCGGTGTGGGTGGTATCGGCGCTGTTTTCCGGCCTGTTCGAGCGTTTTCCGAAACTGAAGGCCGCAGTGTTCGAGGCGTCCTCGACCTGGCTCAGTTTCGTGCTCGACGAGTGCGACAAGTACTACAAGCTGTACCGCAACGAACGCAGCTTTCCACCGCTCAAGCAGCTTCCCAGCGAGACCTTCTTCGAACACTGCATGACCGGCTTCGAGGGCGACGAGGCGCCACCGTCGCGCCTGCCCGAGTTTTACGAAAACATCCTCACCTGGTCATCCGACGTCTATCACCACGACGGCGACGATGTCTGGCGCGCGCTCGAAACCATGCGTGGCTGCGGCCTGTCGGCGGAACGCCAGGCCAAATTCCTCGGTGGCAATGCGCGGCGCATGTACAACATCCCGGCGCCGAAGACATTCATCCGCGCGCGGGTGACCGAGATCGAGCGCCCCGACTGGTGGCCGACCGCGGAAGAGATCGAGCGCGCCATGGCCGCCGAGGCCAGCGTACTGCCGCGCGCCGAACCCGTGGCCGCCAATACCTTCCAGCGTGCCGTGGGAGGGTCGAACTGATGGCCGTGCAAACGAAAAGCTTCGCGGTATTCGACAGCGATTCCCATGTCGTAGAGCCCCGCGCGCTGTGGGACAACTATCTCGATGCCGACTACCGCACGCTCGGTAAATCCGCGCTGTGGCGGGAGGAGGGCGCGACCAACTGCTACCTCAAGGTCAACGGCAGGATGTTTCGCGACACCATGAATCCCAACATTCCGCGCCACGCCATCTGGCGGCCCGGCATCACCTGGGAGCAGGTGGGCGAACTCGATCCCGATGTGCGTCACGCGCCGACCCGCGGCGCGTCCGACCCGGTGGCGCGGCTGGCCGACATGGACGCCATGGGTATCGACCAGACGCTGTTGTACCCGACCTGGTTCGCGGAGGGTTTTCATCTGGTGGAAGACCCCGATGTCGCCCGCGCGCTGGCACGGGCCTACAACGACTGGATCGCCGACTTTTGCGCGGCGGCGCCGGAGCGGCTGTTCGCCACCGCCATGGTGCCGCTGCAAAACCTGGATTTTGCGATTGCGGAGCTTGAGCGCATCGCCGGCATCCCCTGTTTTCGCGGTGCCTTCATCCGGCCCATGTTCATCGAGGGCCGTTATTTCACGCATCCCTATTACGATCCGCTGTGGGCGGCGCTCGAACGCCTCGGCATAACGGCGGCGGTGCATCCCGGCAGCGGCCTGTGGAATCCGGAGTGGACTTCGCACGCGCCCTTCATCGAAAAAATGAAAGGCCGGCTGAGCGAGATGGCGCTGTTGCGCGAAGCCGGTGGCGGGCCCTGCGCCGGTGGCGGCAACGGCGCCAACCTCGGCTTCAGCGCCAACGGGGAGCTCGGGCACCCGCTGGCGCCGGTGATTTCACCTTGGCTCGACAACCACATGTTTGTCGGCGCCGCGCTGATCGGTTTCACCGTGATGCAGCGCTATCCGCGCATGAAAGTGGTCATGGCCCACGGCAAGGCGTCCTGGATGGAGGAGGTGCTGGAAAAAATGGAAGCCTCCGCCCTGACCACGCCCCTGCTGCACAAATACCCGGTGCGCACCGACCCCGAGGAGATGTGGGAAGAGGGCGAGGTCATGCTCGGCTTCGACGCCGAGGAGCGGTTGATCCAGTGCCTGCCGGGCGATTTCGAAGCCAAGATCGTGTGGGGTTCGCACTATCCTCGCCAGGAGGCCTCCAGCGCCTGGGATGCCATCGCCACGCTCTCCGGGGCCGGCATCGGGCAGGCGACCATCGCGCGCATGCTGGGTGGCAACGCCGCCGCTCAGTTCGGCATCCAGCTCAAACAATTGGTGTGAGCGCAATCGGCACCGACCAATGATTCCCGAATACCGAGGTATATCGCCATGCACGATCTCATCATCAAGGGTGGCACCGTTGTGGACGGCACCGGCGCCCCGGCCTTCACCGGCGACATCGCCATCGACAATGGCAAAATCACTGCCGTCGGCAAGCTCACCGCGCGCGCGAAACAGACGCAGAACGCCGACGGCCTGCAGGTCACGCCGGGCTGGGTCGATACCAACACCCATTACGACGGCCAGGCGGTATGGGACCCTCTGCTCACGCCCTCGGGCTGGCACGGCGTCACCACCGCCATCATGGGCAACTGCGGGGTCGGCTTCGCGCCCGTGGCCGCCCACCACCGCGACTGGATGATCGAACTGATGGAGTCGGTGGAGGATATCTCCGCCACCGCCCTGAAAGCCGGCATCGACTGGCAGTGGGAGACCTTCCCCGAATATCTCGACGCCCTCGATCGCGTGCCCCGGGCGGTGGACGTCGGCGCCTACCTGGGCCACTGCGCGCTGCGTACCTTTGTGATGGGCGACCGCGGTGCGCGCGACGAAGACCCGACAACCGCGGAAATCGAGCGCATGGCGGCGGTGGTCCGCGAGGCGATGGCGGCCGGCGCGCTCGGGTTTTCCACGTCGCGCACCGCGATCCACCTGACACCGAAAGGCGAACCCATCCCCGGCACCTTCGCCAAGGAAGCGGAATTGATGGCGATCGCCCGCGCCGTAGGCGCCAATGGCCGCGGGCTGCTGGAGATCATTCCGGCGGGTGTGGAGAGCGGCGACCGCAAGGCGCAGGCCGCGGAAATGGCGCTGATGAGCCGCCTGTCGCGCGCCGGCAACTGTCCGGTGACCTATCTCACCGGACAGATCGGCAAGGATCCCGATCTGTGGCGCGAATCCTTTCGCCTCGCCGCGGAAGCCAATGCCGCCGGCGCCACGCTGATTCCGCAGATTTCCTGCCGCCCGGTGGGCATGCTGTTCAGCTTCGCGAGCGAAAACCCGTTCGCGCGCTTCCCGAGCTTCAAAGAGATCAGGGCGCTGCCACCCGCCGCGCGCCTGGCAGCGCTGCGCGATCCCGCCGTCAAGGCGCGCATCCTTGCCGACCGCGACCCGGCGCCCACCGCCTGGACCAATATTTTTGCGAATCCCTGGCCGCTTACCTTCGCCCTCGGCAAACAGCCCAATTACGAGCCCGATCCCGCCCATAGCATCAAAGCGCTGGCGCTCCAGCAAGGCCGCACGCCGGCGGAGCTGGCCTACGAGATGATGCTCGAAAGCGACGGGCGCGCCTTTCTGTTCTACGCGGCGGCCGGATTTTCCGAAGGCAATCTCGATGCGACGCGCGAAATGCTGTTGAGCCCGCTGTCGATGCTGGGCGGCAGCGACGGCGGCGCGCACTGCAATTTCATCGTCGATGCCGGCGTGCCCACCTTCATGCTGACCCACTGGGTGCGCGACCGCAAAACCGGCCGGCTGCCGCTCGAATGGGCGGTGCGCAAGCAGACTCGCGATACCGCCCGCCACAATGGCATCACCGACCGTGGCGAACTGCTGCCGGGTCAGCGCGCCGACATCAATCTGATCGATTTTGCGCGGCTGCGCAGTCTGGCGCCCGAGCAGGTCAGCGATCTGCCCGCCGGCGGTACCCGCCTGATCCAGCGCGCCGAAGGTTATGTGAGCACGCTGGTGGCCGGGCAGGCGATCCTGCACAACGGCCAGGATACCGGCGCGCGACCGGGCGCGGCGGTGCGGCTGTCGCGGATGGGCCACTGACTCCGTTCCTGATGCGGTTGCTGATAACGTAGCGCTACACAACTGATCGGCGTCGGGAGGAAACACAGCGTGGAAGCGATCGCCGCACTGCATAATCGGGTTTCTCAGTCGGCATTGGTCGCGCCCGCGCCGGCCGGCGCCATTCTCGACAACATCAAGCGCGCGGCGTTGCGCGCGGCCGATCACGCCATGCTGCGGCCGTGGCGCTTTCTGGTCATCGAAGGCGAGGGGCGGCATTGCCTGGGCGAGTTGTTCGTGCGGGCGCGGGAGGCAACCGAGGGCGGGCTGTCGGACCGCGAGCGCGAGCGCACCCTGGGCCGACCGTTGCGGGCGCCGCTGCTGATCGCGGCCATCGCGGCGTGCAGGACCAACACCAAGGTGCCTGAGATCGAACAACTGCTGTCTGCCGGCGCGGCGATGCAGAACATGCTCAATGCCGCCTATGCCGAGGGCGTGGGCGCGATGTGGCGCACCGGCGATTTCGCCTACGATCCGGTGGTGAAAGCCGGGCTGGGCGTGGGTGACGCCGAACACATCGTCGGCTTTCTCTACCTGGGCACGGTTGGTGAACCGCGCCCGCCGCAAATGCCGCCCGATCCGGCGCAGTTCTTTGTGTCCTGGGGGAATGACCGCTAGCACCGGTCTACACCATCCGCGCGGTCGCCGAAGCCCGATGTCGGGTGGCGCGCCTGGCCATCAGGCCTGAGAAACCAGTCTTCAACGACAATTACGGGGTCAAAAATGAGCCAGACCAACCGGGCGATGCCCATGCTGGAGGGTGTTCGCGTGCTCGACTTTACTCAATATGTTGCCGGGCCGACGGTCACGCGCATGATGGCGGAGCTCGGGGCCGACATCATCAAGGTTGAGCAGGCGCCCGGGGGTGATCCGTCGCGCACCATTCCGGTGATGAAAAATCGGCGCAGTGCGTATTACATTCAGCACAATCGCGGCAAGAAGAGCCTGTGCGTGGATTTTTCCAAACCGGAGACCACCGCGCTGCTGCACGACCTGGTGAAGACCGTTGACATCGTGGTGGAGAACTATGGTCCGGGGGTGATGGCCAAGCGCCAGCTCGACTATGCCGCACTCAGCAAAATTCACCCGAAGCTCATCATGCTCTCGATCTCGGCGTTCGGGCGGACCGGCCCGCTGGCGGACAAGGTCGGATTCGACCTCATTGCCCAGGCGTTTTCCGGCCTGATGCACATGACCGGCGCACCGGACGGGCCGCCGCAGTTCGTCAGCATGGCGATTGCCGACGTCAATGCCGGGGTTCATGGCTTTGCCGCGCTGGGCTACGCGCTCTTTCATCGGGAACGCAGCGGACGCGGGCAGTACATCGATATCTCGATGATCGACGCGCTGTATCACATGCACGAGGCCAACGTGGAACTCTGCGCCAATGCCAAAACCGAGTTCCATCCCATCCGCTGCGGGGCGCACCATCAGGGCCTGGCACCCTATGGTGTGTTCAAGGGGGTCGAAGGGTGGATTGCCATCCTTGCCGGGGATTTGCAGTGGCCGGGGCTGCCGCGTGCGATGGGCCAACCGGAGCTCATCGATGATCCCCGGTTTGCCGATATGCGCAGTCGCGCCCGGCATTCCCGCGAGCTGGTGACACTGGTGGAAGCCTGGATGGCGCGGCAGCGGAGCGACCAGACAATTCTGGATGTACTGGGCGAACAGCGTGTACCCTGCGCGCCGGTCCTGTCGGTGGCGGATACCATCAGGCATCCGTACTTCATTGCGCGGGAAATGGTGCGCAAGGTGCCCGACACGGTCATTACGGAAGGCGTTACCATCGCCGGCTTTCCGATCAAGTTTTCGGAGCTGCCGGAATTGCCGGTGCTGTGGACTTCCGCGCAGGGACAGGACAATGCCGAGGTGCTGAAAACCGCGCTCGGATATTCCGATGCCCAGGTACAGGAGCTCGTGGAGCGAGGTGTTATCTTTGCCCGATCGTTGTAACCGTCCCGGCCCGACCTCGACAACGGAGTCGGGTGAATTTCGTTCCTGTCCGTCCGGCGGCCCGGGAGGTTGAGTGAGGACCGCGGCGACCCTCGATTCTGACCGTACCGGTCGGCTGGCGCTCTGGGTTGCCGGTCTGGTGTTGTTTGCCGGCGCCCTTGCCGCGGTCCACGCCGGCATCCCGCTCGCGGCCGCCGCGGGCGCCGGCTTCGGCCTGCTGCTGATCGGCCGCGCCGGCGGCGCCACCGATGGCGTGTTCCTGGCGCTGCGCCATGCGGCGGTGGCGGCGCTGTTTGCCCTCGCCGCGACACCGGAACTGCCGCTCTGGCAGACGCCGCGGGAGTGGATCGATCTGCTGCGCTTGACGCCGCCGGGCGCCGCGCTGGCGTTCGCGGTCTATGGTCTGGTGGCCGGTCTGTTGCCGGTGCGGCAGCACCGGCCGCTGCCGGCGGCCACCTCGCTGGTGCTGTTGGTGGCGCCCTTTGCCCTGTTCAACGGGCTGTTTCTGCTGGCGTCGCGTGACCTGCTGGAATCCCTTGGCGCCTGGCTGGGTCCGGATCTGTCCCCGGCGCTGCGGTCGCTACCCGGCTGCTGGCTGGTGCTGGGCCTGTTCGGCGAACTGGCCGTGCAGGGCCTGGGCGTCGCCGTGGATCAGCGCTGGACCCACAACTGGCGCCTGCGCGCGCTGTTGTGGAGCAGTGCGCTGTGGGCCGCGCTGACACCCCATATCGCCGATTTGGGCAGCGGCCCGCTCGCCGCGGCGCTCCCCGGCTGGCTGCAATGGCCGCTGGGGGTGGCCAGTGCGGCACTGGCACAGGCGGGCTTGTGGGGCCAGACCTTTCTCATCACCGGGGCGCTGCTGGATGCCCTCAAGGGTCGGCGACCGACCTGGCAGGCCGCCGCCGATCACTGGCGCAACGGCGCCGGCAAGGGCGCGGTTTACAGCGCCTGGTTCATGGTTCTCGTGTACGGCGCGGCGCTTGCCGGCGGCGGCGCGGTGGCGGCCTGGATCACCGCGCAGCCGTCAGTGTGCGGGACCCTGCTTGGCATTCTGCTGTTTCCCCTGGCCCGCAGTCTCATCGAAACCTTCGACGGCAGTCCGGCGCTGGCCGGTCGGCTGGGCGCGGCCTACCGCGAGCCGGCGAATCTGCTGCGCGGCGCGCTGGCGGGGCTGGCGGTCGCGCTCTGGTTCGGTCTGGATCGCACGGCCAGCGGCGATAGCCTGCGCTTCGCCGGTGGCGCGCTCGCCGGCGCCGCGGTCTATGCGGGCGTAAATCTGCTGCTCGATGTCCTCGCCATGGTGGGCGGTCTGCGGCAGCGTCCGCAGCGCGTGTCGGTGTACCTCGTGCAGGCGGTCATGGGCGGCATCACGGGCGGGCTGCTCGCCTGGTATTTCGACGCCGGCCAGTTGCGGGTGGTGCTGGATCGCGTGGCCGCCTATGGGGTAGTGAATTTTCCGGCCGTCGGGCGCAGCAGCTACGAATACATGGTTTATCCGCTATTCAGTAAATGGGGTGCTACCGATCTGGGTCTGGTCAGCGGCGGCGTCAAGCTGTTCTACGCCCAATCCCTGTCGGGGGTGGTGCAATGGGCTATCGCCGCGCCCCTGTTCAGTCTCAATCTGGTGCTGCTGACGGCGCTGATCCAGCGGCGCCTGGCGCCGATTCGCGCCACCTTCAGCCGCGCCGGTTTGGCCGAAGTCGGCGCGCAGACGGTGCGGGTACTGCGCTGGGGGCTGTGGATGGCGCCCATCATCTCGATCTTTCTGCGCATGGCGCAGGACCCGACCTGGTACAACCAGGATGGCGCCGTGCGCAGCCTGCTCGCCACTGCGCAGCAGATGCTGCAACCGACGGATCACTACCGCGCCTGGAGCCTCGAGGTATTTCTCGGCCTGATGGCCTACGACTGGCTGCGCGTGCTGATCTGGTTCGATCACATGGGGCTGCGGGTGGCGACGCTGGTGAATTTCTCCTTTGTCGGCATGGACGCCGTGAATGCACGCCTCGCCCGGGCGCTGGGCCACGGCCCGCGCGGGCAGGCGATCCCGGAGGGGTTGCGCCGCTTCGCCACCTGGGCGCCGCTGCTGGTGCCGTTCTATATCCCGCGCGGTGGCGAGTGGGAATATGTGTGGATGCGCGCTCAGGGGATGCATGGCCACGCCGGGCCGCTGTTGCCGGCAGTGCGCGATTTGATGGGTGCCTATGCGGTCGCCGCCGTGCTGGTGATCGCGGTAGGCGCCTGGGTGCTGACACGCGCGCGCCGCGCCGGCACCCTGCATCGGGTGCGCCGAGCCCCGGCGCATGTGCTGGGCAATGGCCTCTACATGCTGCGTCTGGGCGAGGATGGCCGTGGCCATGCCCAGGTGATCCGTCCCCGGCGCGGTTGTCCGGAAATCGATCTGACCCGCCGTCCCGAAGACGACCTCGATCGCCGTGGGCGATTTTTCTATGTCAGTGAGCCCGGTCGCCCGCCCTGGTCGCTCACGCGCGAGCCCTGTTCGGGCGCCGATGTGCGTCATCGGGTGACCGAGATCTCGACCACCGCGCTGTGCTACCGCGCCGATGCGGCGGACCTGACCGCTTTTGCGCGCGTCGAAGTGCCCCCGGACGACCCCGTCGAGTGCTGGACCCTTACCTTTGAAAATCGCAGCAACCGTCCGCGGCGGCTGCGCCTGACCAGCTTTCAGGAGCTGACGCTCGGCGACGCCGAAGCCGCTGCCCGCCACCCGGCGTTCAATGCCCTGCACGTCGGTACCCGGTTTGTGGCACCCCTGGCCGCGCTGCTGGCGCACAGCCGCCTGTTGACGGACGTGCGCGGCCGGCCCGCGGGCGAAGTGGCGTTTCATGCGGTGGCGACCGACGGTCATGGCGTGCGGCTGGCGGGTTACGAAGACAGCCGCAACCGCTTCGTCGGTGCCGGAGGTCTGGCGTGTCCGGACGGTCTGGCGCCGGATGCGCCGCGGGCGCCGGATGACGAGGGTCTGCTGTACAGCTTCGATCCCGCGCTGTCGCTGACGCTGGGGGTGACGATCCCGGCCGGGGGCCGCGCCAGCGTGCGCTTCGTCACCGGCTACGCGGCCAACCCCGGCGCCGCCGCGCAATTGATCGCGCGCCGGCTTGGCACGCCGCTGCCGCCGCCGGAGGTGCTCGAGCGCGCCCTCGGCCTTACCCGCACACTGCGCGACGCCGAGCCGCCGGAGCACGAATTCAGCCCCGACGGCTGGACCCTCGGCATCGATGGCAACGCCCCGCGACCCTACAGCCATCTCATGGTGAATGCCGTCGGTCAGGGCGCGGTGCTCGACAGCGCCGGATTTGTCGCTGCTTTCGCCGGCAACAGTCAGCAAAACGCTCTCACCCCGTTCCGGCTGAGCGACGCCGGTCACCGCCTGCCCGGCGAGGCGCTGTATGTGGTCGATCTCGCCACCGACGCCTGCGGCGGACCCACCTTTGCCCCGCTGCGGCGCGGCGATATCCCGCACCGGGTAGAGTTCGCGCCCGGCCAGGCGCGCTTTGCCAGCACGCTCGGCGAGCTCGATCTGGAGCTGACCGTCTGCGTACCCCCGGAGGTGTCCGCGCAACTGCGTCTGCTGCGCATTGCCAATCGCGGCAGCACGTCGCGCCGCTGCCGGGTGGTGGCCTGCTTCGAATGGGTACTGGCGGAACTGCCGGCGGACAGCAGGGGACGCCTCGAACTCGTCGCGGAAGCGGGCGCCGTCTACGCCCGTAATCCCGACAACCTGTTTGCGCCCGGCTGGGCGTTTGTGGCGAGCAGTCTCGATCAGCCGGTGGTGGAGACCGTGCGCAGCCGCTTCGCCGGCACGGCGGCGGGCCTGCTGCCGTGCTTTGTCAGTCTTGGTGCCGGCGACCCGGCCGCCGTGGATGACGGCGGCCGGGTCGCGGCTTTTTCCGGTGAAGTGGAAGTGCCGGCCGGCGGCGAGTTGTGGGTGAATTTCGCGCTGGGTCAGGCGCCGACGCAGGAAGAAGCCCGCGCGCTGGCCGCGCGCTACCGCGACCCTGTCACGGCGCGGGCGGCATTGGTCGCTACCGAGGCGGACTGGCGCCGCCGCCTCGGCGAGTTGCGCGTCGAAACCAATCGCAAGGACTTCGACCGCCTCGTCAATATCTGGCTGCCCTACCAGGTGCTGAATGCGCGGCTGTGGGGGCGCTGCGGCCCGGAGCAGCGCTCGGGAGCGTACGGCTTTCGCGATCAGTTGCAGGACGTGTTGCCGCTGTTGGTGATCGCTCCGGAACTGGCGCGGGAGCAGATTCTGCGCCACGCCGGCCAGCAGTTTCCGCAAGGGGACGTGCTGCACTGGTGGCATCCGACGCCCGCGGATGGTACCGGCTTTGGGGCCCGCACCCGGGCATCCGACCCGCAGCTGTGGCTGCCCTACATTGCCGCCCAGTACGTCGCCGCCACCGGCGACATCAGCATTCTGGAGGAGAAGACGCCGTTCCTGGAAGGCGAGCCCATCCCCTACGGCGCTGACGGTATCGGATTTGCGCCGCGCCCCGGTGCCGAACGCGTCGCACTCCACGAACATTGTCGCCGCGCCATCGACTACACCCTGGCGCGACGCGGCCGCCACGGATTGCCGTTGATCGGCACGGGCGACTGGAACGATGCCCTCGACCGCATCGGTCATCGCGGCCGCGGTGAAAGCGTGTGGCTCGGTTTTTTCCTGCACCGGGTGCTGCTCGACTGGGAGCCGCTGGTGCGCCGCCATGGCGACACGGCAACCGCCGCCCGCTGGCACGGGGAAGCCGTCCGTTTGCGTGCGGCGCTGGCGGCGATGCGCCGGGGCGAGAACTACGTGCGCGCCATCGCCGACGACGGTAGCGAACTGCTCCACGCCAACGCCCTTACGGCAGCCTGGCCGGCGCTGTCCGGGGCCGTGGCCGCTGATGATGCGCTGGCCGCGCTGCGCGCCGATCTGGAGCGGCTGGAAGGCGCGCATCTGGTGCGCGTCCAGATGCCGGCCTTCGACGAGCATTCGCTACCCTGGCCGGGCCGCATCGCCCTCTATCCAGCGGGGGTGCGCGAGAACGGGGGGCAGTACTCCCATGGCGCTTCCTGGCTGGTGGATGCCCTGACCGCGCTGGCCAGCGGCGCCGAGAATGCCGCGGAGGCGAATCATCTGCGCGCGGAGGCATTCCGGCTGTGGCAGAAAATTTCACCCCTGGGCCGGGATGTTCCCGAGCTCGCGGCCCGCTATGGCTTGGCACCCCATCAGCAGCCGGCGGATATTTACAGCGGCCCTGGCCATGAAGGCCGCGGCGGTTGGAGTTGGTACACAGGTGCGGCGGCCCGCATGCTCTGGGCGGCCTACGGACTGCTCGGGATCGACCTGCGCGGCGGTGTTGTCACCCGGGGTTCCGGGCCAGCGGGAGGCCTGGAGTTATACGGGTTAAGGGTGCGGGGCGAGCGTTTGCCCGAGGGGCGAGAGTGAAGGCTGCCATACCCCTGACCGACTGGCAAACATAACCAAAAGAAATGCAAAATTATTAAAATGATACTTTCAAGACTGTTACAATAGCTCCCGTACAGCACACGTGGAGTTATGTTATGGACCTGAGCAAAGACAAAAGCGGCGGCGAAGCGGTCGTTACAGGGTTCTGCCTGCTCGTCTTCGGCGTGTTTTTTACCGTCGTGGTCTCCAATCTGATCTGAGCACTGCCCGGGGCGCTGCGGGCGGCTTGTTACGCCGCCCCGGAGCGTCACCGGCAATTCGCGCCGCGCAGCGAGGCATCCGCCGGGCTGCTGCCGTTCCCCGGCGCTGCGCCGATAAAAATCCCTTGATCATGACGTCGGCGGGCTGCTGAAAATCCGCTGCGGTCGTCTGTTGTGTTGCGCGGTGTCCGCTGGACCATTGCCGAGATGGGTGGTGGTCGCCGTGCGCGTCGCATCCGGCGGTCCGCCGCGGCTGATGCCGGGGAACGGCTATTCGAGGGCGAGAATGGCCTGGGTCAGTTTGGCGTCGATGCGGTCCAGATCCGTGCTCGCGGCGGCATTGCTGCCCGCGTTGTGCTGGGCCTGCATCAGCTCGTAGGAAAGATTCAGCGCGGCCATCACGGCGATGCGTTCGAGGCCGATGACATTGCCGGAACGGCGGATTTCGCGCATGCGCAGATCGAGCCCGTGGGCCGCGCTCAGCAGGGCGTCCTGCTGCTCGGGCGGGCAATGGACCTGATAGTCCTTGTCGAGTATCCGGATGCTGACCGTCGAAATACTGGCGTCGGCCATGGTAGTCAGGACTCCGGGGTGAGGGCTTTGAGTCGCGCGATCATGTTTTCGATTCGGGAGCGCGCCATTTCGTTTTTTTCGAGCAACTGGCTGCGTTCGCGTGCCAGGCTGGCTTCGCGTTCCCGCAGGACGTCGTTTTCGGCTTTCAGGCGCGCGCTGAGTACGGCCAGGCGGTCGACCTTGTTTTCGAGTTCGGCGATGGAAGGCGCGTTCATGACCATCCCGGTTCAGGCTCCTGACACGCGACTATAAGTGGCGCGCGCCAAAGCGGTCAATCGACTCTGGTGCGATAGTCTTTGCCGACCGCCTGCCGGCGCGGATGTCGCGGCCTGGGCAGCGTGCTAGGATGCCCGCCAGTCCCCGTAGCCGTTGATCGCGTGTCCCGTTTCGAGAACCTGCGCGCCGCGTTCGCGGCCCTGAACGTACCCCTAGATCCCGCGGAGTGGCACGGCCTGCTGTGCGGCGCCACCGTCGGAGGGCTGCGTTCGCCGACGGCCGTTCTGGATCTGCTCGAAGCCGAGCTCGCCACCGTGGTGGTCGAGGAAGCCATGCGCAGTGCGCTCACCGATATAGCCGCTGACGCCGCAACGGATCTGGCGCGTTTCGACTACGGCTTCCAGCTGCTTCTGCCCGTGGACGACGCGCCGCTGAATCTGCGTGTGCAGGCACTCGCGGCCTGGTGCCAGGGCTTTCTGGCCGGGCTCGGGCAGGGCGGCGGCGCGCGCGGCCTGAGCGCCGACACCGCCTCGGCACTGGGTGACTTCGCCGCCATTGGCCGTGCCGACGCGGATGTCGATGGCACCGAGGAAGACGAGCGGGACTTCGTTGAGCTGGTCGAGTATGTGCGCGCGGCGGTGCTGGTGATCGACGCCGAATTGCGCGCGCGGCAAGCACGTCCCGACACCAAACTGCACTAGCCCAGGATTCCCGCCGATGATCACTGCCCAGGAATTCGCCCGCCGTCGCCGCGACCTGATGGCGACGATGAGCAAAAACAGTATCGCGATCCTGACCGCGGCGCCCGAACAGGTGCGCAGCCGGGACACCTATTTTCCCTATCGCCAGGACAGCAATTTTTTCTACCTCACGGGCTTTCATGAGCCCGAGGCAGTGCTGGTGCTGATCCCGAAGCGGCCCCAGGGCCAGTTCATCCTGTTCTGCCGCGAGCGCGACCGCAGCCGCGAAATCTGGGACGGCCGCCGCGCCGGTCCCGAAGGCGCGCGCGAGCTGTACGGCGCCGACGACGCCTTTCCCATCGACGATATCGACGAAATTCTCCCCGGCCTGCTGGAAGGGCGCGACCGCGTGTACTACGCGCTCGGTCGCAACCGCACTTTCGACACCCGGCTGCTGGACTGGATCGACGGCATTCGCGCCCGCGCCCGCAGCGGCGCGGTACCGCCGGACGAGTTCGTCGATCTCGATCATCTGGTCCACGAGGCGCGCCTGTTCAAGACCGCAACCGAGCTCAAGGTGATGCGCAAGGCGGGCGCGATTTCCGCGCGCGCCCACTGCCGCGCCATGCGCGCCGCGCGGCCGGGCCTGTACGAATACCAGTTGCAGGCGGAAATCGAACACGCGTTTGCGAGCGAGGGCGCGCGCCACCCCGCCTACGGCTCCATCGTCGGCGGTGGCGCCAACGCCTGCGTGCTGCACTATGTGGAAAACAGCGCGCCGCTGCAGGACGGCGATCTGGTGCTGATCGACGCCGGCTGCGAACTGGAACACTACGCCGCCGACATCACCCGCACCTTCCCGGTCAACGGCAAATTCTCGGCGCCGCAACAGGCGCTCTACGAGGTCGTGCTCGCCGCTCAGATGGCCGCCATCGACGCCGCGCGCGCCGGCAACCACTGGGACGAGCCGCACCGGGTCACGGTGAAGATCATCACCCAGGGCCTGGTCGATCTGGGGCTGCTGAAAGGCAATGTCGATGACCTGATCGCGCGCAATGCCCATACCGATTTTTACATGCACCGGGCCGGGCACTGGCTCGGCATGGACGTGCACGACGTGGGCGACTACAAGGTGGACAACGAGTGGCGTCTGCTGGAGCCCGGCATGGTGATGACCGTGGAGCCCGGTATCTATGTCGCGCCCGACAACCGCAAGGTGGCGAAAAAGTGGCGCGGCATCGGCATCCGTATCGAGGACGATGTCGCCATCACCCGCAAAGGTGCCGAGGTGCTGACCGCGGGAGTGCCCAAGACGGTTGCCGACATCGAGCGGCTGATGGCGGGCTGAGACCGAGATGACTGCAAGCGCCGATGTCGATATCGCCATCGCGGGCGGCGGCCTCACGGCGCTGACCGCGGCTGCGGTATTGGCGCGCGCCGGCCCCGAGTGGCGCATCGCCCTGCTGGCGGACGACTCGCACGCGGGCGCCGCTTCGCGCGGCGACGCATTCCCCGAGGCACGGACCATGGCGCTGTCCGCCAGCAGCCGCGAAGTTTTTGCGGCGCTGGGTCTGTGGCCCGCGATCGCGGCGCGCTCGGCCGCGATAACGGATATTCAGGTGAGCGAGCGCGGCGGCTGGGGGCTGGCGCGGCTGGGGCCGGCTCCGGGCGACGCGCCCTTCGGGCAGGTGATCGAGAACGCCGAACTGATCCGGTTGCTCGCCGCCGCCGTGGCCGCCTGTCCCAATGTCGGCCGCGCATCGGGACGCAACGCGACCCCGGTGCCGCGCCGGGACCACCTGGAAGTCCAGTCCGGCGCGGGCCTCCTGCGCGCCCGCCTGCTGTTGGTCGCCGACGGCACGGACTCACCGCTGCGCGCGGGATTCGGCATCGGCGTCGCCGCGCGCGACTACGGCAATGCCGCGCTGATCGCGACCCTGACGCTCGCCGACCCCCATCGGGGCATCGCCTACGAGCGCTTTACCCCGGATGGCCCCATGGCCCTGCTGCCGCTGCCGGATCGGGATGGCCAGTCGCGCGCGTCCCTGGTCTGGGTATTGCCGCCGGAGCGGGCGGCGGCGCTCGCCGTGGCGCCGGAACCGGAACGGCGCGCCGAACTGCAAAAGGCTTTTGGCCGGCGCGCCGGTGTCATCCTCGGCATGAGCACTCCGCAGCTCATTCCTCTGCGGCGCTGCCTTGCCCACGAACAGGTGCGTTCGCGCCTGGTGCTGGTGGGCAACGCTGCCCACAGCCTGCACCCGGTCGCGGGGCAGGGCTTCAATCTCACGGTGCGGGATCTGGCAACGCTGGCGCAGCACCTGCGCGCGGGCGCGCGAAGCGGTCGCGACCTGGGCGATCTCGGCGTGCTTGCCGGCTACGCCCGGGCGCGGGCGTGCGACCAGTGGCGCACACTGCAATTCAGCGAGCGGCTGCCGGCGCTGTTCGCCAGCCGCGCGCCGCTGCTGGCCCTGGGCCGCAATCTCGGCCTCACCGCGCTCGGCCTCTGCCCGCCGCTGCGGCACGCCCTGGCGGATTTCGGCGCCGGGCTCGCGGTGCCCGCCGCCCGGGTGGTTGGCGATGAATCGGGACTGTGACGTTCTGATCGTGGGGGCGGGGCCGGTGGGCGCCGCCTTCGCGCTGGCGCTCGCTCGCGGGCCGGCGGGCGCGGAGCTTGCGATCACGCTGGTGGAGTCGCAGCCGCCAGCGGCCCTCGCGGATACCGCCGTGCTCGACCGTCGCGCGCTGGCCCTCAACGAACGCAGCCGGCGCCTGCTCGACCGGATCGGCGCCTGGTCCGAGGCATTGGCCCGGCGCGCCTGCCCCTATAACTCCATGGCGGTCTGGGATCGCGCCAGCACCGGCCACGTCAGCTTCGACTGCGCCGAGATTCATCAGCCGCAGTTAGGGCATATCGTCGCGCAACCGGCGCTGATCGCGGCGCTCGGTGAGGCCGTGCGCGCGCAGCCCAATATCCGCTTTCTGTGTCCGCGGACACTGACGCGGATCGAACGCCTGCCCGGTGGCGGTTGCGCGGCCGAACTGGATCACGAGCGGATCTGTGCGTCCCTTTTGGTAGCGGCGGACGGGCCCCGCTCGCCGCTGCGCGAGCACTTCGGGTTTACCGCGCAGCACTGGGATCCCGGCCAGTTGGCGCTGGTCGCGGTGCTGCGCACCGAGCGCGAGCACGGTCACTGCGCCCGCCAGTGGTTCGCGCCCACCGGACCCCTCGCCTTTTTACCGCTTCATGATGAGCGCGGTGATACCCATTTCGTGGCGATCGTCTGGTCGCAGGAACAGGCCGTGGCGGAGCACCTGCACGCGCTCCCCGACGACGCCCTGTGCCGCGCGCTGGAGATCGCCAGCGAACATGCGCTGGGTGCGATCTCCCTGCACGGTGCGCGCGCGCTGGCGCCTCTGGGTCAGCATCACGCCGACCGCTATGTGATGCCGGGGATCGCGCTGCTCGGCGATGCCGCGCACGCCATTCATCCGCTCGCCGGGCAGGGGGTCAACCTCGGTCTGGCGGATGCCGAAGTGCTGGCGGAAGAAGTGGCGCGTGCGCGGCAACGCGGTCTGGGCGTCGCCGATGCCGGCGCGCTGGCCCGCTACCAGCGCCGGCGCCGACCGGAGAATCTCGCCATGCTGGCCGCGATGCGGGGGTTCAAGACCCTGTTCGGCCGCGAGGATCTGCCCAGCGCCCTCGCGCGTGCCGCCGGCATGGCGTTTTTCGACCGTGTGGATCCCCTCAAACATCTGGTGATGCGCGCCGCCGTCGGAACGGTCTGAGCGCGCTTCGAGGCCGGCAGCGCGGATGTGACCAGGCGTCCCGAACTCTGCCAGCGGGCAGGTTACCGTCGGGTTTACCGTCCCGGGGCGTTCAACTATAGTGCTTCGCCTTGGCTTTCCGCGCCGCGGAACGCATCGGCCACCGTAACAGTTACCGCACTGCGCACCTCGGTGAAGGACTTCGGCACAGCGACCGGAGCGGTGGCGTCGGCATTTTTTTGGGGGGTAAGCACACCATGCCGGATCTGGAGCAGTTCAGACGGGAAACCCGCGCCTGGCTCGAAGCCAACTGCCCGCTCTCGCAGCGCGAGATGGTGGTCGAGTTCGAGGATCGCTGTTGGGGCGGCACCAAGTGGAAGTTCGTCAGTGACGACCAGAAACGCTGGCTCGAAGTCATGGCGGCGCGCGGCTGGACCGCGCCCGACTGGCCGGCCGAATACGGCGGCGGCGGACTCAACAAGGAGGAGACCAAGATCCTCCGCGAGGAGATGAACCGCATCAACGCGCGGCTGCCGCTGTTCAGCATGGGTCTCTCGATGATCGGCCCGGCATTGCTCAAATACGGCTCCGAGGCGCTCAAGCGCCAGCATATCCGCAATATCGTCGAAGGCCGCATCTGGTGGTGCCAGGGCTACAGCGAGCCCAATTTCGGCTCCGACCTGGCCGGACTCCAGACCCGCTGCGAGGACAAGGGCGATCATTTCATCGTCAACGGCCAGAAGGTGTGGACTTCCTACGCCGATCGCGCCGACTGGATGTTCTGCCTGGTGCGCACCGATCCCGCCGCGGTCAAACACGCCGGCATCAGCCTGGTACTGTTCGACATGAACACCCCGGGGGTGACCACCCGACCGATCCGGCTGATTTCCGGCAAGTCGCCGTTCTGCGAAACCTTTCTGGACGATGTCCGGGTCGAGAAAGATCAACTGGTCGGCACCCTCAACAAGGGCTGGGAGCTCGCCACCTATCTGCTCACTCATGAGCGCGAGATGATCGGCAGTATCGGGCAGGGCAACGCGGGCGCCGGGAATCTCCACGACCATGCGGTGGAACAGATTGGCCTCGCGGGCGGCGAACTGGCCGACAGCGCGATGCGCACCGACATCGCGCGCTGGGAAATGGACAACCGCGCCTTTGAACTCACCGCCGAGCGCATCACCGACGAAGCCACCGCGGGGCAGGGCGTGGGCGCCGCGTCTTCGATGCTCAAGTACACCGGCACCGAGATCAACAAGCGCCGTCACGAGCTGCTGGTGAGCATTCACGGTCAGCGCGCCCTGGCCTGGGAGGGCGACGCCTACGACCACGGCCTGATGGCCACCCAGTGGCTGCGTACCAAGGGCAACTCCATCGAGGGCGGCACTTCGGAAATCCAGCTCAACATCATCGCCAAGCGCATTCTCGGCTTGGGCAAGGAATAAGGGCGATCGCCATGGCGCTGGTACTCAACGAAGAACAACGCATGCTGAAAGACGCGGCGCGGGATTTCCTCAGTGAACACGCGCCGGTGTCGCAACTGCGGCAACTGCGCGACAGTCGCGATGCGCTGGGCTACAGCCGCGCCACCTGGCAACAGATGGTCGATCTGGGCTGGTCCGGCATTCTGGTGCCCGAAGCCCAGGGGGGGCTGGATTTCGGCCATGTGGGCATGGGTCAGATCATGGAGCAGAACGGCCGCACCCTGACGGCCTCGCCGCTGTTTGCCACCGCCGTGATGGGCGTATCCGCCATTGTGCAAGCGGGCTCGCTCGCGCAACGCAATGCGCTGTTGCCGGCCATCGTCGCGGGCGAACTCCAGCTCGCGCCGGCCCTCGACGAGGGCCCGCATCACGCGCCCTGCCGGGTGCGTACCCGACTGGAAGCGCGCGGCGACGGCTTCGTGCTCAATGGCGAAAAACAGTTTGTCCCGGACGGCCACAGCGCCGACCAGTTGATCGTGTCGGCGCGCAGCGCCGGCGCAGATGCCGATCGCGACGGCATCAGCCTGGTGCTGGTGGAGCGCACTGCGCCCGGCGTGACGGTGGAGCGGGTCGTCATGGCCGACAGCCGCAACAGCGCGATGATCCGTTTTGACAGTGTCGCGCTGCCGCGCGCGGCCCTGCTGGGCGAACCCGGCGCCGCAAGTGCGGTGATCGAGCGCCTCACCGAGATCGGCAACGCGCATCTGGCGGCCGAGTTGCTGGGCCTGTCCATGGAGGCCTGCGAGCAGACCGTGGCCTATCTCAACACGCGCAAGCAGTTCGGCGTGCTGATCGGCTCCTATCAGGGACTGCAACACCGCGCCGCGCACCTGTTCAGCGAAATCGAACTGCTCAAGTCGCTGGTCATCAAGACGCTGCAGGCGCTGGACGCCGGCAGCGCCGAGGTGGCGGTGCTGGCGAGTCTCGCCAAGGCCAAGGCCGGTGAAGTCGCGACGCTCGCCACCAATGAAGCGGTCCAGCTCCACGGCGGCGTGGGCATGACCGATGAACTGGATATCGGCTTTTTCATGAAGCGGGCGCGGGTCGCGGAACATCTGTACGGCGACCACCGCTACCATCTGCGCCGCTTTGCCGCCTTGTCCGGGTATTGACCCGACCGCACCCATTCCCGGATCGCAGCCACCACACCTTGAGGAAGACCGCATGACCATCCGTATCGACACCGCGAATCTCGCCGCCTGCATCGGCCAGGATGCCGGCACTTCCGAGTGGTTCACCATCGATCAGCAGCGCGTCAACGATTTCGCCGATGTCACCCTGGACCACCAGTTCATCCATGTGGACCCGGTAAAGGCGGCCCAGGGGCCGTTCGGCACCACCATCGCCCACGGTTTTCTCACCCTGTCGATGCTGGCGTATTTTCTCCAGAACGGCGTCGGCGTCGATGTCCCGAATCGCACCATGGGCGTCAACTACGGTTTCGACAAGGTGCGCTTCCTGCAGCCCGTCAAGGTCGGCAGCCGGATTCGCGCCAGGGCCGCAGTGCTGGAAGCGGCGGAAAAAAATCCGGGGCAGTTCCTCTTCAAACTGGACATCACGGTGGAAATCGAGGGCCAGGACAAGCCCGCCATCAAGGCCGAATGGCTCAGCATGATCTTCACCCGCTGAGCGCGCTCAACCCATCCGACTGACGGAGACAACGACAATGACGATACGATTCGATGGCCGGGTGGCGATTGTCACCGGCGCCGGCAACGGTCTCGGCCGCTCGCACGCGCTGGCGCTCGCCGCGCGCGGCGCCAAGGTGGTGGTGAACGATCTCGGCGGCGCCCGCGACGGCACCGGCAGTTCCAGCGCGGCGGCGCAGGAAGTGGTCAAGCAGATCAAGGCCAAGGGCGGCGAAGCCATTGCCAATGGCGCCAATGTCGCCGATTTCGAGCAGGTGCAGGCCATGGTCAAGGATGCGATGGCGGCCTGGGGCCGCGTCGACATCCTCATCAACAACGCCGGCATCCTGCGCGACAAGTCGTTTTCCAAAATGGACATGGCCGATTTCAAACTGGTGATGGACGTGCACCTGATGGGCGCGGCCTATTGCTGCAAGGCGGTGTGGGAAATCATGAAGGAGCAGACCTACGGCCGCATCGTGATGACCTCGTCGTCGAGCGGGCTGTACGGCAACTTCGGCCAGTCCAACTACAGCGCCGCCAAGCTCGCCGTCGTCGGCCTGATGAACAGCCTGGCCCAGGAAGGCGAGAAATATAATGTGCGGGTCAATTCGCTCGCGCCCGCTGCCCTCACCCGTATGACCGAAGACATCATTCCCGACCCGCGCGCGGCGGCCGTGATGCAGCCCGAGCCGGTGAGCGCGGGGGTGCTCGCCCTGTGCGCCGAGGATGCACCCAACAAGTTCATCCTGTGCGCCGGTGCCGGCGGTTACGCCAGTGCCCATCTGTATGAAACCCGGGGTATTTACCTGCCGGTGGCGCAGCAGACACCGGAAGCCGTGGTGGAAAACTGGGCGCGACTCGACGATCCCAAGGGCGAGGAGCGGCTTTCCGGCGCCCTCAAGCAGACCGAGAAATTCATCGGTTATGCGCTTGCCGCGCAGACATCCAAATCCTGAACCCGGGCCTCCCGGAGGAGCACTGACATGAGAGAAGCCGTAATCGTTTCATCCGCCCGCACCCCCATCGGCAAAGCCTATCGGGGTCTGTTCAACGACACCAACGGCCCGAGTCTGGGCGCGATCGCGATCCGCGCCGCGGTGGAGCGCGCCAAGGTCGATCCCGCCGAGATCGACGACGTGTGCATGGGCTCCGCGCTCAGTCAGGGCACCACCGGCTACAACATCGGCCGCCTGAGCGCACTCGCCGCCGGCCTGCCGGTCACGGTGAGTGGCATGACCATGGACCGCCAGTGTTCCTCCGGTCTCATGGCCATCGCCACCGCCGCCAAGCAGATCATGCACGACGGCATGACCGTCGCGGTGGGTGCCGGCATGGAATCCATTAGCCTAGTACAGAACGAGCACCAGAACCGCTACCGCGCCCAGGATCCGAACCTGATCGCACTGCACAAACACATCTACATGCCCATGCTGGAAACAGCGGAAGTGGTCGCCAAGCGCTACAACATCAGCCGCGAGCGTCAGGACGAGTACGGCCTGCAATCGCAGCAGCGCACCGCCGCCGCGCAGCGCGCCGGCCTCTTCGCCGATGAGATCATCCCGGTCACCGCCAACGTGCGGCTGGTGGACAAGGCGACCGGCAAGGAAGCCATCGACATCCGCACCCTCAGCAACGACGAGGGCAACCGCGCCGATACCACGGCGGCGGGACTGGCCGCGCTCAAGCCCGTATTCGAGGGCGGCGTGATCACCGCCGGCAACTCCAGCCAGTTGTCCGATGGCGCCGCCGCCTGCGTGCTGATGGAACGCAAGACCGCCGAACAGCGCGGGCTGCAACCGCTCGGCCTCTATCGCGGCATCGCGGTGGCCGGCTGCGAACCCGATGAAATGGGTATCGGCCCGGTGTTCGCGATTCCCAAACTGCTCAAGCAGCACGGTCTCAAAATCGACGACATCGGTGTGTGGGAGCTCAACGAAGCCTTTGCCGTGCAGGTGATCTACTGCCGCGACAAACTCGGCATTCCCGACGAGCGCCTCAACATCAACGGCGGTGCCATCTCCATCGGCCATCCCTACGGCATGAGCGGCGCCCGCATGGTCGGCCACGCATTGCGCGAAGGCAAACGCCGCGGCGAGAAATACGTCGTCATCACCATGTGTGTGGGCGGCGGCATGGGTGCCGCGGGACTGTTCGAAGTGCTCTGACAGGATTTGCCGCGACCGCGCAGTGGCGGTGTGTGATGGGGGGTGCCTGGGCATCCCCTTTTTTTGGGATCTTTCCCAATCAACAGTCAGATATTGGGCATCGTCAGGCCGTGGACGGCGACCGCAGTGGAGGTCGCGCTGGCTGACGATGAGATGGAAGCGACCGTGGCGCCCGGCAGCGGCTTCACGGCGCTGAGGAAAGTGTCGGCGGTCGGTTACCATGGTCGCAATCCCGGATTCGCGAGCTCCCAGTGCCGACTTCGCACCACCACCACGGCCCGGTCCTTAACCATCACCGGCATTCGGTCACCCACGACGCGGCCAGAGCCATCGGCTTCGCGTTCTGGCTCAATTTCAGTTTTGCGATCATCGAATTCATCGGCGGCCGCTGGGCCGGCAGTACCGCGATCATGGCCAACGCCGTGCACGATTTCGGCGACAGTCTGGCGATCGGTTTCGGCTGGGGCATGAGCCGCCTCGCCGGGCGGCGCGCCAGCGAGACGTTCAGTTACGGCTTCGGTCGTCTGTCGCTGTTTGGCGCCCTGGTCAATGGACTCATTCTGGTGGTGGGTTCGGCGTGGGTGTTGTGGCAGGCGGTGCCGCGCCTCGGCGCGCCGGTGATGCCCCACGCGCCGGGCATGGTGGCGCTGGCGGTGCTGGGCGTGACGGTCAACGGCGTCGCCGCCTGGCGGCTGGCGGGCGGCACGACGCTGGGGGCGGCGCTGCTGGTGGTCGACTGGCCGATTCTGGACCCGCTGTTGTCGATCGCGTTGACGGGCCTGATCCTGTTCAACGTGGCGCGCAATCTCGCCACGACGGGGCGGCTGTTCTTTCAGGCCAGTCCGGATGCCGCCCTGGTGCGGGAGGTAACGGCAAAGCTTCGGGCCGTGGAGCATGTGGTGGATCTGCACCATCTGCACCTGTGGTCGCTGGACGGCGAGCGCCATGTGCTGACGGTGCATCTGGATATCGACGAACCCATCACCAACGCTGTGCAGCACCGCATCAAGGAAGCGGTGGCAGCCGCCTTGGTGCCTTACCGTTTTGCCCACACCACCATCGAGATCGAGCAGGCCGAGGAACCCTGCCGGGATACGCAGGCGTTTTAGCCAGGCACCGCAATCCCGGTGACCCGCTCAACGGTGCTCGATTGTCGCTGCGGCTTTCCCGCCCAGGGTGGCCACACCCACCAGCGCCAGTACGATGGCCGCGCCCGCCGGCAGATCGAACAGACCGGATGCCAGCAGGCCAAGCACATACCCGGCAATGCCGACAGCGCCGGCCCGCACCAGTCGGCCGCCCGCTGCCAATGCCGGCACGATCAGGCTGGCGAACACCAGATACACCCCCACGACCTGCACCGAAGCGGTGATGGTGATCGCGAACAGCAGATAGAAACCGAGGGGCGACCTGTTGCAACGCAGGCCGAACCAGCCCACCAGTGTCAGCGCCGTTACCCCTGCCAGCGGCGCCAGCCCGCCCCAGGTAGTCCACAGAATCTGGCCGACCAGCAGATCCTTCAGGTGTTCGCCGGCGTGCGGATCCTGGCTCATCAACAGAATGGCGGTACAGGCGGCGGCCACGAAACTGACGCCGATTACCGCTTCCAGCTGGGCCGGGTATTTTTTCTCCATCCAGCTCAGACACAGCGCTCCGGTCAGTGCGGCGGCGACCGCGCTGACCTGTGTGCGCCAGCCACCGATTTCGGCACCGCACGCACTGGCGACCACGATGCCGAGCCCGGCAATCTGGGCGATGGCCAGATCAATGAAGATGATTCCCCGGCGCAGCACTTCCATGCCCAGTGGCACGTGGGTGGCGAGCACCAGCAGCCCCGCCGCCAGTGCCGGCAGCAGGATGGCTGGTTGCAGTCCATCGAGCGTCATGGCGCGGCCTGCAACAGTCGGTTCAAGGTGTCCTCGAACAGGCCGAACAGGTCCTTTGTGCCGGCCGAACCGCCGACCGTATAGGGCAGCTCCACGGCCGGAATGTTGGCTCGGCTGGCCAGCCACTCGGACGCCTTGGACGGTTCATAGGCCGCGCGCAGGACCATCCGTGCCGGCGTGGCCTTGAGGGTCTCCAGCAGTTCCGCGAGGTGGCTCGCAGTTGGTTCCATGCCGGGCTTGGGCTCAAGTTCCCCGATCACCGTCAGGCCCAGCCAGTCGACGAGGTAACTCCAGTTGCGGTGGTGCACGACCACGGGTACGCCCTTGAGGCGGGCGCCCTGTTGTTCCCAGCGTGCCATCGCCGCCGCCCAGCGGCTCTGGAAGTCAGTATTGCGCTCGGCATAACGGGCGGCATGCGCCGGGTCGAGTTCGCCCAGGCGTTTGGCCAGGCCGTCCGCCACCCGTGCGATGTTGTGCGGGTTGAGGTGCAGGTGTGGATTGCCGGCGGCGTGAACGTCGCCCATCGAACGATCCAGCGCGGTGGGGCGCTCAAGAATCCGGGCGAACTGCGCTGCGTCCAGGTAGCCCGGCTGGCCGGGCTGGATCCTGCCGTTGCCGGCCTCGCGCTGCAGCAATGGCAGCCAGCCGAGTTCCAGCTCGGCGCCTGTGCAGACCAGCAGGTCTGCGCGGCGGGCTTTCGCCAGCAGTGCCGGCCGCGCCTCGATGTGATGCGGGTCTTGCAGGGCGGAGGTCGCGGAAGTGACCTCCGCCAGGTCACCGGCCACTTCCTGCGTCAGGGCGGCCCACTCGGGTTCGCAGGTCAGCACATTGAGCGTCGCCCATGCCGGGGACGCCGCGAGGCCAATTGCAATCAACGTCAGAATCAGTAAGCGGTTCATGGAAGTTTTCCTTCAGAATTTGTGGGCGCCGTGGGGACCGATGCTCATGATGTATTGCAGGATGACCTCGTTATCCGGATTGCCTTGCTGGGATTTGTCGCGGGCGAACTGCAAGCGAAAGCGCGAGAACTCGGACGGCGAATAGTCGGTCATCAGACTCCAGCGGCTCGGGTCGTAATTGGCGGTGTCAAAAAACATCCCGTTGGCGCCCAAATCCACCGAACCCGAACTGAGCCGGTCGTAGCGCACACCGGTGCGCCAGCGCGGCATGAACTGATACACCGCCTGCGCGTAGCCGCCCGATTGCGAACTGTCGTAACTGTCTGTCAGGCCCGTGCACTGGCCCCCTGCCGCGATGTTGTCGGCGCAGTTCAGTCCGCCGCGCTCATCGCGGTGGAAGTACTCCGTCGCGAACACGAAATTGCGCTCATACGGATTGCCGTTCGGTGACCACTTCCACACGAAATCGCCAAGCCAGGTCTTCGACGTCCCGGAGAAGCTGGTCAGTTCCGCGAAGTCGCCAACATCGGTGAGAAACGCCTCGCGCCCGCGGGGTCGGGCACGCAGGTAAGACATGCCGGCGCGCCAGGCATTGGATTCGCCGACATCGCCGCCGACATGGGCAAAAGCCGCCCAGGTTCCGACACCGTTCCTGTCGCCACCCACCTCCGAACCCGGGAAGAACTGCCCCTTGGCCGCTTCCGCGCCTACCTCCATGAACAGTTCGGTCGGTGCGAGCCAGCGTACCTGCACGCCGTCCTGCGCCAGGTGCTCGCCGAACAGTGCCGAGTACATCAGGCTGTTGTCGGCAAAATCCCAGGTGTGGGGGTGACGCTCGTTCTGGTAGCCGATGCCGGACAGAAAGCGACCACCTTTGACTGTCAGCCCATAATCCAGATTCAGGCTCTGAAACCAGGCTTCCTCCACATTCACCTTGTCGTTCGCCACCGTCAGATCGGCGAACCCGCGCAGGTACGGATCGATGTTGGCGCCAAACACCAGCTCGGTGTCATCCAGCGTGAAGCCACGGTCCACGGGCGCGTGCTTCTCGACGGGCATGAAACCGGTAATCGGATGCTCGCCGCCGGCGCGGTTGAGGTAGCCGCCCTGCAGAATAAGCGATACCTCCGGGTTGAAGGTGCCCGCCGAAACCGGGGGCGGGGCGGCACTCGCGGCAGCGTCCTGCTGGGCGTTATCGGCCTTGATTTCGGCCGTCTCGAGGCGGTTTTCAAGGGCTTTCAGGCGTGCCTCGTAGTCGGCCTGGAGCGCTTTGAATTTCTGATCGAATTCGGCCCGCAGGGCGTCGATGTCGGTGTCGGCGCGAGACGCCGCCGACCAGGGCAGGACAGCGGCGATTGCCACTGCAACGATGGTTTTCTTCATGGAATGCTCCCGTAACGACCAAGCGCCCGGCATCTGGGTGCCGGAGCGCAGTAACGATTGGAAAACTCAGGTCGTGGGGAGGAGCGGCGGGGCGCGGGGTTGGAATGCGGGATACAGGGTCAGCGCGACAACCTGTAAAAAGACCTCTGTCCGCACCACATGAGCAGGCACCACCGCGGTCTGAACCGCCACGGGAGCGACGCTCGGTTGCTGGATGTCAGCGCCCAGAAAAGCGTCGCAGGCGCTCGTGTGGGTGTGGAATGGATGATCGGCAGCATGCAGCGCCACCGCCACCTGGCCTGAAGCCAGCAGCGCCACCGCCAACAGCACCCGCGCCGCGGCAACGGCGGGGCAGCGGGACCGGGTGCGCTGTTGCGGGGTCATCGACGGATGCGGGGTCATCGACAGATGCGGGCGAGTCGCGGGTTCGGTGGCGACTCTAACCCCGGCACCGGCGCGCGACAAGTGCCGTGGCATCGCGGCTGGCGTTGGGCCGACGACCATCCGGTGCGATTTCTTGGGTACCATGGGCCGGTCCCGGCGCGGTCGCAGACCGCCATCGCAGCCGGTGACAGCACAGGCCGATTTGCGGCGAGCATCGCCACCGACCCAGGAGAGACAGTACCCCGTGAGCAAGGATCCCGAGCTGTTCGATTCCGCCGATACCGAGTCCGGCCGCATCCGGGCGCCCTGGGAGCGGGGCTTCGAACGAATCCTGACCCCGTTCGAGGAGTTTATCCATCGTCAGACCACCGGCGGCATAGTGCTGATGGTCTCGGCGATTCTCGCCCTGATGCTCGCCAACTCCGGTTTGGCCACGGCCTACCAGCATCTGTTGCATCTGCCGGCCCAGGTCGGTATCGGCGACTGGGGCATCGAAAAATCCCTCCACCATTGGGTCAACGACGGCCTGATGGCGCTGTTTTTCTTCGTGGTCGGCCTGGAACTGAAACGGGAAATGCTGGTGGGCGAGCTCGCCAATCCCCGCCACGCGGTGTTGCCCATTCTCGCCGCCATCGGCGGGATGCTGGTCCCGGCGCTGATTTACGCGGCGTTCAACGCGGGCGGCCCTGGCGCCCGCGGCTGGGGCATTCCCATGGCGACGGACATCGCCTTCTCGATCGGCGTGGTGGCCTTGCTGGCGGGACGGGTGCCCCGGGCGCTCATCACCTTTCTGGTGGCGCTGGCGATCGTCGACGATCTGGGTGCGGTGGTGGTCATCGCCCTCTTCTACACGGAAAAACTGGCGCTGGGCTGGCTCGCGGGCGCGGCGCTGGTGCTCGGCACCATGCTGGTGCTGAATCTGGCCGGCGTGCGCCGGACCATGCCTTATTTCCTGCTGGCGGCGGTGCTCTGGTATCTGCTGCTCGAATCGGGGATTCATGCGACGCTTGCGGGCGTGCTGGGGGCGTTCACCGTGCCCGCCCGTCCCCGCTACGATCCGGCACTGTTCAGCCAGCGTACCAGGGCGCTGCTCGCGCGGTTCGATGCCAGCTACAGGCCGGGCTCCAGCATTCTCACCAACGACGAGCTGCGCGCGGTGGCGCAGGCCCTGGGCAACGGTGCCATCCAGGTGCAGGCGCCGCTGCAGCGTCTGGAACATCTGTGGAACCTGCCGGTGGCCTTTCTGGTGGTGCCGGTGTTCGCCCTGTTCAACGCCGGCATTCCGCTGGATTTTGGCGCCCTGGCAACGACATTGACGCACCCCGTGACCCTGGGCGTGACGCTGGGCCTGGTGTTCGGCAAGTTCATCGGCATTACCGGCACCGTATGGCTGGCGTTGAAGCTGGGTATCGGCGAGTTGCCCTCCGGCACCCGCCTGAATCAGATCGCCGGAGTCTCGCTGCTGGGCGGGATCGGCTTCACCATGTCGATTTTCATCGCCGAACTGGGCTTTGCCGCGCACCCCGACGAGCTGCTGATGGCCAAAACCGGTGTTTTGCTCGCTTCCTTGATTGCCGGATTCAGCGGCTATATCTGGTTGCGCCGGGCGGCGCGTGCCGCTCCGCCTGCGGGGGTATAGCGAAAACGGGTTACCAACTCCCCGCTCTGTGTTACAAGGCGACGCGGGGCGACCCTGAACAGGGGAGCGGATGGGCGACCAGGCCGTCCACCACGCTTCAGTTTCGCGACACGTCAGTCTGGTTTCACGAAGCAGTTATTTTTCCGAGAGGAGCAGCGCAGCGATGGCAATGGTCAATCTGAAAACCGCAACGTCCGAACAGATGGGCAAGATCATTCCTTACCTCAAGATGTTTTCGCACCTCAATGTGAAGCTGTACCGCTGGAGCGGCGGGCGCATCCTCGGCAAGCTCAACGGCCATGACGTTTGTCTGATTACCATGACGGGCGCGAAATCCGGCGCCCAGCGCATCATTCCGCTGATGTATGTGCCCTATCGCGACGGCGTGATCGTGGTCGGCTCGCAGGGCGGCGCGCCCAAGAGCCCGGTGTGGGTGAACAATCTCATTGCGCATCCGGATATCGAAGTGCAGTACAAAAGCAAAAAAATGAAACTGCGCGCTCGCCGCGCCAGTGCCGAAGAAAAAGAAGCGGTGTGGCCGGTGTGCTGCCAGCACTATCCGGATTACGAGCTCTACCGGCAGCGCACCCCGCGCGACATTCCGGTCTTTATCTGCGAGCCGCGCTGACCCGGGCGGCTCAGGTCAACCGCTCGGTCAGCACCGCCACCGCGATGGCGCCGACGCCGCCGATCAGGTTCATCATGGCGTCGAGATGGGTCTTGCGACCGTGCGCCACGCGCAGGCTGGTGGCGGCAATGGACGCCATCTTGTAGTGGGTGAAGACGTCGTAATAGTGCAGCCGCGCGCGGTCGACGCGATTTCCGGACAGCTCCTCGTAGCGCGCCAGCAACTCCTCGAAGGGCAACAGTCCGCAGGCAAGCAGCTCGCCGCGCTCGTCGGGGCAGCCGAGCAGTTTGCAGCCGACATAGGCCAGGTCTTCGTGGTAGTCGCCCAGGTGGCACAGCTCCCAGTCGAGGATGGCGTTGATGCGTCCGTCCGGGGTGTACATGAAATTTCCGCTGCGGTAATCGCCGTGCACCACCACCGGCGTGGCGACCTCGGGCATGTTGGCTTTCAACCAGCTGGCGGCGTACTCGATGACCGGATGGGCCTGCACCGTGTCCTCGTGCCAGATGCGCTCCCAGAGGCCGAGCGACCACCGATTCGCCTCGGTGCTGCCGGACTCCGGGGCGTCGTAGCTGGACAGATCGCAGCGGCGCCAATCGAGCCGGTGGATGCCGGCGAGGTGTTGCACGAACTGGTCCCGGAGTTGGGCGCGCAAGCCGGGCTCGAAATACATGCCGAGTCCGGTGACCTTGCCGCCGCCCTCCGGCTGCACGATGCCGTCGAGAAAACCGGCGATCAGAAAGGGCCGCCCGAGCGCACCCGGATCGGCTTCGACCCAGTACACCTCGGGTACCGGCACTGTGCCCTGCATGGCGCGCAGGATCTGTGCCTCGCGCAGGCGGTGGGTTTCGACCACGGATTCGAGCGGGTCCATGCGCAGCATGAGTTTCACGCTGTCGGCGGCGGGGCGGTGCAGATCGAAGGTGAACTGCTCCTTGGACGCGCCCCCGGTGAGGCGTTTCAGGTTGGCGATGCCGAGCTGGGCGTCTCCGGTGGCGCCGCGCAGGTAATCGAGCAGGCGCGGCTCCAGACGGGAGAAATCCATGCTCTGTTCGCGCGGATCGGCGCGCTCGACGAGCTTGCGGGTGAGCACCGCGTCGAGCGTGCGTTCCACGGGAAAGCGCACGCGAATGCCGGCGATCCAGTCCGGCGTCGGCCGGGCACGCTGGCCCAGGGTCGGTGTGTAGTGGCGCACGGTGGTTGCCGACGGCCTACATGGCGACTTCCTGGATTTCGCCCCAGCCGATCACGCCGCCGAGCTCCCAGCGCATGAAAGTGTGGGTGGCGAACAAATAGGGCCAGGGCGACCAGGGGTTGGAGGTGAACGCGGTGCCGGTGAAGCGATGGCTGCGGCCGCGCTTGTCTTCCACCTGGAGGTCCATGAACTGGTGCAGCAGACCGTTGCGCAGCACCCGGCCCTTGCCTTTGGTGAGACCGTAAACCTGATTGCCCTCGCGGACATAGCCGTGGACGATGGCGGCGTAATCGTTCTTGTCGTCGGGGTTGATCACCCAGATGCAGTGAATGCTGGTGTCGTTGTCGAAATTGGCGTTGAGCCAGCAGAAGTTGGCGAACTGGTCTTCGTGGCGCAGGCCCCAGCTGTGATCCATGCTGGACACACAGTCGATCGGGAACTGTTTGCCATCCAGGGTCATCTTGCCGGTCACGCGGCCGGTCTGGTCCCAGTGCCCGGCATAGGCGGTATCGGACACGGTGTCGCCACCGTGGCTGACCTGGGCGAGCGGATCCATGGCGGGATCATGGATGTCGTAGGGCTCCATCAGCGCCTTGTAGGTCACGTCGAAGGACAGCCGCTTGCCGTCGTCGAAACGGATATCGTAATCCATCACCGGCTTGGTGCATTTGACCGCCAGGCCGTTGCCGAGCTTGTAATCGTCGAAGTTGGTTTTCGGGAACGGCAGGTGCACCTGGTTGTTGGTGTAGCGCACCAGATGCGGCGTGTTGGAAAAGCCGTCGGTGATGGTGATGCTGGACAGCACCGCGCCCAGGTTCTGCCGGGTGAGCACATAGACGTTGACGTGCAGCGGCTCCTCGGGAACGTAAAAGCCGAAGTAGTTGGTCTCCGCCCAATACTTGTCGTCGGAGGTCGGCGTATGAAAATACATGTCTTTTGCGGTGATCATGGTGGTCCCCTGATGGCTGCTGTTTTAGTTGTCGATGAGCGGCCGCGCACGTCGCCCACGGTATGGTTCCGCGACGTTTATAAACCAAGGCGGCCGCCAGCGGAAGGAAATGTTGTGGCCGGCCCCGCGGAGCGGGAGGCAAGCGTCGGCTTCAGGCGGGAATGACGATGTCGGACAGGGCGAACAGTTTCCAGCCCTCGGCGGTGCGGGTAAAGGCGTAAAAGGCGGCGACGGTCTCGATCAGCGAGCCGTCCGCGCGCACCCGCTCCGCGCTGCGCAGGATCACATGCGCCTTGTCGGGCGCGACCAGAGAGACTTCGTAATCGGCGTTGACCGTGGTGTGCCACTGCTTGCGTTCCCGCAGCGCTTGCGGCGAGACCGGAAAACGGTCGAGCAGGCGGGTTTCGCCCGCGCCGATATAGGCCAAAGGAAACCGCACCAGGGCTTCGACCGCGGCCAGATCGCCGTCGAGAAAGGCGCGCAGATAGCGTTCGTAGGCGGTGCGCACCGCAGCGGTGCGTTCGTGCTGCGCGGAAGCGTCGGTCGTGGTCACGGGGGTGCTGTGGTGCGGGTTCCGGCGCAGCATAGCGTGCCGCACCGGGATTGGCCAAGGCGGCATCCCGATGCGCGCAGGTTGCGGGTGTCGGTGCGATCCGCTCAGGTTTTCGCGGTGATTTTGTGCGCCAGCAGCAGGCCCACGATCATCGCAGGAATGAAGGCCAGCGTCGGCGCATAGCCGTAGGTCAGGCCGGCCAGTGCGGGTCCGGGGCAGTAACCCACCAGACCCCAGCCGATACCGAAGATTGCCGCGCCGATCAGCAGCGGCTTGTCGATATCGGTCTTGGTGGGCAGCGAAAAACTGCCGGCGAAGAGCGGCGCGGGCTTGCGGAGCACGAATCGGTAGCCGATGGTGGTGACCAGCAGACCGCCGCCCATGACGAAGGCGAGGGTCGGATCCCAGGCGCCGAAAAAGTCGAGAAAGCCCTGCACGCGCGCGGTGCTGGTCATGCCCGAAACGGCCATGCCGATGCCGAACACGATGCCGGAAGCGAGAGAAGCCAGCAATTTGCCCATGGGTCAGCTCCCCGTAGTCAGGCGAAGGATGGCGACAGTGATAACGCCGGCTGTCATGAAGGTGAGGGTGGCGAGCAGGGAGCGTTTGGAAAAACGCGCGATGCCGCAGATGCCGTGGCCGCTGGTGCAGCCGGAACCGAGCCCGGTACCGAAGCCTACCAGCAGTCCGCCGATCACCGCGAGCAGCACCCCGGCGCCGGGCAGGGGCGCTTTGAAGTCGGCGTTGAGCAGGGGCGGCAGGCCGCCACCGAGCACAATGCCGAGCACGAACAGGAGTCGCCACGGACGCTCGCCCGCGGCCTGGGTGAAGATGCCGGCGAGAATGCCGCTGACGCCGGCGATGCGGCCGTTCAGGGCCATCATCATGACGGCGGCGACGCCGACCAGGCCGCCGCCGATGGCCGCCAACAGGAAGGGGTGCATGCCATGCCTCCAGAGCACAAGAGTTGCTGGGTATTTGCCGCGTCGGTTTGGTTCGGTGGACGGGCGTTGTCCGTGGTCCCGAGCCGGTCCGTGCGGCGTTCGTCACATTACATTAGAGAAATGCAAATTAGCAATATTTACTTCTGCATGTCCGGGGAGGTCGGCTATATTGGCGCCCGTTGACCGGACCCCGGGGGAAAGCAGTGCAGCTCGATTTAACCGCGCTGGCGGCGCACGCGGAAGTCGCCGAAGCCTTGCTGAAGGCGATGGGGAATCGCAACCGCTTGATGGTGCTCTGCACCCTGCATGAAGGCGAGCTGTCGGTGGGCGAATTGAACGCGCGTATCCCGCTCAGCCAGTCGGCGCTGTCCCAGCATCTGGCGACGCTGCGCCGCGCCGGGCTGGTCGCGACGCGGCGTGAGTCCCAGACGATCTACTATCGGCTTGGCGATGCGGCGGCCAGCGCCGTCATTGCCACCCTCCACGGGCTGTTTTGCAAGGCTCCCGGCGCCGCTTGAACGTCAGGTGAAGGTATGTTCCGGCTGCGGGAACGCGCCGCTGCGCACCGCCGCCGCATACGCCTGAAGCGCGCCCAGAATGTCGCCGGCGCCGGCGAGGAAGTTGCGCGCGAACTTGGGCGCGCGCGGTGAAATCCCCAGCATGTCCTGCAGCACCAGCACCTGGGCATCGGTATCGGCGCCGGCGCCGATGCCGATCACCGGCATCTTCAGTTCGCGGCTGACGCGTGCGGCGAGATCGCGCGGGACGCATTCCAGCACCAGCAGGCTGGCCCCCGCGTCCTCCAGCAGGTGCGCGTCGCGAACCATCTGCTCCGCGTCGTCCTGACCCCGCCCCTGCACCCGGTAGCCGCCGAACTTGTTCACGGACTGGGGGGTAAGCCCCAGGTGGCCGCACACCGGGATGCCGCGCTGATTCAGCATGGCAACGGATTCGGCCAGCCACTCGCCGCCTTCCAGCTTGACCATTTGCGCGCCTGCCTGCATGAGCAGGGCTGAGTTGGTCAGCGTCTGCTCCGGGGTGGCATAGGCCATGAACGGCAGGTCGGCGATCAGCAGGGATTTGCTGTTGCCGCGGCGCACCGCCGCCGTGTGATGCAGCATGTGGTCCATGGTGACCGGGACGGTACTGTCGAAGCCCAGCATCACATTGCCGAGCGAATCGCCGACCAGCGCCACCTCGATACCGGCGAGCTCGACGAGGCGGGCGAAGCTGCTGTCGTAAGCCGTGATGACCGGGAATTTCTCGCCGGCGCGCTTGAGGTCGTTCAGCGTGTGGATGGTGACGGTTTTCATGAGTCTGCCCGGGTGTCAGGACGGCGGATTGTATTGCGGGTTGTAGTAATGACGACCACTTTTTACGTTGATCAGAAATTCCACCAGGCGGCGGTAGTCGAGATCGTTGGCGGCCACATCGATGTCGCGGGTATTGACGATCACCAGGGGCGCGTCATCGTAGTAGTGAAAGAACTGGGTGTAGGCCTCGTTGAGGTGCAGGGAGTGCATTGGCGCGCGGGTCGGCATAGAACCGCTCCAGGAAGGGATTGTCTTCCACGGCTTCCAGCAGGGTGTCGTAATTCAGCGTTTCGGCGAGGCGCCGGGCCAGCGTCGTCTTGCCGACACCGATGGGCCCCTCGACCGCGATGAATCGGGGCAGGGCGGCCGGGTCAAGGGCCAGCTGGATGTCGTTGGCGAGTATTTCCACGGCGGGCTCCGGCTCAGAGGCGGACGATACCCGTGCGATCGATGCGCGCCAACAGCCGCGTCAGGGCGGTGCCATCGGGCAGGATCAGATCCGGGTCCAGGTCGTGCAGCGGCAGCAGCACGAAAGCGCGCTCGGCAAGGCGCGGGTGCGGGAGCGTCAGATCCTGGTCCGCGAGAACCAGATCGCCATACAACAGGATGTCGAGGTCGAGGGAGCGCGGTCCCCAGTGCTGGTCGCGAATCCGGCCGCGCGCGGTCTCCAGGGCCAGGAGTTCCCGCAACAGGTCGAGTGGTGCCAGTGTGGTGCACAGTCGCGCGACCGTGTTGATGTAATCGGGCTGTGGTCCCGGTCCCAGTGCCCGGCTTTGGTAGAGCGGTGCCGCGGCTTCAAGTCGGGATCCCGGCAGTTGCGCCAACGCATCCAGGGCCCATTCGATCTGTCGCCGCGGGTTGTCCAGATTGCTGCCCAGACCGATGTACGCCGTTACGTTCACGCGGGTCCGGAGTCCGGTTTGCGGCGCCGGCTGCGGCGCCGACGCGGGGGTGCCGGACCTTTCACGGCGGCGGCCATCTGTTCGCGTTCATCTTCGCCGGCGGCCTGAAAGCGGGTCCACCACTCGCCCAATCCGCCCAGATCTTCGCCGCTTTGTTCGCGCAGGAGGACAAAATCGTAGGCGGCGCGAAACCGGGGATGCTCCAGAAGCTGCCAGGCACGCCGTCCGCCACGACGCTCAAGCCGTGGCTGCAATTCCCATATTTCGCGCGCGGGCGCGGAAAAACGCCGGGGGATCGCAATATGGCGCAGCGCTCGCGTCAGCACATCGGCGGCGGATTGCAGCGGCGCCAGGGACTCCTGTGGGCCGGCATCCGAGTGGCGCGCTTCGGCGACCGCGACGGCGGGCCAGAGCAGCGCGGCGAACAGAAACGCCGGCGTGACGCGCTGGTCGTTCTTGATGCGCAGGTCGGTGTTGATCAGCGCCTGCCGGACGAAAGCGTCCCAGCGCGCGTCGGCATGGATTGCCGCGGCTGTATCCGGAAACAGGTGTTGAAACAGGCGGTGACGGGACAGGGCCTCATAGGTCGCGAGGGCGCGCCCCGTCATCAGCAGCTTGAGCACTTCGTCGAACAGCCGGGCGGGCGGGATTTCCCGCAGCAGCGCATGGAGCTGTGCCAGCGGCGCGGCAGTGGCCGGGTCCAGCGCGAAATCGAGTTTGGCTATGAAGCGCGCCGCGCGCAGCATCCGCACCGGATCTTCCCGGAACCGGGTTGCGGGATCGCCGATGATGCGCAGGGTGCGGCTGGCGATATCCTCTAGGCCGCCGACGAAATCCAGCAATTCGTCGCGCTGTGGATCGTAATAAATCGCGTTGATCGTGAAGTCGCGGCGCTCGGCGTCCTCTTCGAGCGACCCGAACACGTTGTCCCGCAGCAGCATGCCGCGCTGACTGCGGCGCGCCTGTTCGCTGGAGTGTGGGGGCGCAGTGGCGTGGGGGCTGGCTGCATGGGAAGCTCTAAAGGTCGTCACTTCGACCAGCTCGCGGCCGACATGGACATGTACGATGCGGAAGCGGCGGCCGACAATGCGGGCGCGCCGAAACAGCTGCTTGACCTCTTCCGGGGTAGCGCTGGTGGCGACATCAAAGTCTTTTGACGGGTGGCCCAGCAGCGTGTCGCGAATGCAGCCGCCGACGATGAATGCCTGGTGCCCGGCAGCAACCAGCCTGGCCACCACTTCCCGGGCTCCGCCGCTGATTGCGGAGTGGGGGATATGGCGGCTGGCAGGGACTTTGCGGGGGATCTCGGTTGGCCTGCTGGATTTTCGGCCGAACAATCTTTTCAACCGCTGGAGCATTCCGGAAGCTGTCAGTTGGGCAGCGGCGATTCTAGCACAGCCCTCCGCGGGCCTTTTTCTTTCGGGACCACCCATCGTTTGCGGTTATGGAACATCCGGTGGCGGAATGCTGGTTGAAAGGCGCCGCGAGGTTCACGATGGGCGGTAGCCGAGAGCTGTCAGGCAGACAGGCGCGGAGCGCGCATCGCGCCACGCAGCAGATGGCCGCCGCAGCCGTTTGACGACCAGCGGTTGAACGGACCAGCGGAAAATGGATAAGCCAAACGGATAAATGACGGATAAATGAAAGGGGGAAGCCCGTGAAGGCTTCCCCCGAGATTTCATTTGCCCTCGGCTTCGGGCTAACCCACCCTGATTGACCGACCAGCAAACCAGTACTCGTCGATTATTATTGTCTTTTTATTATTATGCCGCCCTCTTATTGTTGTTATGAGCGACCTTCATGCTACCGGGCAAGATTCCGCTTGGCAAAGGGGTTTTTAGACCTTTTTATCGCATTGGTGATGCGTGACGGTCGATTCGGTTATATTTGGCGTCCTTCCATGCCACACCGCCTGCCGCGACCAGTGCTGGCGCGCCCAGTCGAGCAACTCGGTGACGCTGGCGTTCGCCGCTTCAGGCGGTGGATTCTGGCCCAGCCAGGTCAGTGCACGATAAAGATTGTCCGCGGCGCCTCTCGGGTCCAGCTCAGGGGCATGGTTTTGTTTGCTCAGTTTGCGTCCGCCAGCATCCATGACCACCGGGACATGACCGTAGATCGGCGCCGGCATTCCCAGTTCGCGCAGCAGAAACATCTGGCGCGGCGTGGATTCCAGCAGGTCGTGGCCGCGCACCACATGGGTGACATTCTGCGCCGCATCATCGACCGCGACCGCAAGTTGATAGGCAAAGAGGCCGTCGCGGCGGCGCAGCACGAAGTCGCCGCCGGCGTCACCCAGGTTGATGCTCGCCGTCCGGCCCAGGAGGCAGTCAGTGAAAATCATTTCAGGCGCGTCGCTGGTGCGGATACGGACCGAAAACCCGGAGTCGCCAGGGTCTGAACCGGCCAGGATGCGATGGCGACAGGCGCCGTCGTAGCGTCCGCCCGGGCGCCGCAGCCGCTCCCGGGAGCAATCGCAGAGAAACAGCCGTCCCGAGGCCGCGAGGCGGAGCAGGGCGTCGCGATACAGTGCTTCGCGCCGGCTCTGGTAGAGAATCTCACCGTCCCAGTGGAGACCGTGGGCGTCGAGTTGCCGGGCGATTGTGGCCGCGGCCCCGCGTACCTCGCGGGGCGGGTCGATGTCCTCAATGCGCAGCAGCCAGCGACCCTGATGGGCGCGGGCGTCGAGAAAACTGGCCAGGGCGCTTACCAGCGAGCCGAAATGCAAGGGGCCGGTAGGCGAAGGAGCGAAGCGTCCAGTATAGGCTTCGACCACCACGACAGGTGGCGGGCTGCGATCAGCCGCCGATGGTCTGCCGCTCGCGGATTTCATCCAGCGTCTTGCAGTCGACGCACAGTGTGGCAGTGGGTCGCGCCTCCAGACGGCGAATACCGATCTCGACGCCGCATTGTTCGCAGTAGCCGTAGTCGTTGGCGTCGATCATTTCGACGGTCTTGTCGATTTTCTTGATCAGTTTGCGCTCGCGGTCGCGGGTGCGCAGCTCCAGGCTGAATTCTTCTTCCTGGGTGGCCCGGTCGGCGGGGTCGGGGAAGTTGGCCGCGTCATCCTTCATGTGAGTGACGGTGCGGTCGACCTCGGTCATCAGATCCTGCTTCCAGTCGAGCAGCAGTGCCTTGAAGTGCTCGCGCTGTTTTTCGCTCATGTATTCTTCGCCCCGCTTCTCTTTGTAGGGCTCGAAACTCCGCAGTAACAGGGAGGGTTTCTCGGCTGCTTTCTTTTTGGCCATCTGCAATTCCGGGGGGGCTTCGACGGGAAGGCGCGTTTATAGGGCCGACTGAGGTTTTTTTCAACCCCAACACCGAGAATTGCCACTCGGCGAACACCGATGGCGCAGCGCGCTTCAATTAGAATCGCGGCCTGTTGGGGGGAGGAAGACGATGCAGCTTGGGCGATACAGATGGGCAAGGCGGGTGGCTTCCATGACCTCGTTCAAAGTCGTCGATTTTCTTGAGGCTGCGGAGCGGATGCAGGCGGCGGGTCGCGATATCGTGCGTCTGGAGGCGGGCCAGCCGGCATTTCCCACGCCGCCCGCCATCGTCGCGGCGGCGCGCCGGGCTCTGGCCGACGAAAAAACCCGCTACACCCCGGCCCTGGGCATTGCACCCTTGCGGGAGGCGATAGCCGCCTTCTACACTCAGCGCCATGGCGTGACGGTGGCGCCGGAGCGCATCGCGGTCACCACCGGGAGCAGCGCGGCGCTGGGGTTGATCTGCGATCTGTTGATCGAGCCGGGCGACGGTTTTCTGCTGACCGATCCAGGTTATCCCTGCAATGCCAATTTCGTCCGTCGTGCCGGCGGCGAACCGCAGTGGGTGCCGGTAGTGGCGGAGGATCGTTACCAGCTGACCGCCGCGGCGCTGGCGGCACACTGGCGCCCCAACTCGGTGGGTGTGCTGGTGGCCTCGCCCAGCAATCCCACCGGTGAAATCATCGCGCGCGATCAATTGGCCGCGCTGCACGCCGCCACTCGGGAGCGCGGGGGTGCCCTGGTGGTGGACGAGATCTATCACGGGCTGGTCTATGACGAGTCCGAGACTTCGATCCTGGAGTTCACCGACACGGCCTTCGTCGTCAACAGCTTCTCCAAATACTTCGGCATGACGGGTTGGCGGCTGGGCTGGATGGTGCTGCCCGAGGCGGCAATCGAGCCGATCAACGTAATGGCGCAGAATTTCTACATCTCGCCGCCCAGCATTGCGCAACATGCGGCGCTGGCGGCCTTCCAGCCGACGGTGATCGATGAACTCGAAGCGCGCCGTGATGAATTCCGGCGCCGCCGGGATTTCCTGGTGCCGGCGTTGCGGGAATTGGGTTTCGACATCCCTTTTGCGCCGGCCGGAGCGTTCTACATCTACGCAGGGATTGCGGGTCTGGCGGATGACTGCGAGGCTTTTTGCTGGGACATGCTGGAGCGGGCCGGCGTTGCCTTTACCCCGGGCACCGACTTTGGCGCGCATCTGGCCCGCCAGCGGGTGCGGTTCTCCTACACCGAGCCGCTGGAGCGCCTCGAGCTCGCGGTCAGCCGCCTGCGCACGGCGCTCGCGGCGCGATGAAGTTCAGCCCGCCCCTGGAGCAGGGCATCTTTCTGCGTCGCTACAAGCGGTTTTTTGCCGAGGTCGGATTGCCGGATGGCGAGGTGCTGACGCTGCACTGCGCCAACACGGGATCCATGCGCAATTGTCAGGTGCCCGGCGCGCCCTGCTGGTTTTCCCGCGCTGCCAACCCGCGCCGCAAACTGCCCGGCACGCTGGAGATCGTCACCACCGGCGATGGTCGGCTGGCCGGGGTCAACACGGGGCGCGCCAATCGGTTGGTGGAGGAGGCCATCGCCGCGGGTCGCATCGACGCGCTCGGGGGTTATCAAGACCTCCGCCGCGAGGTGCGCTACGGCGACGAAAACAGTCGTATCGACTTTCTGCTCGCGGGCGACGGCAAACCCTGCTATGTCGAGGTCAAGAGCGTCACCCTGTCATTGGGCGGTGGTCTCGCCGCGTTTCCCGACGCCATAACCCTGCGCGGCACCAGGCACCTGCGCGAGCTTGAAGCCATGGCGGTGGCCGGGGCGCGGGCGGTGCTGCTGTTTTGTGTGCAGTTGAGCGATATCGGGACGGTGGTGCCTGCGGTGGACATCGACCCGGACTACGCCCGGGCGCTGCGCCAGGCGCGCAGCCGGGGCGTCGAGGTGCTGGCGTGGGGCTGCCGGCTGGCGCCGGAGGAGATCGCGCTGGAGCGCGAACTGGAGTTTCGCGAAACGCGGTGATGCCCGGCGCGCAAAAAAACGCCCCGGCAGGGCGGGGCGTTGGCGGCGCCGGACGCGGCTTACATCTTGCCGTCGATCTCGACCACCCGGGTCTTGAACTTCCAGCTACCGTCGATTTTCGCCAGCGTGTCCAGATAGCGGCCGGAATTCACCACGCTGACTTTCTCACCGGTGTCCACCAGGATCAGATAGGCGTCATGGGTGGCGCTGTCGCCGTTCACCTCGACGATGGCGTCGGTGGTGCAGTGCTTGACCTTCATGGTCGGAATCATCTTTTTGGCGAAGGCCAGCAGTGCCTCGCGGCCGGCGGCGAGCTGCTTGCCTCGCATGGAAAAGGTGCCATCGGCGGCAAAGGTGTCTACCCAGGCTTCGGGATCGCGGTAGTCGAAGGCGCGGTTGTACTTGGCGACCAGTTGGCGGATTTCCAGATTATCGGCGACTGTGTTCATGACGGTTTCCTCGCGGACAGGGAGTGCAGGGTCACGGCTGTGGCCCCGGGGTAGTGTTTGATGCAAGGGTAGCGCGGTCGCCCGGTCGGGCGCCACTGTTCGAATTCCCTTCACGCAGCTCAATTCGCGCCATCGAGCGACAGATCGCCATCCAGGATACGGAACGTGACAGCTTCCAGGTGCTTGCCGGCGCAGGGTCCGGCGACGCAGCGGCCGGTGGCGATGTCGAACAGCGCGCCATGCACCTGGCAGTGGATATGGCGACCGTCGCGGTCCAGAAAGCGATCGGGCAGCCAGTTGAGCTCGAACCCGGCATGGGGACAGCGGTTGCGATAGACCACCACTCCGGCAGCGGTGCGCACGGCGAACAGGCGCAGATCATCCCGCGGGTTCAGTGCGCGCGCACCACCCACGGGGATGTCATCGATGCGGCACAGAAACACAGAAAGATGGCGCGGACTCGTCAGACCCCGCGTCGCAGCGCCTCGATGCGCTCTTCCAGCGGCGGGTGCGTCATGAACAGCCGCGACGCGTGCTGTCTCCAGCCGCTCGAGATGCCCAGCGCCGTCAGGGTGTCCGGCAGCTGGTTCGGAACATGCGCCTCGGTCTCGGCGCGCAGGCGTTGCAGCGCGCCGATCATGGCGCCCCGCGTCGCGAACTTGGCGCCGGCGGCGTCGGCGCGATACTCGCGCCAGCGCGAGAATGCCATCACGATCATGCTGGCCAGCACTCCGAGCACGAGCTGCAGGACCATGACAATGGCGAAGTAGCCGAAGCCCTGCCCGCGTTCATTCTTGAACACCACGCGGTCGATGACCGTGCCGATGATGCGCGCCAGGAACATGACGAAGGTGTTCACCACTCCCTGAATCAGCGCCAGGGTGACCATGTCGCCGTTGGCCACATGCCCGATTTCATGGGCCAGCACCGCGCGCGCCTCGTCGCGACTGAAACGCTGCAACAGCCCCTCGCTCACCGCGACCAGGGCGCCGTTCTTGTTCCAGCCGGTCGCAAAGGCATTGGACTGCTGCGCCGGGAATATCCCCACTTCGGGCATGCCGATGTCGGCTTTTTTGGCCAGTTCGGCCACGGTTTCCACCAGCCAGCGTTCGTCGGCCGTGGCCGGCTGCTTGATGATGCGGGTGCCGGTGCCCATTTTCGCCATGGTTTTCGACAGCAGCAGGGACACGAAGGACCCGACGAAGCCGAACAGACCGCATAGGATGAGCAAACTGGTCAGGTTGGTCCCGACGCCCTGGGTCGCCAGGTACTGTTCGAGGCCGAGCGCCTTCACGATGATGCTGACCAGCGCCAGCACGGCGATGTTGGTCGCCAAAAATAGGATGATTCTTTGCACTTGATGTCTCCGGGCCGCGTGGTGTTGACCGTGGGTAGTCGATAAGATGGGCGTCAACGACAAAAATTCAATGACGAGCAGCTGAATTTTCACGAAACAAGCTTGGCGCAGAAATGCCGGCAGGGGAAGCGTGATCGGAGCGGCTGGCGGACCGTCGCGCGCGATCGCTCCGCGCCGCACCGCGCCGACAATCTCCCTCGGCAGCGACCGCAAAACCCTGGACGTGAAATGGCGATGATTCGGCGGACCGCGTTTCTCTGCCTGACGTTTCTGGTCGGGACACCGCTGCCCTCGTGCGCGCTCTGGCGTCCAGGTCCGGCAGTGTTACCCGAGGTCCATCTGGACAGTATGCGCGTGCTCGATAGACCCGGCCGCAGTCCGCGCTATCGGCTCTCCGTGCGGATCGTCAATCCGTCGGACCATGAACTCGCGGTGGCCGCGCTGTCGTGCCGCCTGAAGATCAGGGGTGTGCCGGTCGTGGAAGGTTTTGCGGGGCCCCTGCATACGCTGCCGCCGGAGTCGGCGCTGCGGGTGGAAATCGACGCCCGCACCAATGCCATTGACCAACTGAAATTATCGGGAAGACTGGCCGGCGGCGCGCCGCCGGATTACGAGCTCGAAGTGCGTCTGCGGCGGCCGTGGACCCTGATGCCGCTGGTGTTGATCGATACCGGCGCGCTTCCCATGGAGGACTGACTGTGGACGATTCCACACGCATTGCCGATCTCGAGGCGCGCCTCGCTTTCCAGGAAGACACGCTCACAACCCTGGACGCTGCCGTCTATGGCCAGCAGCGGCGTATCGACGCGCTGGAACGGTTGTGCGAGCGCCTCGCCGCACGGCTGCGCGACGCGGTGGCGGCGGGTCCCGACCTGGGCGCGGATCCGCGGCCGCCCCATTACTGATGATCCCGATATCATTGAGGCCCTGAATCACAAAGTGCAGCGATCTTGAACCTGTCCAGCGCCCGCCTCACCGGCCACGATCCGAGTTGCCTGGCACCGTGGAATCACCGCGGCGCCCAGTGTCAGCTCCATCCCGATGTCGTAGGCCCGCTCCAGGCGCTGTGCGACCGCGCAAACGCCGCCGGTTTGGCGTTGCGGGTGGCCAGCGGTTTTCGGTCGTTCGAGCGGCAACTGGCGATCTGGAATGCCAAGGCGCGCGGCGCACGGCCGGTACTCGATGATCAGGGCCGTCCGCGCGACCTGAGCGCCCTCGGTGATCGTGAGCGGATGTACGCGATCCTGCGCTGGTCGGCGTTGCCAGGCGCTTCGCGCCATCATTGGGGCACCGACATCGATGTCTGGGACGCGGCGGCGGTGGCCGCCGACTATCGGCTGCAACTGGTCGCGGCGGAATACGCCCCTGGCGGCCCCTTTTTCGCCCTGCACGCCTGGCTGACGCGCGAGCTCGGTGCCGGGACGGAATTCTTCCGGCCTTACGCGACGGATACCGGCGGGGTGGCGCCCGAGCCCTGGCATCTGAGCTTTGCGCCGGTGGCACGGGAGTTCGAGGCACGGTTGTCGCCCCAACTGCTGCGGGACGCAATCGAAGCCGCCGACATCGAGCTGAAGCCAGTGATTCTCGAGGATCTGGATATCATCTTTGCGCGCTACGTCGGGAGCGCCCGTTGCATCCCGTCGGGCGATGCGAGATAGTCCGGACCCGCAACCGGGGGTGTCGATGAACACCATTCGCGATCAACTCTGGCAGGATATTCGCGACGAGGCGGCGCAGGCGGCGCGCGACGAGCCCGTGCTGGCCAGCTACCTTCACCGCGCGCTCCTGAGTCACGCCACGCTCGAATCGGCGCTGCTCTACAACCTGGCCGAACTGCTCGGCAGTTCCGTGGTGTCGGCGCTGACCTTGCAACAGGTCTTCGCGCAGGCGCTGGCCGCGGCGCCCGACATCGGTGTCAACGCGCGCCGCGACATCCTTGCATATCACGAGCGCGACCCGGCCTGCGACCGCTACCTGATGCCGCTGCTGTATTTCAAAGGATTTCATGCCTTGCAGGTGCATCGCACCGCCCACCATCTCTGGCAGTCCGGGCGGCGGCCGCTGGCGCTGTTTCTCCAGAACCAGTGTTCGGAGCGGTTCGGGGTCGATATTCATCCCGCCGCCCGCATCGGCGGCGGCATCATGATCGATCACGCCACCGGCGTGGTGATCGGCGAGACCGCGAGCGTGGGCGACGACGTTTCGATGCTCCATTCGGTCACCCTGGGCGGTACCGGGTGCGAGGGCGGCGACCGCCATCCCAAGGTGCGGGCGGGCGTGCTGATCGCGGCCGGCGCGCAGATCCTGGGCAATATCGAGATCGGTGCCGGCGCCCGGATCGGTGCGGGCAGTCTGGTGCTCGATCCGGTGCCGCCCGGTGCCACGGTGGTCGGGGTTCCGGCCAGGATCGTGGCGGGCGGCGCGGTCGAACACCGGGCCGCGCAGGGAGTGGCCTGATGGCGGATGACGCGCGCGAGTCCCGCCAGCGCCACGACAGTCTGCTCAAGCGCCGGCTGTTCGATGCCACGCGCTATTCACTGCAGGGCCTGCGCGCCTGCTTTCGCCACGAGGAGGCTTTCCGCACCGAATTGTCGATCGCGCTGGTGCTGACACCGGCGGCCTTCTGGGTGGCGGACAGTGCCCGCGATCTGGTGCTGTTGCTGGGTGTGCAGGTGCTGGTGCTGATCGTCGAGTTGCTCAATTCAGGGATTGAAGCTGTGGTCGATCTGCACGGGTCGGAGCGGCGGGAACTGGCCGGACGCGCCAAGGATCTGGGATCGGCTGCCGTGCTGCTGAGCATGGGTCTGTGCGTGCTGGTGTGGGCGGGCATGCTGTGGGAAAAATTCGGCGGATGAAAGGAGTGATGGGGCCATGAGCGAGCCGCGTTACGATGTGTTCTTTCGGGGCGATATTGTTCCCGGTCAGCGTCTGCATGAAGTCCGCGAGCGTCTGCGGCAGTTGTTCCAGATCGACGACGCACGCCTGGACACGTTGTTTTCCGGTCGCCCGCTGGCGATCCGGCGCGATCTCGGCGCCAGCGACGCCGAGCGCTACCGCGTCGCGCTGCGGGAAGCCGGTGCGCTGGTCGAATTGCGGCCCCTGGATGCTCCGGACGCGCCCTCCGCTCCGGACAATCCGGCGCACCCTGGAGGCGAATGGAGTCTGGCACCGGTTGGCGCCGATGTACTGCAACCGGAGGAACGTATTCCGGTGGTTCCCGTCAGTGTCGACATCAGCGGTCTCGAGGTCGCACCGCCCGGTGCCGATGTATTGCGGGAGGACGAGCGCCGACCGGTGGTCGTCCGGAATGTCGACACAACGCACCTCGGACTGGTCCCATCCACCGACTAGGGATGCGCCCATGGCCCGGCTGATCCGGTCGACGTGCCCGGCGGAGCGGCGATGAGCGCTCAGCGGCGCGAGCGGGACTCGCTTGGCGAGGTCGCCATCGACGCGACGGCGCTGTGGGGCCCGCAGACCCAGCGTTCCCTGGAGCATTTCCGGATCGGCGGCCAGCGTTTTCCAATCGAGTTCATCCACGATTTCGCCTTGGTGAAAAAGGCGGCCGCGCGCACCAATTGCGCGCTCGGCGTGCTGTCCGGCGAGCGCAGCCTGCTGATCAGCCAGGCCTGTGACGAGATTCTTGCCGGACGGCACGACGATCAGTTTCCGCTGGTGATCTGGCAGACCGGCAGCGGCACCCAGACCAACATGAATCTCAATGAAGTGATCGCCAACCGCGCCAACGAACTGGCCGGTGGGCAACGGGGCGATCCGGGTCCGGTGCACCCCAACGACCACGTCAATTGTTCACAGTCGTCCAACGATGTGTTCCCCACGGTGATGCACGTTGCCGCCGCCCGTCAGCTGCGGGAACGCCTGCTGCCGACGCTGACCGCGCTGCGGGACGCGCTGGTGGCCAAAAGCGTCGAATTCGCATCGCTGGTGAAGATCGGCCGCACTCATATGATGGACGCCACTCCGGTGACACTCGGGCAGGAGTTCGGTGGCTACGCGGCGCAACTGGCTTACGCGCAGGCGAGTCTGGAGGCGGTACTGCCGGCGCTCGGCGCCATCGCCCTCGGAGGCAGCGCCGTGGGCACCGGCCTGAATACGCCCGCCGGCTGGGCGCCGGCGGTGGCCGCCGAATTGAGCGCGCTGTCGGGGATGCCCTTCTCCAGTGCGGCGAACAAATTCGCGGCCCTGGCCGGCCACGAAGCCCTGGTGGACCTGCACGGACGCCTGCGGGTGCTGGCCGCGGCGCTGTTCAAGATCGCCAGCGACATCCGCCTGCTCGGCAGCGGGCCGCGCACCGGCCTGGGGGAGCTGCGGCTGCCCGCCAACGAGCCCGGCAGTTCGATCATGCCGGGCAAGATCAACCCGACACAGGTCGAGGCGCTCACCATGGTGGCGGTACAGGTCATGGGCAACGATGCGGCGGTGGGTTTTGCCGGCAGTCAGGGCCATCTGGAGCTCAATGTCTTCAAACCGCTGATCATCCATAACGTGCTGGAATCCTGCGCACTGCTGACCGATGCCATGGCAAGCTTCCGCCGGCATTGCGTGGTGGGTATTCAGGCTGAACCGGCGCAGCTGGCGCTGCATCTCCAGCGTTCGCTGATGCTGGTAACGGCATTGAATCCCGTAATCGGTTACGATTGCGCCGCTAAAATTGCCGGGAAGGCCTTTGCCGAAGGCATTTCGTTGCGGGAGGCGGCGCTGGCGCTGGGCTACCTGGATGCCGAGGCTTTCGACCGTCTGGTCGATCCCGCGCGCATGCTTGGATCCGACGGCCACTAGGGCACCTCTGAATAACCCCTCTCATTTGGCATAATTCCGGTATCGCGTTTAACTCGAGACGATGCCATGAGCCAACTGACTTTCGCAGAAGCCGAGTACGAGAACAAGAAGCGCAAGACCCGGCGCGAGCTATTCCT
>JACPPB010000076.1 GCA_016191205.1 Gammaproteobacteria bacterium | reverse complement strand
GTGGAGCTGGCCAACGGGGCCCGGCTCAAGGTCAGCCGCACGTTCGTGCGCGATCTCAAGGCGCACTTGTAGGCGAAACTCAGATCGTCCGTCGTGGTGCGAGCGTGCTCGCGACTCAGAGAGTTTGGTGTCGCGCGCAAGCTCGCTCCCACAGGAAAGACACGCCTGATTCCGGTGTCTTATCGCGCGCAGGTGGGGCTCCGACAGCAAGAAGATGCGGCTGGAATCACCCGCATGTAGCCTGGTCGCACGGAAATTGAGCTGAAGGCGCATCGGGCGACACCTTGGTGTCATACGAGGTGCAGGCGCATTGCCTCGCTCGGAACACCCACCAGCAAACCACATGAACTCAACACGCACTCCACACTCGTGGGGCCGGGCGCGACTGCTCGCGCTTGCCCTGCCCGTGTTCGCGGCCACCGCCGCTTTTGCCCAGACCGCCGCCTCCCCCGCCGAAGGTGAGCCAGTGAAACTCGAAAAATTCACGGTGACTGGTTCTTATCTGCCGCTCACCGCGGAAGTGAGTGCCAGTCCCGTTGTGATACTGGAGCGCAGCAAGGTCGGCCTGACCGGCGCGACGGACGCCCTCCAGCTCCTCAAATCGGCGACACCCTTCTTCTCCGGCAACGGCAACGTCGGTCAGGAGCTGAACAACGGCGGCAGCGGCCAGACCTTCGCCTCGCTGCGCAATCTCACGACGCTTGACCTGATCAACGGCCGCCGCTCCTTCGGTGATTTGAGCAACATCCCGGTCTCGATGATCGAGCGGGTGGAGATCCTGAAGGACAGCGCCTCGACGGTCTACGGCTCCGATGCCATCGGCGGCGTGATCAACTTCATCCTCCGGAAAAACTACAACGGCTACGAGGTCGGTGCCCGCCAGTTGCAGTCCCAGGACAACCAATACAACACTCATGAGGCTTGGATGACGGCCGGTGTGACGGTTGCCGGCGGTTTCATTACCGTGGGAGCGCAATACTTCGAGAACAGCCAACTCGGCACAGTCTCACGGCCGCTGTCGACGCTCTCCTTGGAGGCCTTAGTGGCGATCGGGGGTAATCCGGCCAATCCGCCGAATTACTTCTCGAGTTCGTTCCCCGGCCGCGTGACCAACGACATTCTGGCGGGCCTTCCCCAGCTCCAGGGCAAGCCCGGTTACAATGCCGCCATTCGGTCCACCCCGGGCCGGTCCACTCCGCTCGATGCCCCGCAAACCCTCGCCCAGCTACGCACAGCGGGCATTTACGTTCCAATCTTGACCACTGCGGGCGGCTCTTTCACCACAGCCAGTTTGCTCAACACCTCGCTGTATGACAATGCGCTCATTGTCCCCACTAAGCGCAAAATCTACACTCTGACCGGCGAGAAAGAGCTGATGGGCAAGAAACTCGTGGCCTATGCCGATTTCCTCTATTCCGACACGGACAACGCCGGCACGGTGCTGGCCCCGGCGCCGCTGGCCAGTCTGCAGGCCGCCTTCCTGACCATCCCCGCCAACAATCCCTACAACGTTTTCGGGGTCACCCTCGGTCTTGGGCAGGCGGCCGGTGCCCCCAGTCCTCGTTTTCGTCTGGAAGAGCTGGGTAAACGCACCGATGACAACCAGCGTTTCTACACTCGCACCGTCGTCGGATTCAAGGGCGACATCAACGACAACTACAGCTGGGACGTGGCCTTCATGTCGCTTAAGGGCCAGCGCACCCGCCTGACTGTGGGCGGCGGCATCGGCTCGGTGCTGAACCAGGCCATGATCCCGTTGCTCGACACCACCGGCACCCAGTATGTCAAGAATGCGCGCGGCCAATATCTCTCCGTCCTGACCGACGCCACCGGGGCCAATCTGCCGATCTTCAATTATTTCGCCTTGGCTGGTTTCAATGACCCGGCGACTTTGGCAGCGATCCGGACCGACCTGTTCCGCACCAGCTTCTTCGACACCCGGAGCGTTGATTTCCGCCTGAATGGCCGGCCCTTCACCTTGCCGGCAGGTGACTTCAACTTCGTGCTGGGTGGCGAGTCCCGTCGCGAGCGCGTCGCAAACCATGCGGACAGTAACTTCACCACCGGAGGAGCCCTGGGCTTCAATGCGGTCACGGGCTTCCCGGGTGGCGCGCGCCGCACCCGCTCGGTCTACGCAGAAGCCGCTGTCCCGCTCACCAATACCAAGATGAACGTGCCGGGAGCCTACACTCTTGATCTCACGTTGGGTTATCGTGCTGAGTTTCTCTCCCCCGGCACCAACACGGCCAAGACGCCCAAGGTCGGCCTCCTGTGGAAGCCTTTCGACAACCAACTGGTAATTCGCGGCACCTGGAACAAAGGCTTCATCGCCCCGTCGATCCTCGCTCTCTTCGGACCTCCGGGCGGCAATTCGCCCTCGGTGAGCGTGCCCCTGAGCGCCGCCGGTTTCACCGGCCCCGGCGGTGCGGCCACCCCGATCAGCTTCGTGTCCGGTCAGTTCCTGCCGACGATTGAGACCAGCAATCCGAACCTGCCTCCTTCCCGCTCGGAATCCTATGGCGCAGGCTTCGTTTACTCGCCTAAGCAGGTCAAGGGCCTGAGCTTCTCGATGGACTACTATCACATCAAGCAGGATGGCATCGGTGGCTTTGACTACACCGGGATCGCCGCTGACCTGAACGCCAAGGGTGTGAACTCGATCTACGCCGCCGGTCTGATCTTCGTGGACGGCAGCCGGATGACCACGGCCGCCACCAACCAGGTGACCAGCACCAACGTGGCCTCCCTGACCTTGGCCACTAACCCGCAGGGGGACCAGTGGACCGACGGCCTGGACCTCGACGTGGATTACAAGATGAACACAGCGGACATGGGCTATTTCAACTATGGCGCCAAGGCCAACGTGCTTTTCAACTATAAGGGGCGGGCCAATCCTTCCAAGCCCTACGTCCAATACGCCCGCAACTTCACCGACAGCGGCAACGGCTTGGGTAATTCCCAAGGCAACCTGCCGAGCTTCGTGCTGAAGCCCTACCTGAACTGGTCTTACAAGGACGTGCGGGCGTCGCTCTCGGCCACTTACCTCCCTGAGGTCTGGGCCCAAGGCTCCCTGTTTGGTGGAGCGCAAGCGCTTAACAACCAGCGGGCTGACGGCAAAGCCTACAAGCTCAAGTCCTACACCACGGTCGACCTCTCGGCCACCTATGTGGTCCCGCACTTCGGGCGCGACTGGGCCAAGGGTTTCGCGATCACCGCCGGCGTGCTCAATCTCGCCGACAACCGGGCCTTCTATGTCCCCGGGGCCGGCAGCGACCAGAGCGAGGCCAACACGAACAAGTCGACCTATGACATCATCGGCCGGCGCTTCTTCCTCGAGCTGAAGAAGGAATTCTAAGCCGGAACCGGCTTCGCGAATCCCATTCGTCCCAGCGGCGACCCACTCC
>JACPPB010000057.1 GCA_016191205.1 Gammaproteobacteria bacterium | reverse complement strand
GGTCGCAAAGAAGCTCGACAAGCTCGGCATGCGCGCGTCCGACACCGTGCAGACCTTCTTCGACGAGGTGAAGGTGCCGGTGCGCTACACGATCGGCGAGCCGGGGTCGGGCTTCATCTACCAGATGCAGCAGTTCCAGGAGGAGCGGTTGTGGGCCGGCGCCGGCACCTTGATGGGCTGCGACCGCATCATCAACGCCACCATCGAGTATACGCGCGAGCGCAAGGTGTTCGGCCGCCCGCTGCTCGACAACCAGGTGATCCATTTCCGCCTGGCCGAGCTCAAGAGCGAGGTCGAGGCGCTGCGTTCGCTGGTCTATCGCGCCTGCGAGGAATATCTCGCCGGCACCGACGTCACCATGCTGGCCTCGATGGCCAAGCTCAAGGCCGGCCGCCTGCGCCGCGAGGTCTCCGACGCCTGCCTGCAATACTGGGGCGGCGCCGGCTACCTGTGGGACAATCCCGTCGCCCGCAGCTACCGCGACGGCCGCCTCGGCCGCGAAGTGGCCGACGGCTGCCTGCAGTTCTGGGGCGGCATGGGCTACATGTGGGAAAGCAACGTCTCGCGCGCGCTGCGCGACATCCGCCTCTCCTCCATCGGCGGCGGTGCGGACGAAATCATGCTTGGCATCATCAGCAAGTACATGGGCACGCTGCCGAGACGATGATAAACAGCTCTTGCCACGGAGTACGCGGAGAGCACGGAGGAAGCAAAGGAGATATCTCCGTGCCCTCCGTGGTTCAATGCTTTTATGTTTTCTAAGATACTCATCGCCAACCGCGGCGAGATTGCCTGCCGCGTCATCCGCAGCGCCCGCGCGCTGGGCCTCCGCACGGTGGCGGTGTATTCCGACGCCGACCGCGGCGCCCTGCATGCGCGCAGCGCCGACGAGGCGGTGCACATCGGCGCCGCGCCGCCGCGCGAGTCCTACCTGGACATCGGGCGCCTGATCGCCGCCTGCAGGGAAAGCGGCGCCGACGCGGTGCACCCCGGCTACGGCTTCCTCTCGGAGAACGCCGACTTCGCCGCGGCCTGCAAGGCGGCGGGCATCGCCTTCATCGGCCCATCGCCCGAGGCGATCCGCCTCATGGGCAACAAGGCGGAGGCCAAGCGCCGCATGCGGGAAGCCGGCGTGCCCTGCATTCCAGGGTATGACGGCGCCGACCAGTCCGATGCCACGCTGCTGGCCGAGGCGAAGC
>JACPPB010000067.1 GCA_016191205.1 Gammaproteobacteria bacterium | reverse complement strand
TCTCGTCGACGATCGAGAACCTGCAGACGTCCAGCGAGAACCTCTCGGCCTCGCGCAGCCGCATCCAGGATGCCGACTTCGCCGCGGAAACCGCCAACCTGTCGCGCGCCCAGGTGCTGCAGCAGGCCGGCACCGCGATGATCGCGCAGGCCAACCAGCTGCCGTCGCAAGTGCTGTCGCTGCTGAGATAAGCCACCGCCAGACGATTCGCCCGCCTCGTGCGGGCGGGTCAGCCAGCCCTCGAGGCCAGGTCCGGAAACCCTTCCCGGCACCTGGCCTCGTTTCGTTTTGGGAAGCGAATTGCACCGGGTTCGCGCCTCTTTTCGCGGGCTTGCCGTCGCAACGCGGTGCCGAAAATAGCGCTACCAGGTCTTCGAAAGAAGCGGGGGTCCGGATCGACCGGCGTGTCGTGCGGCGCAACTTCAAGGCGCGGCGGCGCGTTCGGAACGACGGCCGGGCTGTCACTCACGGTGCGCGCAGCAGTTCGCTCGCGCTGGGTGGCACTAGGCCGGTTTCGAGCCGGGAGTTCAAGCACCTCTTTGGAGAATTTTCATGCCCCAGACGATCAACACCAACCTGTCGTCGATGACCGCCCAGCGCAACGCATCGAAGACGCAGAACGACCTGAGCACCGCGATCAACCGCCTGTCTTCCGGATTGCGCATCAACAGTGCCAAGGACGACGCGGCCGGCCTGGCGATCTCGGAACGCTTCACCTCGCAGATCCGCGGCCTGAACCAGGCCGCACGCAATGCCAACGACGGCATCTCGCTGGCGCAGGTGGCCGAAGGCGGCCTGGGGTCGATCGGCACCAACCTGCAACGCATCCGTGAGCTGTCTGTGCAATCGGCCAACGCGACGAACAGCGCTTCGGACCGCGCTGCACTGCAACAGGAAGTCTCGCAACTCACCGCCGAGATCGACCGCGTCGCGACGCAAACCCAGTTCAACGGCTTGAATCTGCTCGACGGCAGCTACCAGGCGCAGCAGTTTCAGGTCGGTGCGAACGCCGGCCAGACCATCACGGTCGCCGGCATCAACAGCGCCCGCACCAGCACGCTTGGCCAGTTCAACGGCTTCAACGCCCAGACCCTCGGCGCGATCACCAATGGCGCGGCT
>JACPPB010000003.1 GCA_016191205.1 Gammaproteobacteria bacterium | reverse complement strand
GGCTCGATCCCTCTCGCGCCAAGCCCCTCGACGAGGCCTTCGGTAAGTACCTTGTTGAGGAAGCAGCCGCCGCTGAGCGCCACCGCGCGCAGGCCGCGCGCCGAAGCGGCCGCTGCGGCCCATTCAACGAGGGCGGCGATGAGTGTACCGTGAAACAGCGCCGCGCCGGCCCCCGGCTCAAGACCATCGGCGAGCCGGCCGAGCAGCGGCAGAAAATCGAGCAGGCCGTCATCGATCCGCCAGCCGTCGGTAAGCACCGCCGTCTCGGTCGCCAGCCCTTCGAGCCGCATCGCCGCTTCGCCCTCGAAGGCCTGGCGGCGCGACATGCCGAGCAGTCCCGCTGCAGCGTCGAACAGCCGTCCTGCTGAGGTGGTCGGTTCGCATGCTATTCCAATTGCCAGCATGCCGCGGACCGAGCGAGCCAGGGGCTCATCCGCAAAACGCCGCTCGATGTCCTCCTCGCGGCCCAGCGCATGCAGCGCGGAAGCCGCCATACGCCACGGCTCGCGCGCGGCACGGTCGCCGCCCGGCGCCGGTAGAGGCGCCAGATAGCCGAGCCGCTCGAAACGCTCGCCGTCGACGCAAAGCAATTCGCCGCCCCAGGCACCGCCATCGGAACCGAGCCCGAAGCCGTCGAGGGAAAGCCCCAGTAGCGGTCCCTCGATATGATTCTCGGCCGCAAGTGCGGCGACATGCGCATGATGGTGCTGTACCGCAATCACCGGCGGCCCGAGCCGATTGGCGAGCCGCGAGGTCGGAAAATCGGGATGAAGATCGCAGGCAATTGCCGCGGGCTCGACCTCGAGGATTGACAGCATGTGGCGAAGGGTTTCCTCGAGGAATGCGACGGCCGCCGGCGTATCGAGATCGCCGACATGTTGCGAGACAAACGCTTCGCGGCCGCGCGTGACCGTCACCGTTGCCTTGAGGTGGGCTCCGAGGGCGACGACGCTAGGAACCTCATGCGCTAGACGGATCGGCGTCGGCGTAAAGCCGCGCGCGCGGCGCAGGAAGGCGGGCGCTCCGGCGACGACGCGAACCACGCTGTCGTCGGCGCGCGTCACAATCGCACGATCATGATCGACGACCACGTCGGCGATGCCGGCGAGGTGATTCCGCGCCTCGGTTCCGTCGATCACGATCGGTTCGCCGGCAACGTTGGCCGAAGTCGCGACCAGGGCGAGATCGGTGGCGGTAGAAATCCAGTCGAGGCCGACGGGACGACAGAGCAGTTCCCAGATGACCAGCCAGTGCAATGGTGTGTAGGGCAGGAACAATCCGACGGTAGGCAGTCCGTTGGAGATTCCGTGTGCAAGCCGTGCTTCGCCACTCGCCGGCACGACGACGATCGGCCGCTCACGACCCGCGAGCAGCCGCGCTGAGATGTCATCCAGCGCCGCGAGGCGACGAGCAGTCGCAAGGTTTCCCACCATGACTGCAAATGGTTTGCTGTCGCGGCGCTTGCGGAGACGCAGCCGCTCTACAGTGTCTTCGCGGTGCGCGTCGCAGACGAGATGGAATCCGCCGAGGCCTTTGAGCGCCAGGATCTGGCCATCGCGGATGCGGGCGCCGATCTCGTCAAGCGGCGTGTCGATTTGCGGGCCGCAGGCCGGGCAGCATGTAGTCTCCGCGTGGAAGCGCCGGTCGGCGGGATCGACGTATTCCGCAGCGCAGGCATCGCACAAGGGAAATTCCGCCAGCGCCGTCGTGGGGCGGTCGTATGGCAAACGCCGTGTCACGGTGAAACGCGGCCCGCATTGCGTGCAAGTGATGAACGGGTAAAGATAGCGGCGGTTGGACGGATCGAACAGCTCGGCAAGGCAGGCCTCACAAACCGCCATATCGGGCGTGATCGCGGTCCGCGCAGGGCCGTTCTGCTCGCTGTCACGAATGACGAAATCGCTCTCGCCTGCAACGAGCGGGCGGAGCTCGGATTCGACACCGTCGATCCGGGCGAGCGGCGGCGCCTGCGCGACGAGGTCGTTGATGAATGCGTCAACCTCGCCCTGCACTTCAATCAACACGCCATCCTGGTCGTTCAGGGCAAAGCCGGTGAGACCGCTGTGTGTCGCCAGCCGCCAGACATACGGGCGGAAGCCGACCCCCTGTACGAGACCGCGGACGCGCAGACGCAGCCGACGCGCGGCAACGGCAGCCGCGCGATGACCGATGTCGAAGTCCACGCGCTCGTCCATGCCAATCTCCTGCGCTAATCCGTGGCGAGGCGGACCGCCCGCGCGGTCTCAAGCCAGTGAATCCAGCGATCCATACCCTCGCCGCTCTTCGCCGAGAGCTTCAACACGCCGATCGCGGGATTGATACGCCGCGCATTCTCGATCAGGCGATCGATATCGATGTCGAGATGCGGCAGCAGGTCGGTCTTGGTCACGACCATCAATGCAGAGGCTGCAAACATGCCGGAATATTTCAGCGGCTTGTCCTCGCCCTCGGTCACCGACACGATGATCACCTTGTGGGCCTCGCCGAGATCGAAGCCGGCCGGACAGACGAGGTTGCCGACATTTTCGATGAACAGAATGCCGTTCGCCGGCGGGCCAAGCCGGGCCATGGCAGTGCGCACCAGATCGGCGTCGAGATGGCAACCCTTGCCGGTGTTGATCTGGATCGCCGGCACTCCGG
>JACPPB010000002.1 GCA_016191205.1 Gammaproteobacteria bacterium | reverse complement strand
CGGCTACCTGGTGAATGTGCTGACTCAGGTGACCGGGGAGGCGGTGGACACCAGCGGTCTCGGGGTGAAGGCGGTGGACTCGGGGGTAACGGCCCGGATCGCCGCCTATCTGGTGCAGGGCGACGACGTACTGGCCCAGGCGCGCGTGGTGTTGCCGGTAATGCTGGTGGCGATCGCGGTGATCCGCGGCATCGGGTTTCTGGTCGGCAACTACGGCATGAGCTACGTGGCCCAGTCGGTGGTCCACACCCTGCGTACCCAGGTATTCGATAAATATACCCGCATGCCCACCGCCTATTTCGACGGCAACATGTCCGGCCATATCGTGGCCCAGCTCACCTATCACGTGTTTCAGGTCATGGGCGCCACCACCAGCGCCCTCAAGGTGATCATCCGCGAGGGTTTTCTGACGGCGGTGCTGCTGATCTATCTGATTCACCTCAATTGGCGCCTGGCGCTGGTGTTTCTCACCCTGATGCCGGTGGTGGCGCTCATCATCAGCGTGGTCAGCGCGCGCTTTCGCCGCCTCGGCGCGAAGATCCAGGCGGCCATGGGCAGTGTCGCCCAGGTCGCCAACGAGGCGGTCAACGGACAGCGCGAAATGCATCTCTACGGCGGCAAGGACTACGAGCGCGCGCGCCTGGCACGGGCGAGCGACGTCAATCGTCGCCAGAGCCTCAAGCTGGAGCTGACCGAAGGGCTGTCGACGCCGGTGGTGCAGCTCCTGCTCGCCGGCATCATGGGCATGCTGATGTGGCTGGTGCTGACGCCCACCATGCTCGCCGACATGACCGTGGGCGGTTTCACGAAATTTCTGTTCACCGCGGGCATGCTCGCCAAACCGGTACGCCAGCTCACCCAGGTCAACAGCGTGGTCCAGCGTGGTGTGGCCGCCGCCGACACCCTGTTCCAGACCCTGGACGAGGTGGAGGAGCCCGACGTATCGGGAAGGGGCGGTGCCAGTCCTGCACGAGATTGCTTTCCGCGTGACACCGGGAGAGACCATCGCCCTCGTGGGCTCCTCCGGCAGCGGCAAGACCACGCTGGTGAGCCTGATCCCCCGTTTCTACAACTACCAGGGTGGCCGCATCCTGCTCGACGGCCGGGAAATCCGCGACTACCGGCTTGCCAATCTGCGCCGGCAGATCGCCTTTGTCAGTCAGCATGTGGTGCTGTTCAACGATACCGTCTACAACAACATCGCCTATGGCGAACTGGCCGGCCGCGCTCCGGAGCAGGTACACGAAGCCGCGCGCCAGGCGCGTGCGCTGGAGTTCATCGAGGCGCTGCCGCAGGGTTTTCAGACGCCCATCGGCGACGACGGTGTGCTGCTGTCGGGCGGCCAGCGCCAGCGCCTCGCCATCGCCCGAGCACTGCTCAAGGACGCCCCGATATTGATTCTCGACGAAGCCACTTCGGCGCTGGATTCGGAATCGGAGCGACACATCCAGGCGGCACTCGATGTCGCCATGCGTGGCCGCACCACCTTCGTCATCGCGCACCGCTTGAGCACGGTGGAAAAAGCCGACCGTATTCTGGTGCTGGAAGCGGGCCGGATTCTGGAGGAGGGCGCCCACGCGCAGTTGCTCGCTGCCGGCGGTCGTTACGCGACGCTGTATTACCAGCAGTTCGAACCGCAGGTGCGGGCGGCGTCGTGACCGCGCTCGAGCGCGCCTGGTACCGGCCGGGCGGCTGGATACGGGTTCTGGCGCCAGTCGGCTGGTTGTTCACTCTGAGCGCGCGTTGGCGGCGGCGCTGGTTGCAGCGACGTCACCAGGGGACGCCCTTCGCGGTGCCGGTGGTGGTGATAGGGAATATCAGTGTCGGCGGTACCGGCAAAACGCCGTTGTTGATCGCGCTCGCGCAGCGGTTGCGCGCGCGCGGCCGCCGTCCCGGCATCGTCAGCCGTGGCTACGGCGGCGCCGCGGGTCGGGAGCCGCTGCTGGTCACCGCGGCCCATGGCGCCGACGCCGTGGGTGACGAGCCGTGCCTGCTGGCGCACGCCACCGGCTGTCCGGTGGTGGTGTGTTCGGATCGCCGCGCGGCGGTGCTCTGGCTGCTGGCCCATTGCAACTGCGATCTGGTGCTCTCCGATGACGGTCTCCAGCACTACCGCCTGCATCGCGACTTCGAGATTGCCGTGGTGGACGGTGCCCGCGGTCTCGGCAATGGCCGCTGCCTGCCGGCGGGGCCGTTGCGGGAGCCGCCGTCGCGGCTCGACGAAGTGGATGCCGTGGTGGTCAATGGCGGTGCCTATCGACCGCCGCAGACCTGTTACCGGATGCAGCTGCGTCCCTTGGGTTTCCGCCATCTCGCCTCCGGGCGCCGGTTGGCTGTGGACGCTTTTCTCGGCGAACAGCGGACAGATATGTGTGGGTCTCCCCGCGTGCATGCGGTAGCGGGCATCGGCAATCCCGAACGGCTGCGCGCGACACTGGAGGCGCTCGGGTTCGTGGTGGACCTGCGTCCCAGGCCGGATCACCATGTGTTCAGCGCGGCGGATCTGGCCTTTTCAGACCGGCTGCCGGTGGTGATTACCGCCAAGGACGCGGTGAAGTGCGAAACCATTGCCAACGCGCAGACCTGGGTGCTTGACGTGGTCGCGGAGCTCGCCGACCCGGGCTGGGAGGGGCTGCTCGACAAAATTGATAATGTGGTTTAGGTAATCAATTCAATATGATGAAAAAACAATGTTTTATTGTGTGATCCCGGCCCGTATCGGCTCCTCCCGACTGCCCGGCAAACCCTTGCTCGATATCGCCGGCAAACCCATGGTCGAGTGGGTGCGGCAAGCCGCGCTGGCGAGCGCCGCGGCCCGTGTGGTGGTGGCGACGGACCATGAGGGCATCCATGACCGGGTACGGGCAGATGGCGGCGTCGCTCTGATGACAGCGGTCGATCACGCCTCGGGGACCGACCGCCTGGCCGAGGTGGCGCGGCTGTGCGGCTGGCATGACGACGCCATCGTGGTCAATGTGCAGGGCGACGAGCCCTTGATTCCACCCTTGGTAATCAATCAGGTAGCGGCCAATCTTGAAGCCAATCCTGACTGCGGCGTGGCGACCCTGTGCGAGCCGATTACCGACGAAGAGGTGCTGGCCGACCCCAACGCGGTCAAGGTGGTGTGCGCGGCCGAGCGCGCGCTCTACTTCAGCCGCGCCCCCATCCCCTGGGCACGGGATCGGGTGCTGCGCGGCGAAGGAGGCATCGACCCGCGCTGCCCGCCGCTGCGTCACATCGGCCTTTACGCCTATCGGGTCGCGGCACTGCACGCGTTCACCCGCTGGCCACCGGCGCCGCTGGAAGCCGTGGAAGCCCTGGAACAACTGCGCTTCCTCGCCCAGGGAGTCGCCATTCATGTGGCGCCAGCACTGGTGCCGGTGCCGGGTGGCGTGGATACCCCGGCCGACCTCGAACGGGTGCGTGCGTTGCTGAGACGGGATGCATGACCGGACCTCAATCCATCGGCGTGCTGTTCGTCTGTCTCGGCAACATCTGCCGCTCGCCCACCGCGCACGGCGTCTTCGCGCGGCGGGTGGAACGCGCGGGGCTCGCCGATGCGATCCGGGTGGATTCCGCCGGTACCGGCGACTGGCACCTCGGCCTGCCGCCGGATCCCCGCACCCAGCGGGCCGCGCTCACGCGTGGCTACGATCTGGAACACTTGCGCGCGCGCCAGGTGGCGCCGGGGGATTTCCGCCATTTCAGCTACATCCTGGCGATGGACAACGCCAATCTGCGCAACCTCGAACGCCTGCGGCCGAACTGGTATCGCGGCGAACTCGATCTGTTTCTGCGCGCCGGCGGCTGTCACGGCAGTCTCGAAGTGCCGGATCCCTACGACGGCGATGCCCGTGATTTCGAGCAGGTGCTGGACCTGGTCGAGGTGGCGGCCGACGGCCTGCTGGCGGCGCTGCGCGCGCGGCATGGGCTGGAATAGATATGCACATTCAGCGCGATGTCGAGTTGCGGCCTCATAACAGCCTGGCGCTGGCCGCCCGGGCCGCGTATTTCGCCCGCGTCGAGAATGTCGTCGCGGCGCGCACCGCCCTGGACTTCGCCCGCGAGCAACGCCTGCCCGTAACGGTGCTCGGCGGCGGCAGCAATGTGGTGCTCGCCGGCGATCTGCCGGGGCTGACGGTACAGGTCGGTATCCGGGGGCGCGCGCTGATCGCCGAGCGCGGGGACGCGATTCACCTTGCAGTCGGCGCCGGCGAGGATTGGCACCAGACGGTCGAGTACTGCCTCGCGCGCGGCTGGTATGGCCTGGAAAATCTGGCGCTGATTCCGGGCACCGTCGGCGCCGCGCCCATTCAGAATATCGGTGCCTACGGCGTGGAGCTGGAAAGCCGGTTCGTCGCCCTGGAAGCCATCGCCATCGCGACCGGCGCGATGCGGCGTTTTTCCCGCGCCGACTGCGGTTTCGGCTATCGCGACAGCCTGTTCAAGGGCGCTGGCCGCGATGCCTGGCTGATCACTTCGGTGACTCTTGCCTTGAGTCGCCGGCCCGCCCCGGTGCTGACCTATCCCGCCCTGCGCGAGGCGCTTGCCGCGGTACCGGCCGCCGAGATCACCCCGGAGCGCATCGCCGCTGCCGTCGTAGCCCTGCGCCGCGCGCGGCTGCCCGACCCGGCGCGCGTGCCCAATGCCGGCAGTTTCTTCAAGAACCCGGTGGTGAGTGCGGAGCAGGCACGGGCATTGGCGATACATTTTCCTGACCTGGTGACGTTTCCGGCGGCGGACGGCGGCGTCAAGCTGGCAGCCGCCTGGCTCATCGAGCGCGCCGGCTGGAAAGGTGTCGAGCGCGCCGGAGTCGGTGTGCATGACCAGCAGGCACTGGTGCTGGTGAATCGCGGCGGTGGCGCCGCCGCGTTGCTGGCGTTGGCGCGGGATATCCGCGCGGCCGTGGCGGATCGATTCGGTGTCGAACTGGAACCCGAACCCCGGGTGCTGGGCGCGGACTGGCAGGCCGATGACGACCGCGCCGCTGCCCTTTGAGGCTGTTGAACGGCTGGCGCTGCCGGATGCGGAACTCACCCACTGGCCGGATTTCCTGGCGGCGCCGGCGGCACAGGATCTGTTCCGGGAGCTGGAGACCACCGCGCCCTGGGAACAGAGCCTGATCCGTATCGCCGGGCGGCCCTTGACGATCCCGCGCCTCAATGTCTGGTACGGCGATCCCGGCGCCAATTACGGCTACTCGGGCGCTCGCCTCGCGAGCCATCTCTGGACGCCGGCACTTGCGGCGCTGCGCGGGCAGGTCGAGACGATCACCGGCCAGCGCTTCAACAGTGCGCTGCTCAACTGCTACCGCTCGGGCCGGGACAGCGTCGACTGGCACAGCGACGACGAAGCCGTGCTGGGGCCGGAGCCGGTGATCGCTACCCTCAGTCTCGGTGTCGCGCGGCGCTTCGAACTGCGCCACCGCTGCCAGGCCGGACTGCGCCGCCAACTGGTCCTCGAGAGCGGGTCGCTACTGTTGATGGCCGGGCCCATGCAGCGCCACTGGCGGCATCGGGTACCCAAAGAGTCTTCGGTTGAGGGCGCGCGCATCAGCATCACCTTGCGTCTTGTGCGGAGCGTCCGGGAGTGGACTGCGATGCGGAGCATGGCCCGCGACCCCTGGGGATGCTAGGCTAGCCCGGATGAACGTCAACGCAAAATTGGGCCGCATGCCGATCAAGATCCTCGTGATCGATGATCACGATGTGGTACGCATGGGGATTTGCAGCCTGATCGCGCAGACGCCGGGGGTGGAGGTGATCGGTCAGGGCTCGAGTGGCGAGCAGGCGCTTGCCCTGACCCGCGAATTGAATCCCGACATCGTGTTCATGGACATCCGCATGCCGGGTATCGGCGGGCTCGAAGCCACGCGCCGACTGATGCTGGCGAATCCCGGGCTCAAGGTGATTGTGGTCAGCGTATTCGCCGACGATACCTATCCCGCCCAGTTGCTCAAGGCCGGCGCGGCCGGCTACATCACCAAGCAGGCCGACCGCGAGGAAATCCAGCGCGCGCTGCAAACCGTGATCGAGGATGGCATCTACGTCAGTCCCGCCATTGCCCAGCTCATGGTGGTCAAGGGACTCAAGCCGGATCAGCAGGGTTCCCCGCTCGCGACGCTGTCCCGCCGGGAGCTGCAGATCGCCCAGATGATCGGCAGCGGTCACCGCGCCAACGAAGTGGCCGCCGTGCTCAACATCAGCCCGAAAACCATCAACACCTACAAATACCGGATCTACGACAAGCTGGGTGTCGGTAACGATGTCGAGCTCGCCCTGGCGACGGTGAAATATGGTCTGATCGACCCCAACGACGTGATTTGAACCCGGTGCGGCAGCGGTCCCTGGCTGATTGTTTCCGTGCCTGAAGCCAAGACATGACGTTCGACGCCAAACGCTTCCTGCAAAGCCTCACCGATCGCCCGGGCGTCTATCAGATGCTCGGTGGCGAGGGCGCGGTGCTCTATGTCGGCAAGGCCAAAAATCTGCGCAAGCGGGTGGCGAGCTATTTTCGCGCCAGCGGTCTCGCACCGAAGACCGCGGCACTGGTGCAGAAAATTGCCAGCGTCGAGGTGACGATCACCCAGTCGGAACTCGAAGCGCTGATTCTCGAACAGAATCTGATCAAGCAGTACCGGCCGCCGTTCAATATCCTGTTTCGCGATGACAAATCCTATCCCTATCTGTTTTTGTCGGATCGCGACACTTTTCCGCGCCTCGCCATGCATCGCGGCGTCAAGCGCGCCCAGGGCAGTTATTTCGGCCCTTATCCCAATGCGCTCGCGGTGCGCGAGACGCTGACGTTTCTGAAAAAAACCTTTCGCGTCCGCCAGTGCGAGGACAGTGTCTTCAAGCACCGCTCGCGGCCCTGCCTGCAATACCAGATCGGCCGTTGCACGGCGCCCTGCGTTGCCTACATTGCGGCGGACGATTACGCGCGCGACGTGCATCACACCCGACTTTTTCTCGAAGGCAAAAGTCACGAGTTGATGCGGGAGCTGGAGCGCGCCATGGAGCGCGCGAGCGAGCACCTGGAATTCGAGCAGGCGGCGGCACTGCGCGACCAGATCGCGGCGCTGCGGCGCATCCAGGCCGAACAGGTGATCGAAGCCGGCAGCGGCGATATCGATGTGATCGGCGTCGCCAGCGGCGGCGAGCGCGCCTGCGTTCATGTGCTCTACATCCGCCGTGGCCGCATGCTGGGCAGTCGCAGTTTCTATCCCGCCGTGCCGCCGGAGAGCGAGCCGGGCGAGGTGCTCGCCGAATTCATTTCCCACCACTATCTGGAGAGTGGTGTCGCCGTGGACATTCCCCGGGAGTTGCTGATCACCGTCGCCATCGAGGAGGAACCGTTGCTCGAAGCGGCATTGACCGAGGCGGCCGGGCGCAACGTAGCGATCAAGGACAACATCCGCGGCACCCGCGCCCGTTGGGTCGAAACCGCTCAGCGCACCGCCGAGCAGAATCTGGCCGGCCATCTCGCCGCGTCCCGCAATACCCGGCAACGGCTGGAAGCACTCGCCGCGGTGCTGGAACTGCCCGAGCCGCCACAGCGGCTCGAATGCTTCGATATCAGTCATTCCAGCGGCGAGGCGACCGTGGCGTCCTGCGTGGTGTTCAACGGCGAGGGACCGCTGAAGTCGCAGTATCGGCGCTTCAATATCGACGGCATCGCACCCGGCGATGATTACGCGGCCATGGAACAGGCGCTGATACGGCGCTACAAGCGTTTGCAGCAGGGCGAGGGAGCATTGCCCGACGTATTGTTTGTGGACGGTGGTCGCGGTCAGCTCGCCGTGGCGGAGCGGGTGCTCGCGGAGCTGGGCGTGGTGGGTGTACTCGCCGTGGGCGTCGCCAAGGGCACGGCGCGCAAGCCGGGTCTGGAGACGCTGCTCATCGCGGTCGGCGGTTCCGCACGCGAAGTCGTCGCCGATCCCCGCAGTCTGTTGCTGATTCAGCAGATTCGCGATGAAGCCCACCGCTTTGCCATCACTGGACATCGTGGTCGCCGCGAGCGTAGCCGCCGCGTTTCGACGCTGGAAGGCATCCCCGGCGTCGGACCCAAGCGACGGCGGGAGTTGCTCCGTCATTTCGGTGGGCTCGGCTCGGTGGAGCAGGCCAGCGTCGCGGATCTTGTCAAGGTCCCGGGAATCGACCGCAAGGTTGCCGAGGCTATTTACAGTGCCCTCCACAGCGGCTAGCGTGGCCGTGCCGCTACCGGGAGTTGTCATGATCAACCTGCCCACCTCACTGACCCTGTTGCGGGTGGTGCTGATACCTCTGCTGGTGGTGGTCTTTTACCTGCCCTGGAGCTGGCACTATTTGGCGGCGGCCGGGATTTTTGCGCTCGCCGGCTTCACCGACTGGGCAGATGGGTATCTGGCGCGCCGACTGGGTCAGGAGACCCGTTTTGGCGCTTTTCTGGACCCCGTGGCAGACAAACTCATCGTGGTGGTGGCGCTGGTGGTGCTCTTGCAGCGCCAGGCCACGCTGGCGTTTGCGTTGCCCACCATGATCATCATAGGGCGCGAGCTGCTGATCTCGGCGCTGCGGGAGTGGATGGCGGCGCTGGGTCAGCGCGCCAGTGTCGCCGTATCCGGCATCGGCAAGGTAAAAACCACGTTGCAGATGGTGGCGATCACCGGCCTGCTGGTGTTCGACCGGGACGGTTCGTTCCCGGTGTTGAATATGGTTGCGCTCGGGCTGCTTTACGGGGCCGCGCTGCTGACCCTGTGGTCCATGGCCATCTATTTGCGTGCCGCCTGGCCGGAGATGTTGCGGCCGCTGCCTGTGCCCCAGGCTGAAAACCAGCGGGATATCCGGCGCTGACGGAGTGATTGCCGCCCGCTGGCGGGCGGCTGAAACTCTGTCGCGACAGCGATCGGCATGGTTGCGCCGTGGTTGCGCCGCGACCGCTCTCGGGCCGGCCCAGGTTGGCGCGTCCCGGCCGCTGCGCGATCTGTGCCTCGCATCGGCCCCTTCCGGCGACTTTTTTTCAACAGTGGTCAGGCAACCGGTGCGGCGTTCGCCTTGTCATGTTGGTGTCGTGCTGGTAAATTGTCGGCCCGTTTCAGGCACGTAGCTCAGTTGGTTAGAGCACCACCTTGACATGGTGGGGGTCGGTGGTTCGAGTCCACTCGTGCCTACCAGTAAACGTTCTGGTAGCAAGCACCCGGCGGTGAGCCTTCGCCGCGGGTTTCCCGGTGCAGCAGCACCCGCAAGTGGCCTTTGGTAGGGGCCACCACTGACCGTCGAGACAGTCATGCCGCGCATTACCCTTCCGGATGCCAGTCACCGCGATTTCGACCATCCCGTCACCGTGGGTGAAGTAGCGGCTGCCATCGGCGCCGGCCTCGCCAAGGCGGCGCTGGCGGGCCGGGTCGATGGCGCGTTGGTGGATACCGGCTTTCTGATCGAGCGCGACGCGACGCTGGCCATTGTCACCGGTCGCGACGCCGATGGCCTTGAGGTCATCCGCCACTCCTGTGCGCACCTGCTGGCGCAGGCGGTGAAAGCGCTGTTTCCCGAGGCCCAGGTCACCATCGGCCCGGTGATCGAGGACGGCTTCTACTACGATTTCGCCTATCACCGACCCTTTACCCCCGAAGATCTCGATGCGATCGAGGAGAAAATGCGGGAGCTGGCGCAGGCGGATCTCCGGGTGACCCGGTCCGAGATGCCCCGCGATGAGGCAGTGGGCTATTTCCGCGGCCTCGGCGAGGAATACAAGGCCGAGATCATCGCTGCCATTCCGGAAGACCAGATCATTTCGCTGTACAGCCAGGGTGATTTCACCGATCTCTGCCGCGGCCCCCATGTCCCGAGCACCGGCAAGATCCCGGCATTCAAGCTGACCAAGGTGGCGGGCGCCTATTGGCGCGGGGATTCCGCCAACGCCATGTTGCAGCGCATTTACGGCACCGCCTGGCAGAGCAAGAAGGATCTCGACGCCTATTTGCAGCGTATCGAAGAAGCGGAGAAGCGCGATCACCGCAAACTGGGTCGCCGCCTGGATCTGTTTCATGTCCAGGAAGAGGCGCCGGGCATGGTGTTCTGGCATCCGCGCGGCTGGACGCTCTACACCCAAATCGAAGGCTACATGCGCCAGATGCAGCGCGCGGCGGGCTATCAGGAGATCCGCACTCCGCAGTTGGTGGATTTTTCGCTGTGGCAGCGCTCCGGACATGCGGACAAGTTCGGCGCCGACATGTTTGCGCTGCAAATCGACGAACGCGCGTTCGCGATCAAGCCGATGAATTGCCCCTGCCACGTCCAGGTGTACAACCAGGGGCTCAGAAGCTATCGCGATCTGCCGCTGCGGCTGGCCGAATTCGGTTCCTGCCATCGCAACGAGCCTTCGGGTTCCCTGCACGGCATCATGCGGGTGCGCGGCTTCACCCAGGACGATGCCCATATTTTTTGTACCGAAGCCCAGATTCAGGGCGAAGTCGCGCGCTTCATCGACTTCCTGCATCGCATCTACGCCGACTTCGGGTTCAACGAGGTGATCTACCGACTCTCCACGCGCCCGCCGCAACGGGTCGGGTCCGATGAAGTCTGGGACCGCGCCGAGCAGGCGCTTGCCGATGCCCTCAATCACCAGGGTCTGGATTGGGAACTGCTGCCGGGGGAGGGTGCATTCTACGGCCCCAAAATAGAGTTTTCGCTCAAGGACTGCATCGGCCGGGTGTGGCAGCTCGGCACCATCCAGGTGGATTTCTCGATGCCCGAGCGGCTCGGCGCCCAATATGTGGCCCAGGACGACAGCCGCCAAGTGCCGGTGATGCTGCACCGCGCGGTACTGGGCTCGTTCGAGCGCTTCATCGGGATTTTGATCGAGCAATACGAAGGCGCCTTCCCGCCCTGGCTGGCGCCCGAACAGGCGGTCGTGCTGAATATCACCGACAACCAGGCCGGCTATGTGCAAGAGGTGACCGAAGCCTTGCAAAACAAAGGGTTCCGGGTTACGAATGACTTGAGAAATGAGAAGATCGGCTTTAAGATTCGCGAGCACACCCTGCTCAAGACGCCCTATCTGCTGATCGTCGGCGATCGGGAGGCGCAAGCCCGCTCGGTCGCGGTTCGTACCCGTGAAGGCGCGGATCTGGGCACCATGACACTGGAACGGTTTGTCGAGCTTCTCGACGAGCGCGTCAGCCAGCGCAGCAGGGTCATGAACGACAACTAGAACGGAGTAGCGGGCTATCAAAAAAAGTTACGGCAAGGGCCATGGCAAGCGTGCCCGGCTGAATGACGAGATTGACGACGTCAAGGAAGTACGCCTGATTGGCGCCGAGAGCGAGCAGATCGGCATCGTGTCCATCGAGGAGGCGCGCAAACTCGCCGCCGAAGCCACCATGGATCTGGTCGAGATCGCACCGGAAGGCGAACCCCCCGTCTGCAAGCTGATGGACTACGGAAAGCATATTTTCGAAGCCAAGAAACAGCAGGCGGTACAGCGCAAGAAGCAGAAGCAGATCCAGATCAAGGAAATGAAGTTCCGTCCCGGAACCGACGAGGCGGACTACCAGATCAAGCTGCGCAATGTGCGGCGGTTCCTCGAGAACGGCGACAAGGCCAAGGTGACCTTGCGTTACCGGGGCCGCGAAATGGCGCACCAGGAACTGGGCATGGAAATGCTCAAGCGTATCGAGCAGGATCTCGAAGATATGGGAGCGGTAGAGCAGTTCCCGAAAATGGAAGGCCGGCAGTTGACCATGGTGATTGCACCAAAAAGCCGGAAGAAGTCCTGAAAAATGCCTTCCGCGTTCAGCCTTTTGGCAGGCTGACCGGCGGCTTCGTTACCACTGACCACTACCTGATTACGACTACCTGGAGGTAGCAAAATGCCAAAGATGAAAGTACACAGCGGAGCCGCCAAGCGGTTCAAGAAAACCGCCGCCGGCTACAAACACAAGCGGGCTTTCAAGAGCCATATCCTCACCAAGATGACGACCAAGCGCAAACGCCAGTTGCGTGGCACCCGGGTACTCAATGGCTCGGACACGCCATTGGTTGACCGCATGCTGCGCTGCTGATTGTCATCAATTAACCGGAGGATATTGTCATGGCGAGAGTCAAGCGGGGCGTAACCGCCCATCGACGGCACAAGAAAATTCTCAAGCTGGCCAAGGGATACTACGGCGCGCGCAGCCGGATCTATCGGGTGGCCAAGCAGGCGGTCATCAAAGCGGGGCAGTACGCCTATCGCGACCGCCGCGTCAAGAAACGTACTTTCCGCGCGCTCTGGATCACGCGGATCAATGCCCAGGCACGCGCCGAAGGCATCACCTACAGCCAGCTCATTGCCGGCCTGAAGCGCGCCAACATCGAGCTGGATCGCCGGGTGCTGGCCGATCTTGCCGTACACGACAAGGCGGCGTTTGCCGTGGTGACAGCCCAGGCCAAAGCCGCATTGGGCTGAGGTGGCGCGCCCGCGGCGCGGCGACCGGTGAAATGGTGGGGAAAGGGCGCGCTCTTTCCCCGTTTTTTTTGACCGCGGGTGTGGGTGCCGCGAGGTATGCGCGCACCGCCCGGCTGGCAACGCAACGAGCTGAGTCATGGATAATCTCGATACTGTAGTAGCCGAAGCGATGACCGCCGTGGCCGACGCCGACACCTTGGCGGCGCTCGAAGCAGTGCGGGTCGGCTACCTGGGCAAGAAGGGCGTGTTGACCGCCCTGTTGCAGGGTCTCGGCACGCTGGCACCTGAGCAGCGGCCAGCGGCTGGCGCGAGCATCAACAAGGCCAAGGTTGCGGTGCAGGAAGGCATCGAAGCGCGCCGGCGGAGCCTCGCCGATGCGGACATCGAGCGGCGCCTGGCCGCTGAAACCATCGACGTCACCCTGCCGGGTCGCAATGCCGAAGTCGGCGGCCTGCATCCCATTACCCAGACCCTCAGCCGGATCCAGGATTTTTTTGTCCGGGTCGGTTATCAGGTCGAGGAAGGCCCGGAGATCGAGGACGACTACCACAACTTCGAGGCGCTGAATATTCCGGCGCATCATCCCGCGCGCGCGATGCACGATACGTTCTACATCGACGCCACCCACGTGCTGCGAACCCATACTTCGCCGGTGCAGATTCGTACTCTGGAGCGCCAGGCGCCACCGGTCCGCATCGTGTGTCCGGGGCGGGTCTATCGCTGCGACTCGGACCTGACGCACACCCCGATGTTTCATCAGGTCGAAGGGCTGGTGGTGGATCGCGACATCAGTTTTGCCGACCTGAGAGGAACGGTCGATCAGTTCCTGAAAGCGTTTTTCGAAACGGATCTGCCGGTGCGTTTCCGGCCGTCCTATTTTCCGTTCACCGAGCCCTCGGCCGAGGTGGATATCCAGTGCACCCAGTGTCGGGGCGCGGGCTGTCGGGTTTGCAAGCAGAGCGGCTGGCTGGAAGTGATGGGGTGCGGAATGGTGCATCCCAATGTGCTCGCCAATTGCGGCATCGATCCCGAAAACTTCACGGGCTTTGCATTCGGCATGGGTGTGGAGCGCCTCGCCATGCTGCGTCACGGCGTGGGTGATCTGCGGTTGTTCTTCGAGAACGATCTGCGTTTTCTGCAACAGTTTTGAGCCGGGGAGTTTGAGGACGCGATGAAATTCAGCAAAGCCTGGCTGTTGCAGCATGTGGACATCGAGATCGCCACGCCCGACCTGGTGGCGGGTCTCACCATGGCGGGACTCGAGGTGGACGGTGTGGAGCCTGCCGCGCCGCCGTTTACGAACGTCGTCGTGGGTGAAATCGTGGCGATCGAGCCGCATCCCGATGCCGATCAGCTGCGGGTCTGCCGCGTCGGCGCTGGAGGCGATGCTCCCGTGCAGGTGGTCTGCGGAGCGCCCAATGCCCGTCTGGGCCTGAAGGCTCCATTCGCCCAAATCGGCGCATGTCTGCCCGGCGAGCTGACCATCAAGGCCGCCAGATTAAGGGGTGTCGAATCGCAGGGCATGCTCTGCTCCGCGGCCGAGCTGGGGCTTTCCAGCGACCAGGCCGGGTTGCTTGAGTTGCCGGCCGACCTGCGCGCCGGCACCGATCTGCGCGCTGCGCTGGCGCTGGACGACGAAGTCATTGAAGTAGACCTGACGCCGAATCGCGGCGACTGTCTCGGCGTTCGGGGATTGGCCCGGGAAGTTGCGGCGGTGATGGGTGCTCCGCTGCAGGATTTCCCGGTCGCCCCGGTGCCCGCGACCATCGCGGATGCGTTGCCGATCCGTTTGAACGCCGCCGGCGCCTGCCCGCGCTACGCAGGCCGCATCATTCGCGCCATCGATCCCGAGGCGAAAACGCCCGTGTGGATGCTCGAACGCCTGCGCCGTGGTGGCATCCGCGGCATTCACCCGGTGGTCGATGTCACCAATTACGTGATGCTGGAATTGGGGCAGCCGATGCACGGTTTCGACCTCGGACGCCTTCACGGCACCGGCATCGAAGTGCGCCACGCCAGATCCGGCGAGACGCTGACCCTGCTCGACGGCAACGTCCTCGAACTTGACGCCGGCTGCCTGGTGATTGCCGATGCGCAGCGCACGCTGGCGCTGGCGGGCATCATGGGCGGGCGCGACAGCGGAGTCGATGCGCAGACCCGGGACGTATTCCTGGAAAGCGCCCACTTTCAGCCGCTGGCCGTGGCCGGCAAGGCGCGCCAGTTCGGACTGCATACGGATTCCTCGCATCGCTTCGAGCGCGGCGTCGATCCCGAGTTGCCCCTGCGGGCACTCGAACGCGCGACGGCGCTGTTGCTGGAAATCACCGGCGGCAAACCCGGCCCAGCGCTGGTTGCCGAGGATACCGGCGCCCTGGCCGCACCCGGCGTCATTCAACTGCGCCGCAAGCGACTGGCCCAGCAATTGCGGCTCGATTTTGCGCCGGAGCGGGTCAAGACGATGCTTGCGAGCCTGGGTCTCGAACTGGTCGAGGAAACCCCGGATCACTGGCAGTTCCGCGCGCCCAGTTGGCGTTTCGATCTGGGCATCGAGGCGGATCTCATCGAGGAGATTGCCCGCATTCACGGCTACAACAATCTGCCCAGCGCCACGCCCGTGCTGGCACCCGAGATCGGCCCGTCGCGGCAGCGCGATCTCGCGGGGATCAGGGCTGTGCTGGTGCAGCGCGGCTATCGTGAAGTCATTTGCTACAGCTTTGTACCACCCGAAATCGCCGGGCTGGTGACGGGCGGCGCGCCCGCGATCCCGGTAATCAATCCGATCAGCGCCGCCATGTCGGTGATGCGACCCAGCCTGTGGCCCGGATTGCTGCTGGCGCTGCGCCACAACCTGAATCGCCAGCAGGAGCGGGTGCGATTGTTCGAAACCGGATTGCGCTTTGGCGGCGGTCCCGACGGCGAGCAGCGCATGACGCTCGCCGGACTGATAACCGGCAATCGCGAGCCCGAGGGCTGGGCCAACGCGCGCGACCAGGTGGATTTCTTTGCGCTCAAGGGCGATGTTGAAGCGCTCCTCGCGGCACTGGGTATTGGTGCTCGGGTCAGCGGGGAGCGGGGCACGCACCCGGCCCTGCACCCGGGCCAGTGCCTGCGGCTCCGCGATGATGGCGATGCGACGCTCGGGCATCTGGGGCTGTTGAGCCCGGTGGTTGCACGCGCGCTGGATTTTGACCAGCCAGTGTTTCTGTTCGAACTCGCTCTCGACAGACTGCCCGGTGCCGCCACCGCGGCGTTCCGGTCGCTCAGTCGTTTTCCGGCGGTGCGCCGCGATATCGCGATTGTGGTGCCCCGGGAAGTTACCGCTGCAGCTGTGCTGGGCACGGTAAAAAGGGCTTCCGGTGAGTCTTTGACCGAAGCCAGAATCTTTGACGTCTATCACGGCGAACATATTGAAAATAATAAGAAAAGCATTGCCATTGGCTTGACCTTTCAAGACAGTTCGCGCACTCTGGAGGACAGCGACGTGCAGTCAGCTGAGGCTGCGGTGCTGGAGGCGCTTGCTGCCGAGTTTGGTGCCAGGCTACGGGGGGAATAGATGTCAGCGCTCACGAAAGCCGATATCGCCGAGCTGCTTTACGTCGAGCTTGGGCTCAACAAGCGCGAAGCCAAGGAAATTGTCGAATATTTCTTTGAGGAGATTCGCACTGCGCTGGAAGCGAACGACCCGGTAAAACTATCGAGTTTTGGTAATTTCGACTTACGCGACAAAAGCCCCCGTCCCGGCCGCAATCCCAAAACCGGTGAGGAAATCCCCATAACCGCACGCCGGGTGGTGACCTTCAAGCCCGGCCAGAAGCTGAAAGCCAGAGTAGAACGCCATGCTGGAACCCAGTAACAACAGTCAGTTGCCGGTCATTCCCGGCAAGCGTTATTTTACGATCGGCGAGGTCAGTGAGCTCTGCGACGTGAAGCCCCATGTCCTGCGTTATTGGGAACAGGAGTTTCCGATGCTGAATCCGGTAAAGCGTCGGGGTAATCGCCGCTACTATCAGCGTCAGGATGTCATCATGATCCGGCAGATCCGGTCGTTGCTTTACGAGCAGGGCTTCACGATCGGCGGTGCGCGCCAACGTCTGGGTGGTGAACATATCAAACAGGAAGCTACCCAGATCCGCCAGTTGATCGACCAGACCGTGAGCGAGCTGGAAGACGTGCTGGTGGTGTTGAAACCCTGATTTTCTCGCTTTTCCGGTGGCTCCCGGTGGTGGCATCCAGTATGATGTCGGACTTTCCGGGTCACCGGAAAATCTCGGAGCGTAGCGCAGCATGGTAGCGCACCACACTGGGGGTGTGGTGGTCGTGGGTTCAAATCCCGCCGCTCCGACCAATTCCCTCGCCGCCCCACCTCGCGGGCGGTCGTTCCCGGCAGGCCAGGCTTGCCGGGCGTCAGAATCCTCCGGACACCAGAAAAAACGTCACAGCGGCGTCGGCAGATAATCCCTGATCTGATCCGGCGTCCGTCCCACGACGTCCTTGGTGATTTCGTCCGCTACCAGCTTCCTGCAGCGCTCCGACAGCTCGGCGCGCAGCAGACCGAGCATGGCCGGTTCCGCGACGATGTAGAGTTTTTCCAGCCGATGCGTCGTCACCATCGCCTCCGTGGTGGCGGCGATATCGCGGGCAAAATTTGCCGCGGCCTTGTCCCTTTGTGTGGTGCGATGATCTTCGGAGTGGCGCTGACCCCCGAGACCGCCGCCGCGATACTTTCCCGGCTCATCGGTCGCCAGATCCTGATCGGGCATGCGGGCTTGCGGGTTCACCTGATCGGCGATTTCGCTGACGATCGACATCTGGTTCGCCTTGAACAGGCGGGCCTGACTGTGGTTGCAGACCACGACACCAATCACGCTGGACATAAAATACCTCGTCGAATGTTCGATCCACCCTACCGGCATACGGGGAAGCCATGCTGATGCAGGTCAATCTCGCCGTAGTTTGCGGGTCGCCGAGTCATGGATAGCGCCCACGCCACGGATGCTGGCTGAGCGCATGGCTGGGGCATTGAAGCATGTTCGGGAGATTTTTGTCCCGTGGTGACTGGCGGGCCGCAGGCGGGTGTTCAGTGCCGGGTTGGAGACTTCGGTTCCCAGCCCGGCGCGAGGAGCATGTTGTTGAAGGTGAGACGTCACAAAAAACCCGGGCGTCGGGAGGAATAACCGTCCCCACGCCCGGAAATGTCAGTGGCGGTTGGCCCGGAGGGCACGACCCAGGGTCCTGGTGCCCAGAGCTGGCGTAAAGCGGGAGCCTTCTTCCCACACGCGCTGACCATGGATGTAGACCTGATTCACCACACCGTCGCAGCGATTCACCAGCACGTCGTTCTCGAAAATCTCGTGGTATATCCGGGTACGACTGGCATTCATGTCGTGGTTTTTCAGCTGTTCGGGATCGATCAGCACGATATCGGCCTGGGCGCCCGGATCGATGCGGCCCACGTCGAGACCGAAGAATTCCGCCGGTTCGCGGGTCAGGCGATGCACCGCGTGCGCGACCCGCTCAAGGCCGCGTTTCTGGGCGATGCGCAGGGTGCCCAGGTTGCCGTCATAGAACGACAGGTTGGTCAGATGTGCGCCGGAATCGTTGAAACCCGGGAGAGCGTTCTTGTCGAACAGGATCTGTTCGACGATGTCCTCGTTGGTGTTGGCGACGTCAAACCACCAGCGGAAATCGGTATCGTACAGGCGCATGCATTGCAGCCAGAACTCGCGTGAATCCGTCGCGGTGTCGGGGAAGCGGTCGAACTCCGCCGCCTCGGCGGCGTCCTTGGCGCCGCTCTTGCCGCCACTCGCCTTGTACTGCGTCAACCGGTTCAGCACGTCCGCCAGGCTGTCGCCGTTCCAGGACGGCACTGCGCACTTGTCGAAGTACATTTTCGCGTAGTTCATCTGGAAGGTGGCGCGCTCATCGGATTTGCCGCCGATCTGGGTGATGTTGGCCGTGGTGTTGGTCATCTTGGCCCAGTCACCCTTGAAGTCCGCAAGCCACGCCGGATCGTTGAGCAGTGCCAGACGCCCCGCGCGGTCTTCCTGTTCGCAGGCAATGATCCGGCGGGTGGAGGGCAGTTCCTCGAACACCGGGGAGATCATGCCGTCGGACCACATGCGAAAGCCGCCGCCCAGCGCCTGGAAGTGAATCTTGCCCTTGAACCACTTCGAATTGATGATGCTGCCGAGCTTCAGCATTTTCTGCCAGACGCCGGGGACCGAGACGAAGTCCACTGCCGTCAGGGCCGAGATTTTGAGCGGTCCGCGCCGGAAGCGGCCGGCGGACCAGAAGTAGCGCTTCAGCGTGCGCAGCATGCGCTGGCCATCGGGATTGGTCTGCCACACACCCTTGTGCTTGCGCACGATCTCGATGATGGGACGAAGTTCGTCATCCTCGGCGAAGTGGGACGGGATTCGTATCTGCTTGTTGGGGTCGTTGGACAGGTAGTGGAACACGATCTGGTCCGTGGACAGGCCCATGTAACCCTGCTGCATGGCGGATTCCATCAGTTCGGCCATTTTTTTTCGCTCCGCCTTGGTGGGCGGACGCGTGATGGACGCCTCGGTGCCCATGACTTCGACACGCAGCATCGAATGGGGCAGGAAGGCGGCGACGTTGGGACCGAGCGGGATTTTCTCGAAGTGCTTGAGATAGTCCGCCGTGTTGTTCCAGTCCATCTTGGCGATGCATTTTTCCAGGACCCGTTTGGGCATGTTTTCGACCCGGGTGAAGCAGTCGACGATGGGGTCTTCGCCATTGCGACGCTGCGAGCCGAACGCGGTGCCCAGCGAGCAGTTGCCCACCAGCACCGTGGTGGAACCGTGGCGTACCGCCTCGGGGAGGCCGGGATTGACCTCGACTTCCAGGTCCAGGTGGGTATGGATGTCGAGCATGCCCGGCAGCAGCCATTTGCCCGTGGCATCGACGGTTTCGGTGGCTGCACCGACCTGCAAATCGGGGCCGCGCGCCAGCACCTTGCCGCCCTTGATGGCCAGATCCTCGATCTGCGGCGTCTTGCCGCTGCCGTCGAAAACCAGGGCGTTGCGGATCAGGGTATCGCAGTGGTCGAGCTGTTTCATGGAAGTATCCCCAAGCTGACAAATTTCCCCATTTTGTTGCAATCGATTGACGCAAAGCAAGAGGCGGCCGTGCACTTGTGGTGACTGGATGCTTCCCTCAGTGAAAGTCGCGAGACTTCAAGGCGAGGCTGGCGAGCAGACCGCTGTGATCCTGTAGTTCGCCCGCGATCACATGGCAGACCGAATGCCGGTGCTCGAGCACCCCCTTGACCAGCAACAGCCGGGCGCCCAGCAGGGCGGCGCGATGGCGGTCCTGGACATCCCGCCAGACGATCACATTGGTATTGCCGGTCTCGTCCTCCAGGGTGAGGAAAATCACTCCGGCAGCGGTGCCGGGCCGCTGCCGGCCGGTGACCAGACCGGCGATGCGCAGGAAGCGGCCGCTGCGCAGCCCGGTGAGTTCCTGTTGCCGGGCACAGGTGCGGAAGGCGGGATGCCCGCGCAGCAGCGCCATGGGGTGCGGTCCGAGGCTGAGTCCGGTGCCGCGATAATCCGCCAGCAGATCCTGGCCGCGAGTGGGCGCGGGAAGCTGGACCTCGCTCCGGGGTTCGGCGCCGGTCCCGGCCGCGAGCAGGGGGCGGCACTCCTCGATGGCGAGCAGATTCCAGTGGGCCTGATGGCGGTGGGCGCTCAAGGTCCGCAGGGTGCCGGCATCGGCGAGCGCGGCGAGCTGACCCCGATCGAGATCGGCGCGGCGGGCGAGATCCTCGACATCGGCGAAGGACCGTTCCCCGCGTGCCTGCACCAGGCGCGCCGCGGCGCCCTGGTGCAGTCCCCGCACCAGGCGCAGGCCGAGGCGGAGCGCCGGCGCGCCGTCCGCGCCCGGTTCGAGGAGGTGATCCCAGGTACTGCGGGCGACGTCCGCTGGCCGCACCGCGATACCGTGGCGGCGCGCGTCCTGCACCAGTTGCGACGGCGAATAGAACCCCATCGGCTGGCTGTTGAGCAGGGCGCAGTAAAACGCCGCCGGGTGATGGCACTTGAGCCAGGCGGACACATAGACCAGCAGGGCGAAACTGGCGGAATGGGATTCCGGAAAACCGTAGCCGCTGAAGCCCTTGATCTGTTCGAACAACCGGTGGGCGAAGTCCGCGCTGTAGCCGCGTGTTGCCATGCCGTCGATCAGCTTGCGCTCGAAGGCGGCGAGATTGCCGTGCTTGCCCCAGCTCGCCATGGCGCGGCGCAACTGATCGGCTTCGCCGCCGCTGAAACCGGCCGCCACCATGGCGAGCTTGATCGCCTGTTCCTGGAAGATGGGCACGCCAAGGGTGCGTTCGAGCACGCCCTGGATGGCGGCGTTCGGGTAGGTGACGGGTTCGCTGCCCTCGCGGCGGCGCAGGTAGGGATGCACCATGTCGCCCTGGATGGGACCCGGGCGCACGATGGCCACCTGAATCACCAGATCGTAATAGCAGCGCGGCCGCAGGCGCGGCAGCATCGACATCTGGGCGCGGGATTCCACCTGAAATACGCCGACGCTGTCGCCCCGACACAGCATGTCGTAGGTGGCGGGGTCATCCTCGGGGATGTCCTGCAGGCGGGTCACGGCGGCGCCCAGGGCGCGCAGGCTGTCCAGGCATTTGCGGATCGCGCTCAGCATGCCAAGCGCGAGCACGTCGATCTTGAGCAGGCCGAGCGCCTCGATGTCATCCTTGTCCCACTGGATGATGGTCCGCTCCGGCATGGCGGCGTTTTCGACCGGTACCAGTTGGCTGATGGGCCCCCGGCTGATCACGAAGCCACCCACATGCTGCGATAGATGGCGAGGAAAACCGCGTATTTCACTCACCAGGCGCGCCAGCCAGGGGATGCGCGGGTCGTCGCCCAGCTGTATGCGCAGGTGCGGCTCCAGATCTGCATTCCGGTCCCACCCGGTGAGGGATTGCGCCAGACGATCCGTCAGCAGTGGGTCGAGGCCGAGTGCCTTGGCCACATCCCGCACCGCGCTGCGCAGACGGTAAGTCGTCAGGGATGCGACCAGGGCGGCGCGCTCGCGGCCGTATTTTTTGTAGATGTACTGAATGACTTCCTCGCGCCGCTCGTGCTCGAAATCCACATCGATATCCGGCGGTTCGTTGCGCTCCTTCGAAATAAAACGCTCGAACAGCAGGTTGACCCGGGTCGGCGAGACCTCGGTGATCGACAGGCAGTAGCAGACCGCCGAGTTGGCGGCCGAGCCGCGCCCCTGGCAGAGGATGCCGCGCCCGCGGGCGAAGGCGACGATGTCGTGGACGGTCAAAAAATAATGTTCGTAGCCCAGTTCGTGAATGATCGCCAGTTCGCGCGCCAACATGGCCGCTACCGCTTCCGGCACACCACCGGGCCAGCGCCGCGCCGCGCCCTGGGCCACCAGGGCCGCCAGGTGTGCCGCGGGGCTGACCCCGGGTGGCACCACTTCATCGGGATACTCGTAACGCAGCTCAGCGAGGGAGAATCGGCAGCGCGCGGCGATGGCGAGCGTCACCGCCAGCAGTGCCGGCGGATACAGTTCCCGCAGCCGCGCCAGCGGCCGCAGATGGCGTTCGGCGTTGGCCGCGAGCTGCCGGCCCAGGGCTGCAACCGGCGTGTTGAGGCGGATCGCCGTCAGCACGTCCTGCAGGGGTTTGCGCTGCGGCACATGCATATGGACTTCGCCGCAGGCGGCCAGCGGAATGCCGAGGCGGGCGGCGACGTCGCGGTGAGCGGCGTGAGATGCCGTCTCGGCACCGTCCAGACAGTGGCTGACGCCGAGCCAGAGGCGGTCGGCGAACAGCGCCCGCAGGGCGTGTCCCGCCGCCAGATCGGCCGTGCTGTCGCCGGTCGGCCGCCACAGCGCCAGACAACGGCCGCTGCAAGGTTCCAGATCATTCAGCCCGAGATCGTAGGTGCCCTTGGGGCTGCGCCGCCGTCCCCGGCTGATCAGGCTCGCGAGCTCGCCATAGGCCGCGCGGTCCGGGGCGAGCAGCACCAGATGCACGCCTTCGCGCAGCCGGAATTCGCTGCCGATGATGAGCGGGATGCCGTGCTCGCGGGCAGCGCCATGGGCGCGGACCACGCCGGCCAATGAGCATTCGTCGGTGATGGCGATGGCGGCGTAGCCCAGTTCAGCGGCCCGTTGCACCAGTTCCTCGGGATGAGAGGCCCCGCGCAGAAACGTGAAATTGCTGATGCAGTGCAGTTCGGCGTACACAGAATTCAGCCGAACAGACCATGCACAAACCAGGCGCCGCTGTGGCGCTCGCGGTACAGCCAGCAGCGGCGGCCGTCGCCGTGGCGGGCGAGGTAGTAATCACGCCGTGCCGGCGTTCGCCACCAGTCGCTCTCGATGCGTTCGGGGCCGCGCAGCAGGGTCAGGGGCCCCTCCCAGTACAGCTTTCCGCCCTGGATGGATACCGGCGCCGGTGGCTGTACCAGCCAGGCCGGTCGCGGTGCTGTGGGTGGCGGTACAGGCACGGCGCGGACCGCAGCGGCGGTCGGCGGCAGCGCGACGCTCGCGCGTTCGGGCAGATGTTGGTTCTGCATTCCGAGGCGGGCGATGGCGTCGGGCCCGAGGCGGGCGGCGAGGCGGTCGCACAGGGTCTGGATGCCCGCCGGATCCGGCTGCGGGACCAGAGTGCTCAACAGATCCCCGCTGAGGTCCCGCGCCGGGTGGAGTTCGTCGCTCGTCAGTCCCAGGGCGGCCACTGGTCCCCCGGGACGCAGGGTGGCGAACCCGAGTCGGGTCAGTTCCAGCAGGTGCGCGAGATCGCCACGGGGCCGGGCGAGCCGCAAGGGCAGGGTGAGCGGCTCGCCATGCTCCGGATACAGCGTCCAGTCCAGGCGGCCGCAGTGCATCTGACGGGCGCGCAGATAGCCGCTCAGTTCGTGCAGCAGGCGTCGGGCCGGAAACAGCAGCATCTCGGCGCGCTCGATCCCGGCGCCAAATTCCAGGCGCCGGGAGAAACTGGACGCCAGCGGCATGGCTGTCCGGGGGTCGGGGCGCTGGCCGCGAATGCGCTCCAGATAGTGCACAAAATCCCGGCCACAGCGCCGGCCGAGGGCACTGCCGGGCAACTGCAAGACTTCGCCGACGCGGCGCAGGCCGGTGCGCGCGAGCTTTTCGATGAGTTCCGGCGCGCAGTCGAGTGCCGCCAGCGGCAGTGCGTGCAGGCGGCGGCTGAACGCCCGGGGTCGTGTCAGGGCGCCGTTATGGGCATCGAGATAAGCGAGGGGATCGGCATCGCCATGGCTCAGCAATTGCGCGGCGGCGGGCGTGGGTGCCGCGCCGATGACCGCATGTACCTGCTGAAGCCGAAGCGTGTCGCGGACCGCGGCGAGCAGGGCGGCGAGGCCGCCGAACAGCTTCAGCGATCCGCCGATTTCCAGCAGCAGGCCGGCCGGCGGGCACAGCGTCACCTTGGGCGTGAGGTGATGACAGGCGTGCGCCAGGGCTTCCAGGATTGCCTGCTCCCGCGCCGGAGCACGCGGGCGCACGGCCAGTTCGGGACACAGGGCGAGGGCAGTGACGAGTGTCATTCCGGCTGCCACGCCGCGCTCGGCGGCCGCCTGATCGTGGCAATACACCCGCTGCCCTTCCGCCACCGCTCGCGGCGGGTAGGGAGTGACAGCGTCCACTGTCGCCAGCGCCAGGTCGGTACAGCGCAGACAGAGCCACAACATGGATCAATGTGCTCGCAGCGCTGCGGAAAGCGGCCCAGGGATGCCCGGAACATGTCCTTCGACAGGCCCAGGCTGGACGGTGGGCTTCTGATCCCGTTCCGGATGAGTCCCGAGTCTGTCGAGGGATCGAACCCTGGGTGGATTCGGGTTGCTCAGGGCATCCTCAGGGCGTGGTGTGGGGATTGACGCCGGGACAGCGGCGCGAATCGCGATCGGCAGGCATTGCGCCGCGGGCCAGTGATGGGCCGCGGGCGGATCGATCATGGGCCGCGCCAGCGCGTCCAGACTGGAGGCGAGCGCCAATTGCTGGCCGACCGGGCCGGGCTGCTTCACCAGGGTGAGTTGCGCGCCGGTCGCGGCACCCGCCAGGCGCAGCCGCAGGACGGCGGGCGAGGGCTGTTGCGCGGCCCGGGCCGGACGGCAGAGAAATACCGGACCCGGAACCGCGCGGGCCGCGCTTTGCAGGCGCAGCAATTGCGCGAGACGCCAGCTTCCGGCGCCTTCCCAGGCGAGCAGGGCGGCGCAGGTTCCCGAGTGCAGAATCTGCTCGCAGGCCCAGATCGGATCGCGGTCGCTGGTGGTCCGCACCACCAGCAACCGATCCCAGGGGATGCCCAGCTGTTGCAGCCCCTGCGCATGGGGCTGGTGGGGTGGATCCACCAGAAACAGTTGTCCCCCCCGATGCGCCAGCCGGATCAGGGTCGGCGCCAGCAGTGCCAGCTCGCCGTGGCCGGGCACGCCGAGCAGTTCGGTCAGTGCGCCGCGCGGCCAGCCGTGCCAGCACAGCAGGGCGTCCAGATGCGGGTTGCCGGTGGCGATGCCCGCTGGTCGGGGTGGGGCGCTGGCGGCGCGGCGCAGATGCGGATGTCGCGCCAAAAGGGCGGGAAGGATGGCAAGTGGTTGGTTCATGGGAACGGCCCCGGCACGGCGAATAAATACTGTGAATATGTACAGTAATATAGCCACTTCCTTTCCGGCCCGCCAGCCCGGTGTGGAGTTTCCTCGGCCAGGTCCGTCGTCCCGGTCATCGGCCGGGGCCTGTGTATAATCGGGCCTCTCCCGACCGGCCCCGTTTCCATGGCGCAATTTCAACGCATCGGCGTGGTTGCCCGCCTTCGCCACCGCGAGGTGGTGGAAACCCTCGATCGTCTGGTGGCCTTTTTGAAACGGGACGGCCGCACCGTGCTCGCCGAGCGCGATACCGCCGAACTGCTCGCCGACCATTCGATCGAAGTGGTTGACCGCCGCACCCTCTCACCCGATTCCCTCGATCTGGTGATCGTGGTGGGCGGCGATGGCAGCATGCTGGGCGCCGCCCGCGCGCTGGCGGATCTGGGCGTGCCCCTGCTGGGGCTGAACCGGGGACGGCTGGGATTTCTGGCCGATATTCCGCCCGAGGAGATGGAGCAGGGCATCGGCCGGGTATTGTCCGGCGAGTACCAGCTCAGCGAACGCTTTCTGCTGGCCATGGACGTACACCGCAACGGCGGCGTGGCGGCCTCCGGCATCGCCGCCAACGACATGGTGCTGCACCCGGGACGCTCGGTGCGCATGATGGAGTTCGAGCTTTATGTGGACGGTCAGTTCGTCTACAGCCAGCATTCCGACGGCCTGATCATCTCCACTCCGACCGGCTCCACCGCCTACGCGCTCTCCGCCGGTGGGCCCATCATGCACCCCAAACTGGACGCCATCGTGTTGGTGCCCATGAATCCCCATTCGCTCAACAGCCGACCGATCGTGATCGACGGCAACAGCCTGATCGAGATCCGCGTCGGTACGCGCAACGAGTTGCACCCGACCATCACCTGCGACGGCCAGTACGAAATCATCACCGAGCAGGACGACATCATCCGCATCCACAAAAAACCCAGGCCGGTGCGCTTGATTCACCCCATGGGACACAATTTCTATCAGGTCTGTCGCACCAAGCTAGGCTGGGGCAGCCGGCTGGATTCGGTCCGCCACGACGACCGCGACTCTGGCGCCGCCGCCGAATGAGTGATCCCGAGCCCTGGATCGCGGTGGCCGAGTTGCCGCTGGCGGTGGATATCGAGACGCTGTCCCAACACTTGGCGGAGCGGGGCGTCGCGCATCGCTTCGACGATCGCGCCGACAGCCGCGTGCTGCTGGTGGCGCGGCGCGATGATATTCCCACCGTGCTGATGGTGCTGCGGGAATACGGCCGCTTCATGGATGCCTCGGCGCCGGGTCTCGCGGCACAGGCGCGTCAGGTGCCCGTGGTGGTGGCAATGCTGCTGCTGGGCCTGATCGGGGCGCTCCTGGTCAGCTTCCTTCCGGATGCCATTCACTGGTTCACCTTCCAGGATTTTGGCGTTACCGAAGCCGATAAATTGCGCCTCGAAGTTGCCGACACCGCCTTTGCCCGCGGCGAATACTGGCGCCTGCTGACGCCGGCGTTTCTCCACTTCGGGCTGTTTCACATCGTGTTCAACAGTCTCTGGATCTGGGAGTTCGGGCGCCGGGTCGAGCGGCTCGCGGGGCACGCCAATTTCCTGCTGATTTTTCTCGCCATCGCCGTGGGCTCCAATGTGGGTCAGTATCTCTGGCATCCAAACGATCTGTTCGGCGGTTTGTCCGGCGTGGTATACGGGTTGCTGGGCTATATCTGGGTGCGCAACAAACTCGCGCCCCATCCGCTGCTCGCCCTGGCACCCGGCATCTTTCCGTTGATGATCATCTGGCTGCTGGTGTGCCTGGCGGGTGTCCTGGATCTGTTTCTGCAGGGGGGTATCGCCAACGGCGCCCATGTGACCGGCCTCGTCATCGGCACCCTGTTCGGCGGCCTGGCCGGTTTCTCGGCGCGCGCCCGGCCCGCAACCGAGTGAGGGAAACAACATGGACCTCGATCATCTGCTCGCCCACATCACGCCTGCCGTCTACGAGACGCTGAAACAGGCGGTGGAGACCGGGCGCTGGCCCGACGGCAGCCGGCTTGACGACACCCAGCGCGGCCTCTGTCTGCAAGCCGTCATCGCCTGGGGCGAGCGCCATCTGCCGGAAGCCGAGCGGGTCGGCCATATCCCGGCGCGCCCCCATGCCCACTGCGGCGGCGAGGGCGACGTGTCCGCCGCCGAACCCCAGCCGCTGAAGTGGCTTCACTGACCGCGCGCCGCGGCTGACCGCCATGCCGACCTATCGCGGTCATCTCGACAAAATGCCCACGGAACTGGCCGCGCCGGTCAACTACTGGCTGGCGCTGGACGACAGCCGGGTGCCCCTCAATGCGCTGCTGGGCGAGACCTTGCGCATCCGTCACGGCGGCATGATCCATTGCTCCCACTGCGGCCGCGTCACCAGCAAAAGCTTCAGTCAAGGCTACTGTTACCCCTGTTTTCGCAAGCTCGCGCAATGCGATCTGTGCATCCTCAGCCCCGAACGCTGTCACTTCGACGCCGGCACCTGCCGCGAGCCCGACTGGGCGCAGCGTTTCTGCATGACCGAGCATTTCGTGTATCTCGCCAATTCATCCGGCGTCAAAGTGGGCATCACCCGCGCCAGCCAGATGCCCACCCGCTGGATCGATCAGGGCGCGAGCCAGGCGCTGCCCATCGCGCGCGTGCAAACCCGCCAGCAGGCGGGGTTCGTGGAAGCGGCGCTGCGCCGCCATGTGCGCGACACCACCGACTGGCGCGCCATGCTGAAAGGCGATCCCGAGCCCGCCGATCTCGCCGCCGCCCGCAATCGCCTGTTCGAGTTGTGTGCCGACGAGCTGGGTGAATTGACGACGCGCTTCGGGATTCAGGCCATCCAGCCGCTGGCATCCGCCGAACCTGTCGCCATCGACTATCCGGTGCGGGAATATCCGGCCAAGGTGAGCGCCTGGAATCTCGACAAAACGCCTGAAGTGTCGGGCCGGCTGCTGGGCATCAAGGGGCAGTACCTGATTCTGGACAGCGGTGTGTTCAATGTGCGCAAATTTTCCGCCTATGAAATTGTTCTCGAAATTTGAGTGGTCGGGAACACCCAGTCGGGCCATTCTCTTGCTGCACAGGATGTCGCCATGAACACCATCGTCGTCGAATCCGTGCTGACCTGCCCCCATTGCGGTTGCGTCAAACGGGAGACCATGCCGGTGAATGCCTGTCAGTTTTTTTACGAGTGCAGTCAGTGCAAGGCCCTGTTGAGCCCGCGTCCGGGTGATTGCTGCGTGTTCTGTTCATTCGGCTCGGTGCGTTGTCCGCCGGTGCAGCAGGAGCGGGGCTGTTGTGCGGTCAGGGCTGATGCTGCTGATTGATACCGGCGTGTTGGCGGGCGTTCTGGAGAACCATGTGCAATGGGTCGGCGGCCGCTATCGGAAGCCATCTGGCTTAACCTGGCGCGAGATGGTCTCATGGAAGTTGGCCAACCTGACCAACGCCACTTTCCGAAGAAGAAGCTTTTGCAATGGCGGCTGCGCTGTCCAGTTCAGCATAATAATTTTCGACCAGTTCATGAAGTTCAGAACGAAACAGTCCGCATTTGTTCTTAAGGTAAAAGTACCAGTGTCTACTGGCCGTTGTCGATAATGTCATCTTGGCTGGTGCAATAGCCATATCAAACGTTCCCTGGTCAAGTATGCCGTCCTTTACCATAATCAAGGCGCGCTCCACTACACTGCATACCCGCTGGATATAGACGCATAAGTGATGATTATCCGAAGTGCTCATGGCCTTATCGGAAAACGCTTTTTGTAACGCGACGGCAACATCGGGAAATCGATTTGCGTCGGCCGTCACCTCAAGATAGCCATTGTAAAAAAGTTCAACCGCATTTGAACGCAGTGCTTTGGTGTTGACGCGAATTTGAACAACAAGAAAAATCAGTGTTACTACCACCGAAATACCAGAAATAATTGCAGCCAGCTTGGCAAAATCGTCAAGTGTCATTCTTCTCTTCTCTCCGTCAATGGGTCTTCGTGAAGCCGCGTGGGTAGTTTCATCGGTTTCCACTGTTCCGGCAACATGATTAGACCCGCCGACAATGGCACACCTGCAAGCGGTTCTCTGCTGGTGGGAAGTATCCTGCGGTTGCAGTCAGTCCCCATTTTTTTGCCTTCCCGACGGATCCCTACCCTTTCCCCAAAACCACCCGCCGCTGCCGCATCAACAGATAAACCACCGGGATAACAAACATCGACAACAGTGGCGCGGTGATCATGCCGCCGACCATGGGCGCGGCGATGCGCTGCATCACTTCGCTGCCGGTGCCTGCTCCCAGCAGGATCGGCAGCAGGCCAGCCAGGATCACGGCGACCGTCATGGCTTTGGGCCGCACGCGCAGCACCGCGCCTTCGCGGATCGCGTCGAGCAGATCGGCGCGGGTGTCCCGGCCTTCATCCAGCCGCGCCTGCCACGCCTGTTTCAGATACAGCAGCATGATCACGCCGAATTCCGCCGCCACACCGGCCAGGGCGATGAAGCCCACCGCGGACGCCACCGACAGGTTGTAGCCGAGCAGCCACAGCAGCCAGATGCCGCCCACCAGCGCGAAGGGCAGGGCGGCCATGATCAGCAGCGCTTCACCGAAGCGCTTGAAGATCAGGTACAGCAGCACAAAGATGATCAGCAGCGTGAAAGGCACCACCACTTTGAGTTTTGCCGCGGCGCGTTCCAGAAATTCGAACTGGCCGGACCAGGACACCGCATAGCCTGCCGGCAGTTTTACGTTCTCGGCGACCGCGCGCTGCATATCGCGCACCGCCGAGCCGAGATCGCGGCCGCGAATGTCGACGTAGACATAGCCGGTCAGGCGGGCGTTTTCGCTGCGCAGCATCGGCGGGCCGTCGCTGATGCGGATGTCGGCGACATCGGACAACACCAGGCGCTGGCCGCGTTCTGTAATGATGGGCAGCGCGCGCAATCCGCCGAGGGAATCGCGGATTGCGCGTGGATAGCGCACGTTGATCGGGAAGCGCTGACGTCCCTCGACCGTCTCGCCGATATTTTCGCCGCCCACTGCCGCCGCGATCACGGATTGCACCTCGGCGATGTTGAGGCCGTAACGGGCGGCGGCGTCGCGCTGGATATCGACGTCGATGTAGCGCCCGCCGGTGAGCCGCTCGGCGAGCGCGCTGGTCACGCCCGGTACGTCCTTGAGCGCGTGCTCGATGGCGCCGGTGAGACGATCGATGGTAGCCTGATCCGGCCCCGCGACCTTCACGCCCACCGGGCTCTTGATGCCGGTGGCGAGCATGTCGATGCGGTTGCGGATCGGCGGTATCCAGATATTGGTGAGTCCCGGCACGCGCACGATCCGGTCGAGCTCCGCGACCAGTTTGTCCGGCGTCATGCCGGCGCGCCATTGATCGCGCGGTTTGAAGCGGACCGTGGTCTCGAACATTTCCAGCGGGGCGGGATCGGTCGCGGTCTCGGCGCGGCCGGCCTTGCCGTAGACGCTTTGCACCTCGGGCACCGTCTTGATCAGGCGATCCGTGCGCTGCAACAGCTCGGCGGCTTTGCCCGCCGGCAGCCCGGGCAGCGCGGTGGGCATGTAGAGCAGATCGCCTTCGTCGAGCGCCGGCAGGAACTCGCTGCCGAGTTGTTGCAGTGGCCACAAACTTGCCAGCAGTACAGCGACTGCCGCGACGAGCGTTGTTTTTGGAAAGCGCAACACCATGTCGAGCAGCGGACGATAGAGCGCGATCAATGCGCGATTGAGCGGATTCGCGTGCTCCGGCGGAATCCGGCCGCGGATCAGATAGCCCATCAACACCGGAATCAGCGTCACCGACAGTCCGGCGGCGGCCGCCATGGCGTAAGTCTTGGTAAATGCCAGTGGCGCGAACAGACGCCCCTCCTGCGCTTCCAGCGTGAACACGGGGATGAAGGACAGCGTGATGATCAGCAGCGAGAAAAACAGCGCCGGGCCGACTTCGACGGCGGCATCGCCGATCACGCGCCAGCGCGCTTCGCTTTCCAGCTTTTGACCCGGATGTTCTTGCGCACGGCGTTCCAGATGTTTGTGCGCGTTTTCGATCATCACCACCGCCGCATCCACCATGGCGCCGATGGCGATGGCGATGCCGCCCAGGGACATGATGTTGGCATTGATGCCCTGGTAACGCATCACGATGAAGGACGTCAAAATGCCCAGCGGCAGCGCGACGATGGCGACCAGCGCGGAGCGCAGATGAAACAGGAACAGCGCGCAGACCAGCGCGACCACGATGAACTCCTCGACGAGTTTGTGGCCGAGATTATCGACGGCGCGTTCGATCAGGCCCGAGCGGTCGTAGACCGGCACGATCTCGACGCCGGGCGGCAGACTGGCCTGCAACTGTTTCAGGCGCGTCTTGACGGCGTTTATCGTTTCCAGCGCATTCCGGCCCGAGCGCATTATGATCACGCCACCGACGGCTTCGCCTTCGCCGTCGAGTTCGCCGATGCCGCGGCGCATTTCCGGCCCGATCTGGATGCGCGCCACGTCGCCCAGGCGCACCGAGATACCGGCAGCGGTGGTCAGCAGCGGAATCGCGCGGAAATCGTCGCGCGTTTGCAGATAGCCTGAAGCGCGCACCATGTAATCGGCCTCGCCCAGCTCCAGCACCGAACCGCCGGTTTCCTGATTCGCCTTCCCGATCGCTTCGATCACCCGGGTGTGGGGAATGCGGTAGGCGGCGAGCTTGTCAGGGTCCAGCACCACCTGATACTGCCGCACCATGCCGCCGATGGTGGCGACCTCCGCCACGCCCGGCACGGTCTTGAGTTCGTACTTGAGAAACCAGTCCTGCAAGGCGCGCAACTGCCCGATGTCCTGGCTGCCGGAACGGTCGGCCAGCGCATACTCGTAAATCCAGCCGACGCCGGTCGCGTCCGGCCCGAGCGTGGAGCGCGCGGTGGGCGGCAGGCGCGCCTGCGCCTGGTTCAGGTATTCCAGCACCCGCGAGCGCGCCCAGTACAGATCCGTGCCGTCCTCGAATACGACGTAGACGAAGCTGTCGCCGAAAAACGAAAACCCCCGCACCATCTTCGCGCCCGGCACCGACAGCATGGTGGTGGTCAGCGGATAGGTGACCTGGTTCTCGACGATCTGCGGGGCCTGGCCGGGCCATGTGGTGCGGATGATCACCTGCACGTCCGACAGGTCCGGCAATGCGTCGAGCGGCGTGCGCAGCACGGACAGCGCGCCCCAGGCGGAGAGCAGCAGGGTCGCCAGCAGCACCAGAAAGCGGTTCGCCAGAGACCAGCGGATCAGCGCGGCGATCATGGCCGGTCTCCCGCATCCATTGGCGCGGCATCGCCGGGTTCGGAATCCATGCCCGCTTCGAGCCCGCGCAGACTGGCTTCGGAGTCGATCAGGAACTGGCCCGACACCACCACGCGCTGACCCGCCTGGAGTCCGCGCCGGATTTCAGTCTGGCCATCGGCTTCGCGGCCGGGTTCCACCGTGACCGGGCGGAAGTTGCCGGCGTCTTCGGCCAGCATCACGACGGTGCGTCGGCCGGTCTGAATGATCGCCTCGGTCGGCACCAACAGGCTCTGGTGGCCGCTGGCGTCCTTGAAGCGCATCCGCACGAACATGCCGGGAATCAAGCGTCCATCCGTATTGGCGAGCTCGACGCGAGCCTTGAGGGTGCGCGTCTCGGCGCTCACCCGGGGCAGCAGCGCCTGCACGTGCCCGGTGAAGACGGTGCCCGGCAGCGCCGGACTCTCGGCTTCGACCGGATCACCCGGGTGCACCAGCGCGGCCTGGCTTTCCGGCACTTCGGCTTCCGCCCAGACAGTGCCCAGCCCGTTGATGCGCACCAGGGTTGTGCCGGGTGTGACGGTCATACCTTCGCGCACCGCCAGCTCTGTCACCACACCCGCGATGGGTGCGGCGAGCGTCAGCCGGGATTGAACCTGGCCACTGGTTTCCACCCGCCGGATTTGGGTTTCGTCCATGCCAGCCTGGCGCATGCGGGCACGCGCGCCATCGAGCAGCGGCGCCAGGTTGGCCCCCTGCATGCGGTGCACGGCGAGAAATTCCTCCTGCGCGGCAACCCAGTCGGGAACATGGAGATCGACCAGTGCCTGGCCTTTGACGACCTGATCCAGGGTGGCGCGCACCTGGAGTTTTTCGACATAGCCCAGCGCGCGCGCCTGCACGATCGCCTCATCGCGCTCGTTGTAGGCGATGGCACCGACCGCCGACACTTCCGTTGCCAGTGCGCCTTCGGTCACGGGTGCGGTGCGCAGACCGATGTTCTGGCGGATGCGCGCGCTGACGGTGACGCCGCTGTCATCCGCGCCCGTGGCGCCCGCATAGGCCGGCACCATCATCATGTCCATGAAGGGCGATTTGCCCGGCGTGGGGAACTGTTTTCCCGGCACCATGGGGTCGTGGTAGTAGAGAATCCGGCGGCCGTTCACGGGGTCCATATCCCCGGCCTTGAGGCCGTCCCGGAGATGGCGCAGGGTGGCGTCGGCGCCTTGCTGAAAGCTCCAGTTCGAAACTTCCGTTGGCGCAACCGCCGCGTCCGGCGTCGCCGCGTCGCCCGCCCTGGCGAGCCCGTGCCGCGTGCCTGCCGTGTACAGCCCGTAGCCGCCCGCGCCGAGCAGTCCGGCGATGAGGAACGCGAGCAAGGATTGCTTCCAGTTCATCGTCGCGGCTCCGAGGTGGCGGTCAGATCGGGAGACGCGAGGGTGGTGACCGTGTCGTGCTCCGTCGGCAGCAGGTATTCAAGCGTGGCCCAGAGCGCGGCGGTCTCCTGTTCGATGCGCAGGCGCTCCAGGCCGGTATCGAGTTCCATCCGGCGGGCTTCCAGTACCGAGGTCAAAGACCCGCCGGCTCCCCGATAGTCGGCAAGCGCGGCCAGGGTACGTTGGGTTGCGAGCGGCAGCAGCGTCTTGTCGTAAGCGGCGAGACGTTCGAGATCGGCACGCCAGGTTTGTTGCCAGCGGTTTATGTCCGCCAGATGTTCGCGCGTCATCTCCTTGCGTTCATCGTCCATCTGGGTGGCCAGAGCGAGCTTCGCGGCCAGTTCCCGGTTCTGCCGGTTGCCCTGATCCCAAGGCAGGGGCACCGACACCGCGACCGACACCATGTTGGAGAACGCGGGACCCCGCTGGCTGTACGTCAACTCGACGCTCCAGTCGGGCCGCTTTTCCTGGCGGGCCACGTCGGCCTCGGCCAACGCAACCGCCTCCCGTTTCGCCAGCAGCGCGACATCGGGGTGGTGATCGGCGGCGTGCGCCAGGCTGTGGTTTGTCAGTCGGACGTTGGATAGATCCGGTGCCGTGCCAAGCGACGCCGATGCCCGCTCCCCGATCCAGCGCGCGAGCAAGGTGGTGGCATTGGCCCGCGCCGCTTCGGCCGCGCGGATGCGATCCTCGAGCTGTGCCACGGCCGCGCGCGCCATGAACACCTCCGCCTGCGGGCCGCGGCCGGCGCGGTAGGCGGCTTCGGCGGCGTCGATCTGCAAGGCCGTCTCGTCGCGCTGCCGGTGCAACAGCGCCACCGTCTGATCCTGATAGTAGCGGTCGAGCCAGGCCAGCGCCGTGTCGCGTCGGAGGTTGGTGAGTTCGAGCGCGTGCGCGGTCTGCGCGACTTCGCCTTCGCGCTCGAAGCGTGTCGCGCGGGCACGGCGTTTGTCCGCGCCCGTCATCGTCTGTATCACGCCGATGGAGCGCATGGTCATGAAATCGTCCGTGAAGCTGTAGCGATCCGCGCCGTCGATGGGCAGGTTGTCGACCGCCAGGCGCAGTACCGGGTCGGGCAACTGGCGCGCGGCGACGGCCATTTCCCCGGCCGCGGTCGCGGCGGCGTCTTGCGCGGCAAGAGCGTAGGACCGTACTTCGGCCACCCGCAGGGCTTCATCCAGAGAGAGGGGTTCAAGTGGAGGTGCGGTTGCCGCGGTCGCCCGGCACGAGAGGCCGAGGGCCAGGGCGACGACGGCCCATTTGTATCCGGCGTGGGACAGGTATCCGGGCGGGCATCCGAAATATGGCCGGCGGCAAAACGCCGCCAGGGCCGTTGCAAGGACAATGTGCATGAGCTGACTCCGAAGCTTTGCTGTGCCGCTGCGCAAGCGCGCGGCGGCACGAATCGCCGTTTCGGATCCGAATGCGCTTTGGAGATAACGCCGAATAGCCACTTGATCGTCGTTCTCGCGCAGCGCCTGCCCCCGCGAAGGTGGGGGCGGGCATCCAGAACGCTTTGATCCCTGGGTTCCCGCTTGCGCGGGAACGACGATTCAGCGGTTATTCAGAGCATCCCCGAGGCGCGGGCCGCAACGGCACCGGCAGGGGCGTCAGATCAGGGCTGGCGGTCGCCAGATACCCGCGGGGTGGAGCTTGGGAGTGATCGCCGCGGTCGCCGTTATCCGCGAAGCCAGGCTTGGCGCGGAGGTCACCGCCGGTGGCAACAGCGTGGCGGCGGGGGAGGTTTGGCATTCCTGCCCGGCCTTGCAGGGCTTGCCGGTTTTGGCGGTAGTGTCCGCATCGTTGCAGCAGGTGCCGGTCACCGACTGCGCGCTCGGCGCCATGGCCTGATGGGCGGGCTGCATCGGGCAGGGTATCTTGATGGCATCCATGGTGCGCGCCACCGCCGCGAAGGGCAGGGTTACGCAAAGCAGAGTGATCCAGAGGGCACGCATCCGTGGAACATAGCACAGCCGTTTGTTCGGGGGATACGGCTCTGTAGAAACGGTGCCGTGGACACAACACCGTGGACACGCTGCCCCCGCTGGCCGACAATTCCCGCAACCGTATCCCGCCACTTTTCCCCTGAATCCGGCCGCCGCGCGCGGGGCTGCCGATTCAGTCACCCAGGAGTCCATGATGGCGATGCGCGATGCCCAGGCCCGAGTCACCCGTCTGCGCGACTACCGCGCGCCCGATTTCCTGATCGACCGCACCGCGCTGTACTTCGATCTCCGCCCCGGGGAAACCTTGGTGCGCGCGACCTTGGCGCTGCGCGCGAATCCCGCGCACCCCGTCCGCGCGCGCGAGCTGCGCCTGCACGGCGAAGGCTTGCAGTTGCGGGAGCTGGCCCTCGACGGCCGTGCGCTCGCGCCGGCGGAATACCGCTACGCCGACGGTGAACTGGTGATTCCGGGTGTGCCGGCGGCGTTCGAGCTCAGCTCCACGGTGGCGATCCACCCCGAAGCCAACACCTCGCTGGAAGGGCTCTATCAGTCCCGCGATCTCTATTGCACCCAGTGCGAGGCCGAGGGCTTTCGCAAGATCACTTTCTATCTCGACCGCCCCGATGTGCTGGCGGAATTCACCACCACCATCGAGGCGGATCAGGGCGCGTTTCCGGTGCTGCTTGCGAACGGCAATCCGGTGGCGGAGGGCGCCGCGCCGGGTGGGCGCCACTGGGTGACCTGGCACGATCCGTTCCAGAAGCCGGCCTATCTGTTCGCGCTGGTGGCGGGCGATCTGGCCTGCATGGAGGACAGTTTCACCACCGCGAGTAGCCGCAACGTGGCGCTGCGCATCTATGTGGAGCCCAAGGATCTCGACAAGCTCGATCACGCCATGGCCTCGCTCAAGCATGCGATGGCCTGGGACGAGCGTGTCTACGGTCGCGAATACGATCTCGATATTTTCATGATCGTCGCGGTGGACGATTTCAACATGGGCGCCATGGAGAACAAGGGCCTCAACATTTTCAACACCTCCTGCGTGCTGGCCCATCCCGAGACCACCACGGACCTGGGTTTCCAGCGCGTCGAGGCGGTGGTGGCGCACGAGTATTTTCACAACTGGTCCGGCAACCGGGTCACCTGCCGCGACTGGTTCCAGTTGAGCCTGAAAGAAGGCTTCACGGTGTTTCGCGACAGTGAATTCTCCGCCGACATGGGTTCGCGCACCATCAAGCGGGTGGAGGATGTGAACCTGCTGCGCACCGCCCAGTTCGCCGAGGATGCCGGCCCCACCGCGCACCCGGTGCAGCCCGATGCCTATCAGGAAATTTCCAATTTCTACACCGTCACCATTTATGAAAAGGGCGCGGAAGTAGTGCGCATGATTCACACGCTGCTCGGGCCGGATGCCTTTCGTCGTGGCTGCGATCTGTATTTCGAGCGCCACGACGGCGCCGCCGTGACCATCGAGGATTTCGTCGCCGCCATGGCCGATGCGAGCGGCCGCGATTTCAGCCGGTTCATGGGCTGGTACCGGCAGGCGGGCACGCCGCGGGTTGCGGTGCGTGGTCACTACGACGCCGGCGCGCAGATCTACCGGCTCGATTTCACCCAGAGTTGCCCGGCGACGCCGGAATGCGCGGACAAGGCGCCGTTCCAGATTCCGATCCGGCTCGGCCTGGTGGGCCGCAACGGCGATCTGCCGCTGCATGTGCCCGGCCTCGCCGAGGGCGCCACCGACATCGTGTTCGAGCTGACCGAGTCCGCGCAAAGTCTGGTATTCGAGCGCGTCGGCGAGCCGCCCATTCCCTCGCTGCTGCGGGGCTTTTCGGCGCCGGTGAAGCTCGCGTTCGATTACGCCCGCGACGAGCTGGTGCAGTTGCTGCGCCGCGACAGCGACGGCTTCAACCGCTGGGAAGCGGGCAACCGGCTCGCGGTCGATATCCTGCAGGAACTGACCGCGGATGCGCTGGCCGGCCGGCCGCTCGCGCTGGATGCCCGGCTGATCGAGGCCTATCGCGAACTCCTCACCGACAAGTCGCTGGACCCGGCGCTGGTGGCCCACATTCTCACGCTGCCCGGCGAGGCTTATCTGAGCGAACTGGCCGAGATCATCGAGGTGGAAGCCATTCATCACGCGCGCCAGTTCGCCCGCCGCGAACTGGCGCAGCGGCTGCGGCCCGAGTTTGAAGCTCGCCAACGCCCAACAGATCGCCGGACGCAGCCTGCACAACCTGGCGCTCGCCTATCTGCTGCAACTGGAAGTCCCGGAGTTGATCGAACGTGCCTGGCAACAGTTTGCGCACGCCGACAACATGACCGACACCAATGCGGCGCTGACGGCACTGCTCAACAATCCGGTCCCGCAAGCGCAGGACCATGCGCGGGAGGGGCTCGGACGCTATTACGCGCGCTGGCGGAACGAATCCCTGGTGGTCAACCAGTGGTTCCAGATGCAGGCCTGGTGTGTTTTGCCGGGTGGCCTCGAACGGGTGCGGGCACTGCTGAAACATCCGGCGTTCGATCTGCGCAATCCCAACAAGGTGCGTGCCGTGATCGGCGCCTTCAGCGCGGGTAATCCGGTGAATTTCCACCGCGCCGATGGCGCCGGTTACGCGTTTCTGGTTGAACAGGTGCTCACACTCGATGCCATGAATCCGCAGATCGCCGCGCGACTGTTGACACCGCTCACCCGCTGGCGCAAATACCCGCAGGCGCGGGCCGAGGCGATGCACGCGGCACTGGAACAGGTGCTGGCGGTACCGGAACTGTCGAAGGACAGCTTCGAGATCGCGTCGAAGGCGCTGCGCTGATGATCTTCGATCTACAAATCAAGGCCGGCGAGTGACGGAAAGCTAAATCGGACCATCGACCGCAATTGCGGAATTTACGCGGAGCAATGCCATGCGTTTCAAGACCATCAAGGACATCATCGATTTTTCCCGGCACCTGCACCAGACGCTTGCGCGGCAATACGCCGAACTGGAGCAGCTCGCCACCTCGGAGCGCGCGCAACTGATGCTCGACTATCTCAATCGGCACGAGCGGCATCTGGCCGAGGCGCTCAAGGACTATGAGGCGGGCGCGGCGGGAGGAATCATGGACGCCTGGCTGCAATACGCACCGGAACTGGATGCGCACGAGCTGCTTGAGCAGGTCCGGGACATGGACATCAACAACGTCGAGGTGGTCGTCGCCACCGCGTTGGCGACCGATGAATATCTGCGCAGGATTTACGAAGAAGTGGCACAGCGCACCGATCTCGACGCTCTCCGCCAGGTGGCGCGCAGCTTGCAACAGATCGAGAGCAACGAACAGCATCGGCTCGCCCGCGACGCCCTGCGGTTCAGCGACCTGTGAGGCGACCGACAGGCAGGCGACAGCGCAGGCATGCTGGATCGGCGTCACGCCGTATCGAGATAACCCTGACCACAACATGACTTCACCCGATTCAGGAGGCCCTGATGGCCAAGCAACCGGATAACCCGCGCGTCGGATTGGACACCGATCTGAGCGAACAAGAAATCAACGCCCTCGACGATTTTCTTGCCTCGCCCGGGCTGGAAGACACCGCGATGGACGTCGCCATGATGGAAGGTTTCATGGCGGCGCTGGTCGTTGGCCCCGGCCTGGTGATGCCGTCCGAGTGGTTGCCCTGGGTATGGGACATTGAAGATGGCCAGGTTTCGCCGCGTTTTGAAACGGCCGAAGAGGCAGCCGAAGTCACCAGCCTGGTGATGCGGCATTACAACTCCCTGGCGCGCCAGTTCATGGAGAACGCGGAAGATTTCGAACCGCTGTTTTATTTCGATCAGGCCTGGGGCGTTGCCGAATGGTGTGCGGGCTTCCTGCTCGGCACGCTGTTTGAGGAAGAACGCTGGAGCGAGTTGATGGAAAGCGAGCCGGACTGGTTTGCGCCCTTCATGCTGCTGGGCACTGACGAGGGTCTGGAAGTTGTGGAAAAAGAAGGCGATGGCGAGCACTGGGTGCTCGCCATCGTGCCGGCACTGGCGGACATTCACGCCTACTGGCTGGCACGGCGCAGCGGCGGGGCCGGGCGGCAGCCCACCCGGAAGCCTTTCGTGCGCGACGCGACGGTTCCCGATCGCAACGATCCCTGCCCCTGCGGGAGCGGCAAGAAATACAAAAAATGCTGCGGAGATGGCGGTGCGGTGTTGCACTGACGCTCGCATAGCCGCGCCCGATTTTTCATGCGTCCCGCCGAACGCGCATATGGCTGTCGCGGGCGCGAGGCAGGACGCGATCGACACAGCATCCAGGCCGCACCTTGATGCGCTGTCCGGTTTGTGAGGTGCAGTCCGCCCGCTTTTTTCTCACCATCGGCGCGCGCGACTACTGGCGTTGTGAATTCTGTCAGGCGACCTTTCTCGACCCGGCCCAGTTGCCGGATCCGGACAGCGAGCTCGCGCACTATCGTTTGCATCGCAACGAACCCGGCGATCCGGGTTACCGGCAGTTTCTGGCGCGTCTCGCCGTGCCGCTGCTGGAGCGACTCTCTCCCGCCGATCTGGGACTCGACTACGGCTGCGGTCCGGGGCCGGCGCTGGCGGCGATGCTGCGTGAGGCGGGGCATGAGATGGCGCTGTTCGATCCGTTTTTTCAACCCGATCGGGTTGTGTTAACGCGAACCTACGATTTCATCACCTGTACGGAGGTGATCGAACATTTTCACCGGCCTGCCGAGGAATTCAGAAAACTCGATGCGCTGTTGAAGCCGGGTGGCTGGCTCGCGCTCATGACAGAGTTTCAAACCGATGCGACGCGCTTTGCCGACTGGCACTACCCGCGTGATCCAACCCACGTGGTGTTTTACCGCGCAGCGACGCTGCGCCATCTAGCCCACCATCATGGCTGGCAGTACGAGTTTCCCGGCCGGAATGTGGCGTTGCTGCGCAAGAACGGCGAGTCAACGTTCTAAGCTGGTTCGCGGTTTCGGAAGTCATCGTGCCGAGCTGGCAGTTCTCAGGTCATTGGCCTCACCGTCAATCCACCAATACGAAACGCTGTTTCGAAACGTGTCTTAACGTGCTGACCACCAGATCAAACGTCGATGACATCGCCGTCACAAGCGACGACGATTTGTGGCGGAAAAACGTGGCTGTTGTTGTTCAGCCAGTGGTCGAGTTCATGTCCGATGTGGGTTAGCCAGGCGTATTGCGGCTGGATTGTCGCAATGGCCGCCAGGGCCAGGGTCACGTCGTTGTGGTTGTTCGGCGGCTCGGAGCTGGGCGGATGGGAACAGTCGATCACCAATAAGGTGGGCTGCCAGTCGCGCACGAAGGCCTCGGTTTTGGGCGGCAGCCCAGCGGTGTCGGTAAGGTAGGCGATCCGGCGGTCGCCCGATTCGATGCAGTAACCCAGCGTGACTTTGGAGTGGATCAGCGGCACCGGGGTGACGGTCATCGGTCCCACACGAAAGGCGTCGAATTGGCGTACCGGCTGGAAATCCAGCAGCCCCGGATTCTTGTAAAGATCGGCGCAGCCTTGCGAATCCGGCGGGCAATGGACGGGGATGCGCTTCCCCACTCCCCAGCGCAGAGGAAACAGGCCCTGCACGTGGTCGGGATGGAAATGGGTCAGCAGCAGCACCGGAAAATCGCCCGCCGCAAAGCGTTCCGCGAGGTCGGTTAAACCGGCGTCGATCAGCAGCCGCGTCTCACCCGCCTCGACCAGCGCGGACGCGGGGCGACGGCGCATGCCGGGATCGGCGCGCGCGCCGGTGCAGATGTCGCAATCGCAGCCGTACAGCGGCGGCGCGCTGGTGGAACCGGTGCCGAGAAAGCTCAGGCGCACGGCATTACCCCGCGCCTGGCGCCGATCAGGGCAAGCAGTTGCTCTCCACCTCGTTCCAGTGGTCCGTCGTTGCGAATCACATGGACTCCATTGCCACTCGCGGGGAATTGTCCTGCCCGTGCCACCCGCGCGGCAATCTGCGCGGCATTTTCGCGCCCCCGTGCCCGGAGCCTGGCTGCCAGTACGTCGGCGGAGACCTCCACCCACACCGTTTCCAGTTCCGGGTAACGGGCCTGTGCTTCCATCAGGTATTCCCGTGATCCGTTCATCACCACATCGCAGCCCCTGGCCAGCCACAGGTTGATTTCCCGGCCGATGCCGTAGCGCAGACCGTGACTGTCCCAGTGCATGGCGAACAGGCCGGCAGCCAGGCGGGCATCGAATTCGGTTCCGCTCAGGGCGACGTGATTCTCGCCATCGACTTCCACCGGGCGGGTGATGTAGCGGTGGGCGAACACCACGCCGGGGTCGCCCGCAAGGCGCTCGCGCGCATAGCGCAGCAGGCTGTCCTTGCCGCTGCCGGAGGCGCCGACGACGTAGAACAGCGTGGCCTCAACCATGATCGAAGCGGACCTCGAACACCGGCTTGCCGGCCGAGAACACGCGGTTCGCCTGGGCCAGTCCGTTGACGCGGGCGACGACCACCAGATCGGCGCGTTTGCCGATGGCGATCTCGCCGCGATCCGTGAGGCCTGCCGCCCTGGCCGGATTCGCACTGACCAGTCGCACCGCATCGGCCAGCGTGATCGCCGCCAGTTCCGGCAGGCAGAACACGGCGACGATCAGCGCCGCCGGGTGATAGTCGGCGCACAGGCAGTCGGCCACGCCGGCCTTCACCGCGTCCAGCGCCCGCACGGCGCCGGACTGGCTCTTGCCGCGCAGGATGCTGGGGGCGCCGAACACCGTGCTCATGCCGCGTTCGCGGGCGGCGCGGGCGGATTCCAGGTTGATGGGGAATTCCGAGATGCCCACGCCCAGGCCGTGCAGGGTCGCGACCTTCTCCGGTGTATCGTCGTCGTGGCTGGCGACGCGGATGCCCTGCGCCTGCGCGGCGCCGATCAACCGGCGGATGCGCGCCATCGCGCCTTCCGCCTGGGCGAGCTTGTTTTCCATCAGCGCGGCCAGCTCGACTTCCGACTTTTTGTAGGTGCGCGCCAGATAGTCGCGGTAGGCGGCAATGTCCCTGAACTGCCCCTGGCCGGGGGAATGGTCCATCACCGACAGCAGGTGCATCTCGCCGGCGGTCATCAGTTCGAGCAGGATGCCGGGCGCGGTCGGATCGGTGACTTCATAGCGGCAGTGCACCCGGTTGTCGATGAGGCCGTGCGGGTTCCAGGCGTGCACCGCGCGCGCCACCGCGGCGGCGAAGGTGTTGTTGCGTACGCCGAGTTCCTCGTTGGCGAAGGACAGGGCGTGAAAGACCGTGGTGACCCCGGCGGCGGCGTTGCGCTTGTCGGCCTGGGCGCAGGCGAAGTCGAGCGGGAAATGCACGTTGGGGCGCGGCTCGACTTCCTTTTCCAGGGCGTCGCAATGCAGGTCGATCATGCCAGGGATCAGTGTCTTGCCGCGCAAATCGATCGCTGGTGCGCCGCGGCCCGATTCGGGATTGATGGCGGCGATGACGCCGTCCTCGATCAGCACGGCGGCGTCTTCGAGCACGGCGTCGGGCAGCACCACGCGGGCGCCGGTCAGATACAGCGGGTTCATGCGATTTCCTTGAGCATTGCTTCGACGGCGGGCGGCGGGGCCAGTTCGACGACCTGGTCGGCCAGCCGGCGGGTGGTTTCGGGATGGTGGAAGATGGCGAGCATGGCCGTGCCCTCGGCCTTGAGCCCTTCGATCAGGCGGATGACGCATTCGGCGGTTGCCGGGTCGAGGCTGGCGGTGGGCTCGTCGAGCAGCAGCAGGCGCGGCCTGGCAATGAAGCCGCGGGCGAGGTTTACCCGCTGCCGTTCGCCGCCGGAGAAGGTGGCCGGCGAGACGCTCCACAGGCGCTCCGGCAGGCTCATGGCGGACAGCAGGTCGGCCGCGCGCTGCCTGGCTTCCGGGCGCGCAACGCCCAGGCCGAACAGCGGCTGCGCGACGACGTCGAGCGTTGGCTGGCGCGGCAGGCAATGCAGGAACTGGGTGACGAAGCCGATCTCGCGCCGCCGCAGGTCGAGGATCTGGTGTTCGCTGGCGCGGGCCAGATCGAGTTCGTGGCCCATCGCGTCGCGATAGAGAATGCGGCCGGCGCTCGGCAGATAGGTGCGGTAGATGCCTTTCAGCACCGACGACTTGCCGGCGCCGGTGGGGCCGATCAGCGCGGTGAGTTCGCCTGCGCGTACGGTGAAGCTGACGTCGTGCGCGGACGGGATCAGCTTGTTCTGCTCATGGAGCTGAAAATACTTGCCGTAGCCTTCGACCTGGAGAATGGGTGGGGTCATGTTGCGTTCCTCACAGGGCGGACGCCACCAGCCGCTGGGTATAGGCGTGCCGGGGGTCTTCGAGGATTTGATCGGTCAGCCCCGTCTCGATGACGCGGCCGTATTTCATGACGATGGCGCGGCCGGTCAGCAGGCGGATCACGCCGAGATCGTGGGTGACGACGACCATGGCGGTCTTCAGTTCCTGCTGGATTTCCAGGATCAGGTCGAGAATGCGCGCCTGCACCGACAGATCGAGCCCGGTGGTCACTTCGTCGAGAAACAGCAGCGGCGGCTGGGTGGCGAGCGCCTTGGCGATCTGCACCCGTTGCTGCATGCCGCCGGAGAAGTGCTTCGGCAGATCGTCGACACGAGAGAGCAGCACCTCGGTGCGCGCCAGCAAGGTCTTGGCCCGTTCGCGGATCGCGCCGTAGTCCATCAGGTCGCTCATCAGCAGGCGCTCGGCGATGTTGCCGCCGGCGCTGATGTTGAAATTCAGGCCCAGATTCGGGTTCTGGTAGACCATGCCGAAGCGGTGGTTGCGCAGCCAGCGCTGCCGCGCGGCGTTGAGGGCGAACAGCTCGTGCTGCGTGTCGCCGTCGAAAAAGACCGCTTCGCCGCCGGTGGGCGCCTGATCGAAATACAGGGTCTTCACCACGGTCGATTTGCCGCTGCCCGATTCGCCCATGACGCCCAGGATCTCGCCCTCGAACAGGTCGAAGGACACGTCATGGATGGCGACGATGCTGCCGCAGTGCGGGCAGCGGTTGGTGTCGGCCTCCGGGCCGGTGGCGTCGACGCAGTGCGGGCAGCCCGGGCCGTAGATCCTGGAGAGACCGCGGACTTCGAGAATCCTGTTCACGCGGGTTCTCCCTGGGCGTGTTCAGCCTGAAGCAATTGTTCATCGCACCAGTCGCTGTCCGAGCACTGATACGTCTTGCTGCCGGCATCGCCGACGAACTCGTCGAGGAAGGAATCCGTGCAGCCGCAGCGGGCGCAGGCGCGGCGCCGTCCCGCCGCGTCGCGGAAATCCTCGACCCGGAACGGCACGTCGCTGAAAGCCAGCGGCTCCGCCCGCGTGTGCGGCGGCACGGCGTAAATCTTCTTCTCGCGCCCGGCGCCGAACAAGGTCAGGGCCGCCGCATCGTTGAGCCTGGGCACGTCCCAGCGCGGAATCGGCGACGGGTCGATGACGTAGTGGCCGTTGATGCGCGTCGGATAACGGTGCGAGATGGTGATCTCGTCGAACTGGACGATGTCCTCGTAGAGCTTCACCAGCAGGCGCGAATAGTCGGCCTCGCCGTGCATGACCTTGCGTTTGTCCTCGGACGGCTCGACCACCACCAGCGGGTCGGGATAAGGCACCTGCAGGACGAGGATCTGCGTCGCTGTCAGCGGCTGCTCCGGAATGCGGTGGCGCGACTGGATCAGGGTGCTCTCCGCCGTTTTCGTGGTGGTGGCGATGCCGGGACAGGTCATCTCGATGAACTGGCGCAGGTTGACCGCGTTGACCGAGTCGTCGGCGCCCTGGTCGATGACCTTGACGACCTCGCCGGGGCCGATCAGCGCCAGCGTCAGTTGCAGGCCGCCGGTGCCGAAGCCGCGCCCCATGGGCATTTCGCGCGAGGCGTAGGGCACCTGGTAGCCGGGGATGGCGATCGCCTTGAGGACGGCGCGGCGGATTTCCTTCTTGGCGTATTCGTCGAGAAAGCCGAAGTTGTAGGCGCTGCCGCGGGTGGTGTGGGGCATGGCGTTCATGCGGGCTCTCCCGACTTCTGCCGCGTGGTGCGCAGGCGGTCCAGGTCGGACTGAAAGGTGACGTAATGCGGCATCTTGTAATGCGAGGCGAAGCCCATGGAATCGACGCCATCGACGTGCAGCAGCACGAACTCCGGATCTTCGGACGGGTTTTCCGGGCCGTCCTGCATACCCTTCTGCAGCGCGCGATCGAGAATGGCCATGGCAATCGCCTTGACCTCGTTGTGGCCGAAACAGGCGCCATAGCCGACGGTGAACATGGGCTTGCCACCGGCATCGTCGGCCTCAAACATTGCCACCACCTCGCACTCGGTCATCAACACCTCGCCGGCTTCGGTGAGTTCGCCGGTCACCGGATGCGGCAGCAGCACCGGCAGATAGCCGACCCGCAGTTCCGCCACCGTGGGGTGCACGTCGCCGTAGCCGCGCATGTTGGAATAGGCGATGGCCAGCAGCGCGCCGGTTTCCGCCCGCGCCAGGGTGGACAGCGCCGCCGAACGCGGCACCGGAAACACCAGCGGTTCGCGGGTGATATCGAAAGGGGCTTCGTCCCGCACCGCGCCGAGCGGCGGCAGCAGGCCTTCCGCGCGCAGGGCGTCGAGCACCTTGGGGAAACTGTCGGGCAGATCCGCTTCGGGGCAGTTCTCCAGCCAGTCGCGCGCCACGGCGCGGAAGGCCTCGGGTGATTCGTCCATCAGTTCCAGGCGCAGCAGGCGCAGGGCGTAGTCCGGCGTCGGCCCCAGCATCTGGCCGCCGGGAATATCCTTGAAGGCGGACGAGATGCGGCGGATCAGGCGCATGCGCGAGGTATCGAGCGGCGGCGTGGCAGACAGGCGCGGCCGAGTGGAGCGCCAGGCGCGCAGCGCGAACGCGGCTTCCAGCGTGTCGCCCAGGCTCTGCTTGACGGCGAGCGCGGCGAATTGTGGGTGATACACCCCGCCTTCGGAAACGACGCGATCCACCAGATGGCGCAACTGATGCAGGATGGCGTCGATGGCGAGCGGCTCGGCGGCGGGATTGTCCAGCCCTTGTTCGGTACGCAGGTATTCGGTGACGGCGGCGGCGCCGGCGATGGCGCGGCCGCCGCCCTTGATGGCAACGTAACTCATGTCAGCGGGTTCCCTGTAATGGTCACGCGTGTGGTGCGCGGCAAGGCGACGATGCGCGCCGCATCGGTGAGCAGGATGTCGACGCCAAGCGGAAAACCGGCGGTCCAGTCCGCGCGGCGGGCCAACCAGTCTGGATGCAGACCGTCCAGGTGCAGTTCACCGCGGCCGTCGATGCCAAGACCGTCAATTCCAGGCCCGGCGAGTTCCAGGGCCAGCGGGCCGCTGCCCACGGCAGCCACTTCGATCAGCAGGGTCGCGCCCATTTCCGGGCTTTCCAGCGTACCCAGCGCCGGCTGGAAGCCGGGTGCCCGGCGGCCGTCGGCGACGACGTAGCGGGCGCTCTCCGTGGTGTCCCGCCGGGCCTGGAGCAGAGACCAGTCCGCGGCGCCGAGCCGTGCGTGAGGATCGGCGAGCGTGGTCTCCCCATCCATCAGGGTCGCCAGTACGGCGCGTTGCGCAGCGGTGCCCGCGAGCCAGTCTGTCAGATCGCGCACCGCGCCCGGCCGCGAAAACGCCTCGACCAGTTCGCGGAATACGCACTGCTGGGCATCGGCCTGCCAGATGCATTCACGCTTCATTTTCATCCTCCCCGACATTGCCCAGCAGGGCGACGTCGACCCGGGTGGCGGCGAGCACGGCGCGGCGGCGGCAGGCTTCCTCGTCGCGCCGCGCGGCCCCGGAGTGCACCTGCGCGGACACCGCTTCCCACCCCGGCAGCCGGGCCGCGAGCACGGCGTCGAGGATCGCCAGCGAGCGGGCGAGCGCCGCGTCGTCGGCCATGACCTGGGCGCCGCCTTCAGCCCGGCGGCCATCCGCCAGCGTCAGTTCAAGGCTGCATATGGACAGCGGAAATTCGCCCAGGTAATAGGCTTCGTGAAAGGCGCCGTCGGCAAGCTGAAGCAGGCCCAGGCCGGCCTGCGGCAGGCGGGTGAGCCTGACTTCGCAGCCGGCCGCCAGCCGCTCGGCCAGCGCGTGCAAATCGGGGGCGGGATGGGCGGTGAGCGCCCGGATCCAGTCTGTGCGTTCCAGGAGCATCAGCCCAGCCTCCCGCGCAACCACGCCGAGGCGTAGTCGATGATCAAAATGGTGGCCAGAATGACCAGAATCAGCGCCGCCGACTGGCCGTAGTCGAACAGGCGCAAGGTGTCGTGCAGCGCCAGCCCGATGCCGCCGGCGCCGACCAGGCCGAGCACCGAGGCCATGCGCACGTTGCGGTCGAGGATGTAGAGGGTGTAGCCCAGCGCCTCGCGCAGAATGGAGGGCCAGCCGGCGTACATGACCCGCTGCGGGAAATTCGCGCCGGTCGCCGCGACGCCTTCACAGACGCCTTGATCGACACGCTCCAGGCTTTCGGCGAAGAATTTGCCGAGGAATCCGGCGGTATGCACCCCCAGCGCCAGGGCGCCGGGCAGCGGCCCCAGCCCGAGGGCGGCGACGAAGATCAGCGCCAGCAGCAGGTCCGGCATGGCGCGCATGAAATTGAGGATCTCCCGGGCAACACGGTAGGCCACCGGGTTCGGCGCGAAGTTGCGCGCGGCCAGCGGCGCCAGGAAAAACGCGACCAGTAGCGCGAACGCCGTGCCCCAGAGCGCGGTGGCCAGGGTGATGCCCATCAGTTCCAGATATCTGGACAAGTCGGAAAAATCGGGTTGCCCATAGCGGCTGAAATACTCGCCCATGTCCGCCACGCCGTAGACGAGCGCCTCGAACGAGATGTCCAGATCCCACACGATCAGCCACAGCGTCACCAGTGTTGTCGCCACCCAGACCGGCATCGGGTTGCGCGGCTTCGGCGGCAGCGATAGTTGTGGCGGTCGAGCCGATTTCAGATCATGGATATTCATGCCCGCGCTCCGTGAATAATGCGGCTGCGCAAGCGATCCGACAGGCGATCCAGCAGCGTCACCACCAGATAGATGGCCAGTGCGATCAGCAGCAGCCGGTCGTACTGGAACAGGCGCATCGACATCACCAGGTCGTAGCCGATACCGCCCGCGCCGACCAGGCCGAGGATGGTCGCCGCGCGCAGGTTGTGATCGAGGATGTACATTACCGTGCCGACGAAATCCGGCAGTGCCTGGGGCAGCATGGCGAATAGCCGCACCTGCAGCCAGCCCGCGCCGTGCGCCCGCACGCCTTCCACCGCCTTGTGATCGACTACCTCGATGGCCTCGGCGAAGAACTTGCCCATGAAACCGACGGTCACGAAGGCCAGCGCCATCACACCCGGCAGGGGGCCGAGGCCGACCGCGGACACGAAGACCAGCGCCCACACCAGTTCCGGCAGGGCGCGCATCAGGCTCAACAGGTCGCGCGTGATCCGGTAGACCAGTGGATGCGGCGTGGCGTTGCCCGCGGCCAGGAGGCCCAGTGGCAGGCTGACAACGATCGCAATAGCGGTGCCCAGCACCGTCATTTCGATGGTTTCCAGCATTTTCGCCAGCAGTTGCGGCACATAGTGCCAGTCGGGCGTGACGAACATCTGTCCGGCGAAGGCGACCATCCTGCCGAGGGCGCCGAGCAGGCGGACGAAGTCCACCTCCACCACCGGAGCGGTCAGCCAGAGCGCCCCAAGCAGCGCCAGCGCGCCACCGACCAGCGGCAGCGGCGGCAGGCCGCTAGGCGTAGGCCAGCGCCAGATCGAGACTGTTGTCATGTTCCATGCCTTCTCGTTGATAAATGGTGCGCAGGGCCTGCGGCGAAAGTTCGGCGGGCGTGCCGTCGAAGACGACGCGACCGCCGTTCATGCCGATGATGCGATCGGCGAAGCGCCGCGCCAGATCCACCTGATGCAGGTTGACGACCACGGTGATGCCGTCGCGGTCGCGGATCTCCCGCAACAGGGCCATGATTTCCTCGCTCGCTACCGGATCGAGACTGGCGACCGGCTCGTCGGCGAGGATCACCTTGGGTCGCTGCGCCAGCGCGCGGGCGATACCCACGCGCTGTTGCTGTCCGCCGGAGAGCTTGTCGGCGCGGCTCCAGGCCTTGTCGGTGAGTCCGACGCGCGCCAATGCTTGCCTGGCGACTTCCATGTCCTCGGTGCGGAACAGATAAAACAGGCTGCCCACCCAGGAGCGGTGCGCGAGACGACCGGTCAGGACGTTGGTCACCACCGACAGGCGATCCACCAGGTTGAACTGCTGGAATACCATGGCGACGCTGGCACGCAGCTTGCGCAAATTGCCCTTGCCCAGGGTTTCGCCGCCGATCCGCACGCTGCCGTCGGTGGAGGCTTCCAGGCCGTTCAGGACACGCAGCAGCGTGGATTTGCCGGCGCCACTCGGCCCCAGTACCACCGTGAAGCTCCCGGGTTGGATCTCGGCATTGATGCCCATCAGGGCTTCGCAGCCGTTCGGAAAGCGTTTCGATACCGATTGAATGGAAATCGCGGACATCAGGTTTTCTCCTTTTTTGTCAGGCAAGGCGGACCAGCGCGATCCGCCCTGTCTCGGACGATTACTTGAGCATCTGCTCCTTGCGCAGGCCGAGCTCGTTCACCATGTCGCGGATCATCTGGTAATCCGCGGGGGTGATGGCCACGTAGTGGCTCAGGCTGCCATAGCCGGTGACCTTGATGTCCTGGTGGGCAGTGAGAATGGCATCCTGAATTTTCTTTTTCATTGCCGGCGGCAGATCGCCGCGATAGACCAGAGGTGAGCCGGGCAGCGGGTCGGACTCCTTGATCACGCAGTTGGTTTCTTTGCTGATGAGGCCGTTGGCCAGCATTTTTTCGTAGGTGATGTCGTTGTCGGCAGCGGCGTCCACGGTCTTGTTCTTGACCGCCAGCTCGGCGGCGTCGTGGGAACCGGCGTAGGTGAATTTGCCGAAGAATTCCTGCGGCATCTGCCCCGTTTCCTGCTTGACCATATAGGTGGGCATCAGGCCGCCGGAGGTGGAGGCCGGGTCGACGAAGGCCACGCTCTTGCCCTTCAGATCCTTGATCGACTTGATGCCGGAATCGCAGGGCGCGACGAATAAGCTCTTGTAGGTGTGCGAACTGCTGCCTTCACGGATGCCGACGGCAAAGGCTTCGGCACCGGCTTCCTGCTCGGCCAGGTAATAGGACAGCGGCCCGAACCAGGCGATATCGACGCGCTTCTTCTTCATCGCCTCAATCACGCCGGCGTAATCGGTGGCAGTGAACACCTTCACTTTCTCGCCCAGCTTTTTTTCGAGGTAGGCGCGCATCGGTTCGAATTGCTGCACCATTTCCTCGTTGTTTTCCGCCGGGATGAGGCCCATGACGATTTCGCGCGCCTGCGCGGAAGCAGCGGTAAGGGAAACAGCCAGGGCCAGCGCCGTGGCTGCAAGGGTGTGTTTGATATGCATTGCGATTGCTCCCGTAAGGTTGATCGATAGACAGGTCAAGGATTGATGCGCAGTTGGATCCGGTCGGCGCGGAACCGGGTGATGGCGTACTCGACCGGGGTGCCATCCCGGTCGTCCACGTTGACACTCTTGACCCGCAGCACCGGCCAGTGCTGCGGCATGGCCAGCAGCCGCGCGTCATCGCCTTGCGGCAGCACTGCGGTCACCAGGCTTTCTGTCCTGCTGAGCTTGCAGCCGTGGGTCGCGGCGAGAAACTGGTGCAGCGACCCGCCCGCGTACTGCTCATCCAGGCCGGGAAAGCGCGTCGCGGAAATGAAATGCGAGATCACGCACAGCGGACGCGCGTCGGTGGTTCGCAGCGTCTCGATCCAGAACACCGGAGCGTTTACTGCAAGCCCCAGGCGCTCGGCGATCCGCGCAACGGCGGGCAGCGTCTGTTTGCGCAGGATGCGGTTTTCCGCTTGCAACCCGAGGGCTGCCAGGTTCTCGGTGAAGCGGGTGCCGGCGCCGATCTGGTAGTCGATCTGGGTGTCGAGCACGAACACGCCACGCCCGTGGCGGCGCTCCAGCAAACCCACGGTGACCAATTGATCGATCGCCCGCCGCAGGGTGTGACGGTTGACGCCGAAGCGCTGCGCCAGGTCGCCCTCCGAGGGGAGGCAGTCGCCGGCAGCGTAGAGGTTGGTGACGTCCTGTTCGAGTTGACGGGCGATTTGGGCGTAGAGTGCGGCGCCATGGTCGCGGGTAACGGCGTAGAGGCTCATGTGTGGTTATCTAGACAAGTAGACAGGAGCGCAGCCTACCGGTCCTGTGTGACAGCCCAATGAACTCTGTGTGACGATTGATCGCGAGGTGCGCGAAATTCGTGCATCGAGCTGCGCAGCTCCGGCCGCGCGCCTTCGAGGTTCGCTGCCATTACGCGGGTATTACGTGGAAATGGTGGTTGGTTTATCGGTATCCACACTATCGCCAACTCGTAGTGAAGTACCGAGTGCCAGTTTTTCTGTCGGCAGATAGGGTTTACGCGGTTCGCGAATGCGGCACTGGTGACGGCTCGCATCCCTGCCGGATCGCAAGCGATCGGTGTTCAGATGGTGGGTTTGGTCCGAACGCCCCCAACCGCCCGCAAAATCACCTGTCGGGTATGTTGCGGCTCGATCACCGCGTCGATTTCGAGATGGGTGGCGGCTTCGGTCGCCTTGCCGCGGTCGTAGAGCGCGCCAATCAACTTGGCGAACAATGCTTCGCGTTCCGCTTCGGTGGCGGCCGCGTCCAGTTCCTTCTTGAAGCCGAGATGCACCGCGCCTTCGAGCCCCATGGCGCCGAACTCGCCGGTGGGCCAGGCGGCGGAATGGATCGGGCGCGAGAAACTGCCGCCCGTCATCGCGATGGCGCCCAGGCCGTAGCCCTTGCGCAGGACGATCGCCACCAGCGGTGAGCGCAGGCGCGCGCCGGCGGTGAAGAGGTCGGACATGATGCGCACCGCGCCTTCGGTTTCGCTCTCGGGGCCGACCATGAAACCCGGCGTGTCGCACAGCGACAGCACCGGCAGCGCGAAGTCGTTGCACAGATTCAGAAAGCGCGCGGCGCTCGCGGCGCCCTGGGTATCGATGGCGCCGCCGAGCACGCGGCAGTCGTTGCAGATCAGTCCGAACGGCTTGCCTTCGATACGCAGCAGGCCGGTGATGATGGTTTTGCCATGGTGCGGGCGAATCTCCACGAAGGAGTCGGCGTCCGCCAACGTGGTGATGATGCGGCGCACATCGTAGGTGTAGCGGCGATCCGCCGGCATCAGCTCCCACAGCAGGTTCTGGTCGGCGCAGCGCCAGGCGTCGACCGGTCCCTGGAAATAGCTCAGCAGTTGCCGCGCGATGCGAGTGGCGTCGCGCTCGTCTTCGGCGAGCACGTCGATGACGCCGGTGGTGGTCTGCACTTCGACGGGACCGATGGCGGTGGGCGGGTAAACACCCATGCCGCCGCCTTCGATCATCGCCGGCCCGGCCATGCCGATCCAGGATTGGCGGGTCGCCACCGTGATGTCGGCGCAACCGAACAGCGCGGCGTTGCCCGCGAAGCAGAAGCCGTTGTTGACGGCGATGCGCGGCACCACGCCGGCAAGTCCGGCCCACATCGCGAAGGTGGTCACGTCCATGCCCGCGATCTGATCGGTATCGCCGGGCCGGCCGCCGCCGCCCTCGGTGTACATCACCACCGGCAGGCGTTGCTTTGCGGCGAGTTCCATGACGCGGTCAAGCTTGCGGTGATGAAAATAACCCTGGGTGCCGGCGAGCACGGTGTAATCGTTGACGATGACCACGGCACGCGCCTTGTCCCCGGCAAACAGATCCGCGTTGATGGTGGCGAGCCCGGTGATGACGCCGTCAGCCGCCGTGTTGACCGCCAGATCGTCGAAGTCGCGGCGCTGGCGCTGGGCGGCCACGGCCAGTTGTCCGTATTCCTGAAATGAATCCGCGTCGCAGAGATCGGCGAGGTTTTCCCGCGCGGTGCGATAACCGCGCTCGCGCCGCTTTGCGACCGCAGCGGGGCGGCCTGCGTCCAGCGTGTTGTGCAAGCGCGCGCGCTGCTGTAGCAGCAGACTGTGCTTGTCGGCGAGATCGGGCGGCGGCGCCGGGCGCACCGGCCGGCGCTTGCCGGTCAGGCGGATCGCACAGATGGGTCCGTTCTCCGGCACGCTGTCGCCGGGCGCAACATGAATGTGCTGCACCACGCCCGCCGCGGCGCTGCGCACCGGCAGTTCGCCCGCCGCGGTGACCAGCAGCCCGAGGGTCTCGCCGGCAGTGACGGTCGCACCCACCGCCACATCCACCCGTGTAACGGTGGCCGCGGTGGGGGCAGTGATCGAAACGGTACGACTCATTGGTGCGGTTCCGGGGAAGCGGGATGTCTGAGGATCCGCCCGTGCCTGCGAGGCGGATGGTTTATACGCGGGCAGTATTGACCGCCCTTAGTCCGCGTAGCGTAGCGTGACTTCGATTATGTTCGGCAGGCACTTCAGGAAATGGTCGATTACTTCGGGGTCGAAGTGGGTTCCCGCGTCTTCTTTCATCTGGTTCACCGCCTTTTCTGTCGGCCAGGCATCCTTGTAGGGACGTACGGACGTCAGCGCATCGAAGACATCGGCTACGGCGACGATACGGCCGGCCATGGGGATAGCCGCGCCCGCCAGACCCCTGGGATAGCCGGTGCCATCCCATTTTTCGTGGTGAGTCAGGGCGATGCTCCTGGCGAGGTTTATCAGGTCGCAATCGTCGCCGTCGAGAATTTTGGCGCCGATTTCGGCATGGGTCTGCATGATTTTGAATTCGAGGGGTTCCAGCTTGCCGGGTTTCAGCAGTATTCCGTCGGGTATACCGATCTTGCCGATATCGTGCATGGGGCTTGCGTGCGACATCAGTTCGCATTCCGCCGGAGTCCAGCCCAGGCTTTCCGCGAGCAACGTGGATACCTTGGCCATGCGCAGGATGTGGTTGCCGGTTTCGTTGTCGCGGTATTCCGCCGCGCGCGCCAGGCGCTGCACCACCTGCAAGCGGGTTTGCTGGAGGACTTCGGTGCGCTGCTGTACCAGCTCCTCCAGCACCGCCGCTTGATCGTGCAGCATGCGGTGCGCGAGATGTGCCTCAATCAGGTTGTGTACACGAACCTGGAGTTCGGTGGTGTCGAACGGTTTGCGGATGAAGTCCCGCGCGCCCGCGGACAATGCCTTCAAGAGATGGTCGCGGCTGTGTTGGGCGGTGAGGCCAACGACCGGTGGCAGCAGCGGGTCGTCCAGCGCGCGCAGTTGGGCGAGTACTTCATAACCGTTCATTTGCGGCATGTTTAGGTCAAGAAGTATCAGGTCGGGGCGCGCCTCCTGGTAACGTGCGAGCACCTCGTGCGGATCCTGAAACAGCTCGATGTTGCCATAGCCCTGGGTGGTGAGAAAGCGCCCCAGCAGCTTCAGATTCACCGGTTCGTCGTCGACAATGAATATACGCGCGGCGTGGACGATATTTTCGATCATGGTTGGTTTTTCTCCATGGACACCAAGTGATGGTCGATGGTTTGTAGAAATCGCTCCAACTCAAGTGGCTTGGTAAGGTATTCGGTAAAGCCGGCCGCCATGCCGCGCGCAATGTCCCGGGGCATTGCGTTGGCGGTGATGGCGATCACGGGAACGTGCCGCAAATGAAGGTCTGCCATGAGTATTTTCAGTACTTCGTAGCCGTCAAGGTTCGGCATATTGATGTCGAGCAGAATCAGATCCGGACGATGCGCAAGGGCGAGTTCGATGCCCAGTGTCGGCGTGTGGGCCGTTATCAGATGGATTTTGCCGTGCCTGTCGAGCATCTGTGCGATCAGCTTGAGATTTGCCGGGTTATCGTCGATGCAGAGGATCTGATGCTGGTGCGCCGGGGCTCTATCCGATGACGCCGCGGTTGCAGGTTGTGCCGAAATCTCCCGCGCAGCCCCCGTCCACTGTGGTAGATCGATCCAGAAGGTGGAGCCGACGCCGACTTCGCTGCTGACCCCGATGGTGCCGCCCATGAGCTCCACAAGGCGGCGGGTGATGGTCAGGCCGATACCGGTGCCATCGACTTCGCTGTATTCCGCGCCCAGCCGATTGAAAGGCTGAAAGAGATTGGCCATGCAGTCGAGCGGAATCCCCGGTCCGGTGTCGGAGACCGAGATGCGCAAGCAGTTTTCGGCGCCGGGACTGATGGTCACCCGGACTTCGCCGTGTTCGCGGTTGTACTTCACAGCGTTGGAAAGCAGATTGAGCAGCGCCTGCTTGAGCCGTACACGATCGGCGCGCACCGTGGCGCCCGGGATAATGTCGAAGACCAACGAAAGCTTCCGCGCCGCGGTGAGGGGTTGGATCAAGTGTTGGCAGTCTTCGACCAGTGGACCGAGTGGCACGAGTTCAAGCGAAAGATTGATGTGGCCCGATTCGACCTTGGCCAGGTCGAGCACTTCGTTGATCAGATCCAGGAGGTGGTTGCCGGCCTGGCTGATTTCATGCGCGCTGTCCTGCTGCTCGGCGTTTAGTCCGTTGTCGTATTCCAGCATCTGGGCGAAGCCGATGATGGCGTTCAGGGGGGTACGCAGCTCATGGCTCATGCTGGACAGGAATTCGGATTTCGCCTGGTTGGCGCGCTCGGCGGCGTCCCTGGCCTCGGCCAGTTCGGCGCGCCGCGCGAGTTCCTCGGCGAAGTCGGTGAAGATGTCGAAGTAGTACTGGATTTCGCCGTGCTGGTCCTTGACCGCGCCAACGTTGCTGAGTGAGGTGAAAAAGCTGCCGTCCTTGCGACGGAAGGGTATTTGCACGGTTCCGCGATCGCCATAGGCAAGCTTGGCTATGACCTCTTTCCAGGAAATGCCGCTCTCGATTTCCGACAGAATCAAGTTGGCTGGCTGCAGGATGAGCTCCTGCGAGGCGTACCCCAGTGTCTTTTCAAAACTGCTGTTGACGTACACGATGCGCTCCTCGCTGTCGGCGACGCCGATACATTGCTCGGAAGCATCGAAGATACGGCGAAACAACTCGAGACTGTGCTCTGCTGCCTTGGCTTCCGTGACGTCCTGCACCGTGCCGATCAGCCGGAGCATCCGGCCATCGGCATTCTGCGCTCCGCGTGTGAGCACATCAACGTATCGCACGGTACCATCCGGACGCACGATGCGGTGCACAAGATCATGCACCCCGGTTTTCAGCGCGCGACGTTCGCTGGCGCGCACCAGTTCGCGGTCGTCCGGGTGCACGGCGGCGTGGAAGCTGTCCACGTCGAGCGTGCAAATGGTCGGGTCGAGGCCGAAGATGTGGGGTATTTCTTCGGACCAGAGCAACTCGCCGTTGGTCAGATCGGCTTCCCAGTTGCCTATATGTGCCAGGGCCTGCGCCTCGCGCAGCCGCTGCTCGCTTTGGGCAAGCGCGAGTTGGATGCGCTTGCGATCATCGATGTCCTGCACCACGCCGAGCATGCGCAGCGGCTTGCCGTCGGCATCGCGCACCACGTTGCCACGCTCTAGCAGCCAGCGCTCCTGTCCGTCCGGCCACACCACGCGGTGCTCGATTTCGTAGGGCTTGTCCTGTTGGACACAGGCATCGACAGCGTCGCTGACCGTCTGCCGGTCGTCGGGATGTAGCGCGTTGAGGAAGTTTTCGTAGGTCGTTTCCAACTCCCCGTCTGGATAACCGAACAGGGGTGCTATGCGTTCCGACCAGTAAAGTTCACCTGTCTGTATGTTCCAGTCCCAGGTGCCGATATTCGCGTAGTGCTGGCTGCGGGCGAGTCGTTCGGCAACGGCGCGAAGTTCCGTCTCCCGCCGCTTCAGGTTGGTGACATCGGTGTGCATCGACAGGTACTGGACGGGTCGGCCCTTGTCGTTCAGCACCGGCACGATGGTCGCTTCGACGTAATAGAGCGCACCGTCCTTGCGTCGATTGCAGACTTCCCCGCGCCAGCCCTCGCCGCGGGTGATGGTGCTCCAGAGCTCACCATAAAATTCCGTCGGGTGGACGTCGGATTTGATCATGCGGTGGTTTTCGCCCAGAAGTTCTTCCCGGCGATAACCGCTGATGTCACAGAACCTGTCGTTGACATGCACGATGTTGCCCTGGGCATCGGCGATACTGAGGAGCGCGTGGGCTTCGATGGTCTGATACAAGTCTCGGTAAAGATTGCGCACTCCGCGTTGTAACTTCCGGTCCCGCGCGTCAGCGCGCTGGCGGGTCCGGGAACCTAGGGCGCGCGATCGCACGGCCGCGAGCAGCAAGGCCGGGGCCAGAGAGTCGGGCAGGTAATCGGTAGCAATGGGTAGCGTCGCCAAACGCTCGGTAACCGTCACCGCCGCGCCGAGCACGATGATCGGTAGCTCGGCGAGGCTTGGCTGCTGGCGTACGAAGACGATCAGCTCGGCAGCGCTACAGCCGTGCGGCTCCGCGTCAACCAGCAGGAGATCCGCCGCAAATTCGACGATAGCATCCAGCAGGTGCGCCGGTTCCCGAACTACCCGCACGACCATGCCGGCGCTTTCAAGGGTTGCGGCATGGCGCGATCGGGCACCGTGGGTACCGTCCAGCAGGAGCACCCGCAGCGGCGGACCGTCCAGCAGGTCGTAGAGGCGTTGGACCAATGGCGCAAGCTGCTCGCGGTGCAGTGGCTTGCGGAACAGATGGCTGACACCTGCCCGCTGCCAGGCGACCTGCTCCGCGAATCCCTCCCCGGCATCGGTCAGCGCAATCCAGTACGCGGCGGCGCGTGCATGCGCGCGCAAGGCGTCGCGCGCGTCGGGCCCCAAGCGGTTGAGCCAGGCCAGCTCGGTGATCAGCAGGTCGTGCCAGGTTAGTGGCGCGGGTAACTGGTCCAGCTCAGGACAGAGGCGTTTTTCTACACGCAAGTGCGTCAAACGCACAGGCAATTGAGGAGCGCCGCCGGCAAACTCCCCCAACAATATGATGCGCACCGGCTGATTGGAGATCGGACTCACGGTTTGTGACGGCAAGGATCGGACGGATCCAGCATACAGGATTCGTTCTGTTGTCTGTTCCTGTGCGCCATTCCAGCTGTCGTCGGTGCGTTCGCCGGGCTGCCCCCATGTCCGTGGCGGTCCGCGGCGAATCACTTGTGGCGGGGCGGCGCTGGTTCCGGGACGGGATGGATCGAGCGGGCGGGAATCTGACTGGCGGCAGTGCCGCTTTCCCCCGTATCCTGCTGTCCGCGCCCACGCTGGAAGCTCCGCATGAAACGCCATGTGCTATTGATTTTGCTCAGTGGGCTGGCGGTGGTGCTGCCCGCTGCCCTGGTGATGATGGTGATGCAGTGGTTGTTCGTCCTGGTGACGGAACCGCTGCGGCCGTTGACGCAACTGCTGTCCCGCGAGGCCGGACTCAATGATGTCGTGGCGTTGATCGCCGTGGCAGCGTTGATGCTTGCGACGTGCTTTTCGGTGGGACTCGCGGTGCGCACGCGGATCGGCCGCTGGCTGCACGAAGTGGTCGATGCGAGTCTTGCGAAAGTGGTCCCGGGCTATCGCGCCACCAGCGGGCTGGTGCGCGAATTATTGGGCAGTGGTGAAACTTCCCGACTGCTGAGTGGCGAACCCGCGCTGGCGCGCATTCACGGGCTGGAGTCGCCGGTGAAGGTCACTGCCATCGTCACCAGCCGCCATGCCGATGGTGGTTACACCGTGTATGTGCCGACCGCGCCGTTTCCCACCTCGGGCTTCGTCTATCACCTGCCGCCGGAATGCGTGGAGTTCCTGCCCGGCGTCTCCCTGGAAGCGGTGCTGCGGACCGTGATCGCCTGCGGCGCGGGATCCGCGGAGGTGCTGGCCCGGCGGGTGCCGGTGGAGCGCGATCTCAGCGCTGGTCCCGCTTGAGGGCGCGGATCAAAAAGCGCGCGGGATTGAGCGCGATGACCAGGTCCCGCGCCAGCGGTCGTGGTCGGCCTTCGATCAGATCCGCGAGCAGGGCGGCGCACAGGGGCGCGTGACTGAGCCCCCGCGAGCCGTGACCGCCGTGGATGAACAACCCCGGCCAGTAGCTGCCGGGGTGCGGAATAGCGGCGCGGGCGTCGCGACGCAGCGGCGCGAAGGTCTCCAGCATCCGGTGTTCGATGGGCGCCGGCCCCACGAGCGGCAGGTAATCCGGGGTAACACAGCGCAGTCCGGCGCGGCCGGAGAGTTGCGCGAGGTCGGGCGCACCCAGGGCCGCGGCGAGGCGAGGATCGGTGGCGTCGAGCCTGGCCAGGTTTTCGCGGTGTCCGTCGCTGCTCACTTCAAGATGAGTGGCTGACAGCTCGTAGGTGGCGCCGAAGGTGTGCCGGCCGTTGACCGCGGGGCCGAGGTAACCGGCGCCGCAGATCACGGTGCGAAGTTTTGCGCTCGCCGGTGTCGCCGGGCAGACGCTGATCTGGCCGCGAATGGTCTTGAGCGGCAAGTGCCGGGTCTGTTCGAAGCGGGCGAGCTCTGCCGCGTTGGCGAGCACCACGATGTCATGGGGCCCGGTGGTTGCGCCGTTGGCATCCTCCAGTTGCCAGCCGCCGGTGGCGTGCGGGGAGAGTGCGACGATCTCCGCGCGGCCCAGGGTTATGCGGGGATGTCCGGCCAGGCGCCGGCATACCGCCGCCGGGTCCAGCCAGCCGAGTCCCGGCAGCAACAGACCGCAGTCCGCGGCGAGCGGCAATCCCGCGATGGCGGCCAGTTCCGGTGCCGCGACCAGGCGCGCGATGGCGGCGGGATGGTGGGCGGCAATCCGGCGCAGTTGTTCCGCGTGCGGCGCCGTTTCCGGCAGCAGCAGGACACCGCAATCGCTGCCGAGTCCGTCGCGCCAGTATTCCCGGTAGTAGTTTTGTGCAAACAGCAGCGCCGCCAGATTGATGGCGCCGAAGCTGGAAGTGTCCGCCGTCAGGCGTGGATAGAGCACGCCCTGGGGATTGCCCGAGGCGCCACTGGCGATGGCGGCGCGATCGTACAGGGTCACCTGCCAGCCCCGTTCCGCCAGCGCGTGCGCGGTGGTGCAGCCGGCGATGCCGGCGCCGATGATGGCGGCGGTTCCGCATCCCGCGCCGTACGCCGTCGCGCCGAGATGCCAGGGTGCGCCGGCCTGCCGGCGGCGTCGGGACGGCGGCGCGGCGGTTCCCGCAGCGGCCGGCAACGCCAGAAACTCTCCGCGCAGCATGTCCCGCTTGCTGCCGTGGCCGGGGATTTTGGCAACCGCGAAACCCGCATCCAGCAGGCCGCGACGCACTGCCCCGGCGGCCGTGAAGGTCGCGAAGCTGGTGCCGGCGCGGCTCAGCGCGGCCAGTTGAGCAAACAGCTCGGGACACCACATGTCCGGGTTCCGGGCGGGCGCAAAGCCGTCGAGGAACCAGGCGTCGATTTTGGGTTCGGCGGGGTGGCTGACGGACGGATGATCCCGGAGCTGGTTCAGCATGGCGACGGCATCGCCGAGCAGCAGCGTGAGCTGGATCCGTCCGCCCGCAAGCACCAGGCGATGGCAACCGGGGATCGGTGGCGGATAGCCGCGGGCGAGTTCCGCGGTGAGTGCCGCGAAGGTGGGCCATTGCGCCAGGGCCTGTTCGAAATCGGCGCGCGCCAGCGGGTATTTTTCTGCCGCAACGTAGTGCAGCACCGCGGTTTCAGGCGTGCTGGCGAGCCACAGGCTGCCGGCGACCAGAAAGTTGAGTCCGCTGCCGAAGCCGGTTTCGCCGATGACAAATCCCTCGCCCGCGCGCAATGATTGCCAGCGTTCGGGCAGGCGGTTGCCGGCAATGAATACATGCCGGGTCTCGCCCAGGCCATCGGCGGGCGAATGGTAGATGTCGTCGAAATGAACCGAGCGCAAGACGCCGTCGCGCCAGATGACGGCGGCCGGAGCGAGGCAGTCGGGCGGGCTGGTCATCCGGGCGGGTGCCTCGATGTCATTGCGCTGTTACGGAATATGTCCAGGGTGAGATACCGCGCAGTGAAGGCTGTGAATTCTACGGTGGAGTCGCAACTTCAGGGGCCATGAATTTGTTTTATGGGCCCGGGATCGCTAGACTTTCCGGCTCTTTTTCGACCCACACGGCGGATGCGGCGATGGCCGGCAAAACCCTGTACGACAAGCTCTGGGAATCCCATCTGGTGCGGCAGAACGACGATGGTTCGGCGCTGCTCTACATCGACCGCCACCTGCTGCACGAAGTGACTTCGCCGCAGGCGTTCGAGGGATTGCGCCTCGCCGGGCGCGAGCCCTGGCGCATCGACGCCAATCTGGCCACGCCGGACCACAATGTCCCCACCACCAGCGTCGAGCGGCGCGGCGGCATTGCCGCCATCGCCGATGAAGTTTCGCGCATCCAGGTGCAGACGCTGGATGACAACTGCGCGCGCTACGGGATTTTGCAATTCGGCATGCACGACGCGCGTCAGGGGATCGTGCACGTCATCGGGCCGGAGCAGGGCGCGACCCTGCCGGGCATGACGGTGGTGTGTGGCGATTCCCACACCTCCACGCACGGCGCCTTCGGCGCGCTGGCGCACGGCATCGGCACCTCGGAAGTCGAGCATGTGCTCGCCACCCAGTGCCTGATCGCCCAGAAAATGAAGAATCTGCAGGTGCGGGTCGAAGGCGAGCTGGCGCCGGGCGTCACCGCCAAGGACATCGCGCTGGCCGTGATCGGCACCATCGGCACCGCCGGCGGCACCGGCTATGCGCTCGAATTCGCCGGCAGCGCGATTCGCGCGCTGTCCATGGAAGGCCGCATGACGCTCTGCAACATGGCCATCGAGGCCGGCGCCCGGGTGGGGCTGATCGCGGTCGACACCAAGACCATCGAATATGTGAAAGGACGGCTGTTCGCGCCCCGGGGCGCGCAGTGGGAGCTGGCGGTGGCGAACTGGCGGCAACTGCATTCCGATCCCGATGCCGTCTTCGACAAGGTGGTGGAGTTGCGCGCCGGAGACATCAAGCCCCAGGTGAGCTGGGGCACTTCGCCTGAAATGGTGGTGGCGGTGGATGCCCGGGTGCCCGACCCGGCGGTGGAGTCGGATCCGACGAAACGGGATTCCATCGAGCGCGCCCTCAAGTACATGGGGCTTGCCGCCAATCAGGCGATCACCGATATCCGGCTGGATCGCATCTTCATCGGCTCCTGCACCAATTCGCGGATCGAGGATCTGCGCGCGGCGGCGGCGGTCGCCAAGGGCCGCAAGGTGGCTGCCAGCGTCAAGCAGGCGCTGGTGGTGCCCGGCTCCGGACCCGTCAAGGCGCAGGCCGAACAGGAAGGCCTCGACAAGATCTTCATCGAAGCCGGATTCGAGTGGCGCGAGCCGGGCTGCTCCATGTGTCTGGCCATGAACGCGGATCGTCTCGAAGCCGGTGAGCACTGTGCCTCCACGTCGAACCGCAACTTCGAGGGTCGGCAGGGTGCCGGTGGCCGCACCCATCTGGTGAGTCCGGCGATGGCGGCGGCGGCGGCGGTGTGCGGGCATTTCGTCGATGTCCGGGAATTGCTTGGGCGGGAGGAGGTGGCATGAAAGCTTTTGTCAGGCATCAGGGGCTGGTGGCGCCGCTGGACCGCGCCAACGTGGACACCGACCAGATCATTCCCAAACAGTTTCTGAAGTCGATCCAGCGCACCGGCTTTGGCCCCAACCTGTTCGATGAGTGGCGCTATCTGGATGTGGGGGAGCCGGGGCGGGACAACTCGAAACGTCCCCTGAATCCGGATTTTGTCCTCAATCAGGCGCGCTATCAGGGTGCCAGTGTGTTGCTCGCGCGGGAGAACTTCGGCTGTGGCTCATCCCGCGAGCATGCGCCCTGGGCGTTGGAGGAGTACGGATTTCGCGTCCTCATCGCTCCCAGCTACGCCGATATTTTCTACAATAACTGCTTCAAGAATGGTCTGTTACCCATTGTTTTATCTGACGGTGAAGTGGACGAGCTCTTTCGGCAGGCGGCCGCCAGCGAGGGCTATCGGTTGACGGTCGATCTCGCCGGCCAGACCGTCGTTCGGCCGGACGGCGGGGTGTACCGCTTCGAGGTGGACGCGTTCCGCAAACACTGCCTGCTCGAAGGCCTGGACGAAATCGGCCTGACACTGGCGCACGGCGACCAGATTCGGGCGTTCGAGGCGCGCCATCGCGCTGCGCACCCCTGGCTGTTCGGCGCGGGTGGATCGGTGACCGACGAGCGGGGAATGGCATGAGCGATCAGAATCACGCGGCCGTCGTTCAGCGTCAGTTCGGCGCTCAGGCCGGCGCCTATCTGGGCAGTGCGGTGCATGCCCAGGGGCCGGAGTTTGCCGAGCTGCGCGCCGCCGTCGCGGCGCGGCCGGGTGCGCGCGTGCTGGATCTGGGTTGTGGCGCCGGTCATGTCAGCTATCAGGTCGCGCCGCTCGCCGGCGCGGTGGTGGCCTATGATCTGGCACCGGAAATGCTGGCGCTGGTCGCCACCACCGCCCGGGAGCGCGGGCTCGACAATATCACCACCACCCAAGGTGCGGCGGAGAAGTTGCCTTTTCCGGACCGGTATTTCGATCTGGTGTTCAGCCGTTATTCCGCCCATCACTGGAGCGATCTGGGCGGCGCGCTGCGGGAGGTGTGCCGGGTGCTGAAACCGGGTGGGCTGGCGGCATTTGTGGATCTCGCCGGCCCGCCCCGGCCACTGCTCGACACCCATCTCCAGACCGTGGAGGTGTTGCGCGACCCCAGCCATGTGCGCGATTACAGCCCGGCGGAATGGCTGCAACGGGTCGCGCAGGCGGGCCTGAAGCTCGAGCGCCACGCGCTCTTGCGCCTGCGGCTGGAGTTCGCGTCCTGGGTGGCGCGCATGCAGACTCCGGAACCGCTGCGGGTCGCGATCCGCGCGCTGCAGGAAGGTTCGAGCAGCGAAGTGCGGGATTACTTTGCGATCGAGGCGGACGGTTCCTTCAGCGCCGATGTTCTGGTGCTCTGGGCTTCGCGGTGAGCCGGGTTGGCTGACGTTTTTGGATAATGTAAAAGTTTTAAACCAAGGTTTAATTCAATGAAAAATATAGGTTTTGTTGGTTGGCGTGGGATGGTGGGTTCGGTGCTGATGACCCGCATGATCGAGGCGGGCGACTTCGCCGCGATGCGCGCCCACTTCTTTACCACCTCCCAGGCGGGGCAACCGGGGCCGGATGTCGGCCAGGGCCGAACCGCGCTGCTCGATGCCATGGATATCGACCAATTGCACGCCATGGACGCCATCGTGACCTGCCAGGGCGGCGATTACACGAAAGCGGTGTTCCCCCGTTTGCAGGCGACCGGCTGGAAGGGCTACTGGATCGACGCGGCGTCCGCATTGCGCATGAACGACGACGCGGTCATCGTGCTGGATCCGGTGAACAGCCCGGTGATCGAGCGCGCCCTGGATGCCGGTCGGCGCGTGTTTGTCGGCGGCAATTGCACCGTGAGCCTGATGCTGATGGGGCTGGGCGGCCTGTTCCAGGCAGGGTTGGTGGAATGGGTGACCGCCATGACCTATCAGGCCGCATCCGGCGCCGGCGCGCCCAATATGCGCGAACTGCTCGCCCAGATGGGCGCGGCACACGACTCCGTACGGGATCTGCTGGCCGATCCGGCGAGTTCGATCATCGCTATCGACCGTCGCGTGACCGAAGTATTGCGCGCGCCGGGATTCCCGGTGACGGAGTTTGGCCACCCGCTCGCCGGCAGTCTGTTGCCCTGGATCGACGTCGAGCTCGACAACGGTCAGAGCCGCGAGGAATGGAAAGGGGGCGCCGAGGCCAACAAGATTCTCGGTCGCCAGGACCATCCGCTGCCCATCGACGGGCTCTGCGTCCGCGTCGGCGCCATGCGCTGCCACAGTCAGGCGCTGACCATCAAGTTGACCCGCGACGTGCCCATCGCGGAGATCGAAACGCTGATCGCAGCGGCCAACGACTGGGTGCGCGTGGTGCCCAATCACCGGGAGGACAGCCTCCGCGCATTGACGCCGGCAGCCGTGACCGGGCGGCTGGAAATCCCCGTGGGCCGCCTGCGCAAGCTCGCCATGGGCGGTGAGTATCTGGCCGCGTTTACCGTCGGCGACCAGTTGCTGTGGGGTGCGGCGGAGCCGTTGCGGCGCATGTTGCGGCTGGTGTTGTAGCGGGCCGGGACGGTGCGCGAGTGCTCGCATACTGAATTTGCGACTCTGATCTGTTTTCGGCGGCGTTTTGTGGGCGTAAACTGCCGAAACGGGAATTATGATAACTAATATCTGGTTAG
>JACPPB010000066.1 GCA_016191205.1 Gammaproteobacteria bacterium | reverse complement strand
TTGACCGGCGCCATCATGGCGATGGGCGTGTCGACCGCCAATTCGATTCTGGTGATCAGCTTCGCGCGCGAGCGGCTCGCGCACGGCAGCAATGCGGTGGAGGCGGCACTCGAGGCCGGCTTCACGCGCTTCCGGCCGGTACTCATGACCGCGCTCGCCATGATCATCGGCATGACACCCATGGCGCTGGGCCTGGGCGAAGGCGGCGAACAAAACGCGCCCCTCGGCCGCGCCGTGATCGGCGGGCTGCTGTTCGCAACCATCGCGACGCTGGTGTTCGTCCCCGTCGTGTTTGCCATCATCCACGGCCGCCGCCCGTCCGCCACATCCTTCGCGCCTGCGGGAGAACCCGATGCCATCCACTGACATTTCCCAACCGCCGCGCCCGGTGGCGCCACGGGGCCTGCGTACCGTCGGCATCCTGATCGCGGTGGTATTGCTGCTGATCGTCGCCGCCGGCCTGATTCAGCGCGCCCGCAGCGGCACCGAACTGCGGACGCGGACCGCGGCCAATGCGGTCCCCACCGTGACGGTGACTCAGCCGCAGCCGCTCGGCGAAGCCGCCGGCCTGCAACTGCCGGCCCGCCTCGAGGCCTATTCGCAGGCGCCGATCCGCGCGCGCGCCAGCGGTTACCTGAAAAGCTGGAACGTGGATATCGGTGCGCTGGTGAAGGCAGGCCAGGCGCTGGCCGAAATCGAAACCCCCGATCTCGACCAGCAACTGGCGCAGGCGAGGGCCGATCTCGCCAAAGCCGAGGCGGATGCCGAGCTGGCCCGATCCACGGCCGAACGCTGGCGGGCCATGCTCGGCACCGAGGCCGTATCGCTGCAGGAGGTGGACGAAAAAATCGGCGATCACCATGCGAAAGAAGCCGCGCGCAAGGCCGCGCGTGCCAATGTCGAGCGCCTGGTCGCGATGCAGGGATTCCAGCGCATCGTCGCGCCCTTCGACGGCATCGTGACCTCGCGCTCGACCGACGTCGGCGCGCTGATCGACGCCGGCGGCGGCAACGGTCCCGAACTGTTCACCGTCGCCGATATCCGCAAACTGCGGGTTTATGTGCAGGTGCCGCAGAACTACATGCCATCGATCAAGGTCGGCCAGACCGCGAGCCTGAAGGTGCCCGAATACCCCAGCCGCAGTTTCCCGGCCCGCATCGAAAGCACCGCCGGTGCCGTCACCGCCAACTCGGGCGCCAGCCTGATACAACTCGCCGTCGACAACGCGCGGCGCGAGCTGCTGCCCGGCGGTTACGCCGAGGTGAGTATCGGTCTGCCCGGTGCGAGTGAAGGCGCGTCGATCCCGGCCAGCAGCCTGATTTTCGACAGCAGCGGCATGCACGTCGCACTGCTCGACGCCGCCAGCAAGGTGCGAATGAAGCCCGTCACCATCACCCGGGATCTCGGCAAGACGGTCGAAGTCAGCGGCCTCGCGGCGTCCGATAATGTGATCGACAGCCCGCCGGATTCACTGGGCGAAGGCGACACCGTGCGGCGCGCTGAAAATCCCGCCGAAAAAGCTGCCGTACCGGCCACTCCCGAGCACAAAGATGCGCCCAAAAAGAACTGATCGCCCGGGCCAGGCCAAGGCATTGGCGGCGGCAAACCGCGCGAGCGCTGCGTGGAACAGGACGCGCCAGCACCCGGGCTCGCTCCACACGTTGGCTACGGCTCCGGTCAGGGTTGCGATCGTGGTTTCGGCCGCGCTCTCCGGTTGCTCGTTCGCACCCAAATACGAGGTGCCTGCGGTACCGATCGGCAATCATTACAAAGAGGCCGGCGCCGCGAACCCCGGCTGGACGCCGGCCTCACCCGCTGACCAGTTGCCTCGCGGCAGCTGGTGGACTCTGTATGGCGACGCCGAACTCGATGTCCTGGCGGCACGCATCGAGACCGCCAGCCCGAATCTCGCCGCCGCACTGGCGCGCCATGAGCAGGCCAGTGCCTATCGCGACCAGGCGCGCGCGGCGCTGTATCCCAGCGTCACGATCGACGGCAGTGTCGAACGCAACCGCGCGTCCGAGATGGCGCCACCGGAGGGTTCAACCGCTCACCACTACAACAGCAACCGGCTGGGTGCGAACGCTTCGTACGAGCCCGACCTCTGGGGCCGGGTCCGCAATACGGTGCAGGCGGGCGAGGCGAACCTTGCCGCCGCGGACGCCGATCTCGAATCCGCCCGCCTGAGCCTGCAGGCCGCGCTGGTGGACGATTATGTGCGGTTGCGCGGCCTCGACAGCGAGGAAAAGCTGTTGCAGGACAGCGTGATGGCCTATCAGAAAGCGCTGGATCTTACGGCCCGGCGCCAGCAGGGCGGCATTGCCTCGGGCCTGGATGTGGCACGCGCCCGCACCCAGTTGCAGACGGCCAGGGCTCAGGTTGCAACGACGGCCGCCGCGCGCGCCCTGTTCGAGCACGCCATCGCGGTGCTGGTCGGCGAATCGCCTTCAAACTTCGCCATCGCCGCGCGCACTGACCCGCTGACGCTTCCATCAATTCCGACCGACGTGCCCGGCGCACTGCTGCAACGCCGGCCCGACATCGCCGCGGCCGAACGCCGCACCGCGGCGGCGAACGCCGGAGTCGGCATCGCGCGCACCGCGTGGTTCCCGGCGCTGAGCCTGAATGGCAGCCTGGGTTATGCGAGCTTCGCGCGCTCCGACTGGTTCAAGGCATCGAACCTGTTCTGGTCCATCGGACCCGGACTTGCACTGGATCTCATTGACGGCGGTCTGCGGGATGCACGCCTGCGCCAGGCGCGCGCCGTGCTCGACGAAGCCGGCGCCAACTACCGCGCGACGGCGTTGGGTGCCTTCGCCGAAGTGGAAGATAACCTCGCGCTGCTGGATCACTACCGGGAGGCCGCAAAGCAGCAGGATCTGGCCGTCGCTGCCGCCCTGCAGGCTCAGGACTATGCACTGACCCGCTACCGCGCGGGTATCGTGAACTACCTGGAAGTCACCACCGCGCAGAGCGCCGCGCTGCAAACCCGGCGCGATGCGCTGGCACTCGAAATCGGGCGCCTGCGCGCCAGCGTCGCGCTGATCCGCGCCCTCGGCGGCGGCTGGACGACACAGAGCAACCCGGCAGCGCCGGCGACCGCAATGAACGGCACCGGGAACTGACCCGCCGCCAGGGTCCGCCAGCACGATCCGCGCGCCACTGCCGCACTGGCGTCATTCCGGTGAAATCTGCTTCAATGGTACCCGTCTTCAGGATGAGGGACGGGCCATGAGAGGACTCACCGGCCATCGATTTTTCAGCATGGCTCGACCCACCGACGAATCAGCCGTCGTCGTCACCGACCCCCGTCTCCGCAAACGCTTCCCGGCGACACTGCGTACCGCGTGGATCGGCATGATCCTCGCCAACGCAGGCGTCGTGACACCGACCTGCGCCGAGACGATCTATCGATGCAGCAACGGCTCGGGCCACGCGGAATTCAGCGCGCAACCCTGCGGCACGGGCGCCGAGGCGGTCGAAATAAAAAGCGAACCGGCCACCGGAGTGGATATGGGTGTCGGGGGAGATTTTTCAGGAACCGTGGCGGCCAATCGCACGCGGGAGCGCGAGCGCGGCATCGCGCGACAGGAGCAACGGATCCGGACCTTGCTGCACGACCGCGACGATCGCCTGGCGGAGTTGCGCGCCCGGCAAGCCCAAGTCGGCAAGACGCGGGACAGCGCCACCCAGCGGCGCTTGATCGCTGCCGAAATTCGCACGGTGACCAACGCCTACAACGCCCGCTTGCGTCTCGAACGGGATCGCCTCGCGCAGCTCGCCAGACCCTGAACCGGGGAGTGGAGATACACCACCGCCTGCCGATGGCACGCCGCGGGATTAAAGCTTGCGCCTACTCGGCCGATAGCCTGCGGAGACAGGTACGCAACCCGCAGCGACCCAAGCCTCGGAGATACAATGGGCGAGACCCATCGCGCAACAAAATAGATGACTGCCACGGCAGTTTTCGGCACCGCCGCGCGCTGTTGCCGTATGGCGGTTCATCCCCGCGTGTGCGGGGAACGCCCGACCAGCGGACACGTGCAGGAGTCCTATTCCGGTTCATCCCCGCGTGTGCGGGGAACGCTATCCGGCGGGCGTCATGCCTGACACGACGATCGGTTCATCCCCGCGTGTGCGGGGAACGCACGCGGTCGACCGCCATGACGTCCCGCAGCCCCGGTTCATCCCCGCGTGTGCGGGGAACGCAGCAGGTGGGCGATTTCGATCTGTTGTGCGTTCGGTTCATCCCCGCGTGTGCGGGGAACGCATCATGCGCCACCTTGGCCTCGAACTTCGAGTCGGTTCATCCCCGCGTGTGCGGGGAACGCTTCAGCGACTCTCCTAGGGCACCTCTGAATAACCCAGCCTGATGCCACAAAAACCCGCCAGCGCGGGTGAAAGGTTCAAAATGGAGTCAACTAGACCCTTACAGCGCCCGTCATTTCACCCGTTTCCCGGCATAGTGGCGGAAAACAGGCGCACTACCCCTACGTGGCCAGATACCGTTCTGCCCGCAGCAGATTGGTAAAACCGGCGAGCAGGTACAGCCGGT
>JACPPB010000001.1 GCA_016191205.1 Gammaproteobacteria bacterium | reverse complement strand
GCGGTGCGTCGTCGAGGCCGGTCAGCCAGCCGGCCAGCAACAGCAAGCCGGCAACGCCGCTAAGAATGAGTTCGCGATGCTCGGCAAACCATCCAGCCTCGTGGCCTTCCTCCAGCACGGCATAACCGAGCGCCTGGATGCGCCGGACAATCGCCGTGCGTTCGATTTTCTCGCTGTCGAATTCCAGGCGCAGCCGCTCCGCAGCGTAGCTCACGGAGGCTTCCAGCACGCCGTCTGTGCGTTGCAGTACGTGCTCGATCACCGTGGCGCAGGTGGGGCAGTCCATGCCGTCGATACGCAGACTCTCATGGTGGAAGCGGTTGCCGATCTTGGCGCCGACTGCTTGTGTCAGTTCGCGCACCCGGCTCACGCTGAACCGCTCGGGGTCGTAGTGCAGGCACAGGCGGGCGCTGCCGTCCTCGCGGACCAGGTGTACCTTTTCCAACCCTTCGGCCTGCAACAGTTCGGTCAGCCGCCCCACGCAGGCATCGCGCTCATCGGGAAGCTCCGGCAAGAGCAGGGACAAGTCCAGTTTCAGCTTTTCGGCCATGCTGCTGCTCCGCGGAATCCAACGATCACAGCGTTGGCATGCGCTGCGTTACTGCTCAAGGGCCTCGATCTTTTTCACGGTAAGGCTCCTCCGGGCGCAGGTGACGTTTTGCCTTCTCGTTGATCTTGTGCGGCGATGACCTTCATCAGGACCGCGCCGCCCGAAGCCCATTCACTACTGCCAACAGCTCACTCACCTCGTGCACCAGCACCGTCACCGCCACGCCGAGAATGCCGGCGACGGCGAGCGGGATCATCGCCGCAAGAATCGCGATGGAGAAAACGATGTTCTGCATGCTCACACGCCGAGCCTTGCGTCCAAGGCGCAAAGCTTCTTCCACCTTGCGCAGGTCATCGGCCATTAGGGCAATGTCCGCGGCCTCGATGGCGGCATCACTGCCGGCGACGCCCATGGCCATGCCGCAAGTGGCGGCGGCAAGCGCCGGGGCGTCGTTTACGCCGTCGCCGACCATGAGCACGGCGCCGTGCTCGCGTTCCAACTGGCCCACGGCATGCACCTTGTCCTCCGGTTTGAGATCGGCGCGCACATCGTCTATACCGAACAGGCGTGCGAAGGCTTGGGCGGTTCTGGCGTTGTCGCCGGTCAGCATCACGGTACGCAACCCGAGTGTGTGCAGCGCGGCGATGGCCTGCTTTGCCTCGGCGCGTATCCGGTCCTGAAGCGCGAGCAGGCCACGGATGCCCGTCGCGTTGCCGACCAGCACAACGGTCTTGCCCTCTTCCTGCAGTTGGGTGATTTGTGTTTGCACTGCACTCAAATCACTGCCCTGGCCTTCGAATAACTTGGGATTGCCCACGTACCACGCCTGCCCCTGTACGAGACCCTTGGCGCCGGCGCCGGTGAGCGCTTCGAAGCCGCCAACCTCGGCCGGCGTTATTCCCAACTCGCGTGCTTTGGTCATGATCGCCTTGGCGAGGGGATGTTCGGAGAAATGCTCCAATCCCGCCGCAAGCGCCAGAAGCTCGCCCTCGTTGCCCTGCAACGGGATTACATCCGTCACGACAGGCTCGCCGTGGGTGAGCGTGCCAGTTTTGTCGAAGGCCACGACCCGAATGATGCCCAGGTGCTCAAGGTGTGCGCCACCTTTAATAAGTATCCCGCGCCGGCCGGCGGCGCCGATGCCGGCCGCCATGGCCATGGGCATGGACATGATGAGGGCACAGGGAGCAGCCGCGACCAGAAGCACGACCGCGCGCAGCGACCACTCCTCCCAAGAGAGACCAAACGCCCAAGGCACAAGCAGGAATAACCCGGAGATCACGAGCACCGCCGGGCTGTAGCGCCGTCCGAAGCGTTCGATCCACTGTTGCGCCTTGCCCTTGCGCTCCTGAGCCTCTTCGACGAGGTGGATGATCTTCGAGAGCGTGTTGTCGGCGAACGCAGCGGTCGCCTCGATTTCGAGCGCACCCTGGCGATTGATGCTGGCGGCGAACACCTTCATGCCCGGGCCCTTGTCCACCGGCACCGACTCGCCAGTCACGGGCGATTCATCGAGACTTGACTGGCCCACGCGAATAATACCGTCGGTAGGCAGCGCCTCGCCGGGGCGCACCAGAAAGCGGTCGCCGGGCTTGAGGCTGTCCGCGGGCACGGTGATCTCCTGCCCATCGCGCAGCACGTGCGCCTCCTTGGGCGCGAGGTCGAGCAGCGCGCGGATCGCGTGACGCGTGCGTGCGTAGGTGTATTCCTCGGTGCCCTCGGCTGCGCCGTACAGAAAGACCAAAGCCGCCGCCTCCTCCCACAGCCCGAGGATGCCCGTACCCACGGTCGCCGCGATCATCAGCATCTCGATGCCGATCTCACGTTTCTGGATGAGCTTCTCGATCCCCTCGCGCGTCCAGTGCCAGCCGCCGAGCGGAATGGCGATCCAGTAAAAGACGTTCTCGACACGCTCCGCAATGAAGCCGAGATACGCGAGCGTAAATCCAACGCCAGCGATGAGCCCCGCGATGAGCGCGTTGCGCAGCGGCGGGTAGCGCCACCAGGAACCGGCGAATCCATTCTCGTTTTTATTTTCTTGCATGAAGTTAACCTCTCGGATGGCAGAGTGCCTATCGGTGATGCGGTTGCATCGAGTAATCTCGTTCACGGGTGATGTTCTGGGTGCGGATGACGTTTTGCCTCCCCTTTGATCTTGTGCCAAAGGGGCAGGTGATGCAGGGAAAGCAAGCCGAAGATAATCAGCGCGGTGAGCACGCCGAGCAGGTACATCCCATAAGCGATGGCGAGTCCGACCGAGGCCGTCGCCCAGATGGTTGCCGCGGTGGTGAGCCCGGCGACCCGGCCCTGTTCGCGCAGGATCACGCCGGCACCGAGAAAGCCAACGCCTGTCACCACGCCCGCGGCGATGCGGGTGGGATCGCTCGCGCCGATGATGTGCGCGGAAACCAGCCCGAAGACGCACGCGCCGAGCGATACCGCCGCGTAGGTGCGGATACCGGCCTCGCGTCCGTGCCGCTCGCGTTCCCAGCCGATAAACGCGCCGAGCAGCGCCGCGGCCAGGGCACGCAACGCCATCGATGCTTCTATTTCCCAATCCATGACCAGCCCCGTTGGCAGCCTACATGCGTCATCACACCGTTGTTGTCGCTTGAACTGGCAGCGACACCAATATCCGTTCCAGCCGTTGCCGCACCTCGCCATCGGGTAATCGCCATTTTGTCGACGCAATCCAGGCCGCGTAGATGCAGGGACTTCAGCGTAACCATTGTCGTCATGCAGGCCCCCCGATCGACAGCACTTGCTCTACCGGGCTGACGTACACATAGCCCGACACGTGCGGACCGACACGGCCCACGGTGCGGATGAGGGCGGTTACGGCATCCACTTGCAGGTCTTCGACGACCAGCGACAGTCGGACTTCGGAGATCACCAGACCGCCGCCCTCGGCCGAATAGTCGCGCTCGTTTTCGGTGATCGGTTTGAGCATGCCGCGGACATCTTGCAAGGTCAGGTTTCTGAAGCCGGCGTCGGCCAGCGCCTGAACCACGTCGGCGGCGCGGACATGGTGAATGAAGGCTTTGATCAGTTTCATGCGTGGGACTCCTTGGGGGTGACGGCGTCCGGGGCCGTTTCGCGTTCCGGGCGCCAGGCCATGCGATACAAGCCCGGTAGCACCAGCAGCGTGAGTAACGTGGACGAGATGATTCCGCCGATCACGACGGTGGCCAGCGGCCGCTGCACCTCTGCGCCGGTGCTGGTGTTGAGCGCCATCGGCAGGAAGCCGAGCGCGGCGACCAGGGCGACCATCAGGATTGGCCGCAGCCGCAGCATCGCGCCTTCACGGATAGCGGTCTCGATGTCCGCGCCGCTGGCCAGCCGGTCGCGGATAGCCGCCACCATGACCACGCCGGTCAGTACCGCGACACCGGACAGCGTGATGAAACCCACGCCCGCTGTAATGGACAGCGGAATACCGCGCAGCCACAGTGCGATGACGCCGCCGGTCAGCGCCAGCGGCACGCCGCTGAACACCAGCGCGGCATCCTTGGCCGAACCGAAAGTCATCATCAGCAGCGCGAAGATCATCACCAGCGTGACCGGCACCAGCAGGCTCAGGCGCTCGGTCGCCGATTGCAGTTGCTCGAAGGTGCCGCCATAGGCCAGCCAGTAGCCCGATGGGAGCTTGACCTGCTGTGCGATCTTGTCCTGCACCTCGGCGACGAAGCCGCCCAGGTCGCGGCCGCGCACGTTGGCGGAAACAACCAGCCGGCGCTTGCCGTTCTCGCGGCTGATCTGGTTGGGACCGGGTGCGAGCGTAAGCCGGGCGACTTCGCCCAGTGGCACATAGCCGCCTTGCGGCAGCGGCAGCGGCAACCGCTCCAGAGTGGCAAGATCGCTGCGCAACTGCTCCGGCAGGCGCACCACCAGCGCAAAGCGCTGGTCACCCTCGAACAACTGACCGGCCTCCTCGCCGCCGGCGGCCGCGGCCAGCGTGTCCTGTACGTCGGTGATGTTGAGGCCATAGCGGTACAGCGCCGCGCGATTGGGCTCGACCGACAGTACCGGTAGGCCGGCGACCTGCTCGACCTTGACGCCCTCGGCACCGGGCACCGCGTTCAGCACCTTGGCAATGGCGTTGCCCGTCGTCAGCAGTTGGTCGAGATCATCGCCATAGACCTTGATACCCAGGTCCGAGCGCACGCCGGAAATCAGCTCGTTGAACCGCAACTGGATGGGCTGGCTGATCTCGAAGGCGTTTCCGGGGATGGCTTCCAGCCTTATTTCAATTTCCTTGGCCAGTTCGGCCTTGGTCTTGTCCGGGTTGGGCCAGTCCTTGTGATCCTTCAGCATCACATAGCCGTCGGAGATGCTCGGCGGCATGGGGTCGGTCGCCACCTCGGCCGTGCCGACACGCGAGAAGTAGGTCTTCACTTCCGGCATTTCCATGATTGTGCGTTCGAGCTGGAACTGCATCTCCAGCGACTGCGTCAGGCTGGTGCCGGGGATGCGCAACGCCTGCACCGCGATGTCGCCTTCGTCCAGGCTGGGAATGAACTCCGACCCCAGGCGCGTCGCGAGAAAGCCGCAGAACACCACTAACACCAGCGCGCCGGCGAGAAATGGCACACGCAGCCTGAGCGCGGTTGCCAGCACCGGTGTGTAGAGACGCTTGGCGTTGCGCACGATGAAGTTGTCTTTCTCCTCGATCCTGCCGGTCAGGAACAGCGCGACCGCCGCCGGCACGAAGGTCAGCGACAACGCCAGCGCCGCCAGCAGCGCCATGATCACCGCCAGCGCCATCGGCCGGAACATCTTGCCTTCGACGCCGGTGAGGGCGAGGAGCGGGAGATTGACCAGGATCACCACCAGCACGCTGATCAGGCTGGGCGTGAACACCTCACGGGTGGCGGTGAAGACGGTGTGGAAGCGCTCTTCCATGTTTAGCAGCCGTCCCAAATGATGCTGGCGGTCAGCCAGCCGCAGGATGCAGTTCTCGACGATGATCACCGCGCCGTCCACAATCAATCCAAAGTCCAGCGCGCCCAGGCTCATCAGGTTGGCGCTAACCTGGGTCTCGACCATGCTGGTCATCAGCATCAGCATCGACAGTGGGATGACCAAAGCGGTCAGCAGGGCGGCGCGCACGTTGCCGAGCATCAGCAGCAGCACTACGACGACCAGGATGGCGCCTTCCAGCAGGTTCTTCTGCACCGTGGCGATGGTCTTGTCCACCAGCACCGTGCGGTCGTAGACCGGATCGGCGGTGACGCCTGCCGGCAAGGTCTTGTTGATTTCCGAGAGCTTGGCAGACACGGCCTTGGATACGGTGCGGCTGTTCTCGCCAATCAGCATCACCGCCGTGCCGAGCACGGTTTCCTCGCCGTCGCGGGTCGCGGCACCTGTCCGTAACTGCTTGCCGAAGGCGACGTCCGCCACGTCGCGCACCGTGATGGGCACGCCGCCACGATGGGCGACGATGATGCGTTCGATGGCCGGGATGTCGGCGACCTGCCCCAGCGAGCGGATCAGGTACTGCTCGCCGTTGTTCTCGATGTAGCCCGCGCCGACATTGGCATTGTTCTTTTCCAACGCCTTGACCACATCCTCGAAGCTCAGACCAAAGGCCAGCAGCCGCGCCGGGTCTGGCGTGACGTGGAATTGCTTTTCATAGCCGCCAATGGTGTTGACCTCGGTGACGCCGCGCACCTGCCGGAGCTGCGGGCGAATCACCCAGTCCTGCAAGGTGCGCAGCGCGGTGGCGTCATAGGGCTCACCACCGGGCTGGCGGGCTTTGTCATCGGCATGAACTGTGTAGAGGTAGATTTCACCCAGGCCCGTTGCAATCGGCCCCATCGCGGGCTCGATGCCGCCCGGCAACTGGCTCTTGGCCTGCTGCAGGCGCTCATTGATGAGATTGCGGGCCCAAAAGATGTCGGTGCCATCCTTGAAGATCACCGTCACCTGCGACAAGCCGTAGCGCGACAGAGAACGCGTGTATTCCAGGTTCGGCAGGCCGGCGATCGCCACCTCGACCAGATAGGTGATGCGCTGCTCGACTTCCAGCGGCGAATAGCCGGGTGCAGAGGTGTTGATCTGCACTTGGACGTTGGTGATATCCGGCACCGCGTCGATCGGCAGGCGCTGGTAATTCCAGGCACCGAAACCGCCGACCACAAGCACCAGGAACAGCACAATCCAGCGGCGGGCAATCGAGAAGCGTAAGAGTGCGTCAATCATGATCTAGTCCTCGTGGGCAGCCGCGCCCTTCCCAAGTTCGGCTTTAAGGATGAAGCTGTTGGCGGCGGCGTAGGTGTCGCCGGCCGCAAGGCCTGACGTCACTTCTGAAAATTCACCATCGCTGCGACCGAGCACTACCTCGCGCGGCGCAAAGCCTTCTGCGCCCTGCACGAACACCACGCTGCGCCCTTCCAGCGTCTGCACGGCTTCGTTGCGGATGGCGAGCGGCGCGGCGGTTTGGGCCAGCGTCACTTCGGCGGTGACATACAGGCCTGGTGCCCAGCGGCGCTCCGGGTTGTTCAGCAGCACGCGGGCGGTCAGCGTCTGGTTGGCGGCCTGACCGAAGGGCGCGACATAAACCACTTTGCCTTCGGCTTCGAGTCCGGCTTCGCTGCTTATCACGCGCACACCCTGGCCGACACGGACCTTCGCCACGTCGCGCGGAAACAAGGACAACTCGACCCAAACGGTGGACAGATCGGCGACGGTGAACAGAGTCCTGTCACCAGTCTGTTCGCCGGGGTTGGCGTTGCGCGCGGTCACGACGCCGGACAGCGGCGCGGTCACCGCGTAGGGCTGCAAGCTTTCGTTGGCCTCGACCGTCGCCAGCGCCTCGCCCTCACGCACCGGATCGCCAATCTTCTTGGTGACGTTGCGGATCGCGCCGGGAAAGCGCGCCGCGACTTCGCGCACGCTCTCAGCATTGGGTGCGATGACGCCGTAGAGCGGAAGCGTCTCGCGGATCTGCGCCGGGCCGACCTGCACCAGCGTGATGCCGGTCGCCTTCAGCTGCTCCGGTGTCAAGGCGATGTGGCCGCTCTCTTCTTCGTGTCCGCCTTCTTCCTGGTGACCGGCCTCACCGTGGCCACTGTCCTTCTTGCCTTCGGCGCGACTGGCTTGCGCCTGGGGTGCGGGTGTCGCGTCTACCGTGGGTTCGTCAGCGCCACCGCAGGCGGACAGCCACAGCGGCAGCGCAATCATCAATGGCAATAGTTTCAGCTTCATGGGGATGCTCATGGGATTTTGGTTCCAGTTCATGGTGTCGAGATACTGAGCGGCGCATTGGTTAGTCGCTCGATCTCGGCGCGCAGGGTATGGGCGCTGGCGGCTGCCTCAATCATTGACGCCTGCACGGCCAGATATTCGCGCTGGGCGTCTACCAGCTCCAGATAGCTGTAGCGACCCCGTTGGTAGGCGTATTCGGTTTCCTTGAGCGCCTCGGCACTGCGCGGCAGGATGTCGTCCTTCAGTGTGTTGGCCTCCAGCACCGCCTGCACCAGTTGCCGATGCAGCTCGTACAGCATTGCCTCGGCTTTTACCTGGGCGATGCGGCGCTCGGCGTCCACCCGCTCGCGGTTGGCCTGGGCCTCGGCGATATAGCTTCCGGCGCGCCGCCCGCTGAACAACGGCATCGAGACCGAGGCAACAAAGGCTTGATCGCTGGTCGCCTCGAAGCGGCGCAGGCCGCCGCTCAGGGTCAAGTCGGGCCGGCGCCGTGTCGCCGCCAGCCGCAGCTCGGCGTCGCGCAGGCGGGCCTCGGAGGCAAAACGCAGGAAGTCGGGATTGGCGGCAAGGCGGGCTACCAGTTCCGCGAAATCACTCCGGGGTGGCAGGGTGAACAGGTCGGCCTTCACCTCGCCGAAGACTTCTCCGTCAATCACCGGCTGCGACTCGCCCCAGGTGGCGGCCAGTTGCTTGCGCGCCGTGTCGAGCTCGGTCAGCGCCAAGCGCTGTGCCAGGAGAAAGCGGTCCCGCGCGATACGGGCCCGATCCAGCTCGGCGTGCGGGGATTTGGCGGCATTGACGCGGCGCTCGGACGCCACCACGGTTTTGTCGGCCAGCTCGGCGGCGCTACGCGCCAACTGCACCTGCTGCTGGCGCTGGGCCACGGCGATGAAGCGGCGTGTCACCTCCGCCAGCACATCGAGTTGGACCGTTTGGCGTGCGATATCGAGCGCGTCGCGACCGGCCTGGGCGGCGCCCATGCGGGCGTCGCGTTTGCCGCCCAGCTCGATCACCTGCGACAGCGCGAAGGTAGCCTCGGCCCCCTCAAGGCGCCCGATGTCGCCGCTGCCGGCAAAATTTTCGAGCCCGACGAAAACTTCCGGCGCCGGCTTCAGGCCGGCCTGCTCGGTGCGCGCGTCCTGTGCCCGCAGCACAAAGTCGAAAGCTTGCAGATCGGGATTGTGGGCCAGCGCAGAGCGCACCGCTGCGTGCAGACTCAAGGGCGGTGCGGCGACGGTCGGTGGCGGCTCGTCGAGCGCCATGACATTAATCGACCACCCGAGGGCCGACATCGCCATCAGTGCAGTTGCCAACCACTGCTTCTTGGGGGCATCGCTAACAATCCACTTTTCGTCGTTCCCGCGCAGAGCCTGCCCCCGCGAAGGCGTGGGGCGGGAACCCAGCAATAACAAAGCACTGGATGCCCGCTTCCGCCGAGATGACGAACTTTTTGCGGTACCCTTAAAGGCGCGTACCGAACTCCACACTAATCCGCACGGCAACAAATACCATCGCATCGAACTGTCTCCTCAAAATGGAAAACGTTCGGCGAGACAAGCCCGTTCGAGCTGAAGTGTCTGGGATGCTCTGAATGACCATGTAATCGTCGTTCCCGCGCAGTGCGTGCCGCCGCAAAAGCGGGGCGGGAACCCGGAAATATCAGGGCCTTCTGGATGCCCGCTGCCGCGGGCATGACGGTTGTTCAGAGTGTCCTTAGCTGTAAGCTGCGGTCCGATCTCGCCTGGTCAGACGGGATGACGCCAGTTGGGACGTTCGCGGTTGTCGGGAGGGATGGAAAGATAAGCCAATTCGTCGCCGCGCAGGAAAATCTGCGGTGACTTTGGGGTTGAGACGGAAATCTCGCTCAACAGACCCAGAAACCCTGAAAGATGGTTGTGCTCGTGATCGAGCTTCAACTGCCCGGTCTGCTGCTTGACGCTATCGGGCTTTTCGGCCCCTGCCGAATGCGCATCCTCATGGTGACCAAAATGCTGCGCGGTTTGCTCCCGGTCGTGCGCGCAATAGTCCACGGTCGCGGCCGCAGCCCAAGTAATCTGGAGCGGGAGGAGAGAAAGCAGAAACAGGATAAGCCAGCGACGCATGGGGGAAGCTTATCGCTTCGGGATATTGGTAACAAGCAAAATCGCGGATCGAAACGCAGATACAGCCTGCTATCGGTGGCCATGCCGATGATGCATATCGGGAAAATGCGCATGCTGGTGGGTCAGTGCGGCGTGGCGATGGCGATGCGTATGGCGGACTTCCGCTCCGACTGGAACATCGTGGCCGTGCTGGTGATGAGGATCGTGCACATGCTCGTGTTCGTGCTCCAGCACGTCGTGGGCGTGTTGGTGACGATGGGTTTCGGTGAGGTGCAGCCATACCCCCAGCGCCATGAGCGCACCGGCGGACAGCAGGCGCGGCGTCAGCGCTTCGCCCAGCAAAGGCAATGCGATGAGCGCGCCGACGAAAGGCGCCACGGAAAAATAGGCGCTGGTGCGCGCGGTGCCGAGGTGGCGCAAGGCGACCACGAACAGCACCAGACTCAATCCGTAGCAGACCCAGCCCAGCACGACGGCCGCCGCCACGGTTGCCGCCGGCGGCCAGTGATCGACCACCAGCGCCGCAATGCCAAGATTGACCACGCCCGCCGCCCAACCCTTGCAGACGGCGATCCAGGTCGCATCCGCGAGCGCCACCTTGCGCGTCAGATTGTTATCCAGCGCCCAGCCCAGCGCCGCGCCCAGCACCGCGAGCGCCGGCCACAGGGCGCCGAAGCGCGCCTCGCCCGGCCAGGCCAGCACCAGCGCGCCGACGACGATGATCGCCATGCCGAGCGCAATGCGCCGATCGAAGTTTTCGCGAAACACGAACCACGCCAGCAACGCGGTGAACACGGTTTCCGCATTCAGCAGTAACGCCGCGCCCGAAGCCGGCATCGCGGACAGCCCGTACATCAGCAGCACCGGCGCGATCACGCCACCGGCGACGATGGCACCGGCGAGCCAGCGCCACTCGCCGGGCTCCAGACGAATCGCCGCCTTGGGCTGGACCAGGCGCATCAGCGTGAGGCCAAGACCCGCGCCGAAATACAGCAGGCCGGCCAGCAGCCAGGGACTCATCGCGCCCAGCAGCAGCTTGGCAAAGGGCACGCTGGCGCCGAACAGGGCGGCGGCGCCGAGAGCAGCCGCCACACCGGGCGAGCGCGATCCCGGCGGCGTCGCAAACTCTGTCATTCTGTTTCCCCGCTACAAGCGTTTCGCCCTGGATCCTGGAACCTAAGTGCCGCATTCTATAAATACGGTCACGAATCAAACGGTGGTGTCATTCCCGCTCGCGCACTACTCCCCGTCACCCCCGCGCAGGCGGGGGTCCAGTAGATGCGGGAACACCACCCCAGGCGTTACCGCCGTCACCCCCGCGCAGGCGGGGGTCCAGGGACCGACGCGTCTCAATCACCGCGGGTTTCTGGATTCCCGCCTGCGCGGGAATGACGGTACTTAGCGCCGGGACGCTAGCACGCCGATCAGCGCAAACCCTGCGGCAGCGAAAACCGGATGCCTTCGCGGATGCCCGCGCTTTCGGACACCTCGTCCACACCCAGTTCGGTGAGGCGGGCGACCACGTCGCCCACGAGTTTTTCCGGCGCCGAAGCACCCGCGGTCAGACCGATGGTGGTGACGCCGGAGAGCCAGAGCGGATCGATCTCGGCGGCGCCGTCGATGAGGTGCGCGCGGGCGCCACAGCGCTCGGCGAGCTCTTTCAGGCGCGTCGAGTTCGAACTGTTGAGCGAGCCGACCACCAGCACCAATTCGCATTCCAGCGCGAGCTGCTTGACCGCGTCCTGACGATTTTGCGTGGCGTAGCAGATGTCGTCCTTGCGCGGACCATCGATGGCCGGAAACCGTGCTTGCAGGATGGCGACGATGCGCGCGGTGTCGTCCATCGACAACGTGGTCTGGGTGACATAGGCGAGATTGTGGGGCTGCGCGACTTCCAGCTTCTGGGCGTCGGCTTCGTCCTCCACCAGATAAATGGTGCCGCGCGCGCTGCGGTACTGGCCCATGGTACCTTCCACCTCGGGATGGCCGCGATGGCCGATCAGCACGCAGTCGCGCCCGTCGCGGGCGCAGGCCGCCACTTCCACATGCACCTTGGTCACCAGGGGACAGGTCGCGTCGAACACGCGCAACCCGCGCGTGCCGGCATCTTCGCGCACCGCTTGCGACACGCCATGCGCGCTGAAAATGACGGTGCCGTCCGCCGGTACCTCGTCCAGTTCCTCGACGAAAATCGCGCCGCGCTGACGCAGACTGTCCACCACATATTTGTTGTGGACAACTTCGTGCCGCACATGAATCGGCGCGCCGAAGCGATCGAGCGCACGCTCGACGATTTCGATGGCGCGATCCACGCCGGCGCAAAATCCGCGCGGGTTGGCGAGCAAGAGTTTCACGACGCCACCTGCGCCGCAGCGGCGACTGATCGTATCGCGACGGCGAACACCAGTGTCTTGCCGGCCAGCGGGTGGTTGAAGTCGACCGTCACCCGGTCCCCCGCCACCGCCATCACCACGCCGGGCAACTGGCCGGATGCAGCATCGGTGAAGGTGACCACCAACCCGGGCGTCAATTCCATCTCGGCGGGAAAACGGCGCTTTGGCAGCGTCATTACATTGGCCTGCTTGTGATCGCCGAAACCCTGTTCCGCAGGTACTTCAAAACGCCGTTCGTCGCCCGCGCACAAACCGAGCAGCAAGCGCTCGAAACCTTCCGGGAGATTGCCGTCGCCGATCACGAGTTGCGCGGGTGCGCGCGCGAAATTGCTGTCCACGACGGCGCCGTCGGTCAATTCGATGGCGAAATGCAAAACGACCGCCGCGCCGGGACCAATCGCAACGTCGTCGCTCATGAATCGCTCGCCCGGTTCCGGAAGGCATCCAGGATCAGCAGCGCGGCGCCGACCGTGATCGCCGAGTCGGCGATATTGAAGGCGGGCCAGTAGAGCTCCTGGTAATGGACCTGAATGAAATCCACCACATAACCCAGTCGCAGGCGATCGCCGAGATTGCCGATCGCGCCGCCCAGCACCAACGCAAGCCCCAGACCCTGCAATTGCGCGGTGCGCGGCAGGCGGCGCAAGGCGACGACTATCGCCACGCTCACCGCCAGCGCAATGCCGCCCAGCAGCCAGTGCTGCCAACCGCCCGCCTCGCTCAGCAGACTGAACGCCGCGCCGCGATTGTGCAGCAGGGTGAGATTGAACCACGGCGTGATGACACGCGGCACGCCGTAGTCGAGCAGGCTGCTCGCCTGGCTCTTGGTCCACCAGTCGAGGCCGACGACCAGCGCGGCGAGCAGATAACAGCGCAGCAACTGTGCCCTGCCCAAGGTCGCGGTCGAATTCATTGCGAGGCTCATGCTGCGAGGCTCATTCAGGCGATGCGCCGGAGTTCGCCGGCACCGGCGACATTTGTCACGCAGCGCTCGCACAGTTCCGGATGCTCGGCACAACCGCCGACACTGTCGCGGTGATGCCAGCAGCGCACGCACTTGGCGTGCGCGGAAAGCGCCAGCGCCACCTTCAGCCCGGACAGGCCGGTGTCGTGGCTGCCTTGCGGCGCCGCCGCGAGCGGCTGCACCCTGGCTGCCGAAGTCAGCAGCACGAAGCGCAATTCATCGCCCAGCTTGTCGAGCAGGGCATGCAGCGCGGTGTCCGTGTAAAGGACTACTTCGGCATCCAGCGAGCCGCGCACCAAGCCGGCATTGCGCTGTTCTTCGAGTGTTTTGTTGACGGCTTCCTTGACGCGCATCACCTGCGCCCAGTCGTCGCGGGAGAACAGTTCGCCTTCCTCCAGACGCGGCAACGGAAACCATTCGGCCAGCAGCACGGAATCCTCGCGCGCGCCGGGCAGGCACCGCCAGATCTCCTCGGCGGTGAAACTCAGAATCGGCGCGATCCAGCGCACCAGGGCTTCGGCGATCTGATGCAGCGCGGTCTGGGCCGAGCGCCGCGCCAGGCTGTCGCGCTGGCAGGTGTACTGGCGGTCCTTGATGATGTCGATATAGAAGCCGCCCAGATCCGCGACGCAGAACTGATGCAGTTTCTGATAGATGTGGTGAAACCCGTAATCCTGGTAGCGGGCCGCGATCTCGTCCTGCAGCAATCGCGCGCGATCCACCGCCCAGCGGTCGAGATGCAGCAACTGCGCGAAGGGCACCGTGTCGCGCGCGGGATCGAAACCTTCCAGATTGGAAAGCAGATAGCGCAGCGTATTGCGAATGCGACGATAGGAATCCGCGGTGCGTTTGAGAATTTCATCGGACACCGACAACTCGCCGCTGAAATCCGTGGCCGCCACCCAGAGTCGCAGTACGTCGGCGCCCAGCTCGTTGATCACCTGCTGGGGCGCCACCACATTGCCCAGCGACTTCGACATCTTGCGGCCCTGGGCGTCCACGGTGAAGCCGTGGGTCAGCACCGCCCGGTACGGCGCAGTGCCGTTGATGGCGACCGCGGTCTTGAGGGACGACTGGAACCAGCCGCGATGCTGGTCGGAACCTTCCAGATAGAGGTCCGCGGGATAGCGCAGTTCGGGCCGGCGCTCCAGCACCGCCGCGTGGCTGACGCCGGAGTCGAACCAGACATCCAGGGTATCGGTGACTTTGCGATAGTGCGCGGCATCCGCGCCCAGCAGTTCCGCCGGGTCGAGATCGTGCCAGGCATCCATGCCATTTTCCTCGACGCGCAGGGCGACGGCTTCGATCAGACGCTGGGTATCGGGGTGCGGCTCACCGCTGTCGGCGTGGACGAACAGCGCGATCGGCACGCCCCAGGTGCGCTGGCGCGACACGCACCAGTCGGGACTGTTGGCGAGCATGGCTTCCATCCGCGCCCGGCCCCAGTCGGGGTACCAGGCCACCTTGGCGACTTCGGCAAAGGCGGTGTCGAGCAGACCCTGCGTGTGCATGCCGATGAACCACTGCGGCGTCGCCCGGTAGATCAGCGGCGTCTTGGTGCGCCAGCAGTGCGGATAGCTGTGCACGATTTTCTCGCAGGCGAGCAACGCGCCGCGTTCGCGCAGCAGTTCGACGATGGGCGCGTCCACCTTGTAGACGTGCTGGCCGGCGAAGTACTCGACCCGGTCGCGAAACACGCCGTGATCGTCGAGATAATCGAGGGTGCCAATCCCGTAGGGGACGGACACCGTGAAGTCCTCGACACCGTGGTCGGGCGCTGTGTGCACGGCGCCGGTGCCCGCATCCAGGGTGACGTGCGCGCCCAGAATCACCGGCACTTCGCGCGCGTAAAACGGATGCCGGAGTCGCAGGCCTTCGAGGCGCGCGCCCTTGCAGGTGGCCAGCACCTCGACGTCGGTGCCGCCGATGCGCGTCATCACGCCGGCCACCAGCTCTCGCGCCAGCAGCAGGCGGCGCGGCGCGCCCTGTATCCGGCACTGCACCAGGGCGTAGTCGATGTCGGGACCGAGACAGACCGCCTGGTTGGCGGGCAGGGTCCAGGGCGTGGTGGTCCAGATGGCGACCGCGATCGCGCCTTCCCCACGCAAGCCGCCCAGCACCTCGGCCAGCGCGGCCGTATCCACGACCGGAAAGGCGACGTCGATGGCGAACGAGGTTTTGTCGTGGTATTCGACTTCGGCTTCGGCGAGTGCCGACGCGCCCACCACGCTCCAGTACACGGGCTTGTAACCGCGCACCAGATGGCCGTTGGCGGCGACGCGGCCGAGCGCGCGGATGATGTCGGCTTCGTAGCGGTAATCCATGCTCAGATAGGGATTGTCCCAGTCGCCGAGCACGCCGAGGCGGATGAAGTCGCGGCGCTGGCGCTCGACCTGGCTCGCGGCGTATTCCCGGCATTTGGCGCGAAACGCCCGGGCGTCAAGCTTCTGCCCGGCCTTGCCCCACTTCTGTTCCACCTGATGCTCGATGGGCAGGCCGTGGCAGTCCCAGCCCGGCACATAGGGCGCGTCGTAACCCGCCAGCGTGCGCGCCTTGACGATGATGTCTTTCAGGATCTTGTTGACCGCGTGGCCGATATGGATATCGCCGTTGGCATAGGGCGGGCCGTCGTGGAGGATGAATGGTTCGCGCCCGGCGCGCGCGGCGCGAATGCGGCCATAGATGTCGGTTGTCTGCCACTGCTTGAGAATGCCGGGCTCGCGCTGCGCGAGATTGGCCTTCATCGGAAAACTGGTGTTGGGAAGATTGAGTGTCGCTTTGTAATCGGTCATACCGCTGCCGCTGGTTCGGACCCGTGGGATGCAGCGAAATAGCGCCGCGCGGCGGCGATGTCGGCCTGAATCTGGGTCACCAATTCATCGATGGAGGAAAATTTCGTTTCTTCCCGCAATTTGTGTTTGAACTCCACATGGATGCGGCGGCCGTAGATGTCGCCGTTCCAGTCGAGCAGATGCACTTCGAGCACCGGTTTGATCAGGTCGCCCACGGTCGGCCGCACGCCCACATTCGCCACACCGGGAACGCGCTCGCCGTCGAGCGCCACCTCCACCGCAAACACGCCCTGCAACGGCGCGCGGTAACGGTGCAGATTCACGTTCGCGGTGGGCACGCCCAACTGGCGCCCGAGGCGCTGACCGTACACCACGCGGCCGGAAATCCGGAACGGCTTGCCGAGCAGTTTGGCGGCCTCGGCGAAATTGCCCAGTTCCAGTTCGCGACGGATGCGGGTGCTGCTGATGCGCTCCCCGCCCATCTGGATGCTGTGGGTTTCCAGCACCTCGAAGCTGTGGCGCGCGCCCATGCGCACCAGCATTTCGTAGTCGCCGCTGCGGTCGCGCCCGAAATGAAAATCGTCACCCACCACCAGACACCTGATGCCGAGTCCGCGCACCAGCACTCGCTCGACGAATTCCTGCGCCGACAGGCTGCGCAGGGCGCGATTGAACTGGAGACAGAACACCCGGTTGACACCGGTCCCCGCGAGCGCTTCCACCTTTTCACGAATGCGCATCAACCGGGCCGGTGCCTGTTCGCGCGCAAAATACTCGCGCGGCTGCGGCTCGAACATCATCACCACCGAGGCGGTGCGGTAATAGGCCGCGCGCTCCTTGAGCTGCCCCAGAATCGCCTGATGGCCCAGATGAATGCCGTCGAACGAACCCAGGGTCGCCACCGCGCCGCGGTGTTCCGGGCGCAGATTGTGGAGTCCCCGAATCAGAAAATCCTTTGCCTTGATAACCACAGTGCAACTCGCGAGGACGGGTTTGGCGGGCATTTTCGGCCAGGGTTGCGCGGAGCCAGCTCCGACCGCGCACCTGCCGTGCCGCGCTCGACAAAAACGAGCGCGGAGTATATACCGGCCCGGGAACGCGGCGGAATGATCCCGCGCCGGCGGCGCCCGCAAACGCGGCTCAGCTTACCTCGCGCAGATCGCGCAGCCGCAAGCCGCCGGCAAACAGCGCACCGACATAGGCGCCGAGCGCCGCGCCACAGGTCACCGCCAGCGCGCCCGCGCGGGACCAGAACGCGAGCGCCGTCCAGTCGCCCCAGGCATCGCGCAGCACCAGCAGACACAGCAGCATCGCCAGATTGGCGATCCCCAGCAGCGCCCCGAAACGCAACCACTCGCGCCCCGGCCGATACACGCCGGCGCGCAGCAAGCCACGCAGCAGCAGACCGGCGTTCACCCAGGCGGCGAGCGCGGTCGCCCCCGCCAGCCCGGCATGACCGAGGCGAAAGTAGTGATGCAGCGGCAGCGCCATCACCAGGTTCAGGCCCATGTTGGTGACCATGGCGATGATGCCGATGGCAACCGGCGTGCGCGTGTCCTGGCGCGCGAAGTAACCGGAGGCGAGCACCTTGATGCACATGAAGGCCACCAGCCCCAGGGAAAATGCGCGCAGGCTGAACGTGGCCATCGCGATATCGCGCCGCCCCATCGCCGCGCCGTTGTAGAACAAGGCGGTCAGCAGCGGTTCGGCCAGCACCACCAAGGCAATGGTGGCCGGCACCGCAATCAGGAGGACGAAGCGCAACCCCCAGTCCAAAGTGGTTGCGAAACGGGCCGGATCGGCGCCACTGTGCAGGCGCGACAGATGGGGCAGGATCACGGTTGCCGCCGCCACTGCAAACACGCCGAGCGGCAGTTCCACCAGACGATCCGAGTAATACAGCCAAGACACGCTGCCCACCGGCAGGAAGGAGGCGATGATGGTATCGAGCAGCAGGTTGATCTGGCTGACCGAGACCCCGAACAGCGCCGGCACCATGAGTTTGAGAATGCGCCGCACACCCGGGTGGTGCCAGCCCGGCTTCGGGCGCGGCAGCAGATGCAGTTGCGCGAGAAAAGGCAGCTGGAACAACAACTGCACCAGACCCGCCGCGAACACGCCCCAGGCCAGCGCATAGACCGGGCGGGCGAACCAGGGTGTCGCCGCCAGCGCCGCCGCGATCATGCACAGGTTCAGCCAGATCGGCGTGAAAGCCGGAATCGCAAAGCGGTCGTAACTGTTGAGAATGCCGCCCGCCAAACCGGCCATCGAGATGAACAGCAGATAGGGAAACGTGATCCGGATAAGCTCGATGGTGACCGCAAATTTGGCGGGGTCGGCCGCGAACCCGGGCGCGAACACCCACGCCAGCACGGGCGCACCCAGGGTCGCCAGCACCGTGAGCGCCAGCAGTGCCGCGCCCAGTGTGCCCGCGACCCGATCCAGCAACTCCTGCACCGCCGCGTGGGTGCCCTTTTCCCGGTACTCCGCCAGTATCGGCACAAAAGCCTGACTGAAGGCACCTTCGGCAAACAGCCGGCGCAAAAAATTGGGCAGTTTGAAGGCGACAAAAAAAGCATCGGCGAGCCCGTCGGCACCGATGGTGCGGGCCAGCACCATGTCCCGGAGCAGCCCCGCGACCCGCGACAACCCGGTCATGGCGCCTACGATCAGACTGGAACGGAGCAGGCCGCGCTGCCGCGAAGGCGGCGCCGGAGTCGAGCGGTCGGGTGCTTGCAACAGGGAGAGCCCGGGAAATTTCGCGCAGTGTACCCAGCACCGTCCCGGCGGCCAAGAAAAAGGCACCGTCCGCGCGCTGGCCGCGCTCCGGCAAGTTCGGGATAATGCCGGCCCCGTCCCGGAGCGCAGCCATGCCGCGACGTTTCCTCAAACGCAAACTGCCCGACATGCACGCGGTACTCGGCGACGGCCGTCTGCGCTGGATGGGACTCGGACTCAAGGATTCCGACCTCTTTCACCTCAACCGACGTTCGGTTTCCATGGCGTTCGGCGTTGGCCTGTTCACGGCATTCATCCCCCTGCCGGGACATCTGCTCATCGCCGCGCTGCTCGCGCTGGTGTTGCGTTGCAACCTGCCGCTTACCCTGGCGCTGGTGTTTGTCAGCAATCCGGTAACCGTCGCGCCGCTGACATTACTCTGCTACCGGGTCGGAACGCTGATCCTGGGCAAGCCGGAGACTTCCTTCAGCCCGCAATTCACCTGGGAATGGCTGAGCACTCAGGGCGCGAGCCTGATTCCGCCCCTGCTCACCGGCAGCCTGCTGATCGGCGCCAGCGCCGGTCTGCTGGGCTACGCCGCGATCCGGGGCCTGTGGCGCTGGCAGGCGGTGCGCCGCTGGGAGCAGCGCAAAACGGCGCGCGGCGACGCTATTCGTAACGCAGCACCTGGGCCGGCGGCACCGCCGCCGCGCGCCACGCCGGATACAACGCCGCCAGAAAATTGAGACCGAGGGCGACCAGCGCCACCGCCAGGACGTCCCCCGCCCGCAAATCCGTCGGGATGTAGTCGATGGGATAGACCGCCACGTTAAGGAAGCGGAAATCCAGCAGGTTTTCCAGCCAGTTCACGGCATCGCCCAGCACCAGGGCACCGAGGCAGCCCAGCAACACGCCGAGTCCGACGCCGAGCAGACCGATCAGGCTGCCCTGGGTGATGAATACGCCGATGATTCCGCTCCGCGTCGCACCCTGGGTTTTCAGGATCGCGATGGCCGGACGTTTTTCGACGACCGTCATCACCAGCAGCGCCACCACGTTGAAAACGGCGACCGCGATCACCGCAAACACCAGCATGCCCACCAGACTGCGCGACATGTTGATGGCCTGGTAAAGATTGCCGTGGGTTTGCAGCCAGTCGGTGAAGCGATAGCCCGCCGGCAACTTTTCCAGTAACCGGTACGCCATCGCCCGCGCCGCGAAGGGATCGACCAGCTCCAGCTGCAAGCCCTGCACGCGCCCATCCAGACCCGCAAGCGCAGCGGCGGTTTCCAGCCGGGTTATCACCAGGGCATTGTCGAGCGTGGTGTGGGTAGCGAAGATGCCGGTCACCCGGAACGCCCGCGCCACCGGCATGGCGCCGCGACCACCGCTGTCGCTTCCCGCCACGAACAGCGTCAGCGCGTCGCCCTCTTGCGCGCCCAGGCGATCCGCGATCCGGCGCGAGAGCAGCAGACCGTCTTCCTGCGTGAGTGGACCGAGCGCCGCGTAACGGCTGCCGGCAGTGGCGCTGGCGCCGAGCAGTTCCACCGGGACCACCCGACCGTGAAAATTGACCATGCCGCCGAGGCGCACGAAGGGCGTGGCACTGAGGATGGCGGGGTCTTCCAGCAGCCGGGGCGCCAGCGTCTGCCAGTCGGCGATGCCGCCGTCGCGCGACAGCTGCACATGGGGCACCAGACCGAGGATCCGGGTCCGCATTTCGCGGTCGAATCCGTTCATGACCGCAAGCACCACAATCATCAGTGCCACGCCCAGCACCAGCCCCGCGACCGCCAGCAGGGAGACGAACGACACCAGGCGATTGCCGCTGCCGGCGCGGAAAAACCGCCAGCCGATCAGGAGCGGATAGCTGGCCATCAGCCGCCAGCTCCTTGCCGGCCGGGATCATGGCGGCTGGAATCGCCGAGGGACGTTTCGAGCAGACGGCCGTCCTCCAGCATCAGCACCCGCTGCATCCGCCCCGCCACGCGCTCGTCGTGGGAGACCACGACGAAACTGATCCCCAGCTCGCGATTGAGATCCAGCAACAGCGCCACCACCTGATCGGCGCTGCCGCGATCAAGATTGCCGGTAGGCTCGTCCATGAATACACAGTCGGGCCGGTTGGCGAGCGCGCGCGCCACCGCAACGCGCTGCCGCTCGCCGCCGGACAACTGGGCGGGCCGGTACTGGAGTCGCCCGGCAAGACCCACCGCGGTGAGCAGCGCGGTCGCGCACCGGAAGGCTTCCCGTCGCCCCAGCCCGGCGATCAGCAGCGGCATGGCGGCATTTTCGACCGCGCTGAACTCGCCCAGCAGGTGGTGAAACTGGTACACAAAACCGAGATGGCGGTTGCGCGCCCGGGCGAGTTCCCGATCCGACAGCGCGGCCAGATCGCGGCCGAGCAGTTCGATGCGGCCGGTGTCGGGACGATCCAGGCCGCCCAGCAGATTGAGCAGCGTCGATTTGCCGGACCCGGAAGCGCCCATGATGCCGATCATTTCGCCGGCCTTTATCTCCAGCGCCAGCTCGCGCAACACCTGTACCTGCTGCGCGCCCTGCCAGTAACTTTTCCCCACTTCACTGCAACTAAGCACCGCAACTGACTGATTTTCAATGCGCACCTTGCAGCGCCTCCACGGGATCAATACGGCCCGCGCGCCAGGCGGGGTACAGGGTAGCCAGCAGGGTGAGGACGCCGGCGCCGGCACACACCCAGGCCACATCGGACCCCTGCAACTGCGACGGCAGGCGGGTGATGAAATAGAGTTCCGGATCGAAGATACGGAAACCGAACAGATCCTCGATCCAGGCGATCAGATCCGCGAGCTGAAGCGCCAGGGCGCCGCCCAGCACGGCACCCAGGGCGATGCCGGTGAGACCCAACGCGCAGCCCTGCACGTTGAAAATCGCGGCAATGGTGCCGCGGGTTGCACCGTAACTCCGCAACACGCCGATGGCGGAGCGCTTCTCGTTCACCATCAGCACCAGCGCGGCGACGATATTGAAGGCGGCCACGCCGACGATCACCGACAGCAGCAACCCGACCACGGTTTTCTCCATGCGCAGGGCGTGAAAGAGATCGCTCGCCTCGTCCTGCCAAGTGGAAATCCGGTACTCCGGATAGCGTTCGCGCAGGGCTTCGACGCCTTCCAGCCGATAGGGGTCGGCCAGCGTAAAACGCAGGCCATCGACGCGATCGCCGCGCCGAAAAAGTTTTTGCGCGTCCGCAAGGTGAAGAAACGCCACACCGTTATCGAGCTGCCCGCCCACGCGATACACCCCGACCAGGGTGACCCGCTTCACGCGCGGAAACGCACCGGCGGGCGTTATGGACAGCTCCGGCAAGGTGACCAGCAGCTTGTCTCCGGGCACCACGCCCAGCTCGCGGGCCAGCAACTGCCCGATCACGACGCCAAATTCGCCGGGAGCGAGCGCCTGCACGGCGCCGGCCACCATATGGGGTCCGATGCGTTCGGCGAGCCCGGCGGATTCCAGCCCGTACACCACCGCGGGCGCCTGTCCGCGTCCGAAGCCGACCAGGGCCTGACCTTCCACATAGGGCGCCACCGTCATATCCGCGCGCACGGCGAGCTGGTCGCGGAGCGCCGCCCAATCCGCGAGCCCCTCGGGCCGGGACAGCGTGGCCTGGGGCACCACATCCAGCATGCGCGTCTTGATTTCCCGGTCAAATCCGTTCATCACCGACAGCACGACAATCAGGATGGTGACGCCGAGCGTCATCGCCGCCAGTGAAAATACCGACACGAACGACAGATAGCCCTGCCCCCGGTTGCCGAAGGCGTAGCGCAGGCCGACAAAGAGCGCGAGACGCGCCCGGCTCAGCACGGGCACCTCAGCATGGGCACGGTGTCCGGGCGTTGGTGACGCAAATCCCGGGACGCGCACCGCCGAGTTCCGAATTCGATGACAACATTGGCGTAACTCCGTGAAACCTCGTCACTTCGAAGTCCAGCAACGCGCCGCGTGGATTGTACTTCCGCGGTCGCCGATAGCTATAATCAGGGTCGCCATCACCATCTATCGGCGCCCCGAGGCAGGAATTTCATGAAAACATGTACTGGTGTTGTTCTGGCTGCCCTTTCACTTGGCGCCGCGGTACTTGCGACGACAGTACCCGCGGCGCCCGCCGCGGCCGAGGTCATTCAGGTTCCGGTGGGGCAGCAGGCGGCTGAAAAGCGCGTGCTGGAAGTACCCAAACGGGGCACCACCAAAGCCGAAGTCGAGCGGCGCTTCGGCGCACCACTGGCGCAACAGCCCGCTGTCGGCAACCCCCCGATTTCGTCCTGGGATTACGAAAACTACCGTGTCTATTTTGAACGCGATCTGGTCCTGCACACGGTGCTGAAGGGAACCGCGACACCGGCACCGCTCAACTAGCGTCGGGCCAGGGGCTTTTGCCCCCTGAATTCAGGTCCGCGTCACCTCCTGACCAACACCCACCTGCTGGCCTTGCGACTCGCGCAGGGCTTTCGCCGCGTCATGCGCCAAGGTCTGCCGCGGAGCATCCGAACCGGCGTCCGGTTCGCCACACTTGGTGGTATCGCCACCACAGATTTCGCACTCCACTTCCATGCCGAGCGCCGCCATGCCGCCGCAGGATCCGGCAATCGGCTTGCGCCCCATCAGCACGCCGATCGACATGCCGGCGATCAGCAGCATCAGTATGCCCAGGGCAAGCAGGAATTCGATCATCGCCGCTGCTCGCTCAGATAGGGATTGAGCTGGCTGGTATGGCTTTCGGCAAATCCGTCGCGCTCCCGCGTCACCAGAAACAGGGCCAGATCGTTGGCCTCGCCAAACCGCCGGGCGCGCTCCGGTCCCAGCACCATCAACGCGGTGGCCAGCGCGTCGGCCTCGGCTGCCGTCGCGGCAAAGACCGTGATGGACGCCAGATTATTGGTGATGGGTCGCCCGGTACGAGGATCGATTTCGTGGGAGTAGCGCACGCCGTCGCGCTCGAAATAATTGCGGTAGTCGCCGGAGGTCGAGAGCCCGATGTCGCTGGCCCGCAGCACCTGCTCCACTTCGCCCGGGTTCTGGTTCGGGCGCTCCACCGCGATGCGCCACGGCTGGCCGTCGCGATTGCGTCCCGCGACCAGAATGGCGCCGGCGATTCCCGTCATGTAATTGGTGGCACCCAGATTTTCCAGCAGTGCCGCCATCCGATCCGCTGCGTAACCTTCGGCAATTGCCGACAGATCCAGGGTGACATCAGCGCGGCGCACGAGCGTATTGCCAGCCTTCAGCTCGATCTTGTCGAAGCCCAGCTTCTTTTTCTGCGCGGCGATCTCGGCGTCGGTCGGAATGCGGTCGCCGGTATCGACGGGACCGAATCCCCACAGGTCGACCAGCGGCCGCACCGTCGGGTCAAAAGCGCCTTCCGAAAGTTCGTGGATGCGTTTGGATACTTCGAGTATCTGCCACAGGGTCGCGCTCGCGACAAAGGGTTTGCCGACCGGCTGACGATTGAAGCGGTTGAGTTCCGAGTCCGGTTTGTAGGTACTGAGCGTCAGGTCGAGCTCGTCGAGCAGCGCCTGCACCGCGCCGGGCACGATGTCCGCCGAAAAGGCGGCACCCGGATCCACTATCTTGACCTGGTATGAAGTGGCGAACGCAGTGCCCGAAAACGCGATTTCCCGCGGGCGGCGGTCGCAACCCGTGAGCAGCAGGACGCATACGCCGAGCCACGCGCCCCGGCACAGCCAGCTCAGCGGAGACCGGCTTTCAGCCACCGAAGTCGTCGAGGAAAATATGATCGTCCTCCACCCCCAGCTTGTGGAGCATGGCAATCACGGCAGCATTCATCATCGGCGGCCCGCACATGTAGTACTCGCACTCCTCGGGCGCTGCATGATCCTTCAGGTAATTTTCGTACAGCACATTGTGGATAAAGCCGGTGTAACCCGCCCAGTTATCTTCCGGCTGCGGCTCCGAGAGCGCCACGAACCACTGGAAATTCGGATTTTCCGCCGCGAGCGCATCGTATTCATCCTGATAGAACATCTCCCGCAGACTGCGCGCGCCGTACCAGAAGGTCATCTTGCGCTTGGTCTTGAGGCGTTTGAGCTGATCGAAGATATGCGATCGCATGGGCGCCATGCCGGCACCGCCGCCGATGAACACCATCTCCTTGTCGGTGTCCCTGGCAAAAAACTCGCCGAAGGGACCATACACCCGCACCTTGTCGCCAGGCTTCAAACCGAACACATAGGACGACATCAACCCGGGCGGCAGACCCTGGGTGCGCGGCGGCGGCGTGGCAATGCGGATATTGAACTTGAGGATGCCGCGCTCGTCGGGATAGTTCGCCATGGAATAGGCGCGGATCACCGGTTCCGCGAGTTTCGATTCGAAATTGAAAAAGCCGAACCGCTCCCAGTCGCCGCGATACTCCGCGTCGATATCGAAATCGCTGAATTTCACCTGGTGCGGCGGCGCTTCGAGCTGGACATAGCCGCCGGCGCGAAAGGCCACACTCTCACCCTCCGGAAGTTTCAGCGTCAGCTCCTTGATGAAGGTCGCCACATTGGGGTTGGACACCACGGTGCATTCCCACTGCTTGACGCCGAACACCTCGTGGGGCACCTGGATTTTCATGTTCTGCTTCACCGGCACCTGACAGGACAGGCGCCATCCCGCCTTGGCCTCGCGCGGGGTGAAATGGGCCTGTTCGGTGGGCAGGATCGACCCGCCGCCTTCCGTAATCACACACCGGCACTGGGCGCAGCTGCCGCCGCCGCCGCAGGCCGACGCCAGAAAAAGATTCTGCGACGCCAGCGTCTGCAGCAATTTGCCGCCGGCGGGCACTTCGATGGTGCGCTCACCGTTCACCAGAATCTCGACGGTCCCGGCGCTGACCAGACGGGAGCGCGCGCTGAGGATGAAAAGCACCAGCCCCAGCACGATGGCGGTGAACATCCCGACGCCGAGGGCGATGGTCATGGTTGCCATGGTCATGTCAGTGGTTCCGCCCCATGTCTAGAGATCGATGCCGCCGAAGGACATGAAGCCGAGGGAAATCAGCCCCACGATCATGAACGCGCCGCCCAGTCCGCGCAGGCCTTCGGGCATGTCGCTGTATTTCAGTTTCTCGCGCACCCCGGCGATGGCGACGATGGCCAGCATCCAGCCAACGCCGGCGCCGAGCCCGTACACCGTACTCTCGGCAAGGCTGTAGCTGCGCTCCACCATGAACAGCGACGCGCCGAGAATGGCGCAGTTGACGGTGATCAGCGGCAGAAACACGCCCAGCGTGTTGTACAGCGCCGGCACATAACGGTCGAGGATCATTTCGAGAATCTGCACGATCGCGGCAATCACGCCGATGTAACTCAGCAGGCCGAGAAAGGTGAGATCCACCGACTTCAGCGCGTCGATGCCGGTCCAGGACAGCGCCCCTTCCGCGAGCAGATAGTGCAGGATCAGATTGTTCGCCGGCACCGTGATCGCCGTCACCAGGTTCCATCAGACGGCTCCCGCGACCGTATTGGGCGCGAGCCGGTATTCCGGCGTCTCGATCTGCTCTTTGCGGACCGAGCGCAGCGCCCAGACGATGCCGCCGATGATGAAGAAGGCGCTGGGCGGCAACAGCAGCAGGCCATTGGGCACATACCAGCCACCGTTGGTCGCCAGCGGCAGAATGGTGATGCCGAACAGGGAGCCCGACCCGAACAGTTCACGCACGGTACCGACCGTCATCAGCATCGCGCTGTAACCCAGACCGTTGCCGATGCCGTCGAGAAAACTCGGGAGCGGCGGATTTTTCATCGCGTAGGCTTCGGCCCGCCCCATGACGATGCAGTTGGTGATGATGAGTCCGACAAACACCGAGAGTTGTTTGCTGATCTCGTAGGCGTAGGCGCGCAGGAACTGATCCACCACGATCACCAGGGACGCGACAATGGTCATCTGCACGATGATACGAATACTGGATGGAATGTGGTTGCGGATCAGGGAGATCGACAGGTTTGAGAACGCGGTGACCGAGGTCAACGCAATGCACATCACGAACGCCACCGACAGCTTGGAGGTGACCGCTAGCGCCGAACAGATACCGAGAATCTGCAACGCAATGGGGTTATTGCTCAAAATCGGTTTCAGCAATATGTCTCGGGTTTTTTCCGCCATGATCATGCCTCCCCGGCGCGAAGATTGGCGAGGAAAGGCGCGAAGCCCTGCCCGCCAAGCCAATACTGAATCAGATTCTGGACCCCGCGACTGGTGAGCGTCGCGCCCGACAAACCGTCAATCTGGTGCGCACTCTCGGGCCGGCTGCCATCCGCCCTGCCCTTGATGACCTTCAGCACCACCTTGCCGTCCGCGTCGTAGAGATGTTTTCCGTGCCAGGATGCCTTCCAGACCGGGTTATCGACTTCGCCGCCCAGGCCCGGGGTTTCGGCGTGCTCGTAAAATCCGATCCCGGCGACGGTATTCAGATCCCGCTCCAGCGCGATAAAGCCGTGCAGTGTCGACCACAGACCATAGCCCTTGATGGGCAGAATCACCTTGTCGATGGCGCCATCGTCCCCGTCCACGACATAGACTTGGGCGTACTTCACGCGGCGCTGGATCTTGGCGATGTCCTGCTCCCGCGGCACCGGTTCCGACAGCGCCGGATCGCGGCTCGCCTTGCGCTGATCGTAACCCAGGGGGTCCATGACATCGGTAAATTTTCCGGTGTCCAGATCGACCAGCCGGGTCTTGACGCGATCGAACTGCCGCTCGACGTCCACGCCCGCCCGCAGCATGCCGGCCGCGGCCAGGATGTTGGCTTTGCGGTCGCGCGCCTGGTTTGCTTCCTGCAGCGGCCGCAGCATCACGGTCGCCGCCGACACCACCACCGAACAGACCACGCACAGGGCGAGCGTCACCAGCAGCGTTTTCTTGATGGATTCGTTGTCAGCCACGGGCAAGCCTCCGGCGGATGTTGGCCTGCACCACCAGATGGTCGATCAGGGGCGCAAAAATGTTGGCGAACAGAATCGCCAGCATCATGCCTTCGGGAAACGCCGGATTCACGACCCGGATCAACACCGCCATCGCGCCGATCAGGGCGCCGAACCAGAACTTGCCGGTGTCGGTCATGGCGGCCGACACCGGGTCCGTCGCCATGAATATCATCCCGAACGCAAAACCGCCGAGCACCAGGTGCCAGTACCAGGGCATGGCAAACATGGGGTTGGTGGCCGAGCCCAGCACGTTGAACAACGTGGACAGCGCCACCATGCCGGCCATCACCCCCAGCACGATGCGCCAGGACGCGATGCGCGTCACCAGCAGCAGTGCGCCGCCGATGAAGATCGCAAGCGCGGAGACCTCGCCGATCGAGCCCTGCTGGCGGCCGACAAAGGCGTCCAGCCAGGTCAGGTGCGCCTGCACCGCGGCCATGCCGTCCGCCGCCGCCACCGCCAGCGCGGTCGCGCCGGTAAAACCATCGACGGCGGTCCATACGGCATCGCCGGACATCGCCGCCGGGTAGGCGAAAAACAGAAAGGCGCGGCCAGTCAGCGCCGGATTGAGAAAATTCTTGCCGGTCCCGCCGAAAATTTCCTTGCCGATCACCACGCCGAAGCTGATGCCGAGGGCGACCATCCACAGCGGTACGGCGGGGGGACAGATCAGCGCAAACAGGATGGAGGTGACGAAAAACCCCTCGTTGATCTCGTGGCCGCGCACGGTGGCGAACACCACTTCCCAGAAGCCGCCCACCACGAAGGTCACCAGGTAGATGGGCACGAAATACACAGCGCCGTACCACAGACAATCCCAGATGCTGCCCGGATCGTGGCCGGCCAGGGTGCCGATCAGCCATGCCCGCCAGCCCGCGAGCTCGGCGCCGGCAGCCAGCGCCGTGTTGGCCTGGAAACCCAGGTTGTACATGCCGTAAAACATGGCGGGAAACGCCGCCAGCCAGACCGTGATCATGACCCGTTTGAGATCGATGCCGTCGCGGACATGGGAACCCGTTCGGGTGACCGTCGCCGGCGAATACAGGATGGTGTCGATGGCCTCGTAAAGGGCGTAATACTTTGCGTACTTGCCACCGGGATGGAAATGCGGCGCCACACGATCCAGCAGTTTGCGCAATGCCACGGCTCAGCCCTCCTTCTCGATGCGGGACAGATTGTCCCGGAGGATCGGGCCGTATTCGTACTTGCCGACGCACACATAGGTGCAGAGCGCGAGATCTTCCTCGTCCAGCTCCAGACACCCCAGCTTCTGGGCCGTTTCGGTGTCGCCGACGATCAGGGCGCGCAGCAACTGCGTCGGCAGGATGTCGAGCGGCATCACTTTTTCATAGTTTCCAAGAGGCACCATGGCGCGCACGCTGCCGTTGGTATTGCAGTTCATCGCGAAGGTCCTGCCCGGCGTCAGACTGGACACATAGATCGGCAACGCCGAATGCGCGGCAGCTCCCGGCGACAGATAGCGCAGGAAGGTGCGCCGGGCGCCCTCTTCCAGCGCGGATACCTGATGGTGGTAGCGCCCCAGATAGCCCAGTGGATCCTCGACACGCCGCCCCGACAACACCGACCCCGAGATCACCCGGACATCACCGGCAACCAGACTGCCCCGGGTCAGCTCCGCGATGTTCGCGCCCAGCCGGGTGCGCACCAGCCGCGGCGCCTTGACGCTGGGGCCACTCAGGGCGACCACGCGCTCGGGGTCCAGACGGCCCGTCAGAAACAGGCGACCTACCGCAATGACATCCTGATAGCCGATGTGCCAGACGGTCTTGCCCGTTCCCACCGGATCGATGAAATGAATATGGGTGCCCACCAGACCGGCCGGATGCGGGCCGGCAAATTCATGCCGCGTGACGCCTTCCACGGCCTGAATATCGGCTCCGGCCGCCACGCACAGATGCACCGGGCCATCCACCAGACGTGTCAACACTTGCAGTCCGGCGGCGAAATCCCCGCTCGCTGCGGCGATCACCAGCGCTGGGTCCGCGCTCAGGGGATTGGTGTCCATCGCGGTGACAAACAGCGAATGCGGCTGGGAACCGGGCGCCGGGATCTTCGAGTAGGGCCGCGTGCGCAGCGCGGTCCAGAGGCCGGTTTGCAACAGGCTGTCGACCACCTGATCGCGCCGCAGACCCGGCAACTCCGCCGGCAACCAGGCCGGGAACGCCGCACCGCCGGCGCCGTCGAGATCGTCCTGGATGTCGATCACCACCGACTGCAACAGTCGGCGCTCGCCGCGATGGATGGCACGCACCACGCCACCGGCGGGAGCCGTAAAGGCGACGTCCGCATTGTCGCGGTCGGCGAACAGAACCTGACCCGGCCGAACCTGGTCGCCCTCTTTCACGGCGAGCGTGGGGCGCAGACCGACATAGTCGCAACCGATCAGCGCCACGGACCTGATCTGCGGGCCGGCGTGAATTTCCTGCTGTACCCGACCGGCAATCGGCACATCCAATCCGCGACGAACTCTGATCATGGAAAACCTCGCGGACAAGATTGACAGGATCGCATCCGCCGCTCCGGCCGGCGTGCGTTCGCATTATATTGGGCAGAACCTGGGTCGGCGAAAACGGTGTGCGTATCCACCGTAGCCTGGAACCGCAATCGGGGCCGCCACCCGGGCCAGAGTATAGATCCACCGCCGCGCTCGGCAAAGTGCCGCGGTCAAGCGTCGGCACCATGCCGACAGCACCACGCTCCCTGAGCCGCGTTACCCGGGGGTCGCCGTGGTTACCAACAAAATCAAGGGTTGTCGGGACAGCTCAACAAAAACTTGCGCGGAACCGGACATCACCGCCCCGCAAAAAGCCGCCGCAGCGTTCAACCTACTCGAGGGTGTGCTTCGCCAGGATGTCGCCCCAGGACTGCAACGGTCCCAGCGGGTTGCGAACCCGATCGCGCTCGCTGATGCGGGGCTGACCACCGGTGAGCGTGTAGATGACGAGATCGTCCACGAAAACGATCAACGCGTTGAAGTTCCAGCCGGTGGAATCCGTGATGCGAACAAAGTTGAACGTGTCGAGCCAGAAGTTTCCGACCCGATGGCGCTTCACATCGCGTATCTCGATCGCATAGGCAGTGCAGCGCTTGCCGGCGGCGAAGCAGTCGCGCAGGCCCTGGTCCAGCTCATCCGCTGTCACGGTGGCGCCGAGCGAAAAGCGTTGCGACACGTCGGCAAAGCTCAACAGCGTAATCGCCGGGTTTGTTCCGGGCTCAAGCCCCTGCACTGCGAGCTGGGCGCGCCGAGTCTCGTACGGGATGATATGGTTGACTGCTTCCAGCGCCTCGTCAAAGCTCCCCCAGGTATCCCGCAACTCACTGGAGGCTCGTGGCAGCAAGGCTTGACAGCCCGCCAGCGCAAAACTCAGCAACACCAATGCGAGTGGCGCCAACACAGCCCGATCGATGAATGCCATTCGCCACCCTCCCCGCGCGTCCTGAACGCACAACAGCGCCGCTCCATTCCAATCGGCGCCCGTTGCCCGGCATCATAAGGGACGGATGCAAGGCCAGGCCAGCGTCTGGATCAACGGAATCACGACGCCGGCTGTGCGGGAAGTGTGCGGGAAATCGATGATCCGGGGCGGCAGCCCCGGATCATCGCGTATCGCCTGAGTGATGGACTGCGCCAACCCGACCGGCTGGCGGCCAGCGGTTACAGCGCCTTGACCTCGCGCACCACGTCGAGGATGCCGGCCTGGGCGTCGGCGAAATACATCAGCGTGTTTTCGGCGGCGAACAGCGGGTTCGGAATCCCGGCGAAACCCGGGCTCATGGAGCGCTTCACCACGATCACCATGCGCGCCTTGTCGACGTCGAGGATCGGCATGCCGGCGATGGGACTGTCGGACGCACGCGCATTGGAATTCACCACGTCGTTGGCGCCGATCACGATCGCGACATCCACGGTCTCGAAGGTCGGGTTGATGGTGTCCATCTCGATCATGCGCTCGTAGGGAATATCGGCTTCGGCGAGCAGCACGTTCATGTGCCCCGGCATGCGGCCGGCCACCGGATGGATCGCGAACTCGACGGTGGCGCCGCGTTTTTCCAGCGCCAGGTACAGGTCGCGCACCGCGTGCTGTGCCTGCGATACCGCCATGCCATAGCCGGGGACGATCACCACGCGGCGCGCGTCTTCGAGCAGCAGCGCGAATTCCTCGGCGGTGGTCGAGCGCACCTTGCCGGCATAGACGTCGTCGGCACTCGCCGCCGTGCTCGCCTCGATGCGGCCGAACACAACATTCAAGAGCGGGCGATTCATGGCCTTGCTCATCAGCACCGCGAGGATCAGGCCCGATGCGCCATCGAGCGCGCCGGCAATGATCAGGATGTTGTTATCCAGCGCAAAACCCGTGGCCGAGCCGGCGAGGCCGGCGTAGCTGTTCAGCAGCGCGATCACCACGGGCATGTCGGCGGCCCCGATCGGCATTACCAGCGTGATGCCGAAGAGGAACGCCAGCGCGGCCATGCCATAGAACGCCCAGGTCGCCGCGGGATCGGCGATGAACCAGCCGGCGAGCACAAGGATGACGGCAGCCAGTACGAGGCTCACGGCGTTCTGCCCCGGATAGGCGACCGGGGTACCGTGGACCCAGCCCTGCAACTTGGCGAAGGCGAGCAGGCTGCCGGTGACGGTCAGGCTGCCGAGCACGACCTCGAGGGCGAGCGCGACGCGCTCGACCAGGGTGACTGTGGTCGCATGGTCGTAGTAGTGGGCGATACCGACCAGCGCCGCCGCGAGCGCCCCGAAGGCATGGGAGAGCGCGGTCCGCTGCGGCATGTGCGTCATCGGCGTGGCGATCGCAATCCAGCCACGACAATCCATTCGTAGTTCACCACCTGTGGATCGAGCAGAGTACCGCCGATGGCGCTGACCATGGCCGCCGCCGCCATCAGCATGCCGCGCCGCGCCGTGCGCGGCGAACTCATGGCTTTCAGGCCAAAAATGAACAGCGCCGCAGCGCCGAGATAAACCAGCTGAATGAAGGCCTGCGTGCTCATTTGGCTTTCTTCTTGTTGAACATCTTGAGAATGCGGTCGGTGATCAGAAAGCCGCCCACGACGTTAGTGACGGCGGCGGCAACGGCGATCGCACCGAGAATCGTCGCCGGCTTGCTGCCGTTCGCACCGGTCACCAGCAGGGCGCCGACCACGGCGATGGCGGAGATCGCGTTGGTCGCCGACATCAGCGGCGTGTGCAGCAGTGGCGGCACCTTGTGGATGACGTGATAACCGACCACGGCGGCGAGCATGAAGACGAACAGACTGTCGATAAGGTTGAGAGATTCCATGGCCGTTCCTCAGGTTGAGCCCAGCGCCTGCTTGACGCGTTCACTGCTGATTTCGCCGCCGCGCGCCGCGCGCGTCTCGCGCACGATGTCATCATTCTCCTTGTCCGCAAGCGCGCCTTCGCGCGTGGTCAGATTGAGGATGAAGTTGATGATGTTGCGGCTGTAGAGCTGGCTGGCGTGGAAAGCGAGTTCGGAGATCAGGTTGGCGGGACCCATCATGGTCACGCCGTCCACCACCGCATTCTTCCCGCACTGGGTGAGCTCGCAGTTGCCGCCCGATTCGGCGGCGAGGTCGACCACCACGGAACCGGGTTTCATGCCCTTCTGCATGGCTGCCGTGATCAGCACCGGCGCCTTGCGGCCCGGCACCTGCGCGGTGGTGATGACGATGTCGGCGGCGCGCACGAACTGCGCGAGCGCCTCCTGCTGGCGGGCGATGAAATCCGCGGACTGCGCCTTGGCGTAGCCGCCCTGATCGGCCTCGGCACTCAATCCCAGATCGACGAACTTGCCGCCGACACTGCGGATCTGCTCCGCTACTTCGGGCCGGATGTCGTAACCGTCTACCGCGGCGCCGAGCCGCTTGGCAGTGGCAACCGCCTGTAAACCGGCCACCCCGGCGCCGAGCACGAGCACTTTCGCCGCGGTGAGCGTGCCGGCCGCGGTGGTCATCATCGGCAGGATGCGCGGCACCTGGTTCGCCGCCATCAGCACCGCCTTGTAGCCGGCGAGGTTCGCCATCGAGCTCAGCACGTCCATCGCCTGCGCCCGCGAGGTGCGCGGCAACAGCTCGAGCGCGAACACCGTGGCACCGGTGGTGGCCAGACGCTGCACCCCGGCCGGATGCGCGAGCGGCTCGCACAGACCGATCAGGATCTGTGTGGCGCGGATCCGGGCGAAGTCGGCCGCGGCCTCCGCCTCCGCAAGGGCCGAGCCCCGCACGGTCGCGAGAATTTCCGCACCCGCTAACACTTCGGACCGTTCGACAATGCGGGCGCCGGCGGCGAGATAGTCGGCGTCGGGATAGCCGGCGGCAGCGCCGGCGTCGCGCTCGACCAGCACCTCGTGGCGCTGCTTCGCGAGCAGCGCGAGTTGCGCCGGCACCAGCGCGACGCGCCGCTCGCCCGGGAGCGTTTCCTTCAGAAGCCCGATCAGCATATGCCCTCCCGGCAATGGACAAAGGCGACGGCCAGGCTGACCACCGCTGAAATCGGGCGGCAAATCAGCCTCAGTCGGCCTGCCGCGCGTTGCTTGATATTCATACTCGTGCCATCGTTTTTGCTGCCGAAAAATCGGGCGCGCCGCGCACAGCCCATGTCAGCGGCGGGGACCGGCTGGCAGGCAGATCCCGTCCGCGACACACGCCAATCATGGGGAAGCCTTGCTGACACACCCGACGGGGCCGCCCCCGCCGAACCAGCGGGGGGAATGTGCGCTCGCATCGTCAGTACCTACGCGCAATCGCAAGCGACGCGCGCGCCGGGCATCACCCGACTCGCGAAGGAACCCCGCGGCGAGCCCGGGAAATCAGGCATGGGCCGGGTACATGGCCCAGCGGACGCCGGCCATTTCCTCCAGACAACGCACCACCTGGCAACTGTAGCCGAACTCGTTGTCGTACCAGCAATAGAGCACGCAGTTGTCGTCATTGACGATCGTCGCCTGCGAATCAAATACACAGGCGTGGCGGTCGCCGACGAAATCGGTCGATACCGCTTCGCTGGAAATGGTGTAGCCGATCTGCTGCTGGAGCGCCGAAAACAGCGCCGTGCGCCGCATGAATTCGTTGATCTCCGCAACCGTGGTCGAGCGACCCAGTCGCAGGTTGAGAATCGCGAGCGACACATTTGGCGTCGGCACCCGAATCGCATTGCCCGTGAGCTTGCCGGCAAGCTCGGGTATGACCTTGGTCGCGGCCTTGGCGGCGCCGGTCTCGGTGATCACCATGTTGAGCGGGGCGCTGCGCCCGCGCCGCGCGCCCTTGTGGTAATTGTCGATCAGGTTCTGGTCGTTGGTGTAGGAATGCACGGTCTCCACATGCCCGCTGCGAATTCCGTATTCATCCAGCACGGCCTTCAATACCGGCACGATCGCATTGGTGGTACAGGACGCCGCCGACAGAATCTTCTGGTCAGGCGTGATTTCGTCCTGATTCGCGCCATAGACGATGTTGGGAATCTTGCCCTTGCCCGGCGCGGTCAGGATGACCTTGGCGGCACCCGGACATTGCAGGTGCCTGGACAGCCCGGCCTCGTCGCGCCAGGCCCCGGTGTTGTCGATCACGATGGCGTTGCTGATGCCGTACCGCGTGTAATCGACTTCGGCAGGCGAATTCGCCTCGATGACGTGGATTTCGTTACCGTTGCAAACCAGCTTGCGCTCTTCGTCCAGCACACGGATGGTGCCGCGAAAGGGTCCATGCACCGAATCGCGACGCAGCAGGCTCGCGCGCTTGTCCAGATCATCCGGGCCACCGCCCTTGCGAACCACGATGGCACGCAACCGCAGGGTATCCCCGCCGCCGGTTTTCTCGATCAGAATCCGCGCCAACAGCCGACCGATGCGACCGAAGCCGTAGAGCACTACATCCTGGGGCTGCGGCAGCGGTTTGCGCATGGCGCCGATGTCGTTGCCGATCACCTGCTGCAAGTAGTCCCGCGGTGTGCGCCCGTTGCTCTGCTCCTGAAAGCCCACGGTGAGTTTGCCGATATCCACATGGGCCGGCCCCAGATCCATATCGGCCAGCGCCTGAATCATCGGGAAGGTATCGAACTCGGACAGCTCGTTCTGCTCGACCTGGCGCACGAAGCGGTGCGCCTTCATCAGATCGGTGACCGAGCGGTTGACCATGTTGCGGCCGTACATATAGAGGGAGACGTTATTCTCCCGGTACAGCTTGCCGATCAGCGGGATCATGGCCTCGGCCAGCGCCTCACGCGCTTTCCAGTCCTTGAAAAAGTCCTGCGGTTGCGGTCGTTTCACCTGAGCGACACCCCGGCTGCGAGCTGACGAAAAAGGGCGCCCATTATCATGATCGATTCCGCGCCCTGCAACCCGCCGCTCCGTCACCCGTCCGGGGCAGGCAGCCGGGACGCCACGCCATTGTCCATGTGCCCGGTGGATTCACCCCAAGGTGCTGAACGACGGCCCGCGCCGACGGGAGAGGACCGGGGGAGAAGGGCCAGACGAGCGAGGACCGCCGAAGCGCGGACCAACGCACCGCGTTATGGCGTGCTGACGAACAACAGCGCGCCATTGTTACGCCAGCCACCGGGCTCGGTCGTGTATTTCGATGATCCCCTGCTCCGCCAGCTCGTCGATGCGGTCTTCGGCATAGCCGAGTTCGCGCAATATCGCCCCGCTGTCGGCGCCCAGCTCCGAGCCGAGATGCGCCGGCACCTTGTCCGAGCCCTGAATCCAGAAGGGACTGTTGACGGCCTGGCCGCGGCCATGATGGTGGCCCTCGACCTTGATGAACATGTCGTTTTGCAGCGCTTGCGGGTCGTCGATGACCTCCTCCATGGTTGCCACGACGCTGAAGGTTATTTTTTTCTCGCGCAGGCGTTCGCGCCATTCGGCACAGGGCCGGGTTTTAAACACTTCGACCAGCACCGCGCCGAGTTCCTTCGCATGCTTGAAACGCGCGGCAATATCGGCAAAACGCGGGTCCGTCGCGAAGTCGGGACGCTCGATCGCGCTGAGGAAGTTGGTCCAGTGTTTGTCCTCCTGGAGCACGATCAGGGAAATCCAGCGGTCATCGAGGGTGCGGTAGTAGTTGATCAGCGCACTGCCGGGAGCCGCCGGGTTCAGGCGCCGATAGGGCCTGGTGCCCGCCAACAGACCGGCCAGGGCGCTGGATGCCGCCCACAATCCGTTCGCCATCAGGCTGGTGCTGATTTTGCTGCCCTTGCCGGTGCGCTCGCGTTGGTAGAGCGCGGTCATCACGGCGGCATAGAGCGTCATCGCGCTGGGGTGATCGCCCATCGCGGGCGCCGGCATCGCCGGTTCGCCATGCATGGTGCGCACCGCATCCATCAGGCCCGTGCGCGCCCAATAGGCATTGCCGTCGAAGCCCGGCGTATTGACATCATCGCCCTGTTCGCCGTACCCGGTGACTTGCCCGTAAACAAGTCGGCTGTTTTCCGGCGCGAGATCTTCGAAGCGAATTTTCAGCCGTGCCAGCACATTGGGCGGGAAGTTGGTGATCAATACATCCGCCTCCCTGACCAGCTTGAGCAGGATTTCGCGACCCTCGGCGGTTTTCAGATCGAGCGCCAGGCTGCGCTTGTTGCGGTTGTCCTGCTGCCAGGGGTACGCGAAGTCGAGGCGCATGAAGGGCGGCGATTTATGCGCGTGGCGCAACGGATCGCCACGCCCGGGGGTTTCGACCTTGATCACGTCGGCGCCGAAGTCGGACAAGATGGCGCCACAGCCAGGTCCAAAAACGTAGGTGGCGATTTCAAGAACCTTGATGCCACCGAGTAGCGGCGTTGAGTCGGTCATGAGCGGGATTCTCTGAGTGTCGTTAGCCGCATACCATCAAGGTATCGAGTTTATCTTCCGCAGCGTCGGTCTTGCACAGTGTGGGGAAGGGTCCGCGATGCAACATGTTCCAGTTCGGCGACGCGGCAATCCTGCCGTTCAGGACACCAGTATGGCGGCCGCGCGCGCCGGCAACCCTCACACCGCGTAATGGGCGCAGGCCCGTGCCACCTTGCGCTCCGGATCAAAGAAAAACACTTCGGCCGCCAGGCCCCGCGCGCCCTTGTAATAGAGCGTGACGCTGTCCACGCCCAGCAAGGTGGTTACCAGCTCGAAATGCAGTTCCGGAATCAGCGCCAACGCCTGGGCCCAGTAGGCGCCCACCGCTGCTTTGCCCTTGAGGCGGCCCGATGGTTCGCCAGCGATCTGCACGATGACCGGCGAAGACATTTCGAAGTCGTCGCTGTAGTGCGCGAGGATGCGATCGAGGTCGTGAGCGTTCCACGCCGCGATCCAGTCGGCGGCGAAGTGCGCGGCGAAATCCGCGTCGATCATGAAACCCTCCCTGCACCCGGTAACGCCAGGTGCGTCGACAGGCGGGGAATCACCCCCGGTCCAGGCGCTGCGCAATCTCCCAGGCGCGGTCCACCCGGGCGCGACATTCGTCCTTGTATTCGAGCGCGTTGGTGGAGCTGGCGTTGCCGTCGAGACCGCGCTTGTAGACCCCCTGCACGATGGCGGCGGAGCGGAACAGGTTGTAGGCGACGTAGAATTCCCAGTCGTCGATGCGCTCGCGACCGGAGAACTCGCAGTACCAGCGCACCACTTCCTCCTGCGAGGGCACGCCGAGCTCGGCCAGTTCGGCGGCCGGGCGGCGCAGGCTCACCTCGCCGTAAAAGTCGGCGTTGTGTTCCATGCACAGGTAGCCCAGATCGGCGAAGGGATGGCCCAGGGTCGAAAGTTCCCAGTCGAGCACCGCGACCACGCGCGGCTCGGTGGGATGGAACATGATGTTCTGCACCCGGTAGTCGCCGTGGGCGATGCAGACGTCATCCGACGGCGGCACATGGGCCGGCACCCATTTCAGCAGCTGCTCCATGCTCTCGATATGCTCGGTCTTGGCGGCGCTGTATTGCTTGGTCCAGCGCGCCACCTGGCGCTCGTAGTAATTGCCCGGGCGGCCGTAGTCCTCGAGCCCGACGGCCTTGTAATCCACCGCGTGCAGCGCGGCCAGCACCCGGACCAGATCGCGCCACAGTTCGCGGCGCTGTTCCCGCGGCGCCTCCTCCATCATCGGCCGCGCGAAGATACGCCCTTCCACCGCTTCCATGATGTAGAACTTGGTGCCGATGACGCTGGTGTCCTCGCACAGCGCGTGCATTTTGGGCACCGGCACCGGAGTGTCCTGCAGCGCCTTCATCACCCGGTATTCGCGATCCACCTGGTGCGCCGAGGGCAGCAGTTGCCCGGGCGGCTGCTTGCGCAACACATAACGCCCGGAGGCGGCTTCCAGCATGAAGGTGGGATTGCTCTGGCCGCCGTCGAACTGGCGCACACGCAGCGGCCCGACGAAGCCTTTCACCTGCCCCGCCATGAAGCGCGCGAGCGCCGCCTCGTCGAATTCGTGGCCCTGCCGGACCCCTGTCAGCTCCGCCATGATTTTTATCCTCTCAAAGGGTGCGAAGCTTACCGGTTGAGTCGAGGCCCGGCAAAATGCCAGACTGCGGTCGTGCTGGGAACTGCGTCAGTACGCGCCGCCAGGGTGTCGCTACCACGGAGACTGCCGCAGGGCGAGCGGCCCCGGTGTGCCCTGGCACGGTCGAGCGGGACGATGGTCATTACGTAGATGGAGCGGACTCGGCAGCCGCTTCGGCGTCCCCGGCATTCACATCCACCGGATGATCCGGATCGGCCTCCAGCGCCACATCCTGCGCAGCGAGCGTCAGCACGGTAACCGGCAGCACCGCCAGGTGCTCGTCGATCTCGTGTCCGTGACCGTCGTAAAAGCGCCCGCCGTGAACGGAAAATGGCATGAAAACCAGCGACGCATCGCGCGACATTGTGTACAGCGCAGTACTTTCGTCCTGTTCAACCACTTCCACCGTGGCGTCGATGCGGACCTCGCGCAAACGGTTTTCGATCGCTCCGGCAAGTGCCGGCGCGTCGCCGTCGGTTGGTGGCAGCGACACCACCCGCAGCTTGGCGCCGTCCCAATCCTCGCTGCGCAGCATCAGGTGCGCCAACAGCAGCATCAGGTCGCCAGTCGCGCCCGGCAGCCACCAGATGTCGATCCGCCGCTCAGGTGGCAACTGTTCGTTCAGGGCACGCCATTCGGCATCGTTCGCATCAAGCATCAGCAGGTTGCAGCCAAGCCGAAAGGCAGTGCGCAGATTGCCACCGAAGCGATTGGTAAATAGCGAATCCAGCGAGCCAGACTGGTGCATCCAGTTCACCACCGCCGTATTGACGCGCAACGGGCCAATGCCGGCGCTCTGCACGATGATGCCGATCGCCTCGTCCAGGTTGCCGGTGCTCACCACCAGTGGGTGAGCAGTGCTGCCGACGGTCTTGAGTTCCTCGCGCAACGCCACCTCGGCGGCGGCCCGCTGCTCGACCGCCTGCGGCCCCCGCAGTTCCAGCACCCGCACCACTGATACCAGGCCCGCTCCCCCCTCGACCCACTGGGCGAACTTCAGCAGCCGTTGCCGGCGCTCAGGGTCGTCGGAGAACACCAGCACCTGTGGCCGCCAGTCGCGCGCCCTCGCTGGTTCGGCCTCAGCCGCCAGCAGGTGCTCCCTGACTCGGTGCAGATGGAATGAGCGCCGGCTGTCGGCCCAGCGCGCCGGCACCGCCCGCAGGCGCACATACTGGTAGACGGCAAACACAATCGCCGCTGCGCCAATCGCCGCCGCTACGTTCAGCGCCGCCATCACCGCCAGACAACCGACCGCGCCGGCCAAACTGACCCGTCGGCTGAAAAATCGAAAGCTCGGCCGAAACGCCGGACTGGCCGCCTGCGCTTCGTACCAGGTGGCGTAGTTGAGCAGACCGTAGGACAGCAAAAACCACATCGACACCAGCGCAGCTACCGCATTGAGGCTGCCAGCCAACACGACGGTCAGTGCAACGGCGCCCGCCAACAGCACCGCCCGACGCGGATTGGCGCTGGCACCACTGCCGGCCGCGAACGGCCGCAGTAGCGGCAATACCTCGTCACGCCCCATCGCCTGCAGGATGCGCGGCGCTCCCAGGAACGAAGCCAGCGCCGACGACAATGTGGCGGCGATCACGCCCGCATCGAAGGTCACCGGCCACTGCGACAGCCGGCGCATGGCAAACCCATCCTGCGCCAGGTCGGCATTGGTCGCCGCCCCCGCGAACAAAAATGCAACCGCGAAATACACCAGCATCGACAAACCCACTGCGGCAAACGTGCCCAACGGGATGGCGCGCGCCGGGTCGCGCAGGTCGCCCGACATGCTCACGCCCTGGGTGAAGCCGGTCACCGCCGGAAAGAACACGGCAAACACCATCCAGAACGGCGGCGCCGCCAGCGGCTGCGCAAGATTGGCGCGCAGGGCCTCGCCGTGCCACGCCGGCATGGCACCCAGCGCAAAGGACCCCAGAGCCGTCACCAGCAAGGTCATCACCACATACTGGAAGCGGGTGGCCCAATCGGCCCCCGCCCAGGCCACCGCGAACAGGCCGGCCACCGCCGCCGCGGCAATCCCGCGACTGGCCCACGGCCCGCTCAGGCCAATGATGCTGGCCGTCGCCTCGGCAAAGCCGATGCAATAAAAGCCGATCGCGACCGCCTGGGCGAGAAACAGCACCAGACCTATGGCACCGCCAAAACCCAGGCCCAGGGTGCGCGAGATGAGGTAGTAATCACCGCCGCCCTTGACGCGCAGGTTGGTGGCAATGGCCGCGACCGACAGACTGGTGACGATCGAGACGAGATGAGCGAGGCCCAGGATCAGTAGCGCCTCGGCAAGGCCGACACTGCCGATCACATAGCCCAGTCGCAGGAACAGCACGATTCCGAGGATCGTGAGCAGGCTCGGTGTGAACACGCCAGCGAACGTGCCAAGACGGCCGGCCGGGGGGTGCTGCCTTGCGGTTGTCATATCCATCCCATCACGAACCGAGTCATCCATCATTGGCACGCACACTCATGCCAGCGCCGTGATTCGGCTGACTGTCGACCGCTCGGTTCCGTAATGTGTCCTCCCCCGCATCCGCATCCAAGTGCATGCCCATATCTCGCTCATACAGATCAAAAAACGTCCAACGTTCCAGAGATTTTTTATCTGCAGCCGATCTATAAAGTGCCACATCGCTGGCTGGCGATAATATCCGCCTGCATGCGGCACGTCGCCCAACAGGGGCTCCTTCACATACAGAAAAACAGAGTGGAGTCACCGGACCGCAGTTCTCCAGAAGATACTACCCGTCGGAAAACCGGCATACATTTTCGACCGGCGCGTACCGATGACTCAGGGCATGTTGCCCTTCCCCAGCTGCGCTGATGTCACTACCGAACCGGGGCGCCGGCGACACTTCCACCCACCAGACTGGCGGGCAAATGCGCTATGTGCTCAAGCGGGTATTGCCGAAACGACGCGTTCGGGCAAGCCATCCACTAACTACCCCAGCCAGAATCCCTGGCATACCCTCATAGACTACAGTAGTGTGCCAGCCCAGCAGGCGCCAGCAGATAGCGACGGTGACACCGGCACCGGCAGCTATGACGCCATTGCGGAATTTGACGTCCACACCCAATGCACGCAGTACCAGCACCGGCCCAAGCGTCGAGGCCAGCCCGGACCACGAAAAAATAACGATGGCGAAAACGCCGTCGCGGCCGAGCAGAGCCCAGCCCAGGGCCGTCAGAACGACCACCGCAGTGGCTCCCTTGTACCGACTCAACCGCTCGGACGCGGTAGCGGGCAGATCGCGGGTGAGCGCGGAGGAGCAGCTCAACACCAGGGAATCGGCAGTGGACAGGGTGGCGGCGAAGACACCCGCGAGAATCAGCCCTACTCCGGCGGGCGGCAGAAGCTGCTGCGCCAGCACCGGCAGCGCCAGCTCGGGGTCGAAATCACCTGGATCGCTGATCAACACCCGCGAAAGCAGACCGACGCCGGTCGCCATGGCGTAAAACAGTGTGAACCAGCTGTAGTACCAGGCGCGGGTGCGGGACAGACCGTCGTCTCCCGCCAAGGCCATGAAGCGGATCATGATGTGGGGCTGGCCAATCACGGAGAAGCCGGCAAACAACCAGCCCAGCACGAACAATCCCGCCCCGGCCGGACCGGGCCAGGCGAGACCCGCCGGGAACCATTCCAGCATATGATCCACTCCAGCGAGCGCGGCCCACGCCCCGGCGAGGCCGCCGGCCGCGCCCAGAGCGCTATGGAGCAGGACTCCCATGGCGACCATCATCACCACCGACTGGGCGGCATCGGTCCAGATCGACGCGCGCAGTCCGCCGACCGAGGAATACCCCAGCACCAATGCTGCCGCCAGTACCGCGCCACACCACTGGGGCCAGTGGAACAACCCGTGCAACGCTTTGCTGCCCGCCACCAATTGAGCACCCGTGTAGGCGAGCAGAAAGATCAAGGTGATGAGCCCGAGCACGCGCCGTAGTCCCTTTTGAGGGGCGCCGTTCCAGTCGCAGATCAAACCCACAAAACTGAGCTCGGCATCGGCGGCGGCGGCGCGCCGCAGCCTGGGGTGAATCCAGCGAGAGGCGAGATAGTCACCCAGAATCCAGCCCAGCATCAGCCAGATGGACGCGAGCCCGGTGGCATAGGTGTAGCCGATGACCCCGATGAACATGTAGCCGCTGTTGTTGGTCGCGACCGCCGACAACCCCGCGAGCGGCGCCGACACGCTGCGACTGGCAAGATAGTAGTCCGCCCCAGTGCCGCGACTCACCCGGACTGAAGCCAGACCGATCCCCACGAAGGCAGCCAGGAACAGAATGAAGGTTGCGATCGCCATTCGAAGCTCCGGCGGTCAGCGGCAGGCGTAACAAAACGGTCGCGGTCAGGCGGCCGCTGTTGCCGGTCTCATGTCAGGCGGCGCAAATTGCCGCGCCGTGATCGTGGCGTTCTACCAGGTGACGGTGCAGCGCACGGACGGCGGCTTCGTAGTCGCGCTCGTCGATCACGCACTGCATGTCGACCTGGCGCAGGGACTGGTGCATGGCGAGGATGGAAATGCCCTCCGCAGCCAACGCAGCCGCGGTTTCGGCCAGCAGTCCCGGCACCCGCATGTCGCTGCCGATGGCAGATACCATCGCCACCCGACGCAGGTTGAATTCAGCCTCCGGAAGGGTATCGGTGAGAGCCTGCTGGACGCGCTTGACGGTCTTCAGATTGCACGACAAATAGTGCGTCAGGGTATTGGCGTTGCAGTCCTTGCTGATGATGCCGACGCGGAAGCGCTCAAGGGTGGCGAGCAAAGTCTGATCATAGTGGGCAAAGCGGCCCATCATGCCCTGGTCGAACATTTCCAGCGCATAGACGTTCCTGCGCCCGGCGATGATCTCGACACAGGGCTTGGCGCTCACATAGTCGTGGGTGATCACAGTACCGCCGTGCTCAGGCTCAAAGGTATTTTTGATGCGCAACGGAATGCCGGACTGGCGCAGACCCTTGGCGGCGCGCGGATGGATGGCCTCCATGCCCAGGTTGGCGAGTTGATCGGCCACGTCGTAGTTGGTGCGGCCGATCGGCACCACGCGATCTGCTCCCACCACCGCCGGGTCGGCGCTGCTGAGGTGGTATTCCTTGTGAATGATCGCCTCGGTGGCTCCGGTGAGCACGGCGGTGCGGCTGAAGGTCATCTCGCTGTAACCACGGTCGAAGCGGGCCATCAGGCCGCCTTCGCTGTATGCGTAGCCGGTGACGATGGGCAGTTCGCGCGCCACCTCGACATCCGCGAGACCTGCACAGATGCGCTCATCAAGAGACAGCTGCACGGTGTCGTCGCTCCAGCCGGTCAGATCGACGAAGCGGGTGCGCAGCCCGTCCCGGGCCAGCAGTCGGGCCAGATTCCAGGCACTGTGGGCCTCGCCAATGCTGGCGGGCATCTCCCGCACCGTGGCTAGATGACTCTCGAGTTGAAAGTGGCCGTGGCGGCAGAGCCGGTCGAGACCGGTCAGACAGCGCTCGGCCTCGGTGAGGCGAGCGGCGACAAAGGCGTCAGCCTCAGCGCTATCGGCAGCCGAAGTGAACAGTTGGCCGTTGATGGCTTCCAGGCGTGCGCGCACCGCGGTCAAGGCATCGGTCCAGGCGCCAGCCTCCCGAACATCGGAAAAACTCGCAAACACCCCCCGCTGGGCGGTTTTTTTGTGCTCCAGCAGCAGGTCGGTGACACCCCCGTAGGCCGATACCACGAAGATCCGGTCGTAGGGATTCGCGGGCGCGCGAATGATATTGTCGCGCACGGCGACGTAATCGTTCATCGAGGTGCCGCCGATTTTTTCCACGGTATGGGTCATGAGATCATCCCAGCTGCTGTTAGGCCCCTCGGCGCGCGCGAACACTGCGGAACCACCCCGCAGCCCCGGCTGACATGCCGGCGTTCAGTTTGTCCGGTCGAGCGCAAGGGGGGTGGCGACGACCGGCGCGATGTCGCCTCGCGCAGCGATAAACCCCGGGCGCGGCCGCAACCCACAGTAAGGAGCACGCAGTGCGTTGGTCAGCGCGTTGTACACAAAAAATACATTGCTGCGCGGATCCGGCGTGATGTTGCCGTTGGAGCCGTGCATGGTGTTGCAATCGAAGATCGTGGCGGTGCCGGCCGGACCGGTGGCGGCGACCAGCCCGCCGCCCTGCGCGGCGAGCTCCCACAGGCAGGCATCGCTCGGCACACCGTATTCCTGCTTCACCAGCGACTGCTGGTAGTGATTGGCCGGTGTCTCGCCGGTGCAGACGACATAGCTGCGATGGGAGCCTGGCAACAGCAGCAGCGGCCCGTTGTGGGCGTGGTTTTCGGTCAGCGCGATCGACAGACTCAGGGCGCGCATCCGGGGCATGCCGTCTTCCACATGCCAGGTTTCGAAATCGGAATGCCAGTAGAACTCTTTTCCGCCAAACCCCGGCTTGTAGTTCAGCCGTGACTGGTGGATGTAGACCTCGTCGTCGAGAATGTGGCGCGCAAGCTCGACCAGGCGTGGATCAGCCGCCACCGCGGCAAACAGTGGGCTCAGCTGATGTACCCGAAACAGCGAGCGCAGGGCACCGGTTTCCCGCTCACGGATCGCCTCGGGCCGCTGTGCGATCAGGGCGTCGCCGCGCAGGCGTTCGAGCTCGGCCCGCATGGCGGCAATTTCCGCGCTCGTGAACAGTTCGTCGAGCACCAGAAAGCCCTGTTCCTCGTAGGCGGTGATCAGCGCGCGTGCCACCGGCGGCTCGCGCTCGGCGGGGGCGTGGACGACCGGATCCACCCTTGGGCTCAGGGTTGCGGCCCGCCCACCCCGGGACGGATACAAGTCGATGGCTTCGGAATTCATGGCTTGATTCTCCGGATCTGTCTACTCAGTCCACCACCGCTTCGGCTTCCAGGGGATAGACGCCCTCGGCGTCGTGGACCTCGGTGCCGTTGAGCGGCGGGTTGAACACGCAGGCCATCACCATTTCGGTTTCGGCGCGCAGGATGTGCTGATCGCGTTGATCGAGTACATAAAGCGTCCCCGGCGCCACCGGATAGACCTTGCCATCGGCAACGGTTTCCACTTCACCGTAGCCGTCAATGCAGTACACCGATTCGATGTGGTTGCGGTAGTGCATGGGCAGTTCGGCACCGCGATAGATGGTGGTGATATGAAACGAAAACCCGGCGTTATCGTCCTTCAGCAACAACCGGGTACTTTCCCAGCCATTGCTCTGGATCCGGCGTCCGGTTGTCACTGCTTCTCTCAGATTGCGTACGATCATTGGCGTTGTTGTCCTCGATGATTTCGGGATGACATATTGTCCTCAGGAGATCCGGGCGGCCTGATGGCCGGTCAGCACCTCCGCCACACTCGCCGCGAGGCGTTGCAGGCCGTCGCGCAACTCATCCTCCGTGATGGTCAGCGGGCACAGGCATTTCAGTACCTGGCCGCGGTTGCCCGAGGTTTCGATGATGAGGCCACGGGCGAATGCCGCGCGGCTGATGTGGGTGGCGGTTTCGCCGTCGGGGCACTCCAGGCCCTGCATCAGCCCGCGACCCTTGACACGCAGGCGGGCAACCCCGAAACGCTCACTCAGGCGCCGCAACCCCTGACCCAGCAGAGCAGCTTTGGCACGCACGGATTCGGCGAAGCGATCATCGGCCCAGAAGTGTTCCAGGGCCGCGGCGGCGGTGACAAAGGCGTGGTTGTTGCCCCGAAAAGTCCCGTTGTGTTCGCCCGGCTTCCAGAGATCCAGTTCGGGTCGGTACAGCAGCAGCGCCATCGGCAGGCCGTAGCCACTCAGGGATTTGGACAGCGTCACCAGATCCGGGTGGATACCGCTCTCCTCGAAACTGAAGAAGGTGCCTGTACGCCCGCAGCCGGCCTGAATGTCATCGACGATCAGCAACATATCGTGCTTGCGACACAGGTGTTCCAGTCCCTGCAGCCAGGCGTTGCTGCCGGTGTTGAGCCCGCCTTCGCCCTGCACGGTTTCAACGATGACCGCAGCCGGCCGATCGATACCGCTCGACGGATCGCTCAGCATCCGGTCGAGATACCGCAGGGTGTCGCCGTCGCGGCCTAGATAACCGGCGTAAGGCATGCGGTCCACATGGACCAGGGGCATCCCGGCGCCGCCACGGTGATGCTGGTTGCCGGTTGCGGCCAAGGCACCCAGGGTGGCGCCGTGAAAACCATTGGTGAAAGCGATCACCGAGGCGCGGCTCTTGGCCTTGCGCGCCAGTTTCAGTGCCGCCTCCACCGCATTGGTGCCCGTGGGGCCAGTGAATTGCAGACGATAATCGAACCCGCGTGGCGCCAGGATCCGATCGCGAAAGGCGGTCATGAAGCGTGCCTTGGCCACCGTGTGCATATCGAGGCTATGGGCGATGCCATCGTCCCGGATGTAGTCGAGTAGGGCTTCTTTCAATACCGGGTGATTGTGTCCGTAGTTCAGGGATCCGGCCCCGGCAAGAAAGTCGAGATAGTCATTGCCCTCCTCGTCATAGAGATGGGCGCCCCGGGCGTGACTGAAAACTACCGGGAAGGAATCGGCGTAGCACTGCGCCGAGGATTCGAGTTCGCTGAAAATATCCATGCATTGCCTCCTTGGTTGATCTAGTCGTTATGGGGAACGAGCCGCACCGGCTGCGGGGCTGTCGAAGGGTCCGATGCGGCACAGGATCTCGTCCGGATGCCGACCTCCGAAATGGCGCTGTGATTCAAACAGGGTCGTGGTCGCAACGGCGGCCGACAGACGCTCCGCCAAGCGCTCGAACAGTGCCCAGGAAGCGCTGTTGTCGGGGCCTATGGTGGTTTCGAGAAAGCGGATGTCGGCCAGCGCCGGGCGCGCCAGCAATCCCGTCAGCAGGCGCGACCCCAGCCCGAGACCCCGCACCGCGGCGTCCACCGCCACCTGCCAGACAAACAGGGTGTCCGGTCGGGCCGGCATCCGGTACCCGGAGATAAAACCGACCACCGCGTGTTCGCCGGCATCCGCGATAGCAATGATCGACGTGGTGGCGAAATGGCTGCACTGCAACAGGTTGCAGTAGCGGGAATTGGGATCCAGAGGCGGACAGCGTGCGATCAGATTGAACACTCCGGGCCCATCGTCAGTGTGAGGCTCACGGAGCGTCAGCGCGATATCGCAGTCGGCGCGCCGCCTCGCCTCTTGATCTGAAGTACTGTCAGGTCCCATCACATCGCCTTAAATTACATTCGCAACAATGCACTAAAGGATGGCATTTCCACGGATAACGCAACTTTGCCCAGAAGCGGTTATTCAATAATAACCATATGTTTTAATTGCTAATAATTTTAATTTAATTAGACAAAAAAATATAACTGATGCGCTGAAATAACCGACAATTTGAATTGTACACAAACAATAAGCTTTGGCAAGCTGACGGCATCCTTGCTCCGCGACCCTTACAGTTAGAACTGCCTGGACAAGACTGGGGATGACGTCAGGGAGCAAGGTGCCCGGGAGCGCAAGACGATGCACCCATCCGGTCACAGAGTGACGAAAACCGTACGAAACCGACACTCCGGCAAATCTCCGCCAGCAACTTGGTTGCGGCCTGCTAGAATCATCGGCTCTCCCGCTGGATATGATGGAATTCAGCTTTGGAAGTCATTGCAGAAGTTCTTATCGCACTGCGTCGGGTCATTCGCGCCACCGACCTGCACTCCCGCTACCTCATGAAAACCGTTGGACTGACCTCACCGCAATTGCTGGTACTGCAGGCAATCCGCAACCACGGTGAACTCAGCGTCGGCGATCTGGCACGCGACATCAGCCTGAGCCAAGGTACGGTCACCAGTATTCTCGATCGCCTCGAAACGCGGCAGTTGGTAGTCCGGGAGCGGGCACGGGGCGACAAGCGCAAGGTGTTACTGCGCCTGCAGCCCGCTGCGGAAACGGTGCTAAGGAATGCACCCCAGCCGTTGCAGCAACAATTCGTGGCGGAATTCAATCATCTTGAAGCCTGGGAGCAGCACATGATCCTGGCAGCGGTGCAACGCGTCGCCCACATGATGGACGCCGACAACATCGACGCGGCACCGATACTTGCGATCGGCGCTCTGGCTCAGCGCGACCCGACGGTTGCTGTGGAATAGCAGAGACGGTTAAACCGGACCCTGCGCCGGGTCGGACGCACAACTCGATAACGACAGCGGCGCACACACAATAACCGAAACATTCGATCCGGCTCTCCACTGCACCACACCACGGCGGGATATGCGGAGGCAATCGGATGCTCGCCTTTGCAGGTTTTTCAGGTATAGCAACGCCACTCGGTCCCGGACGGTCATAGTGCAGTTGACCCTCGAACTCCTGCCGAGAATGATCCAGCTACGATTCGCCCTGCCCTGCCCACCCTTCCCTTTTACCAGGCTTCATGCTGTCAAAGTTAGCGCGACGTCAATGAAACAGCGCGGCGTTTTGCGGTTGAGCCGAAGCCCGACAAAATGCCAGACTGCGGCTTTCCCGGGAACCGCGCCATGACACTCCGCAAACGCATCGCCGTCACCCTGCCCGCTGGCCCTCGCATCGCCGACACCCTGGAGCGCGTGCGCTGGGCCGAGCAACACGGCTTCGACGACGCCTGGTTCGCCGATGCCGGCGCTCCGGACGCGCTGACCACGGCGGCGGCGCTTGCGGGTATCACCCAGCATATCCGCATCGGCGTCGCGGTGACGCCCGTCTTTACCCGCACTCCGGCGGTGCTGGCCGCGACCGCCAACACCCTCGGTCAGTTGCTGCCGGGACGCTTCGTACTGGGTCTCGGCACCTCAAGCCAGACCATGATGATCGACTGGCACGGGGTCGCCTTCGACAAGCCCCTCACTCGCGTCAGGAACACCGCGCTGCTGGTGCGTTCGATGCTGCGCGGCGAAAAGTCGGATTTCGACCAGAATGGCCTGCGCAGCCGCAACTACCGCCAGGAAGCACTGGAGAATCCGCCGCCGATTTACCTTGCCGCGCTGCGCCCGAAGATGATCGAGACCGCGGCCGAAGTGGGCGACGGTGTGATCATCAATCTGTGGCCGCGTTCCGCGCTGCCCAAAATACTGGAGCATGTGAAGATCGGCGCCGCGCGCGCCGGCAAGGATTGGCGCGACGTGGAGATCGTCAACCGCGCCATGGTGTTGGTGACCGAGGACAAGCCCGCGGCACGCGGCCTGTTCCGCGCCGCCTTCGCGTCCTATTACGCCAACCCGGTGTACAACCATTTTCTCGCCTGGGCCGGCTTCGCGGGCGCGGCAGGCGAGATCGCCGCCGGCTGGGCGGCGCGCGACCGTGTCCGCACCGCCGCTGCGCTGAGCGATGCACTGGTGGACGAGATTGCGGTTATCGGCAGCGCCGACGAATGCCGCGCGCGCATCGCCGCCGATGCCGACGCCGGTATTCACACCCAGATCATCGCGCCCCTGGCCGGCGCCGCGCCCGCCGCGGTCGCAGCCACCCTGGCGGCCTTTGCCGCCGACCGCTTCCGGTTCTAGCCGAGGCGCACCGATATGGGCATCGGCGTGGGACTGGGCATGGCGCGGTTTCCCTTCGCGGAAACCGACAACTTCTGGCGCTGGGTCGCGCTGTGCGATCAGGGCGGTATCGATTCCCTGTGGCAAACCGACCGCCTGGTGTCGGACGAACCCTTCCTCGAATGCATGACCGCGCTCGCGGCCATCGCGGGGGCATCCAAACACCTGAAGTTCGGCATGAATGTGGCGTCGGTTGCCCTGCGCGATCCGCTGGTACTGGCCAAACAGTGCGCGACCATCGATTTTCTGAGCGGCGGGCGTCTGCTGCCCGCCTTTGGTATCGGTGCCGATACCGCGCCCGAATGGGCCGCCACCGGACGCGGGACCAAGGGACGCGGCCAACGCACCGACGAAGGCCTCGACATCATCTCGCGGCTGTGGCGCGGCGAACCGGTGAGCACGGACGGCGAGCACTACCGCTATCAGGACGCCGTGATATCACCACTGCCGGTGCAAAACCCGCTGCCGCTGTGGATCGGCGGCAGCAGCGCAGCGGCCATCCGCCGCACCGTGCGCTTCGGCACCGGCTGGCAGGCGGGCCTGGAATCCCCGGCCGGTGCCGGCCGCGCGCGGCGGCGCATTCAGGCGGCACTGAAGGAAAGCGACCGCCACATCGACCCGGAACACTACGGCACCGGCTTCTTCGTGCACTTCGGTTCCGCCGACGATCCGGTCTGTCAGCGCGAATTGCGCCGGTTTCGCCGCGCCGCGCCGGATGCCGATCTGGGTCACCTGCTGGCGGTGGGCGAAGATGCGAGTCTCGCCACCATCGCCGCCTATGCGCGCGAAGGCATCGCCAAGTTCATTCTGCGCCCGCTGGCCGACACCGACGCCGAACTGCTCGACCACAGCCGCCGCCTGATCGAGGCCGTGCTGCCGCGGCTGGCCGACATCCCACTCCACCGCGACTGAACGGGAATTCATCATGCAGGCTGTCTGGTACGAGCGTTTCGGTCCCGCCGGGGCATCTCTCCAGTTCGGCGCATGGGACACGCCAACGCCGCGCCACGGCGAGGTACTGGTGCGACTGCATGCCTCCGGCGTGAACCCCTCCGATGTGAAGAAGCGCGCCGGCATCACCCTGCCGAACCTGCTCGACGATGGCCCCGTGATTCCCCACAGCGATGGCGCCGGGGTAATCGAAGCAGTGGGTCCGGGTGTCAGCGCCGCCCGCGTCGGCGAGCGCGTCTGGGTCTACAACGCCCAGCATCGGCGCCGCTGCGGCACCGCGGCCCAGTATGTCGCGCTGCCCGGGTCGTTTGCGGTGCAACTGCCGGCCAGCGTGGATTTCGCGACGGGAGCCGGTCTCGGCATCCCTGCCATGACCGCGCATCGCGCCGTGACCCTCGCCGGGCCGCTGGCGGACCGCACCGTGCTCATCACGGGAGGTGCCGGCCGCGTGGGCCATTACGCGATTCAGTTCGCCAAGCTGTGCGGCGCCACCGTGATCGCCACCGCCAGCTCCGCCGCCAGCCGGACCGACTGCCGCGCCGCCGGCGCCGACTGGGTGATCGACCACCCCAACGCGAACACGGCCACTGAAATACTCGACCTCACCCGGGGCGCCGGTGTCGATCTGGTGGTGGAAGGTGAATTCGGCGGCAACTTCAGCGCCGTGCTGGACGCGATCCGCACCGGCGGCACCATCGCCACCTATGCCTCCATGGCGGCGCCGACCCCGGTCCTGCCGTTCTACAAAATGATGTACAAGGATCTCAGTCTGCGCTGGGTGTTCATGTACGAGATGCCCGCGACCGCGATGCGGCAGGCGATCGTCGATATCTCCGCTGCGCTCGCGCGCGGGCAACTGCTGCACCGCAGCGCCGCGCGCTTCCCGCTCGCTGACACGGCAGCGGCCCATGAATTGATCGAGACGGGCACGGCGCGCGGTGGCGTGGTGGTGGATATCCCGTGAGGGGAGCGTAGAAATCCCGTCCCGCCGGAAAACAGATTTTCCTTCTAAAAATATACTGCTTTATTCTTTTTACCAAAAATTTTCCTTTGCTATGCTGCCGCGCAACCTATCAAAACGGGTCCGGATCATGGGCAGCCAGGCACTCAATCTCGTCGACGTGGACTCCAGCCTCGCTGCCAAGTCACCGCTGGAAATCATCGGCTACGCATTGCGCGAATTCGACAACATTGCGATCTCCTTCAGTGGCGCCGAGGACGTGGTGCTGATCGACATGGCCTGCCGGATTCGCAAGGACATCGAGGTGTTCTCCCTCGACACCGGCCGCCTGCATCCGGAAACCTACCGCTTCATCGACCGCGTGCGCGAGCACTACGGCATCGCCATCGAGCTGATGATGCCGGAAGCCGCGGCGGTCGAGGCTCTGGTGCGCGAGAAAGGCCTGTTCAGCTTCTATCGCGATGATCACAAGGAGTGCTGCGGGGTTCGCAAGATCAATCCGCTGCGCCGCAAGTTGGCGACCCTCGACGCCTGGATCACCGGCCAGCGCAGGGACCAGAGCCCCAACACCCGCGCCGAGATCCCCGTGATCCAGGACGACAAGGCATTTGCCCGCGCCGGCGGCACCCTGACCAAGTTCAACCCGCTGTCCAACTGGACCTCGCAGCAGGTGTGGGACTACATCCGCGGCAACAACGTCCCCTACAACGAGCTGCATGATCGCGGCTTCATCAGCATCGGCTGCGAACCCTGCACGCGCCCGGTCGGACCTGGCCAGCACGAGCGCGAAGGCCGCTGGTGGTGGGAAGAAGCCACCAAGAAAGAGTGCGGCCTGCACGCCGTCAATATCGAATCCTGAGCGTCGCGACCTCGGGAACCAACACCAAAAAGCCCCGTTCATCGGGGCTTTTTTCATGGTGACGCCTGTGCCGGTATTTGGCGTTGCGGCATGCGTCGCGGAGCGCGGCGCCCGGTGTTCAGTAGACCGGCAATTCGAATCCGGCAAAGAATTGATCCAGTTCCGCGCGGTCGTTCAGGGTGCAGGCCTTGTCGACCACTTCCCGCGTCAGGTGGGGCGCGAAGCCCTGGATGAAGTCGTACATGAAGCCGCGCAGGAAACTCCCGCGCCGAAAACCGATGCTGGTGACGCTGGAGTCGAACAGGTGACTGGCGTCGAGGGCGACCAGATCCGCATCCAGCTTGGGTTCGTAGGCCATGTGGGCGACGATGCCGATGCCCAGCCCCAGACGCACATAGGTTTTGATCACATCCGCATCGGTCGCGGTAAAAACCACCCTGGGCTCGAGTTGCCGGGCGCGAAACGCCTCGTCCAGGCGGGAACGCCCGGTAAAGCCGAACACATAGGTCACGATGGGATGGGCGGCGACATCCTCCAGGCACAAGCTGGAAACCTGGCACAACGGATGGTTGCGCAGCACCAGGATGCAGCGGTTCCAGCGATAGCAGGGCATCATCAGCAGGTTCCCGAACAGCTCCATGGCCTCGGTGGCGATCGCGAAATCCACGCTGCCTTCGGAAGCCATCTCGGAGATCTGCACCGGGGTGCCCTGGTGCATGTGCAAGGCGACCGAGGGATATTTGGCGATGAATTTCTCGATCACCGCCGGCAGCGCGTAACGGGCCTGCGTGTGTGTGGTCGCAATGGACAGGCTGCCACGCTCGGGCGCGCTGTGCTCCTGCGCCAACTGCTTGATGATGTCGACCCTGGCGAGTATCTCCCCCGCGACCCTGAGCACCTCCTGCCCCGCCGGCGTGATCCGGGTCAGGTGTTTGCCGCTGCGGGTGAAAATCTGAAGGCCCAGCTCGTCTTCCAGCAGCCGAATCTGCTTGCTGATCCCGGGTTGCGAGGTGTAGAGACTCTGCGCCGTTACCGACACATTGAGTTCGTGGTGGGCGACTTCCCAGATATAGCGCAGTTGTTGCAGCTTCATTCGTCCCCGCCCGGGCCAGCCTCCTGAACCAGCATAAAAACATAGCGGTCTATTCCTTTCAAGAATAGATGGCGATCGCCAAAGACCGGTAACGGCTACCAGCGCCACTCCCCGGGGACCGAGACCGCGAGGCTCAGCGCTGGTTGACGATACCGTGGGGGACGTGACCGGTGGCGACATGGCTGCTCGCCGATTCGCAATGGCGCTGCTGATCGTCGAAGAACACGTCGGCGCCATAGGCGCGCAAAAACTCGCCTTTGTCGAGCCCGCCCAGAAACAGCGATTCATCGATGCGGATATTCCACTCGCGCAGGGTCAGCACCACACGCTGGTGGGCGGGCGCCGAACGCGCCGTCACCAGGGCAGTGCGGATGGGGCTGGTATCGGGTGGGAACTCGGCCTGCAAGCGATGCAGGGACTGGAGGAAATTCTTGAATGGCCCGCCGCTCAACGGCTGGTGCGCGGCCGCTTTTTCGCTCGCCGCAAACGCCTCCAGCCCCTGTTCCTGATAAACGCGCTCGGCCTCGTCGGAAAACAGCACCGCGTCGCCATCGAAGGCAAACCGCACTTCATCGCTTTCCGTGGGTGTGCGGCTGGAAGGCAGCAGCGTGGCGGCGGCGAAACCCTGGTCGAGGGCATTGCGCACGTCGTCGGCATGGGTGGACAGAAACAGGTCGCAGCCAAAGGCACGCACATAGCGGTAGGGACTGCTGCCGCCGCAGAAAGCGGCGCGCGAAATGCTGAGGCCGTAATGTTCGATGGAATTGAAAATCCGCAGTCCGGTGTCGGCGGAATTGCGCGACAGCAGGATCACCTCGACACCCCGGTCGGGCGGCAACTGGGCGTTGATGCGCAGCAGTTTCTGAACCAGCGGAAACGCCTCTCCAGGCTCAAGCACCTGATCCTCATGCTCGATCTGATAGCGGGCATAAGCCCCAAGCCCTTGATTTTGGAAGATCGCATGACTCTCGCTCAGGTCAAACAGCACCCGTGAGGAGATTGCGATCACCAGCTTGTCGGCGAGATTCTTCACCCACTGTCACCTGAAAGCGTCAGGCTTCAGTATACCCAAAAGGCTGTGTCGAACCGGCTCCGGCATATCCTTGGCGGAAATCGAGGGAACCCGGAGATGATGTTTCACTGGAGATTATTTAGCAGAGATATTACTTGTAACCATTTGTTTTTATTTGGCTGACTCAGCCACACAATCAGCCTGGGCCAACAGCCCGAAGATTCCGCCGGTGTGGATGAACACCACGTCGGCCGTAGAAGAAAACGTCCCGCGCCGGATTTCCTCCAGCAGTCCGTGGAACGCCTTGCCGCTGTAGACCGGATCGAGCACCAATCCCTGGGTGCGGGCCAGCAGGCGGATGGTCTCGAATACCTCCGGCGTCGCCTGCGCGTAGCCGGGGCCAATGTAGCGGTCGTTGACCTCGATCGCGAGATCATCGACCGCAACACCGGTTGCATACAGTTCGGCCCATTCGCGCAGATCGGCGCGCACCTTGTTCTGAAAATAGGCGGCGTCATCGCACACCGCCATGCCGATCACCGGACAACCCAGCTCGTAGAGGTGCGCACCGGCGGTCAATCCCGCCTGGGTACCGCCGGAGCCGGTGGCGTGAACGATGGCGGCGGGCCGAATCCCGGCGGCGGCGAAATCCGCGTGCAACTCGGCCGCGCAACCGATGTAGCCCCACACGCCGGTGCCATCGCTGGCCCCCACGGGAATACGCCAAGGGCGCGCGCCCTGCGCTCGGTAGTGGGCGTCCCATTCATCGTACAACTCCGCCTGATGGGCGCGGTAGTGGGCCTTGTTGTAGCGGGATACGCTGGCGCCAGCCAGCAGATCGAGCAGGAGATTGCCCTGGGGATGTGGGTTGGGGACCCCTTCCTCGCGCAGAATGAGGTGCACTTGGAAACCCAGGCGGGCACCGAGCAGCGCGGTGGCGCGACAATGGTTGGACTGGAGCCCGCCCGCGGTGATCAGAGTATCGCAGCCGGCCGCGCGGGCGCGGGCCAGGGTGAATTCGAGCTTGCGTATCTTGTTGCCGGTGACGGCGCAATCGGTCAGATCGTCGCGCTTGACCCAGACACGAGGTCCGCCGATGCGCGCACGCAGGCGGTCGAGCGGCTCCAGCGGCGTCGGCAGACGCGCGAGTGGCAGGCGCGGCGGAAAGCCGATCGGGCTGTCAGCCACGCGCGACACCGCCATGCGACCGGCGCCGGTTGCCTAGAGCGCTTTCAGGGTTCCCTTGGGCAGCACGGCATGTATCGCCTCGCGCTGGAACTTGAGTTCCACCTTGTCGGAAACCTCAAGCACCAGAAAGTTGCCCTCGATCTTGGTGATGCGCCCCAGAATACCGCTGGCAGTAACCACCTCGTCGCCCTTGGCGAGCTTGGCGACCAGATTGGCCTGTTCCTTGCGGCGCTTCTGCTGCGGCCGAATGATCACGAAGTACATGAAGACAAAAAGTCCGCCGAACAGCACCAGGGTGAACAGCGGATTCGGTTCGCTCGCGGGCGCGGCCTGAGCCCAGGCGGAAGGGATGAATAGCGACATCGGAGTACCTCATGGTGGTGAAGCAGCTGCCGGCAAGGGCGGGGCTGCCGCGGAAAATAACTTCCGGCAAGCGGACTTGAACCGCTGCTCAGCCGGGATTCTGGCGCAACCAGGCCAGCACATCATCCTGATGGCTGGCGGTCTTGACCTTGTCCAGCACATGGCGCAGGCGCCCGTCGCGACCGATGATGAAGGTGGTGCGGCGAATCCCCATGAATTCGCGCCCCATGAACTTCTTCAGGCCCCACACGCCGTAACGCTCGGCGATGGCGTGATCCGCGTCGGACAACAGATCGAAATCCAGCGCGTCCCGCTCGGCAAACTTCGCGAGCCTGGCGACCGGATCCGGACTGACGCCGAGCACTACGACCCCGAGCTCGGCAAACGCGGCGCGCCGGTCGCGGATGCCGCACGCCTGAACGGTACAGCCCGGCGTCATCGCCTTGGGGTAAAAATACAGCACCACCGCATGCCGGTCGCGGAAGTCCTTGAGCGCGACCGGCTCGCCCCGCTGGTTGGGCAGGGTGAACGCCGGCGCCAGATTACCCAGCTTGGGAAAACTCATGGCCACAGGACTCCGGGTGGTTGGCGACGGCGATCAGGGCAGCAGATGCTTGACCGCGTCGCGCTCCTCGCTCAACTCGGTTTCGGTCAGGGTCATTTTTTCCCGCGAGAACGCGTTGATATCGAGATCTTGCACGATCTTCCAGTCGCCGCCCTGGCAGGTGCAGGGGAAGGAATAGATCAGCCCCTCGGCGATGCCGTAGCTGCCATCGCTGTGGACGCCCATGCTGACCCAGTCGCCCGCGGGTGTACCGAGCGCCCAGGAGCGCATATGGCTGATCGCCGCGTTGGCGGCCGAAGCGGCACTCGAGGCGCCGCGCGTCTTGATGACGGCGGCGCCACGCTGTTGCACCACCGGGATGAGTTCGTTTTCGTACCACGCCTGATCGACGAGCGACAGGGCCGGCTTGCCCTTGACCTGGGCATGGTGGAGATCGGGGTACTGAGTCGCGGAGTGGTTGCCCCAGATGATCATGCGACTGACGTCGTTGACGGTGGTGCCGGTCTTGAGCGCCACCTGGGTCAGCGCCCGGTTGTGATCCAGACGGGTCATGGCGGTGAACTGGCGCGGGTCGATCGCCGGCGCGTTGCGCTGGGCGATCAGGGCGTTGGTGTTGGCCGGGTTGCCCACCACCAGCACCTTGATGCCGCGCCTGGCGTGATCGTTGATCGCCTTGCCCTGCACGGAAAAGATATTGGCGTTGGCTTCGAGCAGATCCTTGCGCTCCATGCCCGGGCCGCGCGGCCGCGCGCCCACCAGCAGGGCGTAGTCCGCGTCACGGAAGGCAACGGCGGCATCATCGGTCTGCACCACGCCGGCGAGCAGCGGAAACGCACAGTCCTCCAGTTCCATCACGGCGCCCTGCAGCGCCGTCAGTGCCGGGGTGATTTCCAGCAACTGGAGGATCACCGGCTGGTCGGCCCCGAGCATTTCCCCGGCCGCAATGCGAAACAGAAGGGAGTAACTGATCTGGCCAGCGGCTCCGGTGACGGCAACGCGAACGGGTGATTTCACTGAATGTCTCCGTGTTGAGAGGGGTCCGGATCGAGGTCCGAAGGGCGGCCAATTATACGGATCGCGGCTGCGATTTCACGCCTCGGCGCCGGGCGCGACAGCATAGCGGGTGCGCAGCGCGGCATAGAGATCGCGCGCGAAGGAATTGCTCTCGGGATCCAGCGCGTCGCTCAATTCGACCAGCCACGCGTTGTCTTCGCGGCCGTGCCAGTGTTTGCGGTAACTGCCGTCCTGATAGCCGTGATCCTGGCGGAACCGGTTAAGGACGTTCTTCCCCACATAGCGGCGATACAGATCGTCGAAGCCGAGGTCAATCACCTGCATCAATACCGCGAAACCCGGGAGGTCAAAATCCCGGGCGACCAGAGTACGGGCGGCAAACTGTTCAACCGCGCCGCGGAACACTTCCGGATCACCGCGCGGCGCCGGCTCGGCGAGCGCCGCGGCGAACTCGGCGGCAATGCCATCCGCGGCGAGATCCCGTTCCAGCAGCGTGCTGAGTCCGAAATGCCAGATATCGACCAGCTCCAGGCGCACCTGGTCGAGATCGGGCTGCTGTCCTTTCCACCACTTCCAGCCGTAGTGATCCAGGAGTTCCGCGCACTCGACCCAGATGGCCCGATACCAGGGGTTGCCCTGCCCGCGCCACTCCGGGTGGACCTGCGTATTGACCGCATCCTGCAGCGCCAGCATGGTTGCGATGCGATCTCTCATGTCACTCCCTCGCCAAACGTCGGCACCTCGATCCGAAACAGGCGCGCAAAATTCTCCGCCACCCGGGCATTGAAGTGGTCGAGATCCATGCCACGCAGCTCCGCGATGCAGCGCGCCACTTCGGCCACATAGTGCGGCCGGTTGGTTTTGCCGCGGTACGGGACGGGCGCCAGCCAGGGTGCGTCCGTTTCCACCAGCAGGCGCTCCATCGGCACCCGCGTGGCGATCTCGCGCAGCTCCCCGGCGTTGCGAAACGTGACGATACCGGAAAACGAAATATAAAAGCCCAGATCCAGTCCGGCGCTCGCGGTAGCCCAGTCTTCCGTGAAACAGTGCAGAACTCCGCCGACTGCGGGATCGGTGTGGGCGCGCAACAGCGCCAGGGTTTCCGCCCGCGCATCCCGGGTATGCACGACGAGGGGCTTGCACAGCCGGTTGGCGACCCGCGCGTGGATCCGAAAACTTTCGCGCTGCCAGTCCAGGTTGTCGGCGCCGTAATGGCCATCGATGCCGGTTTCGCCGATCGCCACCACGACGCTGCTGGCGCCGAGCGCCAGCAACTCGGCTTCATCGGGCAGCGGCAGGGATTCGGTTTGCAGCGGATGGACGCCGACCGTCGCAAAAACGTCGGCATGGCGCGTCGCCAGCCGGATCATTTCGCGCGACGACGCCAGATCGATGCCCACGGCGAGCATGGCCCGCACCCCGGCGCTGCGCGCCACGTCGAGCAACGCATCCAGGGAACCGTCGAACGCACTCAGATCGAGGCGATCGAGGTGGCAGTGGGAGTCAATCAACATCGGATGGCGCAAATCACAGGGAAACAGGCAGGGGAACGGCTCACAGCGTATAGGTGGGACGATCCGAGTTCTGCAGGCCGGCGAGATCCGCTTCTATCCTGCGCACGATATCGGCGTGCTCGGACGCCAGCCGGACACCGATACCCTGGGGTCGCAGGCCGCTACCGATCGGAGTGATCCAGACAATTTCACCCGTAAGGGGCGTTTTCTCCGGTTCGTCCAGCAAATCCAGCAAGACAAAGACCTGATCGCCGAGCTGATATTCCTTGCGCGAACGGATGAACAGCCCGCCGCCCTCGATGAAGGGCATGTAGCATGCATAAAGTTCATTCACGTCCTTGAGGGCGAGATTGAGAATTCCATTGCGGAGATTGCCGCCCGCCGTTCGCATCGCTGTTTCCTCGCCAGGGGAGCCGGTAGCCTAGCACAGGCGCCGGGGCGGTTCAGCCACCCGCCGCTACGGCACGGCGCCAATCCTGCCACACCTCCCCCCAGGCCAGTTCGGCATTGAGGTTGGCGTTGGCCACATGCTCGCGGCGTGCCGTCGCGAGCCGATCAAAAAAATCGAACAGCGCCCGCGGCGGCCGCTCGCCGCGCGCAATCGTGGCGCGCACGCGCGCGGCGACAAAGTCGGTGAGCCATTCCAAAGCCTCTCCGGTATCGAAGTGCTTGCTCGCAGTGACGGCCGCTGCCTCGGCCGGCACGACGGAACCCTCCGCGACCGCGATGACCAGGTCCTGCAGACGCGTGAACGTCCCGGCCAGATCACCGGAAACCAGCAGCAGCGCGCGCAAGGGCCTCCGCCCGGCGCGCACCAGCAGGGATTCCACGTCCGTTTCACCGGAAAGCTGTGATTTCAGCCAGGGCCCTGCCTGCGCGACCGACGGGGTCGGCAGGCGCAGCAACCGGCAGCGACTGCGCACGGTGGGCGTGAGTCGGCCTGGTTCGTGGCTCACCAATATCAGCAGGGTGCGCTCGCCCGGTTCCTCCAGGGTCTTGAGCAGTGCGTTCGCCGCATTGACATTCAGCGCTTCCGCCGGTTCGATCAGGATCACCCGCCAGCCGCCCTGATGCGGTCGCCCGGCGCAAAATTCGCGCAACTCACGAATCGCATCGATGCGGATCGCCTTGCCCTGCTCTTCCGGCTGAATCAGCACCAGGTCGGGATGGCTGCCCGCCGCAATCAACCGACAGTTCCGACAGCGCCCACAGGCACTCCCGTGGGGCTCGGCGCACAGCACGAGACTGGCAAACGCTCGGGCGAAAAGGAATTTGCCAATATCCGGCGCGCCGGCCAACAACAGCGCATGCGGCAGGGTGCCGGCACGCAGCAAGGCATCTAGCTCCCGCCACTGCGCCGCGTGCCAGGGATAGGGAACCGAGAGCTCGCCCTGGTTCATTGTCCGCCGACCAGATCGTGCAACGGTGCCAGCACCGCTTCACCCACCTGTTCGGGGGTCTGGCCGGCATCGATCAGCCGGCAGCGAACGGGATCGGCCAGCGCGCGACGCTGATAGGCGGTTCGCACGCGGACAAAAAACGCGCGCTGCTCCCGCTCGAAACGATCCAGCGGTCCACGCTGCTGGACCCTTGCGAGCCCGCGCTCCGGATCGAGATCGAGGATCAATGTGAGATCGGGCCGCAGTTCGCCCTGCACCAGTTGCTCCAGCGCCGCCACCGGGGCTTCCCCCAGCTCCCGCCCCGCGCCCTGATACGCATACGAGGCATCGGTGAAACGATCGCAAATGACCCAGGTGCCAGCCTCGAGCGCGGGCACCACGACCTGCGCCAGATGCTGTGCCCGGGCCGCGAACATGAGGAGCAGTTCGGCGAGAGGAACGATGGGCTCGGCGGTTACCGCCAGCAGCAGCTCTCGAACCAGTTCGCCCAGTCGGGTGCCGCCGGGCTCCCTCGTCGTCAGGTGGGCAACGCCCGCCGCGCGGAGAAAGTCCGCCATCAATGCGACATTGGTGCTTTTGCCGGCGCCTTCGCCGCCCTCGATGGTAATGAAACGTCCTCTCACGGCGGTCCTGCCTCCTGTGGCTCCGGCGTCGAGCGGTAGCCCTCGGCGCGGTGCAACTGGTAGCGCCGCACCGCCCGCTGGTGCGCTTCCAGATTGGCGGAGAATTCGTGGCTGCCGTCGCCCCGGGCAACGAAATACAGCGCGTCGCCCGCGGCAGGATGCAACGCCGCGCGCAAGGCGTCATCGCCGGGATTGGCGATGGGGGTAAGCGGAAGTCCGTCGATCATGTAGGTATTGTAGTCATTCGACTCGGCCAGATGCGCACGCGAGAGTTTGCCCGCATAGCGTTCGCCAAGTCCGTAGATCACGGTGGAATCCGTCTGCAAGCGCATCCCCGCCCGCAGGCGGCGCACCAGCACGCCGGCGATCTGCGCGCGCTCCGCGACGAGACCCGTCTCCCGTTCCACCAGCGATGCCGCGATCAGTGCCTCATACGGGTTGGCATAGGGCAGTCCCCCCGCGCGATCGGGCCACAGACGCTCCAGCAGCTCGCGCTGTCGCCGGTAGGCCCGCTCGAAAATGTCGCGATCGCTGTCGCCGGCAACAAAAAAATAGGTATTGGGCGAAAACCAGCCTTCCGGGTTGGTCGCACCATGCCCAGATCGGCGGCGAGATCCGCGGCGCCGAGTTCCCGGGTCAGGGGGACGAGCAGCCGCTCCTTCGCCAGCAGCGCGCGCCACTGGATCAGCGTCCAGCCCTCGGGAAAGGTGATGCTGTAGCGGATGACGTCACCGCGCTCCAGCTTGTCGAGCAAGCCAAGCGCGGTATCGCCCGGCACCAGCCGGTAGTCGCCGGGATGGATTCTTTCACGGCCGCTGAAGCGCACGTACAGCCGCAGCGGGAACGCGAAACTCAGGATACCGTCCGCGCTCAGGCGCGCACTCAGATGCGACAGGCTTTCGCCCCTCTCTATCACCAGCACTTCGGTGGTGAGCGCGATGGCAAGGGGGCGATGGAGCTGGTAGTCGGCCCATTTCCAGGTGCCGGCGGCCGTGGCCGCGGCCACCAGCAGGGCCAGAATCAGGCGGCGAAGCACGGCAGGCGGCGCGCAAGTTCAGTTTTGATACGGCGGATTTCGTCCGCTGCCAGTGGATGATCGCTGCCGTCGATGGCGGTAACCGCCTGAATACCGCGCACCGCATTGCACAGAAACAGTTCCCGGGCGGCGTGTACTTGCGACAATGCCACGCCGGTTTCGCGCACCGCCAGTCCCAGTGCGGGAAAAATCTCGGCGAGCAAATAATCGCGCATGACCCCGCGCACACCGGCACCGCCGAGATCCGGCGTCAGCCAGCCGTCCGCCGTCCGCAGAAAAAGGTTTCCCGCCAGCCCTTCAATGACCCGTCCCTCGGTGTCGAGCAGCAGTCCATCCCGATCCGGCGGCAGTTCATTCGCGGCCAGCACCTGGTCCAGGCGGTTGAGGTGCTTGAGTCCGGCCAGGCGCGGATTGACGGGCAGGCGATAATCACACACCCGCAGATGAATGAAATCGCGCGGCACCGGCAAGGGTCGATAAAAAAGATAACGGTTGCATGGACCGCCGTCGTGGCGATACGCCATGCCGCCGGAGCCCGCGGTGACCATCAGCTTGATGACGCCATCGGCCGGCCATTGGCTGCAGGCGCGCCGCACGTCGTTCCACACCGTCTCGCGGTCAAGCGGAATACCGAGAGCGGCGGTGCCGCGACACAGGCGCGACCAGTGCCAATCCCAGAGCGGCAAGGTACCGCCACAGAGCCGCATGGTCTCGAACAGGCCGTGGCCGTAATGAAGTCCCCGATCCGCGGAGTTCACTGTGCCATCAGCGGCACCGTTGACGAACACTGGCAAGTCCGTCATCCCGCACCAGGATCCAGATCAGTTCGCCGGGGACAGTGCATCCGCGGGAAGCGGGCGAAACAACCGCCAGCCAGAGCCGGCGGTCGGGAATAGCGTGGGGAAGTCAGCCCAGATTGTTCTGGATGTAGTCAATGGCATCCTGAACCGTGGCCAGTTTTTCGGCATCTTCATCGGGGATTTCGGTATCGAACTCTTCCTCGAGGGCCATGATCAGCTCCACGGTATCCAGCGAGTCCGCGCCGAGATCGTCAATGAAGGATGAATCGGGCTTGACATCTTCTTCCTTTACGCCCAATTGCTCGGCAACCATTTTGATGACGCGTTCTCGTATGTTGCTCATGATTAACAATCGCTCCTGTTGTACCAGTGTTGTGCCAGTGTCTTATTGAGCCGGCCCTCGGTCGGCGGCCCAAAGCCGGTGGGAGCACGTAGCCCCGCTATGCCGGCGCGCATTTTACCCAAATTCCCTTTCCCCGTAACCGCCCGGGCGCAGGCCCCGGTTCGGCCCCTCAACCCATGTACATGCCGCCGTTGACCTGGATGGTTTCGCCGGTGATATAGGCGCCGCCGTCCTCCGCCAGGAACACCACCACGGCGGCGATTTCCTCGGGCTGTCCGAGCCGCCCGAGAGGAATCGAGGCGAGCATCGCGTCGCGATTCGCCGCCGGCAGTTCACGTGTCATGTCGGTATCGATGAAACCGGGCGCAACGGTATTGACGGTGATGTTACGCGAGCCCAGCTCCTTGGCAAGCGCGCGGCCGAACCCGGCGACACCCGCCTTGGTGGCCGCGTAATTGGCCTGGCCCGCATTGCCCATCGCGCCCACCACGGAACTGATGTTGATGATTCTGCCCCACCGCGCCCGCGTCATGCCCCGCGCGCACGCCTTGCAGAGTCGGTACGCGGCACCGAGATTGGTTTCGATGACATCGTTCCATTCGTCTTCTTTCATGCGCAGCAATAAATTGTCACGGGTAATGCCCGCGTTGTTGACCAGGATCAGCGGCGGCCCGAACTCGTCTTCAATCTGTTGCACGACCTGCACAACGGCCGCCGCATCAGTAACATTGAGCGCCATCCCCCGGCCCTTGATTCCGAGGCCGGCAAAGCGCGCGGAAATCCGCTCGGCGCCTTCCGGGGTGGTGGCGGTGCCGATGACAATGGCGCCCGCCCTCCCCAGCGCATCGGCGATGGCCGCGCCGATGCCTCGGCTGGCGCCAGTGACGAGGGCAATCTTGTCCACAATACTCATGACGACTTCTCCGCTTCAGGGCTTGGGAGACATATTCAACAGCGACCGGCTGCGTCCAGGGCGGCCGCCAGACTGGCATCATCCTCGGTGGCAAAAGTCGCCAAGGTCGTTGCGATCCGCTTGTTCAAGCCGCACAGCACCTTGCCGGCGCCACATTCCACGGTGAGTTCGACACCGCGTGCCGTGAGTGCCGCCACACAATCGACCCAGCGCACCGGGCTGTAGATCTGGCGCACCATCAGATCCTTGATGGCGACGGGATCGGTTTCCACGCGCGCATGAACGTTGTGGATGACCGGAATGGCCGGCGCATCGAACCGGGTCGCGGCGATGTCGGCAGCCAGGCGCGCCGCGGCCGGACGCATCAGCTCGGTATGAAAAGGCGCGCTGACCGGCAGCGGCAGCGCCCGCTTCGCACCGGCGGCCTTGCACAATTCGATGGCGCGCGCGACAGCGCCTGCATGTCCCGCAATAACCACCTGACCCGGTGCATTGTAGTTGACCGGCGCGACCACCTCCGCGGCCGCCGCCTGCGCACAACAGCGCTCGATCTCGGCATCGTCCAGACCCATCACCGCCGCCATGGCGCCCACGCCGGCCGGCACGGCCGCCTGCATGTAGGCACCGCGCCGACGCACGAGCTCGACGGCATCGGTAAAAGCCACCACGCCGGCGCACACCAGCGCCGACCACTCCCCCAGACTGTGTCCGGCCATCACGGCGGGCATGGCGCCGCCTTGCCGCTGCCACAACCGCCAGACCGCAACGCTGGCGGTCAACAACAGCGGCTGGGTGCGTTCGGTGAGATTGATCGCGACGGAATCGCCCTGCTGGCACAGGTGCCAGAGGTCGTAACCGAGCTGCGTGGACGCTTCGGAAAAGGTATCGAGCAATTCTGGATGCCGGTCCGCCAGTTCGGCGAGCATGCCGATTTTCTGGGAACCCTGACCGGGAAAGACGCAAGCGAGTTGCTGGTTCACGACGAGTGACTGATTCAAGGGCTGGTTCTCACGGGTAAATCGTACCGGACCACGTTTCAGTGGCCGCTTGTGACGGCGGCCAGCCGCGCGGCGATGCGGTCCGGCAAACCGCCCCGGGCTTCCGCCAGTGCAACCCTCAACGCGTGGCCAAAACCGGCACTGTCGGCACTGCCGTGGCTCTTTACCACCACGCCGCGAAGCCCGAGCATGGAGGCGCCATTGTATTGGGCGGGATCGAGAAAACCGAGTGCGGACTTGAACAGCGGCCGCGCCACCCAGCTCCGCCACCCGGAGCGACTCCGACCGGTCGCGCGCAACTGCTCGATGAGCAGGCGCGCCGTACCCTCGATCGCCTTCAGCGCCACATTGCCGACGAAACCGTCACAAACCACCAGATCGGCATGCCCGCGCAGCAATGCATCGCCTTCCACGAAACCGACATAGTTGAGGGTCACATCCGCCGCGAGCAGTTCCGCCGCCGCCTTGACGGCGCGGTTGCCCTTGCCCGCCTCGGCACCGATATTGAGGAGCGCAACCCGGGGCTCACGCAACCGCTCGGCGACCTGCAGGCGGGCCGCGCCCATGCGCGCAAATTGATGGAGCGTTTCGCCGCCGCAATCGACATTGGCGCCGAGATCGAGCAGATAGACCCGACCCGAGACCGTCGGCAGCGCGGTACAGATGGCGGGGCGCTCGATCCCGGGTAACGTACCCAGCACGGTAGTGCCCATGGCCATCAAGGTACCGGTTTCCCCCGCACTGACGCAGGCGGCGGCACGCCCTTCCGCCACGGCGGCGAGCGCGCGCCACATCGAAGATTCGCGCTTGTGACGCAAGGCGCGCGCCGGTCGGTCGCCGCTCTCCACCCGCTGAGGGCAGTCGATCAGTTGCAGACGCGCGGACGGCAGGTGCCCGCTCCGATCGCGCAACTGTCCACCCAACTGTCCGTACAGTTCGGACTCGTTACCAAAAAGCAGGATCTGAACGTCGGGATTACCGGAGAGAAAGTCGACCACGGCGGGAACCGTGGCGGTCGCACCGAGGTCGCCGCCCATCGCATCGACAGCGATGACCGCGGTGACGGCCAATGGTCAATCGTTGTCGATGTCAATCACTTTGCGACCGCGATAGAAACCGTCAGCGGTCACATGATGGCGACGATGCTTCTCGCCACTCAGGCTGTCCACCGCCAGCGTGGGGCCGGTGAGCGCATCGTGGGAGCGGCGCATGCCGCGTTTGGAGCGAGTCTTGCGATCCTGTTGTACGGCCATCGTGTTCTCCCGGGCTTGGGCCCGTCATCGGTTGATTGTGCCGCGCGGCCGTGGCTCAGCGTTGCAGCTTCAAGTCGGCAAGAGCCCGAAATGGGTTCCTGGCACTGCCGGCGTCCCCGATGACAATCGGAGTCGCATGGCAGGATTCGTCTTCGTGCAGCGCGACGATGGGAAGCGCCAGCAATAATTCTTCCTCGACGAGATCGTAAAGATCCCCATCCTCTTCGACCACGATCCAGGGATCGAGCCGCTGGGGCAACCGCTGCTCCGCCGCGATATCATGCACCACCCCCACCGCAATCGGCGCGTCCAGCGCCACGGTCAACGCACCCAGACAGCGTTGACAGGTCATGGAGACCTGCGCCGATACTCGCCCGATCACCTCCGGAAACCCGGCTGTGCCTGGATCGAACCGCAGTTCGACAGTCACCGGATCGGAGATCGCCAGCACCGCCTCCGACAGGCGCGGCAGCCCGGCGCCATCGATGACACCGCGGAGACTCTGGCTCTGCGCCGCGAGTTTCCGCACCGCAACGGAGCGCGGCAGGCTGGATCGGGGACTCGGGTTGTTCATCGCGGCGCGATTCTAGGGATAGCATCTTGATCTGTCAAAGAAAAACGCAGCATAGTGACAGTCCCGACCAATCCCCCTCCTGATGAAAATCGTCCTCGCATCAACTTCACCCTATCGCCGCGAGCTACTTGCCCGTTTCGGGCTGGCGTTCAGCCAGTTGGCTCCCGGCGTCGATGAATGCCCGCTCGCTGGGGAGCCGCCTGACGCGCTGGCCGCGCGCCTGTCCGAAGCCAAGGCCCGGGCACTGGCTCAATGCCGCCCCGACGCCCTGATCATCGGCTCCGATCAAACGGCGGTGTGCGGGGGTCTGGCACTCGGGAAACCCGGTAATTTCACCGCTGCCCGGGCGCAATTACAGCGTTTGTCCGGTCAGACCGCGCATTTCTACACTGCCGTCACCGTACTGAATGCCACTAGCGGCAAGGCGGCAAGCCGCACGGTAACCACCGAAGTGGTGTTCCGCACGCTGACGCCGGCGGAGATCGACCGCTACCTTGAGCGCGAGCAACCCTACGATTGCGCCGGCAGCTTCAAGGCGGAGGGGCTCGGCATCGCCTTGTTCAACGCGCTCCGCAGCGACGATCCCACGGCACTCGTCGGACTGCCGTTGATCCAGCTGCGCGAATTGCTGGCTGAGTTCGGAGTGGATGTCATCGCCGGCTGCTGACCGTTCAACCCTGGCCTTCAACCTGACCGGGTCGGGGGATCAACAGCCAGTAACCACCGGAGTTCCACCGACACTTCAAGCTGGCGCCCGCAGACCGGCACACGCCGCCAGCCGCCGCAGCACCTCTGCCAGCTCGTCCGGCAGCGGCGCATTGCCCGCCACCTGAACATGCGTGGCCGGATCTTCGAACATGAGCTCCGCCGCGTGCAGGAACATCCGCCGCAATCCAAACTCCCGCGCTTCCCGATTCGCGTCCCGGGCGCCGTACTTGGGGTCGCCAGCCACGGGATGCCCCATCAACTGGCAGTGAACCCGGATCTGATGCGTCCGGCCCGTCTCCAGGCGAGCCTCCACCAGCGTAAAGCCCGGAAGTCGTTGCACGACCCTGAACCGGGTCAGCGCCGATTTGCCGTCGACATCGGCCCGCACGATGCGCTCACCCGAACTGAGGGTGTTTTTCCGCAGCGGCGCGTTCACCTCGGTCAGCCCGCCGGGCCAACTCCCCGCAACCAGCGCGAGGTATTTTTTTTCCATCGCGCCGTCGCGCATCTGTCGCTGCAAGGAAAGCAGTGCCGAACGGGTCGAGGCGACCAGCAGACAGCCGGAGGTATCCCGGTCCAGCCGGTGAACCAATTCCAGCGCGCGCTGCTCCGGCCAGATGGCGCGGAGCGCCTCGATCACCCCCAGGGCCACGCCGCTGCCCCCGTGGACCGCCAGCCCGGCCGGCTTGTCGAGCACCAGCCAGCCCTCGCCCCGACTCACGATCCGGTCGGTCAACTCCTGCTGCAATGCCGGCGGCGGCGCGGGCAGTTCCCGAGGGGGCGCCATCCGCACCGGCGGTACCCGCAAGCGATCCCCGGCCAGCAATTTGTATTCCGGCTTCGTGCGTCCATTGTTGACGCGGACCTCCCCCTTGCGGAGCAGACGATAGATACGCGACCTGGGCACGCCCTTCAGCAGCGCCAGCAGGAAGTTGTCGATGCGCTGGCCCGCCTGTACTTCCGTTATGTCAAGCCAGGTGACGCCGGTGGGGGAGGGAGATAATCTGGGCTGCGTCACTCAAAAAACCAATGCACATCATTGGCCGCAAGTGTAGCAGACCGGTAAATTTGTTCTTTTAATTGAATTGGTTAATGAAAACCGCTATATTCCGGACGCTGGCACCCGCCCGCCCCAAACCCCTCACCTGCGAAGTGCGTCGGTGTTGCGCCGGCCGGGCGAGCCCGCACAGTTACCTCGGCGCGCCGTTGTCGAAAGCACACGCAAGCGCGCCTTACAAAGCCCACGCTCGATGGCGTGGCGGTATTACCGAAACGAGATTTGTAGTCGGGTAACGCTGGCCAGGTTGTCTCGCGAGATGCCGCAAGACACCCGATCCACTGCCAACAGGACGATCAGTTCAACGTTCCGTTCAACGTTGTTGTGAATGACGGGGGTAACCCTCTGACCATCCTCTGCGCCAGCATGATCGCGGCAAGCGCTCACCGATACCTTGTGCGTGGCTCGCAGCTGCGACGCCCCGGATAGCACCCGAATTTCGTCTCCGTTCCTACCGACACGCCGTCCAGCGCCATTCATTGCGCAGGACTGACATGAAAAGAATGCTTATCAATGCCACGCAGCCGGAAGAGTTGCGTGTCGCACTGGTCGATGGCCAGTTGCTCTATGACCTGGATATCGAAAACCGTACCCGGGAGCAGAAAAAAGCCAACATCTACAAGGGTGTCATCACCCGGGTAGAGCCCAGTCTGGAAGCGGCGTTCGTCAATTACGGCGCGGAAAAGCACGGCTTTCTGCCACTCAAGGAAATCGCCCGCGAATATTTCAAGCGCCGCCCCGCCGACCCCCAGGGCAAGGTCAAGATCAAGGAAATCCTTGAGGAAGGCCAGGAAGTCATCGTTCAGGTCGAGAAAGAAGAGCGCGGCAGCAAGGGCGCGGCACTGACGACTTTCGTCAGTCTGGCCGGCCGCTACATGGTGCTGATGCCCAACAACCCCCGCGCCGGCGGTATTTCACGCCGCATCGAGGGCGAGGAGCGCGATCAACTGCGCGACGCACTCAAAGGCCTGGAAATCCCCGAAGCGTGCGGCGTCATCGTGCGCACGGCCGGCATCGGCCGCTCGGCCGAAGAACTCCAGTGGGACCTCGATTACCTGCTCCACCTGTGGCAGACCATCGAGCGCGAGGCCCAGCAGGCCAAGGCGCCGAAATTCCTGTTCCAGGAAAGCAACGTCATCATCCGCGCCATCCGCGACTATCTGCGCCCCGACGTGGGTGAGGTCATCGTCGACAGCAAGGAGGCTTACCAACTCGCCGCCGCCTTCGTCCAGCAGGTCATGCCGGACGAAGCCGGCAGAGTGAAGTATTACAACGACAACGTGCCGCTGTTCAATCGTTACCAGATCGAACAGCAGATCGAAACCGCGTTTCAGCGCGAAGTGAAGCTGCCATCGGGCGGCTCCATCGTCATCGACATCACCGAAGCACTGGTCTCCGTCGACATCAACTCGGCGCGCGCAACCAAGGGCGGCGACATCGAGGAAACCGCACTGCACACGAATCTGGAAGCGGCCGACGAGATCGCCCGCCAGCTGCGGTTGCGCGATGTGGGCGGCCTCATCGTCATCGATTTCATCGACATGCTGTCGAGCAAGAACCAGCGCCTGGTCGAAGATCGCATGCGTGTGGCTCTGGAAGTCGACCGCGCCCGGGTACAGCTGGGGCGAATTTCCCGCTTCGGCCTGCTGGAGATGTCTCGGCAGCGCTTGCGACCTTCGCTCGAAGAAATGACCTTCAAGGTATGCCCGCGCTGCGATGGCCAGGGCACGATCCGTGGCACCCGCTCCCTGGCCCTGTCGATCCTGCGACTCGTCGAGGAGGAGGCGCAAAAAGAAAACAGCGTACAGATTCGCGCCATTACGCCGGTCGCCGTCGCCACTTTCCTGCTCAACGAGAAGCGCCGGGCGATTCTCGACATCGAGACCCGCCACGGGATTCGCGTCGCCATTCTGCCCAGCGAAAGCATGGAAACCCCGCATTACGAAGTCCAGCGCATTCGCGAACAGGACAATGTGCCGGACATGTACAGCTATCAGGTCATCAACCAGCTGACTGCCGAAAATCTGCCCGACCCGCTGGAAATCGAGTCCGCTCCGCTGCTGCCGGAACCCGCGGTACAGTCGCTGCCGCCGCAGTCCCCCGCGCCCATGCCGGCACCGCAGCGCGCGGTGGCTCCTGCACCCGAAATTCCCGTGACGCCCCCGGCCAGCACCCGCAAAAGCTGGCTCAAACGCTTGCTGGGCACGCTCGTGGGCACCGAAGAACCGGCGCCGCTCGTGGTGGAACCCCCACCAGCTCCGGCGGCGCAAAAACCAGCCGCACGGCGCAATAATCGCCGTCCGACCGAGAATTCGGCCGACGGCTCCGCAACGCCGGGTCCGCAAGGCCCGAGCCGGGGCCGACGCGGAGGTCGTGGGCGCGGGCGTGCGGCCGGCACCGGTGACGCCGTTGCGGCTTCAACGGCGGAGCCGGTAGCCATACGGGCCCCGCTAGTCGACGACGAAGAATCCACGCGCACCGGCGAAGACGGCCGTCCGCGCCGCAGCCGACGCCGCCGCCGGCCCGCACGGGATGATCAGGACAAGATCGTTACCGAAGGCTTCGAAGATCAGGCGCTGTTGCCCGAAGCGGCCATCCGGGAGGACGCGGAGGCAGTTCCGTCACCGCGCCCGCCGCGACGCCCCGACGGAGAGCGTCGGCAACCGAAACGGCGACGTGAACGTCAGCCGTTGCCTGAAGGTGCGGCAGAGCCGGCGGATGGCCCGCTGATCGAAGCTGCTCCGGTCGCACTCGACACCACAGAGTCCGCCGCCGCGCCCACGGCTGATGTCCGCGACTTCACCGCGCTCGAGGCTAGTCCGCTGCTCAACATGGCGCCCGAGATCCTTGCGGGAGACAACGGATGGAACGACCTCCCGGAGCCTGAGGCAGTTGCGTTCGAATCTCGGGTAGCTGGAGCCCCGCAGAGGAAGATTTCCCCGCTACCCCGGACGCCAGTTACTCCGCTCCGGCCGCCGCCATTCCCACGTCGGAGCCTGCGGCAGAGATCGACGACGCACATCCCCAGCGCCAACTGGGATTCGAGGTGGGCGACAGCACGCAGACGGTCGCCACCGCTGAACCCGTTGCGCAGACGGATGGCTTTGCTGAAACTGAGGAAATGCCCAGCGCGCCAACTGAAGCACTGGCAAGCACCACGGCCGAACCCCGGCGTGCGACCAACGATCCGCGCGCCAGGCCACGCCAGGTCGCCGCAATCACCGTGGTGACATCCAGCGTCCCGGTGCCCTTGTCAGGTCCGATTGATACCAGTCTGCCGCCGCCCGTGTCGGTCAGCGCGACGACCGCGCCACGTCCGGCGAACGATCCCCGCAGATCACGTGCCAAACCGCTGGCGGAGAGCCTGGCCTCGGCTCCCGAGGCACAGGCTCAGGAGGCGACCGTGACGGAGTCCGGCGCAGACACCTGAGCAGCAGCCCGTAGTTCGCCGGAGGAGAATCCCGGCGAACTACGGTGCATCCCGGCAACGCCAGGAGGTCACCGCGAGAGGGCGTCCTGGATCCACCAAGGTTGCCGTTCATCCTGCGCCAGCCGAAGGATTCAATCAGCGGTTTTGACCCCCACACCGCGCCGCCAGCACCGCCAACAATGCGTCATGCGCAGCGCAGAATTTGTCCACACCCTCGCGCTCCAGTTGTTCCGCCACCCGCTCCATGTCGATGCCCACCGCCGCCAGGCGCGCGATCTGCCGCGCTGCCACCGCGATACCCGGCTCCAGGCGCAGCTCGGGATCGCCGTGGTCCCGGTAGGCCTCCAGCGTCGCGGGCGGCAGCGTATTGACCGTGTCCGGGGCGATCAGCTCTTCGACGTAGCGCACATCGCTGTACGCCGGGTCCTTGGTGGACGTCGACGCCCACAGCAGCCGCTGGGGTTGAGCACCGGCTGCGGCCAGCGCCTGCCAGCGCGCCGCCTGGGTCCACTCCCGATAATGGCGGTAGGCGAGCCGGGCACACGCCAGCGCCGCCCTACCCCGCAAGGCGACCGCCTCGGGCTGTGCGGCGCTCAGTTGACCGAGTTCCGCGTCCACCTGGGTGTCGATCCGGCTGATGAAAAAGCTCGCCACCGAAGCGATTCCCGCCAGCGGCTGCCCCAGGCTGCGGCGCTGTTCGAGCCCGGCCATGAAAGCCTCCGCCACATCCCGATAACGCGCTACCGAAAACAGCAAGGTGACGTTGAGATTCACGCCCGCCGCGATGAGCTGCGTGATGGCCGGAAGACCCGCGCGAGTACCCGGCACCTTGATCATCAGATTGGGCCGGTCAACGGTCCGCCACAGGGCCAGCGCCTCCGCCACCGTGCCCGCGGTGTCATGGGCCAGATGAGGGGAAACCTCCAGGCTGACCAGCCCGTCGCGGCGCCCGGTGGTCTCCCACAGGGGCCGCAGGACATCGGCAGCGCGGGTAACGTCGCCGACGGTCAGCGCCTGATAGAGCCGGTCGCCATCCGCGCCGGTCGCCAGCAGCTGCCGGATTTCACCGTCATAAAAATCGTGCCGCGCTATCGCGTCTTCGAAGATACTAGGATTGGAAGTGATCCCGGCCAACCCGTCGTCGGCCATCATCGCCGCCAAGCCCCCTCCGGTAAGCAGATCGCGCCGGATATAGTCGAGCCAGATACTCTGACCCAGGGCACGGAGTCGCAACAACGGGTTCTGCTTCACGTTTGACCTCTCCACAAACCGCCAGCGCTGGCGCGGCTGGCCAGAGTACCTGCCGCAACCCCGACCGCCAAGCGTGACTGCCGTTAACGAGTGTCCTTGCAGCGCGCGGGTCTGGTACCCTACGCCCGCCATCCGCAATACCATCCGGCGCTGCCCGATCCGTTTTTTCGACCACCTGGAAACGCCTAAGGCACCTCTGAATAACCCAGCCTGATGCCACAAAAACCCGCCAGCGCGGGTGAAAGGTTCAAAATGGAGTCAACTAGACCCTTACAGCGCCCTTCATTTCACCCGTTTCCCGGCATAGTGGCGGAAAACAGGCGCACTACC